>DFGA01000050.1 GCA_002371615.1 Lachnospiraceae bacterium UBA3762 | reverse complement strand
GTGTAAAGTTTTCTATGAAAACTTTGCAGCACGTAGGCCACGCCTCCACGAAGTGGACTTTGAATGGCGTGGCTCTCAAGAAGGTGGTGTAAAGCGACTCTCAAAAATGTGGAGATAAAGAATGATCAATATATTTGAAGTAAATGAAACTAATAAGATGATCGGCGAGCAAAATCTTGATGTGAGGACGATTACTCTTGGCATCAGTCTGCTTGATTGCGTATCGGATGATATAGATACGCTTTGCGATAATATATATAATAAAATCACACGCGTTGCAAAAGACCTTGTTTCAACCGGCGAGGAAATAGAACTTGAATTCGGTATTCCGATAGTTAATAAGCGTATTTCCGTCACTCCCATATCACTTGTCGGGGCGAGGGCTGCAAAATCACCGGATGATTTTGTAAAGATTGCAAAAACGCTTGATGATGCGGCAAAGGCTGTGGGAGTTAACTTTCTTGGCGGATATTCGGCTCTTGTTTCAAAAGGAATGACCGAGGCGGATAAAAATCTTATCAGGTCAATACCTGAGGCTTTAAGCTCAACTAACCTTGTATGCTCATCCGTAAATGTGGGCTCAACAAGGTGTGGAATCGATATGGACGCAGTCAGGCTGATGGGGCAGATAATCAAGCAAACATCCGAGATATCGGATATAGGCTGTGCAAAGCTTGTAGTATTTTGCAATGCACCGGATGATAATCCGTTTATGGCAGGTGCATTTCACGGTGTGACAGAAGGAGATACGGTTATCAATGTCGGAGTATCAGGTCCGGGTGTTGTCAGGAGAGCTGTTTCAAATACAAAGGGCAAGGGATTTGAAGAACTGTGCGAGACGATCAAGAAGACCGCATTTAAGGTTACCCGTGTTGGCCAGCTTGTTGCCAAGGAGGCTTCGCGGCGTCTGAATGTTCCGTTCGGTATAGTTGACCTTTCTCTGGCACCTACTCCCGCGATAGGAGATTCTGTTGCGGATATCCTGTGTGAAATGGGGCTTGAGAGAGCCGGTGCGCCAGGAACGACGGCGGCACTTGCCCTTCTTAATGACCAGGTCAAAAAGGGCGGGGTAATGGCGAGCTCTTATGTGGGCGGACTCTCGGGAGCATTTATTCCCGTATCAGAAGACCAGGGAATGATAGATGCGGCCGTTGCCGGAGCCTTAACGCTTGAAAAACTTGAGGCAATGACATGTGTATGTTCCGTTGGACTTGATATGATCGCTATACCGGGCGATACAAGTGCTTCTACCATTTCGGGAATTATCGCAGATGAAATGGCCATAGGAATGGTCAATCAGAAGACCACCGCAGTAAGATTATGTCCCGCGAAGGGTAAAAAGGTCGGGGATACAGTCGAGTACGGAGGGTTGTTGGGACACGCCCCCGTAATGGCTGTAAATACATTTTCATGTGATGATTTTATTAGCCGTAAAGGCCGTATCCCTGCCCCCATACATAGTTTCAAGAATTAGTAAACAGACTATTGCCATTCAATGGTGTATTCATTTCCGTCAACCGTGATCTGTGCATTCCTTCCCATCAGAAGAGGATAGTTTACATCTGCGTGTCCTGCCGGGAATCCGAATGCAACAGGGACATCGATATCCGTCAGAAATTCACGTCTTATCATATCGGCAACCGATTCATATTTGCCGCCTCTGGTGTCTCCGAAATTTCCTGACCCGTCTGCCGGAAGTTCTGTCCACTCACCGAAGATTATTGCTGAAGCATTGTCGAGAACCCCGTTATGCTTCAATATCGTAAGATATCGATGGATGTGCTGGATATTTTCCCCTACTTCCTCGATAAACAGAATATACGGCTCATTTGTTTTGGTGCAGTCGTATTCAGTATTAAGCACCGATGTAATGGTCGAAAGGTTTCCTCCGATCATGATGCCTTCTGCCGTGCCGTCGATACCGGTCTCCGGGGATATGCAACTGTAGACGGGAATTCTTCCTTTTAGCATATTAAACTCGGCTGCAGCGCATTCTGTTGGAAGAGATGTAAAAGATGCGCTCATACATCCGTGAACCGACTCGAGAGATGAAACGGTCCATGCGGAATGATATACGGTAATATCACTGTAGCCGATGATCGGCTTGTTTGCCTGCCTTATAATATCAAGAGGAACACTGTCCATAACCTGAGATGCTCCGTATCCGCCACGTACACAGAAAATAGCTTTGATCGAAGGATCGGACAGAGCCCATTCGAAATCCTCAATTAACTCATCGATCGTTCTTGTCTGCGGACACACATATTTTCCTTCCACAGGTTCAAACCCCCAATCCTTGAGACCTTCAATCGTTGCATCAACCTGTTTGCGGCTGGGAAGGGCAGAAGGGGAGATTACAGCTATCTTATCCCCCTCTTCAAGGAAATACGATCGCTCATTTGCGGGAATACTTTTATAACCGGTTACCATACATTCGGTATCTACCCCCTCGTCGATAGTGTCGGCTTCGGGGCTGTGGGCCTGAATGTAGGCATTTATACGGTCCTGAACATTTTGCTGGAGATTCCTGTAGAAAAACTGGTAATCATATATGTGATATGCTCCGTCAGGAAGGTTAGGTATAACAGGAGGGTAGTCAGATGAGTCTATATCGGTGACTTTAACAACTCCTCTGTCTTCATCGATATAGCATCCGCACAGATTACGCTGCGCTTTTGTGATCTGCCCGCTGTAGTCGGTAAAGCAGGCGCCAATATTCTCTTCTTTAGAGGCGGGAGTACTGTCTGTTTTCCAGTTGAGGGGATTGATTGTATATGATTTTGTCCCCGCAGGAGTGATAAATGTTTCAACAACCTCGGGATCCTCACAGTCAAAGCTTATAACAACTCCGGTATCTGTAGCGCCTGTCGCAGGTTTTATCTGAGGGTATTTTTCCACAAGTTCACGGGTGCACGGCCATCCCAATGCGTATACAGCCACAAGGCGGTCAGCAAGGCTGCTGTCGTCAAAGTATTCTTCAAGAAGGCGGTAGCACATGTCCGCACCCTGAGAAAAGCCTGCAAGAATAATCGGGCGGTCATTGTTCTCGTTTTCAAGATAATAAGAAAAAGCATCGGAAACATCTTCGTATGCAGTTGCAAGGTAGGGTTCCCATTCGGATGCACCAAGACCATAAACCTTCAACGAGGCCTGCCTGTAAAAAGGTGCAAACATTCGCGTACTGCCTTCGTAGATGCCGCGTTCCATGTTTAGTGCGCCAATGAAGTTTTCTTTTATAGTCTCATCATCCATTGACATATTATACTCATCTTTGGTGTCAACAGTCGGACATATTATAAACAGGTCAGCAGGTTTGTCATCCCCGGCTTCGTAGTATGCCCAGTTATTCTTATCCGAATAATCAATGGTTGAAGATTCATTGCCTGTTTTGCCGGTGTTATTGTTGATAGTGATGTTGTAATCGCACCCTGTCAAAATCATACAACAGATAATGATTGCCGCCAGTGCGTACTTTTTCATGGTTTTTATGCTCATGTCGCCAAGCACCTTCCTCACATTTTAATATTTTCTTGGTTTGTAATTATAAGACTTTTCCCATTATAATAACATAAAATAGTTAAAACATGAAAATGATACCGGAACGATGAGAAAATGTGATATTATTAGTAGCGATGTTTTATGCTTATTGAGAGGTAACAGATGAAAGAGTATGTATTAGGTAACGGGGCTATAGCCCTGGGTGCATTGGCCTCCGGTGTGAATCTTGTCGCCGGATATCCGGGAACTCCGTCTTCGGAGATCATAGAGACGGTTTCAAAATACCCGCATGACGGAGTCCATCTGGAGTGGTCGGTTAATGAGAAAGCAGCTCTTGAGGTGGCTGCGGCTGCCGCATACAGTGGGGCAAGAGCCCTTGTTACAATGAAACAGGTAGGGTTAAATGTCGCGTCCGACCCGCTTATGTCTCTTGCGTATGTGGGTGTAAAAGGCGGGCTTGTTGTAGTCAGTGCTGACGATCCGGGACCGATATCTTCGCAAACCGAGCAGGATACGAGGCGCTTTGCCGACTTTTGCAGAATACCCGTGTTTGACCCTTCGACACCCGAAGAAGCTTATGAGATGATCCGGGATGCATTTGAGTATTCGGAGAAGTATCATACACCGGTTTTGCTAAGACCCACGACCAGAGTATGTCATGCCTATGCATCAGTAGAAGTGCCGGATGAATACCGGCCGAAAGAATATGAGGGATTTGTCAAAGATTCGAATAAATGGGTCATCTTCCCAAGACTTTCATACATAAATCACGGTATTATCGAGGAGAGAAATGTTAAGATCGGACAGGATTTTTCAAAGTACCGTTTTAACACAGTTACGGGGAATGCAACTAAGGCAGTTGTCACATCCGGTGTAAGCTTTACTTATGTCAAAGAGTGTATAGGCGACAGACGGGATGTAAGACTCATCAGAGTCGCAACTGCATTTCCTCTCCCTGAAGACTTTATGGGTGATGCGCTTGATAATGTCAGTGAGGTTTTGTGCATTGAGGAGCTGAGTCCATACATTGAAGAGCAGATATTAAAGGTCGCCGGCCGGAAAAACCTGAATATAAAAGTTTACGGAAAACTTGACGGATACGTGCCTCATAACGGAGAGATGAGTACCGAGCTTGTTTCGGAAATACTTGGTAAGTATTTGAAAACCGATCTGAAAAGGCCGGGTATTGACATATCCGATATGCCCAAACTTCCGTTAAGACCTCCCGTGCTGTGTGCGGGCTGTCCCCACAGGGCATCTTTCTATGCGGTCAAAAAAGCAATGGCCGGCCAGAAGGCATATTTTTGCGGAGATATAGGATGCTATACACTCGGAAATGCGATGCCGCTTGATATGGTGGATACATGTCTGTGTATGGGTGCGGGTATCACCATGGCTCAGGGCTTTGCTCATACAAGTGATGCTGTGTGCTTTGCGTTTGTGGGAGACTCCACTTTTTTTGCATCCGGTATGACAGGTGTCGTTAATGCTGTATATAACGAAGCCGATATGATCCTGTGCGTGCTGGATAACTCCACCACAGCCATGACAGGGCATCAGCCGCATCCGGGTACCGGACGGAATATGATGGGTAATATAGTGGATAAAATCGATATTGCCGGGGTCCTTCACGGAATCGGGGTAAAGAGCGTTGTAACTGTTGATCCCCTTGATCTTGATGAGTCGGTGCGTGCGGTTAAGGAGGCAGCCGGATTAAAGGGTGTCAAAGCCATAATATTCAAATCTCCGTGTATAGCAATTGCGAAACCACAGGGAAAATGCAGAGTAGATACGGATAAATGCATTAACTGTAAAAAGTGTATTAAAGAGATAGGGTGTCCGGCTCTTGTGACATCAGAGGGCCGTGTTATGATCGATGTGAATCTTTGTACGGGTTGCGGACTGTGTTCTCAGATCTGCCCTGTATCTGCGATTGGTACCGGTGGTGTAAAGTAAGGAGGGGTAAGAGTGATGAATAAAGATATCCTGATATGCGGTGTCGGAGGACAGGGAACCGTACTTGCTTCTAAGATAATAGCGGCATCCGCATCAGCGGAGGGTGAGTCCATTCACTCTGCGGAAACCATAGGTATGGCGCAGCGGGGAGGTTCTGTCACAAGTCATGTCAGAATCGGGAAAGATGCATATTCACCGCTTATTCCTTATGGAAATGCAGATCTGCTCCTTGCATTTGAACCTGCTGAAGCGGTTAGAAATCTTAAGTATCTTAGCAGTGACGGAGTTGCGATAGTAAATACAGCAGCCACCAAGCCCGTTACCGAATCTTTAAACGATACGGGATATGACGGCTCTAAGATGGTAGAATATATTAAGAAAAAGTGCATATGTATATTTGTTGATTCAGATGAGGTATGCAGACCATTCGGGTCGTCAAAGTTTTTTAATATCGTTATTTTAGGAATAGCGGCAGGAAGCGGCAGACTCGGACTGTCTTCGGAGATTCTCCTTAAGCAGATAGAAAAAAGGGTTCCCGGGGCATATGTTGAAATTAATAAGAAGGCGTTTCTTGCCGGATATGACATAGGTCGCGCATCCGTCAACGAATAAGTACAGTTTAAAAGGAGAGGTAAGATGAGAATTAATGAAAAGCAGCTTGAGTTGGTAGACAAACAGATAAAACGTATTTTAGCGAGTGGCAACTATTACAGCGAAGTATATAAGAGGGCAGGAATCACCGGGGTATCGTCACCGGAGGAGTTTGAGAAGATCCCGTTTACTGACAAAGCGGATTTAAGAAATGCATATCCGCTCGGAATTCAGGCTGTACCGGATGAAGAGGTGGTACGAATCCATTCATCGTCAGGAACTACAGGTAAGCCTGTGATCATTCCGTATACAGCCAAGGATGTTGAAGATTGGGCAACGATGTTTGCAAGATGCTATGAGATAGCCGGGATAACTGCCAAAGACAGGATACAGATAACCCCCGGGTATGGCCTTTGGACAGCAGGTATAGGCTTCCAGGCAGGATGTGAAAAACTGGGTGCCATGGCAATACCTATGGGACCCGGTAATACCGAAAAGCAGCTTCAGATGATGATCGATCTTGGCTCAACCGTCATATGTGCAACATCATCATATGCGCTGCTTCTTGCGGAAGAAATCAACAAACGACATCTTAAGGATAAAATCAAACTTAAGAAAGGTGTTATAGGCTCGGAGAGGTGGAGCGAGGCCAAGAGGAAATACATTGCGAATGAACTTGGTATAGAATTATACGATATCTACGGTCTTACCGAGATTTATGGGCCGGGTATAGGAATAAACTGTTCCGATCAGACAGGAATGCATATTTTCGATGATTATCTGTATATCGAGATCATTGATCCCGTTACCGGGGAAGTGCTTCCGGACGGAGAAGAAGGTGAGATCGTTATTACAACGCTTGTAAAAGAAGGTGCTCCTCTTATCAGATTCCGAACTCACGATCTGTCGAAGATCATTCCCGGACAGTGCAGCTGCGGCAGGCATTTTCCGAGACTTGATACTATCATTGGCAGAAGCGATGATATGTTCAAGGTGCATGGTGTCAATATGTTTCCGAGTCAGGTTGAGGAGATCCTCGGTCTTATTGACGGGGTATCAAGTGAGTATAAGATCGATATCGCGCATGATGAGAGCAAAAACAGAGATATAATCATGGTAACAGCAGAAGCGGAAGGAAGAGTTGATTTTGCCTCTACCGCAGAAGAGATAAAGAGACTCTTTAAGTCCAGGTTAAATGTTACCCCCAAGGTCTCGATAGTTTCGATAAATACACTTCCGAGATCCGAGAAAAAGACCCGGCGAGTATTTGATCATCGGGAAGATTGAGGCAGGATCAAACCAACTGACAAATCAGCTATAATGTTGTATACTTTGTGTGTTATATATTGATTAATAAGAGGAGATACGGAATATGAAAAAGATCGCTTTATCACTTTTTGGTGCGGCTCTTGCCACAGCGCTTACAGCCTGTACCGGAAATATCACAGTTAATAATCAGAGTGCCGACGACAGCCAGACTGTTGCGGAGAAAGCCGTAACGGAAGAGGATGCTGTACAGCCCGAAGATAATCAGGCAGAAGATACGCAGCCCGAGGAAGAGACTGAACCTGCTGATGAGTCTGCAGATGAAGCTTTAGATGAATCACCTTATGATGATCCGAAATCTTTACCGTTATACAAATACCGGGGGGATGATGAATATCTTGGTGTGATAAGCGACTATATAATCGCTGAGAGTATGGAGATGAACGGGGAGAATGCAGCTGATGTGTATATTCCCTATTCGATCGTTGCACATACGGATGACAGAAACCCGGATGATATTCTTGTGTACGGATCGTTCAACATATGCGGATATGATCTTTTAAATTCCACTCTTGTTGCTGTAGGCGGGTCGTGGGATGCCGGTATATTCCATTTAAAGAAGACGGATGACGGAAATTATGAAGTTACAAGTGCTGATCTTCCAATGACCGAACAGGAAAGCATTAAGCTTTTTGCGCCCCTCCCGGGATTGTATGACAAATTAATGGCAAACCTTAACGAAACAGGGGAAGAACTACGGCAGGAGGAGATTGCCGATTATATCAATGCAAATGGACTGTATATCACACAGTGGCAGGATTTTGGCAAAGCACCTGAGTCTGTACTGAATGCTCCCCCGACACCGGAGGAGGAGAACTATTACACTAATACAAGCCGGTTTGGCTACAGTGTAACCTACGATCTTCGTGAATTCTCCTGTACAGATAGCGGTGATGCAGAGATTTATGGAAAGATCGAACCTGCAGATGTATGGACCGGAACTTTGATGGAAGTAAAGAGTGTTGACACTGATGATGCCCAAACTGCCATTGCAGATGCTTTATCCAATACCGGTGCTGATACGTTTGATATTACGGATGCGGTCATTGGCGATAATATTTCCTGTAAGAAGGCTGCATATGACGAAGAGGTTTCTGATGGACGTATATTCAGATATATTTGTTATGCCGTTCCGGCTAATGGGAAAACTATAACGGTTGTTATTGAGACAACTGTTCAGGAAGGTGTGTCCGAGCTTTCGGCAGAAGAGCTTGAGAAGACTTTTGAGGAGACGCTCAAGACATTTACTGTTTTGTAGAACACAGGTGAAAACATAACAAGGAGGATCGATGATGGATATTCAGTATCTGTTGTGGCTTCAGGAACTTAGAAATGCAACAGGTGGAGCTTTTGATGAGTTTTTTAACGCGCTGTCCAAGTTCGCCGTGGATATCATGCCTTTTCTGCCATTCGTTGTGTTTTGGTGTGCGGACAAGAAATGGGGGTACCGTTTTATCACTTCGTGGGGGATCGGAGAGGTCTTAAACGGCATCATCAAGCTTACGGTATGCGCTTATCGACCATGGATAAGATCGGATCTTATTGAACCGGCCGGAGATTCCAAGGTGGCGGCGACGGGTTATTCGTTTCCGAGCGGACACACTATGGTTGCCACTGTAACATACGGGACAACTATTGTATGGCAGAAAGATAAAAGAAGATGGATTTCCATCCTTTGCGGCATATTGATCGTACTGACCGGTTTTTCAAGGAACTACCTCGGAGTACACACCCCGCAGGATGTGGTGATAGGTTTATGTGAATCAGTAATTATCATAATTGTTGTGGGAATTGTACAGAAAAAAGTGGAGGGTAACGAGAAGACACTTGATATCCTTACGCTGTTAGGGGTTCTTGCAGTAGCATTGACAATTGTTTATATTGTATTCAAGCCGTATCCGATGGATTATGTGGATGGTCAGCTACTTGTTGATCCACAGAAGATGATGAATGATTCGTTCAAAGCTTGCGGCTCTTTTCTTGGGCTTTTGCTCGGGAGCTATCTGGACAGACACTATCTTAAATATGAGATTCCCACAGGCGCAGCGGATCTGCCTATACTGACCTGCATCGGTGCAGCACTGATGTTCGGATGGAAGGAGTTGTTTGCTCCCGCAACAATTGTCGCTGCACTCGGAGGTCACTGGGGAAATTTGTTAGCACGGGGAATAATGGTGTTGTTTGCCATGAGTGTTTGGCCGATGGTCATCACCAAAGTGTGCGGAAGTAAAAAGAAAGCTCAAATAATCGAGTGAACTGTAAATGAAGATATGCGCGTGCATTTGCGAACTTAATCCGTTTCATAACGGACATGAATATCTGCTCCGGGAAGCCAGAGGGCTTACCGGAGCAGATTATATTGTCGCGGTTATGAGTGGGGATTTTGTGCAACGCGGTCTCCCTGCGATATGCGATAAATACTCAAGAGCAAAGCAGGCTCTTATGGGCGGGGCAGATCTGGTAGTTGAACTCCCTGTAATGTATGCGACAGCTTCGGCAGACTATTTTGCCCAGGGCGCGGTGTCCGCTGTTGTCGATATGGGATGCGTAGATTGCATAGTATTCGGAAGTGAATGCGGGGATTTGAATATGCTGCGCTCGCTTGCGGGACTGTCGGAAGAAGATAATCCCGGACTTCATATCTTATCTCAAGGAGCCGATTCGGCTACTTCCAGGAATTATAAGATATCACAACTCCTTCGCGAAGGAATGTCATATGCCAAAGCTTACTCAACTGTTACCGGCAATGAATTTGCTCCAAATGACATGCTTGCCGTCCGTTACATCAAATCTCTTGACATGATGGAATCGGATATAGAAACGGTATGTATAAAGAGGACAGGAGGGGACTATAACGATCCGTCAGGGAATGCATATTCAGCACTTGCTGTAAGACGAAAGATAGATAAAAAAGAGAATTTTGCGCATCTTGTCCCGAAATATGTGTATCGTAATCTGCAAGGCATTGCAAATCAGTCGTTTCCGATAGGCTTAAATGATTTTTCCATTCAGCTGCATACGCTGCTTGCTAAGACGATTGAGGATGAGGAAGATGCCATAAGCCTTACGGATTACATGGATGTGTCCGAGAATATTGCAGGACGTATCAGAAGCAGTTTCGCAAAATATACCGGTTATGAAGAGTTTGTAAATCTGGTTCATTCCAAGGAATATACGAAGAGCAGGGTGTACCGGGCTATTCTGCATATCCTTCTGGGAATCAGAAAATCCGATTATGCCGATTGCCTGGAGGACTGCGAGGTATCATATATCAGGATACTCGGCTTCAGACAGTCTTCCGCAGCTCTTCTTACACAAATCAAGGAGACGTGCGTGATTCCCGTCATAAGTAAAGCTGCCGATGCGGGATCTATACTCGATGATGAGGCAATGTATTACTTCAATCAGGATATTCGGGCCGCTAATATGTACGATATGGCTGCAGTGTTTAAGTTCGGCAAAGCACCGGCACATGATTTTACACGCGAGGTCGTTATCATCTGATTGTTTCTGATTTAGCACAAGAACTTAATGATTTTGTTCTTGTATGCAATTTTACAGGGGTATATATTATATAATAGGGTCAAATCTTTCGAAGAAACAGAGCAATTCGTATTATCAGTCGGGGTTTGGGAAACTTCATATATATGCGAACGGGAGGGTTACAATGAATTTTATTGAAAATATCAAAGAACGTGCAAAACAGGACGTCAAGACCATAGTATTGCCTGAGAGCAATGACAGAAGATCGCTTATTGCCGCTGCGAAGATTCTTGAAGAGGGTATAGCTGATCTTATCATGATCGGGAAGGAAGAGAAGATCATGGACGGTGCCAGATGGCTTGAAGTGGATCTGTCCAAGATCAAAGTTGTAGATCCCGAGACAAGTGATAAGTTCGAAGAATATGCGCAGAAGTTATTCGAACTTCGCGAGAAGAAGGGTATGACGCTTGAGAAGGCAAGAGAGAGGCTGCGCACGGACAATCTGATGTGGGGCGTTATGATGGTAAAGATGAATGATGCCGACGGAATGGTTGCCGGGGCCTGTCATGCTACAGCAGATGTTTTGCGCCCTTCACTTCAGATACTTCGTACAGCACCGGGTGTGGATCTTGTATCAGGCTTCTTTATCCTTGATGTTCCGAACTGCGACCTCGGCGAGAACGGAACATTTCTGTTTGCGGATTGCGGACTTAATCAGGATCCCACATCCGAAGAACTTGCAAGTATTGCCAATACTTCGGCAAAGAGCTTCACATCACTTGTAGGCGCCAAGCCTATAATTGCGATGCTTTCACATTCGACGAAGGGAAGTGCCAAGCATCCGCTTGTTGATAAGGTTGCAAATGCTACTGCGATCGCCAAAGAAAAATATCCCCAGCTTTTGCTTGACGGAGAACTTCAGGCCGATGCAGCTATCATACCTTCGGTATCAAGGGCAAAATCGCCTGATTCGGAGATAGGTGGAATGGCAAATGTGCTGATTTTCCCTAACCTTGATGCAGGCAACATCGGATACAAACTTGTTGAGCGTCTTGCCAAAGCGGAGGCGTATGGTCCCATGCTTCAGGGATTGGCCAGACCCGTTAATGATCTGTCCAGAGGCTGCAATGCCGATGATATTGTGGGTGTAGTTGCGCTTACTGCTGTGCAGGCACAATTATTGTAGATAGGGGCCTTGAAGTGAAAAATAAAAATAGTGTATTGACAAACACTCCAATCCCTTGTACAATTCACAAGTACGTCAAAATAACGTTAAATCCTTTAATTATATACAAAGGAGGTGTTAGCAATGTCGATCTGTCCAAAGAATAAATCTTCCAAAGGAAGAAGAGATAAAAGAAGAGCAAACTGGAAAATGTCTGCTCCTACGCTTGTAAAGTGCAGCAAGTGCGGTGCGCTTATGGTACCCCACAGAGTATGCAAGGCATGCGGTTCTTATAATAAGAAAGAGATCATCAGTCAGGATTGATCATTATACGACAAATACCACGGGATATCCCGTGGTTTTTTTGTATCTTTTTTTATTTGCTTTTTGTCTGTGGGTCTTGTATAGTATTATAAGTTTGAACAGATTATATTCGTTCACTATACAATAGGAGAAGATAATGGTACACGTTGTACTTGACGCTATGGGCGGCGATAATGCGCCCGGGGAAATAGTTAAAGGGGCAATAGAGGCCCTTAAAGGTTCACAATCAATCAAAATAACCCTGTGCGGACGTGAGGCCGATATTAAGGCTGAGCTTGAGGGGTGTGATTATCCCCGTGACCGTTTAGAGATTGTTGATGCCCAGGAGGTTATATCAACCGAGGAAGCACCGGTTATGGCAATAAGGCGGAAGAAGGAATCGTCTATAGTAAAGGGCCTTAACCTTGTCAAAGAGAAGAAAGCGGATGCATTTGTATCTGCCGGATCATCAGGTGCTATTCTTGTGGGAGGACAGCTTATCGTAGGCCGTATTAAGGGAGTGGAGCGTCCGCCCCTTGCACCGCTTATACCTTCAACAACCCCCAAAGGTGTATCGCTTATAATAGACTGCGGAGCCAATGTGGATGCCAGAAGCTCACATCTCGTACAGTTTGCCAAGATGGGCTCCATATACATGGAACATGTTATCGGTGTTAAAAATCCGAGAGTCGCAATAGTTAATATCGGCGCCGAGGAAGAAAAGGGCAACATGCTTGTCAAGGAGACATTCCCTCTTCTTAAGAATTGTCCGGATATCAACTTTAACGGTTCGATAGAAGCCCGGGAGATACCTAACGGGGGAGCAGATGTTATTGTCTGCGAGGCATTTGTTGGAAATGTTATCCTGAAGATGTACGAAGGTGTCGGTAAGATGATTTTAAAGTCCATAAAGGGTGCTCTGATGAGTAGTACTCTCGGTAAGATCGGAGGACTTTTGATCAAGCCGTCGCTTAAAGGTGTTATGAAGACTTTTGACGCAACCGAATATGGCGGGGCGCCGCTTCTGGGACTTAATGGTCTTGTAGTGAAGGTCCACGGAAATGCAACAGCCAAGGAAGTGTCGAATGCCATCATGCAATGCGTTACTTTTAAAGAGCAAAATATCAATCAGCGTATTGCTGATAAGATAATTATAAAGGATGAATAGAAAGGGTTAGTATTATGGAACTTGAAAAGCTGAAAAAAATCATCACAGAGGTACTTAACGTTGATGTTAGCGAGATCACCATGGATACGAAATTCATTGACGATCTCGGAGCAGATTCTCTTGATGTTTACCAGATCATTATGGGAGTCGAAGAAGAGTTTGATATTGAGATAAATGTTGATGATGCCGAGTCTATCGTAACTGTTGCGGATGCGATAGAGCAGATCAGGAACGCAATCAGCTAAATAAACAATAATATGGGTATTCGGCGGATAGAGTTCCGGATAAGCGGAACTCTATTTATACGTTGCCTGTATAATCGGTGCGGAGTTATACATGAATAATGAAAGCGGTTTTACAGAACTGCAAAAGCTCATCGGGTATGATTTTCAAAACAGTGATTTTCTCGTAAAAGCCCTGTCTCACAGTTCCTACGTGAATGAGTTAAAACTTAACAAACATGATGATTACGAGCGGACGGAATTCCTAGGTGATGCGGTGCTCGAACTTACGGTAAGTGATTTTCTGTATCGGAATCATCCCGAAATGCACGAAGGAGAGATGACAAAGCTAAGGGCCGCCATTGTTTGCGAACCGACCCTCGCATACTGTGCCAGAGAGGGTTTTGACCTTGGCCGGTACGTATTGCTGGGTAAGGGTGAGGAGAAAAGCGGAGGACGCGGGAGAGATTCCATTGTCTCTGATGTTTTTGAAGCGATAATAGGCGCTATATATCTGGACGGCGGAATGGATGCTGCAAAAGCATTTATATACAGATTTGTGCTGTCGGATTATGAGAAGAAGATAGAATTTGTAGACGCCAAGACAATATTGCAGGAATATGCACAGGATCACGGAATGAGCCTGGAATATATACCGGTTGCGGAACTGGGACCGTCCCATGACCGGGATTATGTTATGCGTGCTGTTCTTGACGGGAGGATCTCGGAGGAGGCAACCGCAAAAAGCAAGAAGGCCGCCCAGCAGGGTGCGGCGTATGCCATATTGGTTAAGCATCTTAACCGTACGGAGAGATTTTAATGTATTTAAAAAACATTGAAGTGCAGGGATTCAAATCCTTTGCAAACAAGATCAATTTTGAATTTCATAATGGAATAACCGCTATTGTCGGACCGAACGGATCCGGAAAGAGTAATGTTGCCGATGCGGTAAGGTGGGTTCTTGGGGAGCAGAGTGCCAAGCAGCTTCGAGGATCTTCAATGCAGGATATCATCTTTTCGGGTACCGAAATGCGTAAGCCGATGGGGTATGCTTATGTTGCCATCACCCTTGATAATTCCGATCATGCGCTTCCTACAGATTACGAGGAAGTTACGGTTGCGCGGCGTGTATACCGTTCCGGCGAAAGTGAATATCTTATAAACGGTACAACATGCAGACTCAAAGATGTTGCCGAGATGTTTTACGATACAGGTATCGGTAAGGAAGGATATTCTATTATCGGTCAGGGTCAGATCGACAGGATACTGTCGGGTAAGCCCGAAGAGCGAAGGGAGTTGTTTGATGAGGCGGCGGGAATTGTAAAGTTTAAGAGAAGGAAAGCAACAGCCCTCAAAAAACTCGAACAGGAACGCGCCAATCTAGTGCGTGTTTCCGATATACTGAGCGAACTCGAGCGACAGGTTGAACCGCTTGAGAAACAGTCGGAGGTTGCCAGAAATTACCTTCAGATGAAGGAAGAGTTAAAGAAGCTTGATGTCAATATTTTCCTTATTGACAGTGAGAATGCCAAGGCTGCGCTTACGGACTGCGAAAACAAGATAGGTATTGCCACAACAGATCTTGAGGCGGCAAACGGGGAAAATGATAAGTTAAAAGAAGAGTACGGGGATATTGAGGCGAAGATCGCTGAACTTGATGCACAGATCGAAGAAAAGCGCCAGAAACTTTCGGCAAACAGTCTGCTTAAGGAAAAACTGGAGGGCGAGATAAATGTCCTTAAAGAGAAAATCAATTCCGCCAATATATCCGCAGATCATTACAGGGCAAGGCAGAAGACATTAAATGATGATATTGCCTCCAGGGAATCAGAGGCCGAAAGGCTTGTTGCCGAACAGACAACTCTTGACAAAGGATGCGACGAACTTATCCAAAAAAGAGATGAAGCCGTAGCGGAACTTGAAAAACTGCAGGCCGAGATTGAAGAAGAAAACAGTATTGTCGAGAAGAACAAGAATCTTATAATTGAGCTTCTTAATGAAAGAGCCGGTATCAAGACCAAGCTCGGACAGTTCGGAACAATGCTTGAGCAGACGAGGATCCGCGAGGCAGAGATCCAGTCAAAACTTATCGGAGCAAAGAGTGAGGAGGCTGAGCAGGATACACTTGTAAATGCTCTGACTCTTGAACTTAATACGATATGTGCCGAGATACAGTCCACGGATTCAAAGCGTGAGTCCATGGAAGAAAAGCTGGGTGATTTTCGGACAAAGCTTGAAGAACTCGACAGAAAACTTGGCGATGCGCAGCTGTCGTATCACGGGATAAAATCAAAACTTGATACTTTAAAGAACCTTGCGGAACGGTATGACGGCTACGGAAGCAGTATTAAGCGTGTCATGGAACAAAAAGGCAAGGTTGCGGGCATTATAGGTGTTGTAGCCGATATAATGCAGGTTGAGGACAGGTATGAGACTGCCATCGAGACTGCTCTTGGCGGCAATATTCAGAATATCGTAACCAAAGATGAGCATGTTGCCAGAAAGCTCATTCAGTATCTGAAGGACAACAAGGCCGGAAGAGCGACTTTCCTTCCGCTTACAACGACACGGAACAGAGGTGAATTCGATAAACCGGAAGTCAGGAATGCCACTGGCTTTATCGGAATGGCAAATGAGCTTGTCAGTTCCAAACCGGAATATGAGGACGTGATCAGCCAGCTTCTTGGTGCCATTATTGTTATGGATAATGTTGAGAATGCACTTAAGCTTGCCAAGGAGTATAACTATACACTCCGTATTGTGACACTTGAGGGTGAATACTTAACTCCCGGCGGTGCTCTTGCCGGCGGATCGTTTAAGAATGCATCCAATCTTCTCGGAAGAAAGAGGGAGATAGAGTCTCTGGAGGCGGAAGCAAAGAAGGGCCTTCATAATATAGAATCGATCATGGATGAGATCGATAAGACCAAGGATGAGAGACAGAAACTTCGTTCCGATATAGAGGAATTCAAGGCAAAACTTCAGGAACTGTACATCCAGCAAAATACCGCACAACTCAATGTTGATGCTGCCAACAAGCACAAGGAAGAGATGATAGCGGATCATGCAAATCTCGAGACCGAATTTGCCCAGATGAAAGCGGCGGCCGAAGGGATCACAACAGACGAGAGCAAAGCCAAGGAAGAACTTGCCGCATCGGAGAAGTCCGAGGAAGAACTCAATGCCGCGATAAACGCAGCAGGTGAGAAGCTTGAAAAGCTTCGCGATATAGAGACCGAGAAGGTGTTTGCGAAGACTGATCTTGATCTGGAAGTTACAAAAGAAAAACAGAAGCAGGATTTTGCAAGACAGAATGTCGAGAGAGTCCGTGCCGAAATTGAACACTTGAAGACGGAACTTCTTGAAGTAGGCAACAGCATTAAAGATACCGAAGCCGAGATAGGTGAAAAAGAAGAAAATATTACCAAGATCAAAGAAACGATAGAGGCATCAAAGGGAGATGCCGATGAAAATGAAGTTGCCATGAAAGAGGCAATAGCAAGTAAAGAAGAGTTTACGGCAAAACAGAAGTCGTTCTTTGATAAAAGGGAGGAGATTTCGAAGAAGATCGCAGACCTCGACAAGGAATTGTACCGTCTGAATTCCCAGAAGGAGAAGACGGAGGCCGAGCAGGAGAGCCGTATAAATTATATGTGGAATGAATATGAGATCACGCTTTCACATGCGGCCGAGATGCGCGACGAAACTCTTAATGATCCTCCGGCAATGCGCAAGAATATTTATAAACTTCGTGATGATATCCGCAAGCTCGGAGATGTAAACGTAAATGCAATTGAAGATTACCGGGTTCTCATGGAAAGGTACACGTTCACCAAGACACAGCATGACGATCTGGTGACCGCGGAACAGGATCTTCTTGGAATCCTTGAAGAACTGGATAAACAGATGCGTGTACAGTTTGAAGCAAATTTCAAGCTTATTGCCGAAGAATTCAACAAAGTGTTCAAGGAACTGTTTGGGGGCGGTACGGGTACACTTAAGATCAATGACGATGAAGATATACTTGAGGCAGGTATCAATATAAATGCACAGCCTCCGGGCAAGAAACTTCAGAATATGCTGATGCTGTCAGGCGGTGAGAAGGCACTTGCAGCTATTGCCCTCCTGTTTGCAATACAGAACCTGAAGCCTTCACCATTCTGTCTTCTCGACGAGATTGAGGCAGCGCTTGATGAGTCGAATGTCGGAAGATTTGCCGGCTATCTTAACAAACTTACTGAGCATACGCAGTTTATAGTTATTACTCACAGAAGAGGAACCATGGAAAAAGCTGACAGGCTCTATGGTATCACGATGCAGGAGAAGGGCGTATCCGCACTTGTATCGGTTAACCTTATAGACAAAGATTTGGATGATTGATAATGGCTTTTTTTGATAAATTATTTTCGGGACTTTCCAAAACAAGAAAACAGTTTGATGACAACCTTGCCGAAGTCTTTGACAGGGACGTTATAGATGATGACTTTTACGATGACCTGGAAGAGTTGTTCATTTTATCGGACATCGGGGTTGTCGCAACACAGAACATCATAGACGGACTGAAAAGAGACGAATACTACGAGCATATCAGAAAACCCAAGGCACTTGGGACCCATATGATAAAAAAGGTCAAGGAACTGCTTGCCGAATGCCCTGCCGACTATGAGTTTGAAGAGAAAAAGAGTGTAGTTCTTGTTGTAGGCGTGAATGGCGCCGGTAAAACCACGACTATCGGAAAACTTGCCATGAAGTATATCAGTCAGGGCAAGAAGGTTATGATAGCGGCAGCCGATACATTCAGAGCCGCGGCCCTTGAGCAGCTGCGAGTATGGGCCGACAGGAGCGGAGCCGATTTTATTACCGGACAGGACGGACAGGATCCATCATCTGTGGTATTTGATGCCGTCAGCGCCGCAAAATCAAGGAATACGGACATTCTTCTTGTCGATACGGCGGGACGCCTTAACAACAAGAAGAACCTTATGGAAGAACTCAAGAAGATGAAGAGGATAATCGACCGCGAATATCCCGATGCATACAAAGAAACACTTCTTGTACTCGACGGAACAACCGGACAAAATGCCGTTAATCAGGCAAGAGAGTTTAAGGAAGCAACCGATGTGTCTGGCGTTGTTATCACAAAGCTGGACGGCAGTTCAAAGGGCGGAATGGCTATCGCTGTTACATCAGAACTGTCTATTCCGGTTAAGTATATCGGTGTAGGCGAAGGAATAGAGGATCTGCAGAGGTTTGATATCGATGATTATGTAAAAGCGCTTTTCTACAGGGAGGGATATACCGAAGATGCCGACGAAACGCAGTAAACATGGCGATATGCTGACTCTTGACAGATTCGAAGAGGCGGCAAGACTTGTCAAGGAAGTCACAAAAGAGACTAAACTTGTGTACAGTTCGTATTTAAGCGAGCGTACAGGAAACAAAGTATATCTGAAACCGGAAAATATGCAGATGACCGGAGCTTACAAGCTTCGCGGTGCATATTACAAGGTAAGTACCTTATCGGCCAAAGAGCGTGCAAAGGGTATTATTACGGCATCGGCCGGCAATCATGCCCAGGGTGTTGCTTATGCGGCTAAAGAGTATGGCCTTAAGGCTGTTATTGTAATGCCTACGACCACGCCTCTTATCAAAGTTAACAGGACAAAGAATCTCGGAGCTGAAGTTATCCTTCACGGAGATGTATATGACGAAGCGTGCGAGAAGGCTTTGCAACTTGCAAAAGAGAAGGGCTATACTTTTATTCATCCGTTCGACGATGAGACTGTTGCTACCGGACAGGGAACTATTGCCATGGAGATATTTCAGGATCTTCCGGTAGTTGATTATATTCTTGTGCCTATAGGAGGTGGCGGACTTGCCGCCGGAGTTTCAACTCTTGCAAAACTTCTTAATCCCAAGATTAAGGTTATAGGAGTGGAACCGGAAGGTGCCGCATGTATGAAAGCTTCCCTTGAAGCCGGGAAAGTCACCGGATTAAAGAGTGTATCGACTATAGCGGACGGTACGGCGGTTAAGACTCCAGGCTCCGTGATTTTCCCTTATATTCAGAAAAATATTGATAAAATAATAACGGTTGGAGATGAAGAACTGATCGTAGCATTTCTTGATATGGTCGAAAATCATAAAATGATCGTTGAGAACTCCGGATTGCTGACGGTTGCCGCACTTGATCATCTGAAGGTTAAGAACAAGAGGATAGTATCGATACTTTCGGGCGGTAATATGGATGTTATCACGATGTCTTCCGTTGTATCCCAGGGACTCATTATGAGAGACAGGATATTTACGGTATCCGTTCTCTTGCCGGATAAGCCGGGTGAGCTTTCAAGAGTTGCAAGTGTTATTGCAGAAGATAACGGAAATGTTATCAAACTCGAACACAACCAGTTTGTATCTACAAACAGGAATGCCGCTGTTGAACTTCGCATTACACTTGAGGCGTTTGGAACGCAGCACAAGGATCAGATACTCAAGTCATTGGAGATAAAAGGCTACAAACCGAAAGTGGTACGCACTGTTATTTAACAAAAAGGACTCTGCTTATTGCAGAGTCGAGTGTGTGAAAGTTTTTCTGTAAATGAGATATCCTAAGATAATTACGAGCTGAATGGTGGTTAAATATCCATTGTTCAGCTCGTTTTGACTATATATAATTCCGTGAATTTCGTCAAGAGTTATGTTAAGAATGAATGCATACTATATTACAGTTTTATAGACGATGACAAATCGGGATTTGTCCGAGAAGACAAAGATCCAAAGCTAAGCAAGTATTTTTATCTGAAGAAGACATAATTTTACCTGCCTCTCACTTAAGGAGTGTATGAAAGATGTTTGAACTGAAAAGACTCAGTCCGGATGATAAAGAAACCATAAAAGATGTTTTCGTAAGCGTCTTTACTAAAGAACCATGGAACGATGATTGGTCTGATAAGGAACAGCTTGATATGTACATTAACGATCTTATAGGTCAAGGATATTCCCTGACCTATGGACTATACGAAGATAACGAATTGATCGGTATCTCCATGGGATATATAAAGCATTGGTATTCAGGTACGGAGTATATAATCAATGAACTCTGTATTAAAACGGACAGACAGGGTGCCGGTGCGGGAACCTTCTTCCTTGCAGAGATTGAGGAAGCAATTAAGCAGCTGGGACTTAAGCAGATATTCTTGTTAATGGATTCAAATGTTCCTGCATATGATTTTTACAAGAAAAACTGTTATGTCAAAGAAGAAACCACAGTGGCATTATCAAAGAGAATATAACTAGAAATGGTAGATGTGACTAAAGGCGGAGATGAAAATATGGAACTTAAAAAACTTACAGATCATATCTGGTATATGCCGTATGAAGAAGAAAGAGACCGTCCGAATCTTGCATATGTAAAAGGGACAGATTGGAGCATCGCTGTTGATGCGGGCCATTCCGCCGGTCATACCAAAGAATTCTACGCTCTTTTGGAAAAGGAAAACCTGCCGTTGCCGAGAATTACGGTACTTACACACTGGCATTGGGATCATACTTTCGGAATGCATGCAGTTCATGGTCTGTGCATGGCAAATAATATAACCAACAATCACTTGGCGGAGTGTAGGGACAGATTAGAAAAGAACGGTCCTGCTGAATTTCTTGCCCTTCATGAGAGCATAAGAAAAGAGTATGGTGGAAATAATGAAGTTAAAGTTAAGACGGCCGAGATTTCGTTTTCGGGTGAGATAGATCTTGATCTTGGAGGGCTGAAAGTCAGGATCATGCAAACTGAAGCACCACATACCGATGATTCTACGAGCATCTGAGCGAAAGCCTGTATGATACGATAAAGAGCCTCAATCCGGAAATCTGTGTGGAAGGCCATTGGGTGCCGGTGGATACAGAGGACACATTGGCTGACCTTTGCCCGATCGTAGGATAACTCAGAACGACAATTCCAGTTTGTTAATAAAATGACTGATTTTGCTGATTATTAACAATTCGTTTATATTTTATATTAAACGTGTCGCAAGTGTTGATTTTGCGTTGATAATTCGATATGCTATGAGTGTGAAACTTGATACACTAAAATATTTGTATATAGACACGTAAACTCGAGAACGGAGAGAGAAAATTGAAAAGTATCATTGTAGTAGACGTATTATCAACCGGATATAATTATATTGAGGATATTGTCCGTAGGGGATATGCTCCAGTCAGTCTGGAATCAAAGGTGTTGCGTCACAGTATTGAGTGTGGGATCGATTCGCCCATCAACCCCGACAAGCTGTATCATCAGCCTGTATTGTTAAAAGAACAGGACTCTTATGAAAAGACACTTGAGGAAGTAAAGAAATATGATCCCGTGCTTGTAGTGCCGGGTACGGAATCCGGGGTAGTGCTTGCCACGAAGCTTGCTGCGGATCTTGGGCTTCCCGGAAATCCTGTGGAATACATTAAAGCAATGACGGAAAAGCCTGCAATGCATGAAGCATTGAAAAATGCCGGGCTCAGATACCTCCACGGCAGGACCGTTTCCACTCCGGAGGAAGCGATCGATTTTTGCAAAGAAAATGGATTTGTATGTGCTGTTGTAAAACCTGTCAGGGGCGCAGCCAGTCAGGGACTGTTCCTGTGTGATGATCTGGAGGAGGTTAAGAATGCGGTTGCTCAACTTATGGAAATGACGAACGATTTCGGAGATAAGATTTCCGAAGTGCTTGTTCAGGAAAGGATAATCGGAACAGAATATGTCGTGAACATCCTTTCGCGGAACGGCTTTCATAAGCTCACTACCTTCCTGAAATACAACAAAATAAAGACAAATGAAGGCGGATATATTTATGACAATACGAAATACATCGACCATTTTGAGCCGGGACACAGTGAGCTGATCGAATACGCTTTTAAGGTAGCGGATGCGATACATTATCAGAACGGAATGATACACGGTGAGTTCATGATAGATGAAAAAGGGCCGATCCTTATAGAGGTTAATTGCAGACCTATGGGAGGGTCACTGCCTGCCGCGTTTGCAGATAAGATTTCAGGACAGCACGAGACGGACTCCATTTTGGATGCGCTTCTTTACCCGGATAAATTCATGAAGGAATTGAAGAAACCATACAGGCTCCTGCGGAATGGCTGTTCAAAGAGCATCATCATTTCCCAGGACATGGAAGTGGAAGACAGTCCTGTCTTTGAGGTGGCCAAGCACTTAAGGAGCACCTATTTGATAGATGTGACTCCGGTCACAAAACCGGAGATGATGACAAAGACCAGAGATCTGGAAGGCACCGGTGGAGAGATCTATTTGATCAATGATGATAAAGCCATTCTTGAGGAAGATCTTAAGATACTCTCAAATATTGAAAAGAGTTTTTTCCAGTTCATTTTTAATGACGGAATGTCGAGACGCCTTGTTCCGAAGAAAACGGATAAAGAAAAGAGCCCGGAGGAAGTCATTAAAGAGGTTGGCTGCTGTGGAGCTGTTCTGGTCGCGGCGGACGAGGAACTTGAAATAGAAGGGGCACAATGCATCACAAAAGATTCCATCACGGATGCGCATAAAGGCTTTGACTTTGTTATCGTCAATTATAAAGAATCCCTGTTGGGTCTTAAAGAGAGGGAGTGCCTGAAACTGATGTTTGATACATTTGATCTGGCACGTCAGGGCGGCAGAGTTATCGTTCCCAAGAGTTCATATGACTATTTGTCATACGGACGAAGAGGTGTGGAGCAGCTTATGACGGTTAAAGGATTAACGGTGGAACTGATTCCGGGATATGAAAGTGAAATGGTGATCGGGACAAATGACCGGAACTGAGCGGAAGGGTGTACTTGTAAACAGGAAATTCTATCAGTATCTTGGCCCGATGCTGTTGAGTGAACTTGCCATATCACTTAATGAATTTGTTGATGGGATAATCGTATCACAGCTTCTTGGAAGTGATGCGATGAGCATGGTTGGAATGGCATCTCCGGTCATGTATGTCTTTGCGGTTATATATATCATACTTGGTGTCGGCGGTTCCGCCGCCTATGCCGAGTATTCGGGTATGCAGAAGAAGGAGAAAGCAGATAGGCTATTTTCTGTGGTATTTGCTTCCTCTGTGGGAATTTCCGCATTTATTGCAACTGTTGGGATGATCTGCCTCCGTCCTCTGGCGCCTCTTATGTGCGCTGATACGGTGATTCTTCCTGAATTTACCTCATATTTGGCAGTCACGATCATATCGGGAGTATTGATCATTCCTCTTCAGGTTCTGATCAATTGTTTTGCTGCTTTCGGATACCCACAGATAGGAACAAAACTGAATCTGGCTGCCAATGCCATTAACCTCGTGATGGATTACGTGTTCATACATTATTTTCACACCGGGGTGAAGGGCGCAGCCATGGCTACTTTTTCGGGGTACCTTATTGCCCTGATGTGGTTCATATTACTGCTTCCGGGCAGGAAGGTATCAGTGCCGCTAAGAAAGATCAGTCTCAAAGACGTTGTGTTGGTTCGGGAAGCCGCAGGAAAAGGCGTGGCGATGTCTCTGAATCAACTGGGATATGCCATTAAGACGTTTTTCGGAAATAGTCTGTCTATGACGCTTGCCGGTATTGAAGGCGTAACAATCTTTACCCTTTGCATGCAGTCCATATCCATCATATCCATCGCTATGGGCGGTGTCGTGGAAGCCATGGTGCCTATCGGCGCAGCGCTCAAGGGACAGAAGGATTTTAAAGGGATAAAGATACTGCTTCGGACTGCCATGATCGCACAGTTTATTGCTTGTCTGGTCTGTACTGCAGGGGTTGAGCTGTTTCCTCAGATCTTTCTGTATATGTACAATTATTCGGGTGCTGATACGGCAGCGGCCGATCTTGGGATCCGCATCTTTTCACTCGTATTTATCTTTCGTGGTTTTGTTCTGATATTTATGTATTATTTCCAGATCGTTTCCAGAAAACTGTACGCTTCTTTTGTCAGTATATATGATGGTTTTGCGGGTCTTATTCCCATTGCGATGATCTTGACCGGTGCCTTCGGGATAAGGGGACTGTGGATGGCATTCCCAGCGGTATCGCTTTCGGAGCTGATCATTATTATTCTTGCAAATCTTTATATTTCGGCTCATTCCGGCGGAAAATACCATGGACTGCTTCTGGTCGAGACAGAAGATGAGAGTGTTCCGGTTTATGATGTGACGGTTCAGCTGGATACGGAGGATATATCAGATACGGTTGTGTCCTTACAGAGATTCTGCGAAAGCAATGATGTGGATCAGAGGACTTCCGTGATGATTGCATTGTCTTTGGAAGAAATGATCTCGTATATGCTTGATAACAAAGAGCATAGCATCTCCTGTGATGAGGTGGATATTCTGGCCAAAATCAGGGAAGACAATATCATGATGGATATCAGGAGCATCGGAACGCCTCTTGACCCTACGACAGCTCCGGTCTCGGAATATTCCAACGTGGAAGTTCTGAAGAAGGTTGCTCAAAAACTTGAGTATGCATATGTGGTAGGAATGAATCAGACAAGGATAATGGTTCGCAGAGACTGCGAAGCAAGATCCTGATCGGGGATCCGATCCTTTTGTCTTTGCGGTAATCGTTTGGGTGTGAAGGTGTCTTTTTATAATTGGTGAAAGTTAAGAATATGACTGATTTTGTTAACTGATATGTAATGACCTTTGTCAAGGGATAGATTAAACAAGAATCACTACAACCTATATCTTATTGTTTTTGAAGGCATCCAGAAAGAGCTTCGGAGTATCAGTTCCCGGCATTGGCCACTCTGATATACGTGGATTGGTTACCGCAGGTCAATGGTCCGCCGTGAGTTCTACCGTCTATTTGCGTGGATCACAGAAAAACTGTGCCAACATAGTTAACTCATAGATAACTCGAACCTTGAAATGGCCGAAGCCCTTTCAAGATGCCTCCAGTTTATTTGTTTATTAAGCTATATTATCTGTCATCATTCCCCACATAAAGCAAGCAAGTTCCCGTGCTATGGCTACTTTTGCAACATTGTGTTTTTTGTTTTTTCCAAGAACCATTTTATAGAACCGTCGTTTAAGACGGTCGTTGGCTTTGTCGGCATAGGAGATGACTTGGGGCGGGTTTCCCGCTTGACGAGCCCTTAGATCTTTCGATTTATAACCCACTTGGCTTCGTCCATAGCATTGTGCCGCTTCGATCAGAAGGATCCGCAGATGCCGATTCCCGGCTTTGGTTATTCCGAGTTTTACCTGCTCATCCCCGCTTGAATCTTCACCAGGGACAAGACCGATATATGAGGCGAATTTCTCAGCCGTAGCAAAACGATTGAAATCACCGACTTCTACAAGCACCGATAGTGCTATGTGCGTCTTGACGCCGATGAAACAACAGAGTTTCTTGACTGATTCACTGTATTTGTCTTCGCGGGCAAGCTCTTCGATCCGAGTATCCAAGCGTTCTATTTTCTCGCATAATATGGTGTAAGTCATCAGGTATTCATCGAGGATCTCCTTATACAAGGGATTGTTTGATGTGATAATAATATCGTCAGATGTTCATAGCAGGAAATCTGAAAGAAAGATATTTGAAGAGGCTCTAAAACAGTCGGGATTCAATGCTGTTTGTAGTATAAATCAGAGTTCTCACATCGGCAGAGAATTTGAAGATGGGGGTAAGCGCATCCCAGTTGTCGTACCATCGGTTCATGGCTCGAGGATATTTTTCTTCCCAAGTCGATTTCACACGATCCAGAGCTTTCCTGCCATCTTCTTCGGAGGGAGCGTTGTAAATCGTCTTCAGATCCTTGGCAAAGGCTTTTCTGTCCTTGTCAGGCACATATTTGAGGGTGTTACGTACCTGATGGACTAGGCATCTCTGATACTCTGTATTCGGGAAGGCAGTTGAAATGGCTTCCTTGATGCCCGAAAGACCATCGGCACATACGATGAGGATATCCTTTACGCCACGATTTTTCATTTCATTAAGGACGGAAAGCCAATACTTTACACTTTCATTTTCACCGATCTGAATTGAAAGCACTTCCTTATGACCGCTACATGTGATGCCCAAGATGATATATGCAGCCAGTTTTCTGATGATACCATTATCCCTTACGGAATAGTGGATGGCATCAATGAAAATGACCGGATAAACGTCTTCCAAAGGCCTATGCTGCCATTCCTCGATTTGAGGCAGTATTTTATCCGTCACGTCGGAAATAAAGCCTTCTGATGCCTCAAAACCATAGATGTCTTCAAGGGTATCGGAAATCTGGAGGGTGGTCATTCCCTTGGCATACATAGAAATGATCTTTTGGTCAATGTTTGAAATATCCTTCTGCCTCTTTTTAACAACCTGAGGCTCAAAGGATGATTTTCGGTCCTGTGGAACCTGGATATCGAGACTGCCGAAGCTGGAGTTGACGCGTTTTGTCTTGTAGTCATTACGGTAATCGTCGCTGTCATAACGTTCTGACTTCTGATATCCAAGATGATCGTCCATTTAGGCTTCCATCATTTCTTTGATGGTACCACCTAAGAGATCCTTGAGAACATTCTGTATGTCCTCTGCGGTCTCGATGTCATACTCCTGAAGGAGCTGTTGGATGATCTGACGCTTACCGTCTGTCATCTGGACTTTGTGTACGGGTTTCTTTTCTTTTGCCATAATAAAAGGCCTCCTAAATATTTATTATGTCTTAGGAGACCTCGTTCATACAGTGTTATTCCGTTTTTACAGAGATTTTTTCACAGACTCAGAGTCCTTTGTTGTTTGTTTATTATTTGTCAGCTGAAGATCAGTTGAATACAGAGTATGTTAATTGTCCGTCTTCTATAGAAAAAATAGTAGTATCCTGATCGTCATAATCAAAGAAATATGACAAGCCAACATCTTCGAGTCCGGCTTCATCCATTTCCTGTCTCCAGTCATCATAGTATCCCTGCCATTTCGGAATTACATCGTTTACAAAATTATCTTCGTCCAGATTATCTATTGAACTTAACCCGGCCTGCCAGGTATGAACATACAGACGATCAGGATCACAGGTAACTCTGTGCCCGTCTCCGTCTTCGGAATCCCATCCTGATTCAAGGCTGTCATCCAGAGCAACTCCATAGTTCCAAAGTGCATCGTCAATTTCGTCATCTGCTGCTTCAGCCTCATCTGTTATTGGGGTTTCAGTATATGAACTTTCCTCCGTAACTTCCCCGTTGTTGTTTTCGGAAGTGTAACTATATTCCTTTGTGCCTTCGTCGTTTGTTGTAGAAAAATTTACGGTTGTAGTTGATGTGGATTCGCTCTTGCATGCAACCAGCATCATAGACATAACCAAAGCAGTTACGATTAAATAACTATTTCTCACTTTAATAATTCCTCTTTTCTGTTCTACATATATTCCTCTTCGGGAGATATGATATCTGTAATGCCATAACCTGATGCTGCCGCGAACAGCTGTCCGCAAACACCGCATCTGTAAAGATCCTTTTGGACTGCCGCTAATATATCGCCGTCACAGGTAAATTTGTTCCATTCCGCGTTTCCGCAAGTGGGACACTTTATGATGCACCCGTATGAGTATCCCGGGATAGTCTGTTTAAAACCTCCGTCAACCTTTTCAAGCTGATCCTCGGAAAGCTCTTTGCCGTTAAAATTCTTGATATCGATCATTACATAGTACCTCCTTTTCAAAACCCATTATACATCACTTTGGTCACATATGCACGAATATGTTTCTTTTGGAATTATACAAGGATTAATATCACACAAATATCACACTGCACCAATAGGACCCAATAGGATAGTCACATTAATTGCAATATATGACTCAATACTGTATAATATATCGTTGTTTTTTTATGAAGATAAAAGGAGGACTCTGTCTGAGTATGAGAACTAAAAGTTTACTAATGAAAGTGTTAGTGGCCATGGTGGCTATATTTGTTCTGGTTCAGCCTGTAATGCAGGTGACAGCTTATGGGGCTGTTGTTGATTACGGAAACGGAATCAAATTCGATTCCGAGTTTTATACGGCAACATATCCTGATGCGGTTGCCTTGTGCGGAACGGATGAGACGGCACTTCTCAATCATTATCTAATCACAGGAATACCCGAGGGACGTACAGCGTACG
The DNA here is from genome assembly GCA_002371615.1 of Lachnospiraceae bacterium UBA3762. Lineage (GTDB taxonomy): Bacteria > Bacillota > Clostridia > Lachnospirales > Lachnospiraceae > UBA2868. The sequence goes on along the minus strand of DFGA01000050.1, from coordinate 82,096 downwards.
AAGGACAGGATACTCAGGAAATAGTTAATTTGCAGGCAGTATTTGCTGCAATGCACGCGAATGCTGCATCTTCTGACGAGTCACCGACAGATCGTGCATCAGATAATTATACGGAAGGAACTGCAAATGCAGCCATAGAAAATGTTACACCGGCATCGGTGCCTGTGACAAATGAAATTGTGAATGCAGTTGTACCGGTAAATCCGGTACAGACATCAAACGGTCTTGTTCTCGTGTACCTTAACGGGACGAATCTTGAAAGCGATGACGGAGCGGCATCGAGACTGATTAATCAGGCAATAAACGCATCTGCATCCGGTAATACGCGATTTGTTATTATGGCAGGCGGAACGAGGAAGTGGCAACTTCCCGCGCTGCAAAATGCCAATAACGGAAACAGTGTATCATATGTTGTGGAAAACGGTACAATAAGAGAACTCAAGCAGTATGGTACCGAAAAAGAGTTTTTGTCTCCGGAAATGATTACGACATTCATAAACGATACGAAAGCATTGTACTCCTCTGACCATACGTCTCTTGTTTTCTGGGATCATGGCGGAGGTGCTGCGGGCGGATATGGAAAAAACGAGGTTACAGGGAAAAAAATGTCAGCTTCATCAGTCGGTAACGGAGTAAAGAATTCGGGAGCTGTTTTTGAATCAATTGGATTTGATACATGCCTGATGGGTTCTCTTGATGTTGCAAGTAATTTTGCCGGAACGGCAAAGTATTTCATCGGATCGCAGGAAAATGAAAGCAGTTACGGTTGGGATTTTAACAGCTTTTCCACATACGGAACTACAGATTTTGTTACTTTCGGTAAAAAACTTATTGATGAATACGATACCTATACTAAGGCGAACGACAGAAATGTTGAAAAAAGAACATTGGCTTTGTATGATTTGAATAACGTTAGTGTGGCTCAGAACCAGTGGAACACTTTAGTGACAAAACTTGGAGAGACAAAAGGCGGGATTGAACTTATGGCTCTGGCAAGAGATTTCGCAAGAGAGTACACTTATACCGATACTGCTGATAATCGTGACGGAGAAATTGATCTGGTCGGTTTTTTGAGTAGCTTGGCATATACTCCGGTACATACGGAGAGTGTAGCGCTTTTAAACACTCTAAAGGATACTGTACTGTACAAGAACGGTAACACATTAGGAGGAGTTGGTGGAATATCGGTTTATCTTCCGGGAGAGAATACATATCAGTACGATACAAAATACAATGATATAAAGGGGAACAATATCTCGGATGCGACTATGAAAGCTTATGACAAGCTTGCAAGTATCTATGCCGGACAGCGAGAAAATGCTCTTTTCCAACAAACATCATATGATCAAAAGCACAGTGAGCTCAGTTTGGGAAAATACAAAAAAGCCAAATGGTTTGATAGTGAATATGCATCTCTTGGAACAGGAATGACCTGCCATTATAAAGATGTTAAAAACGGAGGTTTCGCGATTGAATCGGAGACGGGTCTGACACCTCAGATGATTGATTCTGCGGAACTTAGAGTTATGATCAAGAGTAAAAATGGATATCTCTCTCTTGGAAGATTAGATACATTCTGTACCACGGCGAGCAAGGCGAGTCCTGTTTATAATTTTAACGGACAGTGGCCGCATATTAACGGTATGCCCATCGCCGTCTACCAGTACGATGATACTATTAAGAACTCCAACGGAAAGCGTTCTGTTTATATGTATACTTTAGCAACAGTTAACGGAAAAGATGTCAAGATTGACCTCGAATGGAATGCTACCGATAAAAAATGGAATTGCTGGGGTTATGTAGGTATAAATGAAAGATTGTCCTCAAGGGTTGAGCCTAAGCGGTTACAAAACGGAGACACTGTTCGGTTCTTTTATGATGTAACGAAAACAGGCAACTCCGACCTTCAGGCAAATTATTGGTTTGATCCTATAACATATACATCGGATTCATTTGCGGTCGAGACAAAACCCATCAGTGTTACTAATGCTGATGTGCTTTTCTACGGAACAATTACCGATTCATACGGTAAAACCATATCGACCCCATGCTTTAAGTATGATCCGAATTCTCCAAAGGTTACTGAGGAACAGGTGGCAGGGGTAGCGCCTGAGATAACACCGTCAAAGAGCATGGGCGAGAGTGAAAAATGGGTATATGAAGACGGCGGGCAGGACAGCCCTCTTGCGTACTATTACGATACGGCAAGCGGTACGTATGAGAACTACAGTGAAGATACCGGAACATACAACATGATATTTGAGAAATCCGGTGACGTTCTTCATTACAATGAAGTCCTTAAAGCCGGCTTTTACTACAGTGAGGACGAAGGACTGTATTATCTGATAGATGAAAATGGTATAGTTGACGAGACAAATGCTATAGATGAAGATATGTTTGTTCTGATTTTCGACTCCGACGCGGATGATTTTGACAACTTTGATGCCGTAATGGCTGAATTCCTTGATCAGGATGACGAAGAATCAGCAGGATATGAAGGTAATACATCTGAACAGTTGATTGATTCGGATGTCGTAATTCCCGCATCGAATACAGACAGCAGCGGGTACTATGATTATGATGACGATGATGATTATGATGACGATGATTATTATGAAGGCGATTATTCTGATGATGACAATTATTATTATGATGATGAAGACTGAGACAGCCCCGAAATCATAGGTAAATCTGTTTATAATTAACTATTGTCTGTTTACAGAAAAAGTTGTAAAATACATACGTTATTATTTAGAATGAATCCGAATGGGTAATAATGACAATAATCGAAATGAGGTGGAATTATGATTAAAAAGGTAATCATGGCAGTATCTGCGGTGTGCGCTGCGGGTGTTCTGCTTTTGGCATCAGCGGTAGATGCTAAGGCTGCGCTTCCGTCTACTTATGACATCATAAATGACGCCAATGCGCAAATAGCATACAATGAGCAGATGTATGCTGCCGCAAAGGCAAGTGAAGCGGAACTTCTGGCGGTATTTAATGCTGTCAAAGCCAATCCCGCGCACTCCCAGCTTGAATATGAACAGGCAGCATATAATTACACAAATGCGGTCAATACGAGTCAGTGGTGGCTTACTGGTCTGAATAATGCCAAGGCATACCTTAAGAACATTTCTGACAGGGGTGCATTTGAGGATAAGTTTGCGGCAAATAAGGCTGCGCTTGCTGATCTTACAACTTTAAAGGCAGCCAAGACGGATGCTGACGGATATGCTAATATAGCTAACGGAGTTGCCGGACAGATCGCTGATATTGAGAAAGCTATTGCGGGATATCAGGCACAGCTTGCTACATGTCCTTCGCTTCAGTCACAGATAGATGCTCTTAACGCGCAGTTAAACGTACTTAAGGCCGACTACGCGGTAAAAGCTGCAGCAGCCAGTGAGAAATCCGCGCTGTTTAACAATTACGTAAATACACTTAATTACAAGGCATTCAGTCTCGGATTCGAGGATTATCAGCATAACCGGGAATACCAGAGAGATAATGATAATTGGGATCCAAAGGTATATAACTACTAAAATTTCTATAATTTAAAGGTTTGAACAGGTGTCAAGAGAAAATACTTGACACCTGTTTTTCGCTATTGTAATATATCGAATGTTATGGATGATATCGTCAAGAAAAATCTGCTATATGATTTTTACGGAGAGCTTCTTACCGAGCATCAGAGGCTTATATATGAGGATGCCGTCTATAATGACTGTTCGCTTTCGGAACTGGCAAGCGAATACAATATTTCGCGTCAGGGAGTTCACGACCTGCTGAAAAGATGTGACCATCTTCTGGAGGATTACGAGAGTAAACTGGGACTGGTTTCCCGATTTGAGACTTTAAGACATATAGCACAAACTATCGAAGAGATCTCGGATGATGAGGAAGTCAGAAAGCTTGCACATAAAATGATAGAAGCATTATAGTACCGGATCAAAGGTGGATATATGGCATTTGAAAGCCTTACAGATAAACTTCAGAATGTGTTCAAAGGGCTTAAGAGCAAAGGAAGACTCACGGAGATCGATGTCAGGGCGGCTCTTCGTGAAGTCAAGGTAGCACTTCTTGAAGCGGATGTTAACTTTAAGGTTGTAAAAAACTTCATAAAAAGCATAGAAGAGCGTGCGGTGGGTGCCGATGTTCTCGGGGGACTGAACCCCGGGCAGACGGTTATCAAGATCGTTAATGAAGAGCTGACCTCGCTGATGGGAAGCGAAGGAAGCGAACTGTCATTTGAGCCGGGACAGGCAAAGACCGTTATCATGATGTGCGGGCTTCAAGGATCGGGTAAAACAACAAGTGCCGCAAAGATTGCCCTTAAGTTATCAAAAAAAGGGAAAAAGAGTCTTCTTGTGGCATGCGACGTATACAGACCGGCTGCCGCCGAACAGCTTCGGGTAAATGCTGAAAAGGTTTCGGCAGATTATTTCGGAATCGACGGTGAAAAGGATCCGGTTAAAATCGTTAAGGCTGCAATGGACTATGCCGGGGAACGTGGCGATAATGTTGTCATCATCGATACGGCCGGACGACTGCAGATAGATGACGTGCTCATGGAGGAGCTTAGGAAGATAAAAGAATCTGTTGAGGTTCATAATACACTTCTTGTAGTTGACGCCATGACCGGGCAGGAAGCAGTTAATGTTGCTGAAACCTTTAATGATAAAGTCGGTATTGACGGTGTTGTACTGTCCAAGATGGACGGCGACTCAAGAGGCGGTGCTGCTCTTTCCGTCAAGGCTGTGACCGGTAAACCGATATTGTTTGTCGGAATGGGGGAGAAATTAGATGACCTCGATCAGTTCTATCCGGACAGAATGGCTTCGAGAATTCTCGGCATGGGTGATGTTCTCAGTCTTATCGAAAAAGCCGGAGAGCAGATCGACACAGACAAAGAAAGACAAATGTCCGCCAAACTCAAGAAAGGTAAATTCGATTTCGAAGACTATCTCGAGAGCATGAACCAGATGAAAAAAATGGGCGGATTATCGTCGGTAATGTCAATGCTTCCGGGAATGGGACAGATGCTTCCTAAAGGAGCCAAGATGGGAGATATCTCGGAGCAGGTAGACGATAAGAAGATGGCCAGAACCGAAGCGATCGTTCTTAGTATGACGATAGAGGAGAGGAGAAATCCCGACCTTCTCAATCCTTCAAGAAAACACAGGATAGCAAAAGGGGCAGGGGTTGACATAGCGGAGGTCAACAGGCTTGTCAAGCAGTTTAAGGAAGCGCAGAAGATGATGAAGCGACTTCCGCAGATGATGGGAAAACGCGGTAGATTTAAACTCCCGTTTTAACAATATAATTAATTAACTTACGGAGGAATTAAAAAATGGCAGTAAAGATCAGACTCAGAAGAATGGGACAGAAGAAGGCTCCTTTTTACAGGATCATAGTTGCGGATTCAAGAAGCCCTCGTGACGGAAGATGTATTGATGAGATCGGAACATATGATCCGAACAACGATCCTTCCACATATCAGATTGATGAGGAGAAGGCTAAGAAGTGGCTCGCAAACGGAGCTCAGCCCACAGAAGTAGTAGGAAAACTCTTTAAACTCGCCGGTATTGAGAAGTAATTGATTTTTGAGGAGAGATGATATGAAAGAACTTGTTGAGGTTATCGCAAAATCACTGGTCGACAATCCCGACCAGGTTTCGGTTACCGAAAAAGAGGATTCCAGGTCAATCGTTATAGAACTTAAAGTTGCCCCTCAGGATATGGGAAAGGTTATCGGTAAACAGGGCAGGATCGCCAAGGCAATCAGGGGAGTTGTAAAAGCTGCTTCCGCCGATCTTCCCAAGAAAGTTTTGGTTGATATAGTACAGTAACTTGGAAGATATATTACAGATCGGTGTTATCACCAGACCTCACGGCGTCTGCGGGGAAGTGAAAGTTTTTCCCATGACGGACGATGTGAGGAGATTCAAAAAACTTAAGAGAACGATCCTCGATACGGGAGACGGATATATTGAACTTGAATGCGAAAGGGCGAAGTTCTTCAAACAGTTTGTGATTCTTAAGTTCAGGGGATTTGATTCCATTGAATCAATTCAAAAATATTGTAACAAGGGGCTCTACGTTACAAGGGAAAATGCCGTTAAACTCGGACCGGATGAGTATTTCATCGCCGATCTTATCGGAATGAAAACGATTGACGATGAGGGTCTGCTGGGCGGAACAATAACTGATGTTATCGAAACCGGGGCAAACGATGTTTACGATATATGCCTCGATGATGGAAGACGCCTCCTGCTTCCCGCGATCAGGGAATGTGTATTGAGTGTTGATGTTGAAGAGAATCTGATGAAGATTCATATACTGAACGGGCTGCTCGAATGAACTTTCATATAATGACTCTATTTCCGGAAATGGTAATGAATGCCCTGTCGGAAAGTATTACGGGAAGAGCGATCACAAACGGGCTTATTAGTGCGGAAGCTGTTAATATACGTGATTACGCCAATAATAAGCATAAAAAGGTGGACGATTATACATACGGCGGCGGAGCCGGAATGCTTATGCAGGCGGATCCCGTGTACCTTTGCTATGAAGATATTAAGAGAAAAACCGCCTGTACACCGCGAGTAGTCTATCTGACTCCCCAGGGCAATATATTTGACCAGAGGATGGCTGAAGAATTTTCCCGGGAAGAGGATCTGATCCTTTTATGCGGTCATTATGAGGGAATTGACGAGAGGGTTCTTGAAGAGATAGTTACAGATTATGTTTCCATAGGGGATTACATCCTGACCGGAGGGGAACTGGCCGCCATGATCGTTGTAGATGCTGTGTCACGGCTGTGCCCGGGAGTGTTATCAAACTCGGATTCACCGGAGACGGAATCATTCTCGGATGGACTCCTTGAGTATCCGCAGTATTCGAGACCCGAAGTATGGCACGGAAAGAGAGTTCCCGAAGTTCTCCTGTCAGGAGACCATGCAAAAGTAGATGCGTGGAGGCATGATATGTCCTTGCTTAGGACAATGGAACGCAGGTTTGACCTGTACAAGAAATACGTGCAGTCACATCCGGAAGAGTTTGTCCCGAAAAAACCACGCCGGAAAAAGAAGAAAACCGATTAATCCCTTGCATTTGCAAGGAGCGTGTGTTAATATATCAAAGTTGTTATAAAAGACGGTCCTCTGCCTTAATTGTAAGTTAAGAACGTCCGGATTAATAGGAGGAATATGATGAACAACATTATTAAAGAAATTGAGCAGGAACAGTTAAAAGAATCCACTCCCGAATTTGCTATCGGTGATACCGTTAAGGTATACGGTAAGATCAAAGAGGGTAACCGTGAAAGAGTACAGGTGTTTGAAGGTACCGTTATCAAGCGTCAGGGTGGTTCAAACAGAGAGACATTTACAGTTCGCAAGAATTCAAACGGAGTAGGTGTTGAGAAGACATGGCCTCTTCACTCACCTAACGTAGAGAAAATTGAAGTAGTAAGACGCGGTAAGGTTCGCAGAGCTAAGCTCTTCTACTTAAGAGAACGTTCGGGCAAGAGTGCCAAAGTTAGAGAACTCATTCGCTGACAGAAAGTTTATCCGGAAGCACTTGCATAAGCAGGTGCTTCTTGTTTTATAATTAATAAAGAGGATCGGTAATTGAACAGGAGACATTCCAAAAAATCGGGAGGCCCATCCCTTTCATATATCAATCATGAAAGAACCTTTAATGTTAATATTCTATATCAGATACTGCAGTGGATTTTTCTTGTGTTTATTGCGGCCTTTATGGGCGTTGCCGTTATTTATGCTTTCGGAATAAGGACGAGTGTGGTCGGGGATTCAATGGAGCCGGCTTTGTCTAACGGTCAGGAAGTGCTTATTAATAAGATCGCGTATCAGTTTACTGCACCGAAACAGGGTGATGTCATTGTGTTTAGGCCTAACGGAAATGAGAATGCACATCTTTCGGTAAAAAGAGTTGTTGCCACACCGGGTGATACGGTTCAGATCATTCAGGGAAAGGTTGTCATAAACGGAGCGGTTTATGTGAAAGACAAGGCAGAAGATACAAGGGATGCCGGAGTTGCGGCTTCCGAGATCGTTCTTGGACCGGATGAATACTTTGTTCTTGGAGATAACAGAAGAAGTTCGGAGGATTCAAGAAGTGCCAATATCGGAAATATCAGCAGAAGCATGATCGAGGGGAAGGCATGGTATCATCTGAAAGGAAGAAATACTGAATCGGGGAGGGTAGAATGATGCAGGTACAGTGGTATCCGGGACACATGACAAAGGCAAAGAGGATCATGCTTGAGGATATCAAACTGATAGACCTTGTTATTGAACTTATTGATTCAAGAGTTCCGCTCTCTTCCCGCAATCCCGACATAGATGAAATAGCGAAGGGAAAGTCCCGTCTTGTTCTTTTAAACAAATCCGATCTTGCGGATCCTTGTAAAAATGAAGAATGGATCGATTATTTTAATAAGAAAGATATGATCGCGCTTCTTGTGGATTCCAAAAGCCGCAACGGGTTCTCGCCTATCAACAAATCAATAGAAGAAGCCTGCAAAGCAAAGATAGAACGTAACAGGCAGCGCGGCATCATTAACAGACCGGTCCGTGCTATGGTGGTCGGGATCCCCAATGTGGGAAAATCCACATTTATTAATTCCATGTGCAAAAAGGCAAGTGCCAAGACGGGAAACAAGCCGGGAGTTACGAAGGGAAAACAGTGGATCAATCTAAACAAAAATGTAGAACTTCTTGATACACCCGGAATACTGTGGCCGAGATTTGACGATGAGAAAACCGGGATGCACCTTGCGTTTATCGGTTCCATAAATGATGAGATAATTGATGAAACCCAGCTTGCTATGGAACTTATGGAGTATCTTGTAAAACTATATCCGGGTGCTCTTTATAAGCGATATGAAGTCGACGAGAGCCAAAAAACTGACGTTATCTTAAATGATATTGCTATAAAAAGAGGGTGCCTTAAAAAGGGTAATGAGCCTGATTATTCCAAAGCGTCCAACATTATACTTGATGACTTCAGGTCCGGCAGACTTGGCAGAATAACTCTCGAGGAACCCGTATACAGTGAACGGAAGTGAATCCGTCAAAGGAGTTCTAATGAAGAATAAGAAAAAAAAATCAGGCGGATTAGTACGCAGTATTTTGGATACGGGTGTTTTCGTTCTTGCGGTCTTATTAATAGCATTTGTAATGTCAAGGTATGTTGTGGAACGGGTAAAAGTACATAATCATTCAATGGAGCATACTCTTGAAGAGGGAGACAGCGTTATTATTGATAAGTTATCATACAGGTTTCGTGATCCTGCAAGATATGACGTGATCGTTTTTAAGCAAAAGGGGACAGGTGAAGATTTAATAAAACGTGTTATCGGACTTCCTTTTGAGACTGTTCAGATAATGGACGGAGATATTTATATAGACGGAGAGATAATTGAAGACGTAAAGGGGCTTGATGCCCCTGAGTATGCGGGATTGGCTGAAAGACCCGTACAATTGTCTGTCGGAGAGTATTTTGTGATCGGAGATAACAGAAAAGAGAGCATAGATTCCCGATACGATGAAGTGGGAATGGTAACATCAACTAGAATAAAAGGCAGGATGCTGTTTAAACTGGGACGGTTATTCAATGGCAGATAGTATCAGTGAAATAAAAAAAGAATTTAATAATCTCAAAGAAGATGAATACAATGATTTTATAGTCAGATATTCGGAAGATGACAGATCGGGTGTTATTTCTCTTGTAAAAAAAGCCGCCGGAAAGATAGAAAAGTACAAAGCGGAGATCGAGAGAACAGAACGCATGTTATCCTATGAAAAAGAATACAGCAGTTATATGGCTATATGCGGGATCGATGAAGCCGGAAGAGGACCTTTAGCGGGACCTGTCGTTGCCGGTGCCGTAATTCTCCCGGCAGGAGAAAGGATCCGGTACCTGAATGATTCCAAGCAGCTTTCCGCCGCAAAACGTGATGAGCTTTTTGATGTCATATATGAAAAGGCAACAGCTGTTTCTGTCGGAATAGTGGATCATGAACGTATTGATGAAATAAATATACTTCAGGCTACATATGAGGCGATGCGTTATGCGGTAATGAATCTTTCACAAAAACCCGATATATTATTAAACGATGCTGTTACGATCCCGGGTATCGATATAAAACAGGTTCCCATAATTAAAGGTGACGCAAAGAGCTGCTCCATTGCTGCGGCCAGTATAATAGCCAAAGTCACAAGGGACAGGATCATGGACGAAATGGATAAACAATATCCGGAGTACGGCTTTGCACGGAATAAGGGGTACGGATCCGCACAGCATATAGAAGCGATCAGGAAGTTTGGACCCTGCACAATTCACAGAAGAAGTTTTATCGGTAATTTCATTTAGGCTGACCCGGCCGGGAGACATTATGCCCTTAACAATCGACGGTAACTATGCCAACAGTGATCAGACGAGAATAGGATATAACAGCGCCTCTTCCGAAAGCATTCGTAACGTTACGGACGGTGCATATACCGCAGCAAGATCGGACGGCCTTACCCAGGGTGCGACCGTGACCGGTCAGATCATTGATAAAGAAGGTGATCAGGTCACCATAAGGCTTGATAATGACAGGACTATATCAGCGAAATTAGCCGGCAATGCAGACATTGAGGTTGGCATGAAGCTGACATTCGAAGTTGCCAAAAGCGGAGGGCAGACTGCCCTCAGGCCGCTGTTTTCAAATCTTTCGGGAAGTAATGCTGCAATGAGTGCACTTCGTGCAGCCGGACTTCCGATCAATAATACAACAATTGCCATGACGGACAAGATGATGTCTGAGAGTATGCCTGTTAACAGGAATGCTCTGTCACTGATGTTCAGGAATGTTTCCTCGCATTCAAATGTTTCTCCGGAGTCGATCGTTCAGATGACAAAGCTTGGTATGCCACTTACCGAGTCCAATGTGATCCAGTTTGATAATTACCGTAATTTTGAGCACAGGATCACGGGGGATCTTCAGAATGTAGCAAACGGTATTGCGGATCTTCTGGAGGAGGCGATTAATCTTGTGGGAGACAGAGGCGCAGCTGCGGAAGTATTTAACGGCGCAAGCGCTAATAATGTGATAAACAATGTACTGAATCTTATTGATACACAGAGCCTTGAGACGATTACCTTTGAACAGCCTTCTACAGCCGTATCACAAGACGGTACTGCGTCCCTTATATCTGAGGGGATGGCAGATGGAGCGGCGATTGAAGCCGCGATGAATGAAGGCCTTGAAACCGGGCAGGGCAAAGTACAGGGAGCGCCACAGGAGCCGTTACCGTTATCCGGGTTGGAACCTGCAACCGAAACCGCAACAAACCAGACTGCAGATCCGGTTATCAATCCCAATCTGTCGCTTACGGGTGCACAGCAACAGACTCTTGTTTCCGACCTGCAGGAGATTCTTATTCTGGCAGGGCAAAGCGCGGATATACATGAGCCGCTTGATCCTTCAGCAGTTATTACAGCTGTAAAAGAACTGGTACAGGAGTATCCGCCTGAGGATATCACGGTTGCAAAAGCCGAACTTGCCGCATATTCCGAGGAAAGCAACGAGGGTACAGAAGAGGGGAACCTTCTGAATGAAGCCAGATCTGACATAGAAGGACTAAGAGATGGCTCCCACCGCACCGCTAATATGCAAAATGCGGGTCAGGAAATCGCATCTTCCGAAAATGCCGGTATCCGGACTGCGGAAAGCTATGCCGGTAAGCCGGTAAACACATTAAATACACTAAATACAGAGGATAAGGCTCTTGCAATTAAGGCGCAGATACATGAAAAACTGAACGAATTACTGAAATCCGACGGTTTTTCAAAGCTTGTTCAGGATTCGGTCAAAGCCCAGATGTCAATAAAGCCGGAGGATGTGGCAGCACCCGGCAAAATTGAAGAACTGTATGAAAGGATCCAGAAGACATCAAACAAGGTAAGTCAACTAATGGAGAGCTTAGCAAGAACAGATTCTCCGGTTGCGGCATCCGCACAGGGTCTTTCGGATAATGTCAGCTTTATGAACCAGCTGAACGAATTTGTAAATTATGTACAACTCCCTCTCAAAATGGCCGGAGAGGACGCAAACGGCGAATTGTATGTATATACGAACAAGAAGAGCCTTGCAAATAAAGACGGTAATTTCTCGGCTCTTCTGCATCTTGACATGGAACATCTCGGGCCGATGGATGTATATGTTACTATGCAAAACTACACGAAGGTTAATACTAATTTTTATCTGGAGAGCGAAGAACTGCTTACCTTTATAGAGTCTCATATCGACGAGCTGACAAAGCGTCTCACTGAAAAGGGATACAACACGAACATGAAAGTTTGTCAAAGGGAGCCCGGAAAACCGATAACTCCGATCACGGATGAATTCATGAAGGAAGAAGCGGGCACTGGGGCTCCGGTAACAGCGGCAAGAATGCGTTTTGATGTCAGGGCATAATATGGCGGAAGAAGAAAAGAAAAAAATCAAACAGGCCGTTGCCATTGAATATGATCCTAACGATATGGCCCCTAAGATCGTAGCAACAGGACGGGGAAAGCTTGCAGAAAGGATCATTGAACAGGCAAAAGAGAATGATGTTCCTATCCACGAAGACGAAAAACTTGCCGGAACACTTTCAAAGCTTGATATAGGTGAGTATATTCCGCCGGAATTATATGAAGTTGTGGCGGAGATACTTGTATTTGTCGATAATATGGAGAAGATCAGGGCCAAGCTTGGATAATATATGAATAAAAGGAAACTGGGTTTTGCAAAAGAAGATGAGGCGGCAAGGTTCCTTACGGAATGCGGTCTTATAATACTGGAACTAAACTATTCAAACAGATTCGGAGAAATAGATATCATTGCCCGGGATGGAAAGTACACAGTCTTTGTTGAAGTCAAGTACAGAAAAAACGCTTCTTCGGGACATCCGGAAGAAGCGGTAAACTTTTCAAAGGCGAGGATCATATCCAAAGTTGCGGATTATTACCGGATCAGCCACAAACTGTCGGAAGCGGATCCTGTAAGATTTGATGTTGTAGCGATAGAAGGTGATACCTTCAAATGGTACAAAAATGCTTTTTCTTATATGTGTTAAGCGTTATCATCCGCAAGAAACTCCGTTTCAAGTCTCTGATTATATCGTCTTAACACTTCCTGAATCTTCTCTGTGTTGGTATGGACCTTGGACATGGCAATGTCGTGGTTCATGTAATCGACGACCGTAGCAAGGAATTCGCTCATATCGGCTTCGATGAAGTAAGGTCTTGAGTTCACCTCGGGATCGTGATAGCATAAATTAGTACAGATGATCTTTTCGAATGTACATTCGTCATATGCTTTGTCAAACAGTTCTATACCTTCCGTAAAGAGCCCGAAAGTACAGCATATATATACGCGCTTGGCGTTCATTGCCTTGAGTTGTTTCGCGGTATCTATCATACTTCCGCCGGAACTTATCATATCATCGATGATTATTACATCTTTACCATCGATCTCGTCGCCGAGAAACTCGTGTGCAACGATAGGATTTTTGCCGTTTATGACTTTGGTGTAATCACGACGTTTATAGAACATGCCCGTATTAACACCAAGTACACCCGCAAAATAAACCGCACGGTCAAGAGCTCCTTCATCCGGACTGATAACTACAAGATGATCTTTGTCTATCGTCAGATCTCTTTCATAATGCATAAGGGACCTTATGAATTCGTAAGGGGGTGTAAAATTGTCGAATCCGCAAAGTGGGATGGAGTTTTGAACTTTTGGATCATGTGCATCAAAAGTAATTACATCATTGACACCCATATCGGCAAGTTCCGCGAGTGCCATTGCACAGTCAAGCGACTCACGAAGAGCCCTCTTATGCTGGCGTGATTCATATAAAAACGGCATAACTACAGTGATCCTGTGTGCTTTTCCGCCGATTGCCGCTATAACGCGTTTTATATCCATGTAGATATCGTCGGGTGACATATAGTGAACAAAACCGTTGACGGTAAAAGAGTTGCTGTGATTGCATATATCGGCCAGTATGTAGATGTCCCGGCCTCTTGCGGTATCCCGCAGTACCGACTTGCCCTCTCCGGTACCGAAACGGGGCCATTCACAATCAATAATATAAGAGTCTTTTTCATAACCGAAGAATGCAGCCGTTTCCCGATGGTTGAGATTCTGATGCTTTCTGTACTCGGATATCTTCTTGTCGATAGCCTGTCCGAGCTTTCGGCAGCTGTCATGGATCACTAGTCCAAGTGGAGCCACCGCCATGGTATCTTCGATATTGATGTGTTCTGCCATTATTTTTACCACCTTCAGTGATTACTTTGCTGGATGCTACAATAGTTTATCAATATATATGATATTTTTCTACTGTTATTTTTATCAAAATCATTTATAATTTCATAGAGTACAGATTAAACTAGAAAGAAGGATTGACCAATGAGTAATGTCAGAACAAGATTTGCCCCCAGCCCTACGGGAAGGATGCACGTGGGGAACCTGCGTACGGCTCTTTACGCATATCTTATTGCCAAACATGAAGGAGGTAAATTCCTGCTCAGGATCGAGGATACCGATCAGGAAAGATATGTTGACGGAGCGGTTGACATAATATACAGAACGATGCAAAAGACAGGTCTGATACATGATGAGGGACCTGACAAGGACGGCGGATACGGACCATATGTCCAGAGTGAAAGACAGGCATCGGGATTATATATGAAATATGCCAAACAGCTTGTTGACGAAGGCAAGGCTTATTACTGCTTTTGCACCAGGGAGAGACTTGAGGGCCTTTCAAGGACAGTTGCCGGTAAAGAGATAAATGTTTACGACAAGCACTGCCTGTCGTTAACACCTGAAGAGGTTCAGGCCAATCTTGACAAGGGAATGCCGTATGTTATCCGGCAGAATAACCCCGATACCGGTACAACGACATTTCATGATGAAATATACGGTGATATTACGGTTGATAATGCCGAGCTTGACGATATGATCCTGATCAAATCGGACGGCTATCCGACATATAACTTTGCCAATGTTATAGACGATCATCTTATGGGGATCACCCATGTTGTAAGGGGAAACGAGTATCTGTCGTCAACTCCGAAGTATAACAGACTCTATGAAGCGTTCGGCTGGGATATTCCCGTATATGTGCATTGTCCCCTTATCACCGATGAGGAGCACAAAAAGCTCTCCAAGAGAAGCGGACATTCATCATATGAAGACCTTATCGATGCAGGTTTTGTATCCGAGGCGGTCGTTAATTTTGTTGCTCTTCTCGGATGGTCTCCGGAGGATAATGTTGAGATAATGAACCTTGACGAGCTTATCCGGAAATTTGATTATACCAAGATGAGCAAGTCGCCGGCGGTTTTTGATTACACAAAACTTAAGTGGATGAACGGAGAGTATATTAAGGCAATGGATTTTAACAGGTTTTACGATACAGCGTTGCCTTATATCAAAGATGTGATAACCAAAGATCTTGATTTTGGCAAGATCGCAGCTATGGTCAAGACAAGGATAGAGATATTTCCGGATATAAAGGATCATATAGATTTCTTTGAACAGGTTCCGGAATATGATGTTTCCATGTATACCCACAAGAAGATGAAAACGGATGCAGCGTCGAGTCTTGCTGTGCTGCAGGATGTCCTGCCGCTTTTAAAAGAGAACAGTGATTATTCAAATGACGGTCTTTTCGGACTTCTTTCGGATTATGCAGCAAAGAAAGAGTACAAGATTGGATTTGTTATGTGGCCGATAAGAACTGCCCTTTCCGGTAAGCAGATGACACCGGGGGGAGCTACGGAACTTATGGAGATACTCGGCAGGGAAGAGTCCTGTAAACGAATAGAAGATGCCATAGAGAAACTGAATGCTGCGCAATAATATTATAAAGGAATAATATGAAACTTAACAAAGAACAGTACCGGGCCGCCATGCATATCGGCGGACCGATGCTTGTTCTTGCGGGCCCCGGAAGCGGTAAGACACATCTTCTGGTCGAGAGGATCCGTATTCTGATAGAAGATGCACAAATCAGACCGGAAAACATTCTTGTAATTACCTTTTCGAAAAAGGCTGCCCGCGAGATGCAGGCCAGGTTTAACCAAAGAACCAAAGACAGATCATATCCCGTAACTTTCGGGACATTTCATGCGGTATTCTATAACATTCTCAAAGATTTTGATCCCGCAACCAATACACTGATAACAGAAGAGCAGAAAAATAAATATATCAGACGTGCGGTAATTATGACCAAAGCCGCATCCGGGCTGTGTGAAGACGGCGATATTGAAAGCCTTGCAGGACTTATATCATCTTATAGGAATTTCGGGGATGATTATTTTGAGCAAAGTTACGAAGGAAGCCAAATGGATGCTGATGAGCGTACAGACCTTGTCGCTGTATGCCGCTTATACGAAAAAATGTGTATCGACAACCATGTACTTGATTTTGACGATATGATAATCCGGTGCAGGGATATCCTCTATAAACATGAGGGATTACTCAGAAAATGGCAGGACAGATACAGGTATATACTCGTGGATGAATTTCAGGATATTAATGATTGCCAGTATGATGTTTTAAGACTTATTGCAAAAGATTCCAAAAATGTCTTTGCTGTAGGCGATGATGACCAGTCAATATATTCATTTCGCGGAGCAAGACCCGGGCTGATGAAGAAATTCATGCACCAGTATACAGGATGCAGGCGGGTCAATCTTACGATGAATTACAGGTGCTGTGAAAATATCATAGGAGCGGCGGATACTGTTGTAAGACATAACAGGGACAGGATCGAGCGCCCTCTGCAGCGCCACCTTCCGTCCAAATCCGGTGGAATTGTTGAGATATTGAATTTTGAAAACTCCGAGGTTCAGGCTGAATTTATATGCGATAAAATCACCGGACTAATAAACGAATGCGGATATAGGGAAAATGATTTTGCCGTACTGTTCAGAAGTGATCATTGCGCAAAACTGTTTGAGCAGACAGCTTCCGGGCGGGGATTCGAACTGAAGATAAGCGGCAGATGCGGATATGTCCCGAAAGAGACCAGGATTCATGAAGCCTACATTCGGGCAAAAGAAGGGGCTGCTTCACGTGCCGACTGGTTTTTGATCATGAACAACCCGCCAAGAGGACTGTCGAGAGAAGCACTTTATGATTCCGGCAATGACTATATCGGGGCCTTTAAGAAGTATTATGCCCAAGATCCTGATATGCTAAAGGCTGTATTCGATCTTGAAGAATCGGTGAGAAACTATGATATTACATACCCACCACCTGTGAAAGATCAACCGCACAAAGCCATTAATGTGATGACTGCACATGCATCCAAAGGTCTGGAGTTCAAATGTGTGTTTATAATCGGATTACAGGAAGGCCTGTTTCCACATCATAAGAGCATCAGAGCAGGCTTTGTCGAAGAAGAGCGGCGCCTTATGTATGTTGCCATGACACGGGCCAGGGAACGCCTGTATATGTGTACAATTGGTACCAGTCACGGGAAGCGGATATCAAGGTTTGCGCAGGAAGCCTACGGAGGGAAACGATTCATTACAGATGTATCTTGGATCACAAGATAGTTTTTACTGTGTTTTATACCGAGATTCTTGTGTGCGCGACGGTTGATATAGTATAATATTTGAAAATCATCTGTCCGGGGCCTGGGTATGTATATCAAGACGATCTTCATAATAGTTGATCTTATTGCCGCAATCACGATGATACCGACAGTGAGTGCGGCTGAAAAAATTAAGGAAAAATACGGCAAGTGGCTTGCTTGGACTATAGTAGCCGGTATTATTGCCATATTTGCAAACATTATGGTAGCACTTTCTTTTGATGAAATAAGTGCCCATATAGCTTACTGCGTATATTTTGCATCAATTGACTGGATACTGTATTTTCTGAGCGGTTTCTGTATGCTTTATACGGAACATGACAGTATTATGAACAAGTGGAAGTACTTTATTGCTGCCGTCATGCTTGCCGATTCCGTTTCGATCTTTTTAAATCTGATATTCAAACATGAATTCTACGTGTATGAGAGCGTTTATTCGTACGGATCATTTTTTCTTACATCTTTTCATTTCCCATACTACATTCATCTTGCGCTTGACTATATTCTTATCGTTATCGCTTTTTTCTTTATACTGTACAGGATCTCCAAAACTTACAGCATGTACAGGATCAAGTACCTGATAATACTTTCGGTGCTTTTGTTTGTTGTAGTTATGAATATTATATATATTGCGTTTTCGCTTGTGCTGGATGCATCGGTGGTTTTCTATGCTGTAGCGGGGCTGCTTATATACCTGTCCATCACGATATTTGTTCCGAGAACGCTTATGAATGCCACGATAGACCGCGCAGTGGATGATATGAATGAAGGACTTATCCTGTTCGATCTGTCCAATAACTGTATATACTCAAACGAGTTCGCCCATTCAAAATTTGATATTGATCCCGAGTTTTATAATTTTAACTGCGAACCGATTGCGACTGTTATAAAGACTCTTCACGCACATGATGAGAAATTCGGCACTGTCGTTTACGAAAGAGGGGCTATGCAGCCGGGGGTATGGGACAAAGAATACTATAATATCCGTTACAATCAGTTGAATGATAAAAAAGGGCGCCCGGTAGGTTCGTATTTTCTCATAGAAGATGACACGGAAAACAGATATCTGGTAAATGAGCTTAACGAGGCCAAGAATGCGGCGGATTCGGCAAACAGGGCCAAGAGTAATTTTCTTGCGAGTATGTCGCATGAGATAAGAACACCGCTTAATTCCGTGCTCGGAATGAACGAGATGATACTGCGTTCGACAAATGATCCCCAGCTGATTGAGTATGCCGATAATATAAGACAGTCCGGAGACACCCTGCTTTCTTTGATAAATGATATTCTTGATTTTTCCAAGATCGAAGCCAATAAGATGGAAATGTTCGAGACTGAGTACGATCCGCATAAACTCCTCAGGGATTGCGTCAACTCGTTTTCGCAGCCGCTTGAAGAAAAGCACCTGTATATAAAAGTCAACTGTGATAAAAACATTCCTTCCGTCTTACGCGGAGATATGCGTCACATTAATCAGGTGTTGTCCAATATAGTCTCCAACGCCATCAAATACACCAATAACGGTGGTATCACGATAGACATGAACTGCCTTAGAAAGACAGAAAAAGCTTTTCTTACCATCAAAGTGTCTGATACGGGAATAGGTATATCAAATGATGATATCGGAAAACTGTTTGATGCTTTCAGGCGTGTGAATGAGGAGAAAAACGCAACAATACAGGGAACCGGACTCGGACTTGCAATCACCAAAGAACTCGTCAGTCTTATGCACGGGGAAATAAAGGTAGAGAGTACTCCGGACGTCGGCAGCACTTTTACGGTTACAATCCCGCAAACAATAGTTGATGACACTCCAAAAGGTGAATATGTAAAAGAGCCGTCCGTTTCCGCGTACAGGTATGAAGAAAGCTTTGTTGCGGAGGATGCCGATATACTTGTGGTTGACGATGTTAAGATGAACTTAAAGCTTATTGTTGCGCTGCTTAAGAAGACAAAGGTGAATGTTGAAACTGCGCTCGGCGGTATTGAAGCAATCGATCTGTGCCGGAAGAAGAAGTATGATCTGATACTTCTTGACCATAGAATGCCGGATCCGGACGGAGTTGAAACATTTAATGTGATTTCCCGTGAAGGTCTTAATACCGAAACACCGGTTATAATGCTGACAGCAAATGCACTTTCGGGCGCTGAAGAAGAATATCTGCAAATAGGATTTGCCGACTATCTTTCAAAACCTGTCCGGGGTGCTGATCTTGAGGCCAAGCTGATAAAACATCTGCCTGAGGGCAAAGTAAACAAACAAGAAAAAGGAGAAAAGGATGCGTAAGGAACTTGAGGTGCTTTTGACACCGTGGAAGATTGGCAACTGTGAGATAAAAAACAGATTTGTACTTACTTCCATGGGAGGAACGGATCTTTTCGGCTGGATGGAAAAAAACCATTTCGACGAGGCCGGAGCCGATTTTATATTGGAAGTAGCCAAAAACAATTGCGGTCTAGTGCTGCCGGGATGCCAGCCGGTGTATAATCCGATGTTCGGACAATGGTTATATAAGAACAGGAAAATGTATCGTGATCTTGCGGAATGGATGCCTAAGTTTCATAAGACGGGTGCAAAACTGTTCATACAGCTTACAGCCGGATTCGGCCGTTCGTTTACCGTATCACCGATGATGGAAACACTGTATACCAATCCTGTGCTGCGTATACTGTCAAAGCCTGTTATGGATCTTGACAAGATAACCGCATCAGCCAGTGCATCTCCCAACAGATGGTCCGATAAGATACCTTCACGTGCACTCACCGTTGAAGAGATACATGAATATATAGACGCTTTTGCAAGATCCGCAAAGCTTTGTCAGGAAGCAGGAGTAGACGGTGTGGAAATACACGCTGTCCACGAGGGGTATCTTCTTGACCAGTTCACACTCCCGTATGTCAACAAACGTGATGATGAATACGGCGGAAGTCTTGAAAACAGGTACCGCTTTGCTGCCGAGATAGTTAAGGCGATCAAGAAAGAATGCGGTCAGGATTTTCCAGTATCTCTTCGATACAGTGTTGTGTCCAAAACAAAAGGCTTCAGGGAAGGTGCTCTTCCCGGGGAGGACTACAAGGAAGTCGGAAGGGACATGGAAGAGTCGGAAAAGGCTGCAAAGTTTCTGCAGGATGCCGGATACGATATGCTCAACTGTGATAACGGAACTTATGATGCATGGTATTGGGCACATCCGCCTATTTATATGCCTGAGAACTGCAATCTTGAAGATGTTGAGCACATCAGAAAGTTTGTGGATATTCCGGTTGTCTGTGCAGGCAGATTATCTCCCGAAGCTGCAGCTGATTCCATAAGGGAAGGAAGAATTGACGGTGCCGGGTTTGCCCGTAATTTCCTGGCTGACCAGGAATGGATAACAAAACTGATTGATGACAGGGAAGATGATATCCGTCCTTGTATATTGTGTCATAACGGATGCTTTAATATGTGTCATTATAAGGGGGTTCCGAATGACCAGTCATTATCTGACAGCCTCGGACTTGCAAGGTGTGCCGTAAATGCCGAGACCATGCAGAAAGATAAGCATTACATCCGTAAGGCATCGTCTCCCAAGAAGGTAGGAATCATCGGTGGAGGTATCGCCGGGATGGAAGCAGCAAGAGTTTTGAAACTACGGGGGCACAATCCTATAATTTTTGAAAAATCGGACAAGCTGGGAGGAACTTTTATTGCAGCCAGTGCGGAAAGCTATAAGGAAAAACTCCGAATGCTTCTTGCGTGGTACAGGCGCGAAATGGATAAGCTTGGTATAGACATTCATCTCGGTACCGAAATAAGGTCACTTGAAGAAATGAAGTATGATGCCGTTATAGTTGCAACAGGAGCCAAGCCGAGAGTGTTCGACAATGTTCCGGGATTTGACAAAACTATAGAGGCATGTGAATTCCTAAACGGAAAAGAAGTGGGAAATACAGTCGCAGTTATCGGGGGAGGTCTTACCGGCTGTGAGATAGCCTATGAACTGGCTCTTACCGGGAAGCATCCGATAATCGTGGAGATGAAGGACGATCTTATTGCCCAGACCGGAGTGTGTCTTGCTAACAGTTCTTATCTGCGTGAGTGGTTTGCGCTGAACAAGACACCGGTCTATCTTGAGACAATGCTGCAAGAGGTCAGGGATGGAGAAATAGTATGCCGGACAAAGGATGGCGAGATAACGATCAAGTGTGATTCGGTGATCAGCTCGGTCGGATACATACCGGCTCCGCTTACAAAGGGGGAAACCAGTGCGTATTATATCGGAGACTGCAAGAAGGTCGGAAACTTAAGAACGGTCATATGGGATGCATATGAGACAGCAATGAAGATTTGAGACCGGCTCTAATTTTATAACAATTCGGAGGAATACAATGAAACTCACAGAAGAACAACAGGCCATATATGACGGCAGTAAAGGTGAAACTTACGCAAAAGTCATGCAGACGCTTGTCAGATACGGGGAACTGTTTGGGGCGGATGAAATGATACCGGTGACCGGAGAATACGGGCACCTTGTTACCAGTTTCGGATTAAAGGTTATTCATCCGGTATATAAGCTTATGGATGAACTGATCGGGGCTGGTGTTACTTCGAAGCAGAAGTTCACCATGGATCCGAGGCCTTTGGATAAAAATGTACCCTCGGGTCCGATCAAAGACCTTGTATTTAAAAAGTTTATGTATTCTATGCAGGATGAATACGAGGAGCAGTTAAAAAAGCTCGGTCTGTTAAGCGAGGATGGTTTTTCGTGTGCATGCTATTTTGATGAGCAGGGGAATAAGCCGAAAAAAGGAGACATTCTCAGCTGGGCGGAAAGCTCTGCTGTTGTATACGCCAATTCCGTACTGGGAGCCAGATGTAACCGTAATTCGGGAATAATCGAACTGTTCGGATCGATCCTTGGGTTTGTTCCGAAGTTCGGACTTCTGACTGACGAAGGCCGGAAGGCTACGTGGCGTGTAGAACTCAAAACCTCCGCGCTTCCTTCGGCTCAGGTTCTTGGATCCGCTATAGGAATGAAGGTAATGGAGGATGTTCCGTATGTGTTCGGTCTGTCCGAATACTTAGGAGAGGAACTTACCGATGATGTATGCGCTTATCTTAAGAACTTCGGAGCGGCAACCGCATCAAACGGGGCGGTAGGACTGTATCACATAGATAAACTGACACCGGAGGCGGTTGAGTCCGGCGAAGCGTTAATTGCGGATGATGCGAAGACATATGTAATTGATGACGCGGAGATACAGCGTGTTATAGACAGTTATCCCGTTATATGGAAAAATCCCGACGCAAAGCCCAAGATGTGCTTTATAGGATGTCCTCATCTGACAAGATCGGAACTTTGCGGATGGATCAATAAAATATATGATGCCCTTAAGAAGAATAACCATAGCAAACCCGTTATTCCTACGGTACTGACATCAGCACCCGGGGTACTCAGATCAATAGAAGGCACCGAAGAAGAAAGACGCGCCAAAGAGATCGGACTGACGATCAGTTACATATGTCCGCTTATGTATTGTGACAATCCGCTTGTTCACAGCACTCCGATCATCACCAATTCAAATAAACTAAGGACATATACCTCATGCCGTTTCTATGAGGATGACAGGATTTTACCTATAATTTGCGGAGGTGGCAAGTAATGAGAGAGTTTAAGGGAAGAGTGATCGTTCCGGGAGAATGTACTGCCGAGGCGCTTGTTTCACACGACGGATTTAATACGCTTGCAAGTTATCAGACAAGCTTTCTAACAGGCGACAAGAAGGCTACATGCTCGGATCAGAACAATCCTGATCTGTACAAGAAGCCCATGGCAGGTGTTGCCCTTTGCCTTCCTCAGACAATCGGTTCGACAACCGGCGGAATGATATTGTATACGGCATCGGATTACGGGCGTCAGCCGGCATGTATGCTGTTTTCCAAGCCTATCGATTCGATAGGGGCGGCAGGGGTTCTCTTATCCGATATATGGACCGATGCCAAAATGCCGACAATAGACAGTCTCGGAGATGATTTTCTCGAATATGTCAAAACAGGAATGAAGATTACCGTCAGGGACGGCGGGATAGTTGAGTGTGATTGACAATATTTGAATATGCAAGGTGCAAGAAATAACTTGTTATGCGTCCCCATATAGAATAAAATCATTTTATAGCTCTCAAGAACAGAAGGGATTGTTAATGGAAAAATCAAAAGTTTATTTTACCGATTTCAGGACACAACTTGATGTAAGCCTGACCGTAAAGCTTCAAAAGCTTATTAAACTTGCCGGTATCGGCTCCATAGACATGGATGGTAAGTTTGTGGCTATCAAGATGCACTTCGGAGAACTGGGCAATCTTGCTTATCTTCGTCCGAATTATGCAAAAGCTGTTGCTGATGTCGTTAAGGAAAAAGGCGGAATGCCTTTTCTGACTGACTGTAATACATTATATCCCGGCAGCCGTAAACATGCCCTGGAACATCTGGATTGTGCGAATATCAACGGGTTTAATACGATCACGACAGGATGCCAGATTATAATCGCGGACGGACTTCGGGGCACGGATGATATAACGGTTCCTGTGCCTAACGGGGAATACTGCAAAGAGGCATATATCGGAAGGGCTGTAATGGATGCCGATATATTCATATCCCTCAATCATTTCAAAGGGCACGAGCAGGCGGGATTCGGTGGCGCTATCAAGAACATTGGAATGGGCTGCGGAAGCCGTGCGGGTAAGATGCAGCAGCATAATTTCGGACAGCCTCATGTAATAACCGATAAGTGCAGGGGCTGCAGAAGATGTGCGAAGGAATGCGGGTCGGATGCAATAGTATACGGAGATGACAACAAGGCATTTATAGATCCCGATAAATGTAAAGGGTGCGGCCGCTGTATAGGAGCGTGTGCTTTCGATGCAATAGCGAATAATAATGACAATGCGCCTCAGATGCTCGGGAGACTGATGGCAGAGTATTCGGCAGCGGTAGTCAGCGGACGTCCGAATTTCCACATAAGCCTGATCACCGATGTTTCTCCGAACTGTGACTGCCACGGTGAAAATGATGCGCCGATACTTCCGGATATCGGAATGCTTGCATCGTTTGACCCGGTTGCACTTGATATGGCCTGCGTTGATCTTTGCCAGAAGGCTGAGCCTATAAGGAACAGCCAGCTTGGTGATAATATGGCGAAAGAGCATTTCCACGATCACGGAAATGTATGGCAAAACAGTAATCCGAACACATCATGGGCAGAAACGCTTGAACATGCCGAGAAGATCGGAGTCGGAACAAGAGAGTATGAACTGATAACAATGAAAAAGAAATTGATCTTACCGGATAAAGGAGGAAAAAATGGCTGAATTAACAATTACCAAGGATAATTTTGAACAGGAAGTTTTAAAGGCAGATAAGCCTGTCATCATTGATTTTTGGGCTCCGTGGTGCGGCCCCTGCAAGATGATGGGACCTGTTATCGAGAAGTTTGCCGAGGAGTATTCCGACAAGTATATTGTTGGAAAGGTAAACGTTGATGACGAGGAAGAACTTGCGGGACAGTTCAACATAATGAGCATTCCCACTATCAAGGTATTTAAGGGCGGAAAAGAGACGGCATCGGCTCTGGGAGTACAGCCTCTTGAAAAACTGCTTGAACTTGTTGAAGGATAATCAAACTGATATAATAATTTTGAAATTCTGATTCTTGGAGGTGGAATATGGCTTGTTTTTTAGTACCGGCATCTGAAGCCGTTGTAACAACTATTGCACAGAAAATCGTTGAATCCAGAGAGAAAAAGGGGATTGTAAAAGAAGAATCACCCGTAAATGAAATTCCCAAAGTGAAGTTTTCCGAAAAACTTTCGTGGCTCAACAGAATGCTTTGGGGAGGAAGTGCGCTTCTTGCTTTTGAGCATGTATGGCATGGCGAAGTTAATCCTGTATTTCCGTTCCTTACAGCTGTTCAGAACGGGGAAACTGCGGATATGCTTGCAGAAATGAGTACTGCCGGAGTTGGGATGGCTGTTCTTGTTACTTTGATATGGGGCACAATGGTTGTTGCGTCACATGCAATAGAAAACAGAAAAGATAAGGTTGAGGAGAACATATAATATGACACTTTTATTAACAGTTTTTGCTGCTGTAATATGTACGATCGTATGGTACAGCAAGGCTCCGGATGCTTCCATGCAGCTTGGAACGCTTAGCCTTATGTTTTGGGGAGCTTCAATAATGTGGCTTGTTGATGCGATCGTTGAATATTCCGAGGTCGGAGCCGCATACTTTATGCAAAGCGGAGCCGATATGTTAAATGATATGTATCTCGGTTTATCGGTTATCGCCCTGGGACTTGTAATATGGCTTGCCATATTGTTCATTAAAGATCCGAGAGGAGTTATCAAAAAGACCCTGCTCAAAAACAACTGACAGCGTTAACAGGCGGTTTTGTTTTTGCGAAACCGCCTTTATTTTTTATAGGGATGTCTATGGAATTATCGTCATTTTTTGAAGAATACCCTGAAGTAGCCATTGCCTTTTCCGGAGGGGTGGATTCGGCATATCTTCTTTGCGAGGCAGCAAAGTATGCCCAAAGAGTATGTGCATATTATGTTAAAACAGTATTTCAGCCGCAGTTTGAATACGACGATGCTGTTAAGATGGCCGCTTCGCTTGGCGTTACAATGAAAACAATAGAAGCTGATATTCTAAGCAATGAAACAGTTGCGAATAATCCCGACAACAGATGCTATTATTGTAAGCAGACTATTTTTTCCGGGATCATAAAGAACGCCTTAAACGACGGTTTCACATGTGTGCTTGACGGGACTAACGCATCGGATGAGGAAGGTGACCGTCCCGGAATGAAGGCGCTTGCGGAGATGAAAGTTCTTTCACCGTTAAGGATATGCGGTCTGTCGAAGGCGGATATCCGAAGACTTTCAAAAGAGGAAGGCCTTTTTACATGGGATAAACCCAGTTACGCATGTCTTGCCACCAGAATAATGACGGGACAGAGGATAGATGAAAGGCTCCTCAGGAGATGTGATGACTCGGAAGAGTTTTTGAGAAGGCTTGGCTTTAGTGATTTTCGTGTAAGGACACGGGGAGAGGATGCCGTCATCCAGATAAGGAGTGAGCAGATTTCCCTGCTTGTAACAAACAGGAGCAGTATTCTAAAAAAGCTGGGAGGTATGTACAGATCTGTACTATTTGATCTGAAAGCAAGAGATGAACAGTGATATCAGAACGATCCTTGAAAATGTGAGAGACAAAAGGATGACGGTTGAGGAAGCAACTCTTATACTAAAAGAGATGCCTTTTGATGATATAGATTTTGCCAAGGTTGATACTCACAGAAAGCTCCGTCAGGGAAGTGCCGAGGTCATATACGGTGCAGGAAAGACGGCTGCCCAGATAATGGGAATAGTGGCATCAATGAGAAAGTCCGGGCAGGAGAATATACTGATTACGCGGCTTTCCCGGGAAGCATATTCGGAATTATCCGATATAGAAAACATACAATATTACGAGGATGCCCGTATAGCAATATGCGGACAGATGCATAAACCCGATGGGATCGGAAAGATCATAGTTGCGACTGCGGGAACAAGTGATATACCTGTTGCTGAAGAGGCTGCAGTCACTGCCAAGTTCCTCGGCAATGATGTTGTAAGGCTTTATGATGTCGGCGTATCAGGTCTGCACAGATTATTGGCGCACCTTGATGATATAATGAGTGCCACCGTGATTATAGCCATTGCCGGAATGGAAGGTGCACTTGCAAGTGTTGTGGGCGGACTTGCCGACTGCCCTGTTATTGCAGTGCCGACAAGTGTCGGATACGGAGCTTCTTTTGAAGGACTTACGGCACTTCTTGCCATGCTCAATTCCTGTGCAAGCGGTGTTTCCGTTGTGAACATAGATAACGGGTTCGGAGCCGGGTATGTTGCTAATATGATCAATCATCCCAATAAATGATGAATCTTTAATATGACAGAAAGTGGGAATAATCTATGAAGACATTGTTTTTAGATTTAGGAATGGGTGTAGCCGGCGATATGCTTACGGCTGCTTTATATGAACTTCTGGATGAAAACGGTAAAGAACTGTTTATTGATAAAATGAATTCCCTTGGACTTGACAGTGTGAAAGTTACTGCGCAAAAAAGCAGTAAGTGCGGGGTATGCGGTACCCACATGACAGTATGTGTTGCAGGTCATGTGGAAAACGAACCAGACGTGAGCAATCATGACCATGCCCATGCCCACGACCATGAGCATGATCACCATCACGAGGATGATCACCATCACGAACATGATCATCATCACGAACATGAACACAGCGGAATGCATGAGATCAGCCATATCATATCCAGCATGCCTGTTTCCGAAAGCGTTAAAAAGAATGCCTTAAGTGTATATAATATAATTGCCGGGGCTGAGAGCAGGGTGCACGGAAAAAGTGTTGAACTGGTTCATTTTCATGAAGTCGGCGCAATGGATGCGGTAGCTGATGTTACCGCAGTATGCATGCTTCTTGAGATGCTTGATGTTGACAGGATATATGCAACACCGGTTTGCACGGGCTTTGGCAAAGTAAGGTGTGCTCACGGGATTTTGCCCGTTCCGGCTCCAGCTACGGCTGAAATTCTGACCGGAATACCATGCTATGCCGGTGATATTGAAGGCGAGATGTGTACTCCTACCGGAGCGGCGCTTGTTAAGTTCTTTGTTGACGGGTTTACCCGTATGCCGGAAATTACACCTGAAAAGATCGGTTACGGAATGGGGACCAAAGATTTCGCTGCCGCAAACTGTGTGAGAGCGGTCCTCGGTACATCTGAAGGCGGAAATGACAGGATCGTTGAGCTTTCATGCAATGTGGATGACATGACACCGGAGACAATAGGATTTGCAACAGCAAAGTTTATGGAAGAGGGGGCTGCGGATGTATATACCGTGCCTATCGGAATGAAAAAATCACGCCCCGGGGTTATGATAACGGTTATGTGTCATGAGGCGGATATCGACAAATTCGTATCACTTATTTTTAAATATACAACAACTATTGGGGTCAGACAGAACATATTCAAAAGATATACGCTTATACGAAGGAACGAAGAAATTGACTCGCCTTACGGCAAGGTCGGGGTCAAAATATCGGAAGGATACGGAGTATCAAGAAGAAAATTTGAATACGACGATATATCAAAAATAGCAAGCCGGCTGAACATCTCTATAGATGAAGTCATAGGGAAACTGGCTGATGAATAAGCTTGTATGTATAGTCGGAACCAACGCATCGGGAAAGAGCGGACTTGGCATAGAACTTGCCACCAAATATGACGCGTGGGTCATTTCAGCCGATTCAAGGCAGGTGTATAAGGGACTGGATCTTGGTTCGGGAAAGGTTACTTCGGAAGAGATGAAGGGAGTCAGGCATTTTCTTCTGGATGTAGCCGAACCAAACGATTTTTTCTCACTTTCGCATTTTCAGAAAATGGCGTACAACGCGATAGACGAAACACTGTATGCCGGTCACAGGGCATTTCTCGTCGGAGGAACAGGTCTGTACGTAAATGCGGTTGTAGACGGATACGAGCTGTCCGGCTCGGCTCCGGATATGAATATCCGGAAACTTATTGAGCAAAAATCATCCGACGAGCTTATTGAGATCATCAGGGCACATGACCCTAAAGCACTTGATAAACTCGACGTTTATAACAAAAGAAGGCTTGAGAGGGCTGCGGAGAAGGCGCTTGCGGGAGAACTTAAGGAGACTCCCAATAACCCGAGGTATGAGTGCCTCCTTATCGGAGTTACATGGCAGCGGGAAGAGCTTTACGAAAGGATCAAGATCAGACTTGATAAACGGCTTTCGGATGGTATGATAGATGAGGTGGCAAGGCTTAGGGAAAATGGTGCAACAGATGAATTCTTATATAAGCTTGGCCTTGAATACAGATATATACTGATGTATCTGCGTGGGGAATTTGCTGATTACGAAAGCTTTTACAATAAACTGTACATGGAGATAAGACATCTTGCCAAAGAACAGATGACATGGTTCAGGAAGAGGAAAGATATCAATTGGATAGATATGAGATATGATCCCTTAAGTGAATGCATAGAGCTTATTGACAGGTTTTATGGAGAAGAGTGACTGATTCGGGCGGTGGATAACAGATGAATGGTATGACGCAATTTGAAGTCGGATTTCTTATTATAACTTTCCTTTTTATGGTCGGAAGTATGTTCGGATGGGTTCTGGAACTGTTTTTCAGAAGATTTATTTCGACTGCGAATCCTCAGAGAAAATG
This sequence comes from Lachnospiraceae bacterium UBA3762, assembly GCA_002371615.1. Lineage (GTDB taxonomy): Bacteria > Bacillota > Clostridia > Lachnospirales > Lachnospiraceae > UBA2868. The sequence continues at coordinate 52,122 of DFGA01000050.1, read as the reverse complement.
GATCAATCCAGGCTTTCTGACCGGTCCGTGCCTTCCGCTGTACGGATTCGGACTTGTGGCTCTGTTTATTATGTCGCTTCTTCCTTTTGTCGGACGGGATATTACAGTAAGGCTTGAAGCGGAAGAAATAACGGCAGCGATACTGGCAATGGGGGTTGTGATGACGGTTATAGAATTCGTTGCCGGTCTTGTTTTTATAAAGGGGTTAAAGGTCAAGCTGTGGGATTATTCCAATGAAAGGTTTAACATCGGAGGCATAATCTGTCTTAAGTTTTCACTTATCTGGACCGTTCTTGCTGCAGTGTACTACTTTTTTATCCAGCAGTATGTGGTCAGGCTTGTTAAATGGTTTGCGGACAATATTGCATTTACTTTTGTAGTCGGGATGTTTTACGGTATACTGGTGATAGACCTTTGTTATTCCTTTAATGTTGTTGGGAAAGTCAGAAGATTTGCCGTAGAGAATGAAATAGTCGTCAAATACGAGGCACTCAAAGAGGAAATACGCAGAGATACCGATGGTATCAAAAAGAAGTGGAGATTCCTTCTTCCGTTTAACCCGGATGTTAAATTAACGGATAAGATGGAAGAGAGTGTTGAGAAGATAAGTGAGATTTTTTCCTGGAGGTAGAAAATGGAAGAGGTATTTGCAATGAGTCTGGTGGCAATTGCCGGGCTTGTGGCAGTTTCACAGTATTATGCATATTCTTCCGTGGCAATATCGGACAAAAGCAGGATCAGGTATATGGTTCTGACTTTTTCGATCGCGGCATTATCCGTTGTTGCCCTTTTGCTTGATATCATCCATCCCCATCCGGCCGGATTTGTTTTGTATGCTATTGAAAGATTCCTTAAAGTACTTGTTATGGGAGAAACCATTCTGCTTACCGAGGATATGGTTGAGGTCGACAAAAAGTATATTTCGGGTTTTATTTCCGTTGTATCCTATGCGGCGGTCGCAATGTTTTTTGTTGATACGATCATGCAGGGAGGAAAACTTGAAAAAGGAGTTTTCGGCGTATATTTTAAACCTTTGGCTCCATGGCATCAGGCATTGTATTTTGTTTATTGCATTTTCTATGTTGTTATTCTGATTACGTTTATTGTATATAAAGGTGCTGCTGTATACCGCAGGAGTGAAAAACATGATCTGTTCCTTCTCCTGCTCGTGTACGTATTTTCGGCTGCGGGTTTTATAGCCGAGCAGTTTATAATCGTTTATGATCTTCCTTATATACCTATAGTTATACTTTTTAGTCTTATATCAGCCATCATTTTGAGAAATCTGCTTGTTTATCACGATTCGATCACAATAACTCCGGCACATTATGAAAGAGAATTTGACAGCGGAAGAACGGATGTCGTGTTTATACTTGACAGCCAGTTAAAGATCGTATATCAGAACAAAAGAGCCGAGGTCCTCTCACGGCTTTTCGGCGACGAATACATCGGCCGTAAACTCAATGACGTATTTAAAATTTCCGCAAGTGCTTATGCACAGATATATCAGGAAAGAGATGAGAATGCATTCGGGCTTAGTGCCGATTATCCCGTAAACGAGCGTCATGTGAATATGATAATCAATCACAAACTCGACAAGTTTGGGGACATCCTAGCAACAATAGTTTATGTATACAACATGGAGGAGTTTGAAAAAGCCGACAATCTCATTAGTGATATAAATGAGGAAAACGGTGAGGAGATGATCAAGAATGCCGTCAGGATCACAAAAGACGCCCGCGTTCTTATCATAGATGACGATATTCTTTTCCTTAACGTATTCCAGCGCATACTAAAACCTTATGAAGTTAAGGTCACCAGGGCGGTAAGCGGGAGAGATGCGATCGAACAGATCAACAATCATATTTTTGACATTATTTTCATTTCTTATGAGATGGAGAACGGAAGCGGAGCTGATATTGTCCTGCGTATCAGAAACAACGGAGGAGAATACTACAGGCAGGTTCCGATCGTATTTACTACAACTGCGGATATTAATGAGGTGTTCAAGGGATTTTTGGAAGCAGGGTTTAATGATTATCTTGAGAAACCGGTATCGAGAAGAACACTCAATTCAGTCCTTACCAGATGGCTGTGGGTAAGACTTGAAGAAGAGGGAGACGAATCCGGGTCAAAAGACAATATGTTTTCTGCCCGTTATAATGAACTGAACATTCTTATAGATGATGCGGAAAAAGTATATTTGTCCCACAAAACGGAGATGCTTTCATATTGTGTCAAGGGAATTGAAAAGATCAGTAAACGTCTGGGTTTAAGCGATATATCGGATTTGTCATCAGAACTTGAGGAAGCTATTTGGTTTGAGGATGATGACAGGGTGGGACAGTTGTTTAATAAACTCAGGACCGGAGTAAGAGATGCGATCACCATAAGGTGATCGCATTATTTTATTCCAGGTTTTTGAAAGCTGTTGATAACATCAGTTTTATTCTGTTGAGCTGATTAACTTCACTGGCTCCGGGATCATAATCTATCGCCACAATATTTGCCTTTTTGTATTCACGTCTGATTGCTTTGATGACTCCCTTGCCGACAACATGATTTGGCAGACATCCGAAAGGCTGTGTGCAAACTATATTGAGAACATCATTATGGATAAGTTCCATCATTTCTCCTGTCAGAAACCAGCCTTCGCCGGTCTGATTTCCTATATCGACGATGGATTTGGCATACTCGGCAAGTGTTTTGATATGAACAGGGGGAACAAAGTGCCTGCTTTCCCTAAGTGCTTTTACCGAGGCGCCTCTAACTCGCTCTATCGCCCATATTCCCACCGATGCAATAGCTGCCGTACTCATCTTTGTACCAAGGTGATCCGCCTTGTATTTCTGGTTATAAAAGCAATACTGCAGAAAATCAAGAAGATCGGGCATTACCGCCTCTGCGCCCTCGCTCTCGAGAAGGTTGACAAGTTCATTGTTCGCAGTAGGAGAGAACTTGACGAGTATCTCTCCTACTACACCTACACGGGGCTTTCGGATATTCTCGTCTATGGGAAGAGCGTCAAAATCCCTGACGATCTGTTTGCACAATCTGTAGAAAGTCGGTATTGATATATGATCCGAACTAACGAAATCACAACAGGGCTTAACCCATTTTGCGTGAAGTACATCAGCAGAGCCGGGAACGAGTTCATAAGGCCTCATTCTGTACAGACACCTCATGAATATATCTCCGATGGCTGCCGCACATATTCCGCGAAGCAGGAACTTCGGCGTGATCTTAAATCCCGGATTGGATTCGAGCTTTGAAAGATTAAGCGAGATTACCGGTATATGAGAGTAACCGGCCTTCGCAAGAGCTCTGCGTATAAATCCGATATAATTGGTTGCACGGCATCCGCCGCCGGTCTGGCTCATAATAACAGCAAGATGATCCGTGTCATACTTACCGGACAGGATCGCATCCATGATCTGACCGACAACGATAAGTGACGGATAGCACGCATCGTTGTTGACAAACTGAAGACCCATGTCAATGGCAGCTCTGTTTGAGTTGTTAAGCACAATCAGATTATAGCCTTCCGCGGTAAATGCACTCTGCAGAAGATCAAAGTGTATCGGAGACATCTGGGGACAAAGGATAGTATATTTGTCTTCATACATCTGCCGCGTATACAATACGCGATTGTATGCGGATGAATGGATATTTCTTGTTTCCTTTTTGCGGCGCCTGATCTTGATGGCGGCCAGAAGGGAACGTATCCTGATCCTTGCGGCCCCAAGGTTGTTAACTTCATCGATCTTGAGGCAGGTATATATCTTATCGCCCGAACTTAATATATCATTGACCTGATCGGTAGTTACCGCATCAAGACCGCATCCGAATGAATTAAGCTGCACAAGTTCAATATCATCACGGGTTTTTACATATGTTGCCGCAGCATACAGTCTTGAGTGATACATCCACTGATCCGAAACTATTGTGGGACGTTCGACCTCGGCAAGGTGAGATATTGAATCCTCGGTAAGAACAGCCAGTCCGTATGAATTGATCATCTCCGGTATCCCGTGGTTGATCTCGGGGTCGATATGATAAGGACGTCCGGCAAGAACGATGCCGCTTCTGCCTGTATCTTTCAGGAACTTGAGGACCTCCTCACCTTTGTTTTGAATATCGCATCTTGCATTATCAAGTTCTTCCCAGCCGGCTTTTGCCGCATAGTAAACTTCATCGGCAGGAATGTCGGGAAACGCGGCGATCAGTCCCTTTGCAGCTATCTCAAATGTTGAGAATGCAAGGAACGGATTGTGAAATCTGACTTCACCACGGCATATTTCTTCAACGTTATTCTTGATGTTTTCACTGTAAGAGGTAACGATGGGACAGTTATAGTGGTTGCTTGCCTTCGGAAATTCGTTCCTCTCATAGAAAACGCTCGGGTAGAAGATCAGTGGAACTCCTTTTTTAATGAGCCACATGATATGACCGTGTGCAAGTTTGGCCGGATAACATTCCGATTCGCTCGGTATCGATTCGATCCCTAGTTCATAGATCTTGTGTGAACTTATGGGAGACAGGACTACGGAGTATCCGAGCTTTGTCAGGAATGTGAACCAGAACGGATAGTTTTCATACATGTTAAGAACACGGGGAATTCCGATAATGCCACGCGTTGCTTCAGATTCGGGAAGAGGTTCGTAGTCAAACAATCTGTGAAGTTTATACTCATATAGGTTGGGAAGATTTTCTTCGTTCTTGACTTTTCCGATACCACGCTCACATCTGTTTCCGGATATGAACTGTCTGCCGCCGGGGAACTTGTTGATCGTAAGTCTGCAGCTGTTTGTACAGCCTTTACACTTTGCCATTGATGTCTCAAAAGTGAATGCATTTAACTTTTCCAATGAGAGCATGGTGGTGCTTTGGCTGTCTTCGTAGCGTTCCCGTGCGATAAGAGCCGCTCCGAACGCACCCATTATTCCGGCAATATCGGGACGTATGACTTCAACATTCGAGATCTTTTCAAGGGATCTTAGTACTGCATCGTTATAGAATGTTCCCCCCTGGACTACGATCTTTTTCCCGAGAGATTTTGCGTCGGAGACTTTTATTACTTTAAACAGAGCATTTTTAATTACGGAATACGCCAGTCCGGCGGATATATCCGAAACATCGGCGCCCTCTTTCTGCGCCTGTTTTACTTTGGAATTCATGAATACGGTACATCTTGTTCCGAGGTCTATCGGATGCTTGGCGAAGAGTGCTGCTTTGGCAAAATCCGAAACGGAATAGTCAAGGCTTCTTGCAAATGTCTCGATGAAAGATCCGCAGCCGCTTGAGCAGGCTTCATTAAGAAGCACGTTGTCAACGGCGTGATTTTTGATACGGATACATTTCATATCCTGCCCGCCGATATCGAGAATACAGTCGACATCCGGTTCGAAAAATGCAGCGGCATAGTAGTGTGATATCGTTTCAACTTCACCTTCATCAAGCATGAGAGCGGCTTTGATAAGAGCCTCACCGTAGCCTGTGGAACAACTGTGTGCGATCGTTGCATCAGAGGGGAGTTTTGAATATATGTCTTTGACAGCCCTTATCGATGTTGCAAGAGGGCTTCCGTTATTGTTGTCGTAAAAAGAATACAGCAGATTTCCGTCTTTATCGATAAGTGCGGCTTTTGTCGTGGTTGAACCCGCATCTATGCCGAGAAAACATACGTCGTGGTATTCCGACAGCGGTTTTGTTGTAACTTTGGCTTTAGAATGCCTTGCAACAAAATCATTATATTCACTTTCGTTTTGGAAAAGAGGCTCCATGCGGGCAACTTCAAATTCCATCTTGATCTTGCCGTCAAGCAGTGATATCAGATCGTCTATTTCGACAAAGGAATTATCCCTGCTGTTAAAGGCGGCGCCCATTGCCGCAAACAGGTGGGAATTCTCGGGAATAAACGTATGCTCCTCGTCAAGTTCAAGTGTTCTGATAAAAGCGTTTGTCAGTTCGGACAGGAAGTGAAGAGGACCGCCTAAAAATGCAACATGACCCCTTATGGGCTTGCCGCATGCAAGGCCTGAAATAGTCTGGTTAACAACAGCCTGAAAGATCGAGGCGGCAAGGTCTTCTTTTGTGGCACCGTCATTAATAAGAGGCTGAATGTCAGACTTGGCGAATACTCCGCATCTTGCTGCAATAGTGTAGAGGCTGTGATAACCCTTTGCATATTCGTTAAGTCCGGATGAATCAGTCATCAGAAGTGAAGCCATCTGGTCGATAAACGAACCCGTTCCTCCGGCACATATACCGTTCATGCGCTGCTCGATGTTTCCGTCCTCGAAGTATATTATCTTGGCGTCTTCACCGCCCAGTTCTATAGCTACATCCGTAAGGGGAGCGATTTTTGACAGTGCGGTTGATACACATATAACCTCCTGGACAAACGGAATTTTCATGTGATTTGCTAGAGTCAGTCCGCCGCTGCCGGTGATTATCGGATGAAGTCTAATACTTCCGAGTTCTTCCCGGGCCGCATTAAGAAGGGATTGCAGTGTATTCTGTATATCTGCAAAGTGTCTTTTGTAGTCTGAAAACAGGAGCTTATTTTCGGAATCGAGAATTGCTATCTTAACGGTAGTGGACCCTATATCTATACCAAGTGAATAGTGATTGTTTTGCATATCGGTTATTTCCTTATTATTATATGAAATATTTAGATATTATACGGGTTTTGGATTTTCTTTTCAACCTGAACGTGATATAATTCTATGGATTGTGTGATGAATTCGAGGAGAATATGGATAAATTTCTTAACACTCTTGAGAGAAAATTCGGTAAGTATGCGATAACAAATCTTTCGCTGTATATTATCATAGCATATATCATCGGATATATTCTTGTCCTTACGGGTTCTGTAGAGTTTATCAGCCTGAATCCATATTATATAGCACGAGGACAGGTGTGGAGGATAATAACGTGGATTCTTGTTCCGCCGAGCAGTATTGATATATTCACGATTATTATGCTCTATTTCTATTATCAGATAGGAAATGCCCTTGAGAGGACCTGGGGAGCATTCAGATATAACATCTATATTTTCTCGGGGATCATATTTACCGTACTCGGAGCAGTAGTTCTGTACGTGATCAGCACCGCTAACGGACTTGATTCGATTACGGCGGGATATCTTGTCAGCTCGGGATTTTCCACGTATTACATTAATCTTTCGATCTTTCTGGCGTTTGCCGCCACATATCCGGACGTTCAGGTACTTCTGTTCTTTGTTATCCCGGTCAAGATGAAGTGGATGGCATATATTGATGCGGCCATACTTGCGTACCAGTTTATTACAAGCGGTATGGCGGGAAGGATTGCAATCGTAATGAGCCTGCTCAATTTCATTGTATTCTTCCTTTGTACCCGTAATTACAGGAATGTGTCCTTCAGGGAAATGTACAGAAGGAAGGCATACAGGGAGGCTACGGCGCATTCCGGATATAACAACAGATCCTCAAACGGTTCTCAAAGCAGTGCGATCACCAAACATAAATGTGCCATATGCGGCAGAACCGAAAGGGACGGGGATAATCTGGAGTTTCGTTTCTGTTCAAAGTGTAACGGAAATTATGAGTACTGCAACGAACATCTTTTTACGCATAAACATGTAATGTAGATAGGAGCATATATTTTTTATGAATTCTTTAAACATCAACGCATATGAACTTATTTCAACCGAAGATCTTTCGGATATCAATTCAAAGGGATATCTCCTCAAACACAAAAAGACAGGAGCAAGAGTAGTGTGCATAGAAAACGACGATGACAACAAGGTTTTCTATGTGGGATTCCGAACACCTCCCGAAGATTCTACGGGAGTACCGCATATAATCGAACACTCGGTTTTGTGCGGATCCAAAAAGTATCCGGCAAAGGATCCCTTTGTGGAACTCGCTAAGGGCTCTCTCAATACGTTTCTTAATGCAATGACTTATCCCGACAAGACCGTTTATCCGGTTGCAAGCTGCAACGACCAGGATTTCAAGAACCTCTGCGATGTTTATCTTGATGCGGTTTTTCACCCGAATATTTACGAAAGGCAGCAGATATTCAAGCAGGAAGGCTGGCATTACGAGTTAGAGGATGAAAACGGTCCTATAACGATAAACGGTGTGGTCTATTCCGAAATGAAAGGTGCATTCTCATCGCCGGATGACATGCTTTCCCGTGCGATTTTTGATTCTCTTTTTCCGGATACATGTTACGGTGTTGAGTCCGGCGGTGATCCTGACGTGATACCGTCTCTTACGTATGAACAGTTTCTTGATTTTCACAGAAGATATTACCATCCGTCCAACAGTTATATTTATCTGTACGGGGATATGGATTTTGAAGAAAGACTTGATTATATAGACAAAGAGTACCTGTCTTCGTATGACAGGCTTGAAATTGATTCTGCGGTCCGTCTTCAGAAGACATTCGATAAGATAAGCGATGTTGTAAAAGAATATCCGATAACGTATGATGAAAGCGAAGAGCAGAACACTTATCTTTCGTACAATGCAGTATTGTCAACGAGCCTCGATCCCAAACTCTATATTGCTTTTCAGATACTTGAATACGCCCTTTTATCATCTCCGGGAGCGGTGCTCAAGCAGGCACTTTTGGATTCGGGAATATGTAAGGATGTCCAGTCAACATTTGAAAACGGTGTATACCAGCCGTATTTTTCGATAATAATCAAGAACTCGGACATTCAGAATAAAGAGAAGTTTTTGGAGATTATCAGAACGGTTCTCTCTGATGTGGTCAAAAACGGGTTTGATAAAAAAGCATTGCTTGCGGGGCTTAATCTTAATGAGTTCAGGTTCCGTGAGGCTGACTTCGGTCATTATCCGAAGGGACTTATGTACGGGCTTACCGCCCTTGACTCATGGCTGTACGATGATTCATTGCCCTTTGTACATATTGAAGCGCTCGATACATATGCATATTTAAGACAGCAGATCGAGACCGGCTATTATGAAGATCTCGTGAAAGAGTATCTGCTTGACAATAAGCACGCATCTTCCGTAAGCCTGATTCCGATAAAAGGGCTTACAGCCCAAAAGGACAAGGAGCTTGAAGCAAAAATGCGCTCCCTCAAAGATGGTATGAATGCGGATGAAGTGAAGAGACTCTGTGAGGATACAAAAGCGCTTCATGCTTATCAGGAAGAAGAGGATTCGGAAGAAATCCTTAAATGTATTCCTCTTTTGAAAATATCGGACATTAAAAAAGAGGCAGAGGATTTTGTTAACGAAAAAAGTAATATAGATGGCTGTGACGTTCTGTACCATAATGTATTTACCAATGGCATCGGATACCTGTATATCGCATTCGACCTTGACAAGGTGCCTTCAGAGATGCTTCCCTATGCCGGAATATTAAAAGCCGTTCTCGGACTTGTTAATACAGAGCATTACAGTTATGCGGATCTTGCAAACGAGATATTCCTTAATACCGGAGGGGTTTCGGCCGGAACCGGTATGTATACCGATGTAAACGATCCGGATAAGTTCCTGCATTATTTCGAAATGAAGGCAAAAATATTCTACAATAAGCTTCCATTTGCCTTTGACATCATCAAAGAGATTATCTACACATCGGATTTTTCCGACAGGAAGCGTATGTATGATCTTATCTGTATGCTAAAATCAAGGCTTTCCGCCACAATGATGAGCAGCGGACATGCTGTTGCGATGCACAGGGCTCTTTCTGGAATATCAAAGCAGGAAATGATCAGCGAGAAAATGGGGGGAATTGATTTTTACAGGCTGATCGAGGATATTGAGTCGGACTTTGACAACAGGTTCGATGAACTGAAGAGCAATCTTCAAAAAACAGCAGCGCTTATATTTACAAGAGAGAATTTAAGAGTATTTGACTATACGGCAGAGGATTCTCAGCGTGACGTGTTTAACACTCAGGTGGCAGCCTTTATCACAGCGGCACCGGATGTGAATAATGAGATCTGCTCCATAGAATTTGAAAAGAAGAAGTTTGCCGAAGGATACAAAACAAGTGCGAAAGTCCAGTATGTTGCCAAGGCCGGGACATACAGGAATGAGGAACTTAAGTACAACGGTGCTCTGAAAGTTTTAAGGGTCATCATGGGTTACGACTATCTGTGGAATCAGGTAAGAGTTGTAGGAGGAGCTTACGGGTGCTTTTCTGGATATTCAAGAAGCGGCAAAGTAACCTTTGCTTCATACCGTGATCCCAATCTTCGAAGGACACTTGAGGTTTTTGAGGGTGCATCATCTTATCTCAAAGATTTCAAAGCCGGTGAGCGGGATATGACAAAATATATAATCGGAACCGTATCGGACATTGATTTTCCGCTTTCCCCGAGTGCAAAAGGGAGCAGGAGCCGGGAAGCCTTCCTGTGCAAAGATACCTTTGAAAATGTACAGAAAGAAAGAGACGAGATACTTGGCTGCAGGGGCAGTGATATTGCAAAACTCTATAAATATATAGAAGCCGGCAGACAGGATGAGTGCATATGTGTGCTTGGCGGTGAGGAAGAAATAGAGAAAGAAAAAGATCTCTTTACAAGCATTCAGCCTTTGTTCAGGCAGTAACATATCAGGGTTATTTTAGGGAGGAAGATCATGAAAAAGAGAAAACTTACACTTACAATCTGTTCTGTTACAGCAGCTGCCATTCTTGCGGGCTGTGGCGGATCTGCTGCATCAGATGGTTCGTATAACGCCAAATCCGAAGCGGCACCTGTTGCTGCCGCCGAAGAAGCATCCTATGACTATTCGGATGATCTGTATGATTACGATTACGAGGCTGCAGAAGCGGATGTAGAGGAGCCGACAGAAGCTGAGGGCTCTTCCGGCGGAGAAAGTGTGAGTGACTCCGAGATCATGAGGAGTTCAAACAGAAAGCTTATCAAGACTGTTAATATGTCTGCGGAGACCAGAGAATTTGATAAGTTTATAGACAATATTAAGGACAGGATCGAAAGTCTCGGTGGATATGCCGAAAGCACGAATGTGAGCGGCAATTCGTACGATTCATATTCCGAACGGTATGCCAACATTGTTGCAAGGATACCCGCAGACAAGCTTGACAGTTTTGTTACGGGAGTTGAGAAAGCATCCAATATCACAAATAAGAATGAGTCTGTGGAGGACGTAACACTCCAGTATGCCGATGTTGAAGCTCACAAAGAGTCCCTCAAGATTGAACAGACAAGACTTAATGAACTGCTTGAGCAGGCCGATACACTTGAGAACATCATAGAACTTGAGAACAGGCTTACCGAGGTAAGGTATGAGATCGAAAGCTACGAGTCAAGACTTCGCATGATGAGTAATCAGGTTCAGTATTCGACCGTTTATCTGGATGTTCGTGAGGTCAAGGAGTATTCGCCCGATCCCGTTGAGGAGAAGTCTTTCGGACAAAGACTTGCCGAGGAGTTTTTGGACAGTTGTGAGAATGCATGGGAGACAATACAGGATTTTGTTATCGGTTTCATAGCATTCCTGCCTACACTTCTCGTGATACTTATTATTCTCTTTGTTGTATTCATAATAGTATTCGGAATTGTTAAAGCTATCATCGCACTTGTGAAAAAAATGAACAAAAAGAGTTCATCCAAAAGAGTTGCAACGGTGAATACTGCGGTAAAGGACACTGCGCAAAATACCGCCGCAAACACACAGACCGACACTTCCGGAGAAAAGAAATAATGGAAGGTGTCGGCATGAGGGCCGGATTTGTTGCTGTTATCGGCAGACCGAATGTCGGAAAGTCTACACTTACCAATCGTATAATCGGTCAGAAGATAGCTATAACATCCGACAAACCGCAAACTACCAGAAACCGGATACAGACAGTTTATACCGAGGAACGGGGCCAGATAGTGTTTCTCGATACTCCGGGTATTCATAAAGCAAAGAACAAGCTTGGTGAATACATGGTTAAGGTTGCGAAGCGGACAATATCCGAAGTTGATCTTGTGCTTTATCTGGTTGAAGCGGATGAGTATATCGGACCTTCCGACAAAGCGATCGCAGAGGGACTGTCACAAATAAGTGTTCCGGTTATTCTTGTCGTGAACAAGATCGATAAGAAAAAAAAGGATGAACTGTTTGCCATAATAGATTCATACAGCAGGTTGTGCAATTTCGATGAGGTCGTTCCGGTTTCGGCACTTACCGGAGATAATGTTGATACTCTAATAGACCAGATATTTAAATATATGCCGGAAGGCGTGCCGTTTTATGATGAAGATACCGTAACTGATCAGCCGGTTCGACAAATAGTAGCCGAAATTGTCCGGGAGAAGGCACTTAAGTGCTTAAATGATGAGATTCCCCACGGGATAGCCGTTACCGTTGAGACAATGGATTTTTCATCAGATATCGTTAATATCGATGCTACTATAATATGTGAAAAGGAATCTCATAAGGGAATCATCATAGGCAAAGGCGGGGCAATGATCAAGAAGATCGGAAGTGCGGCAAGATATGAGGCGGAAGAACTTCTTGAAAGCAAGGTCAATCTTAAGCTTTGGACCAAAGTTAGAAAAGACTGGCGCGATTCCGATATTTTGCTCAAAAATTTCGGATATGACAGGAAAGAATTAGGAGATGGCTAATTATAATCCGGGTCCGGTCATATTAACCGGAATGGTTCTTGCAAGTACTCCGGTCAATGATTATGACCGAAGAGTCGTACTTCTTACGAAAGAAAGAGGGAAGATAACGGCGTTCGCCAAGGGGGCAAGAAGGCAGGGATCAAGACTTCTTGCGGCAACCGACCAGTTTTGTTTCGGCTCTTTTAAGATGTTTGAGGGCAGAAGTGCTTATAACCTTGTTGAAGCTTCCATCTCAAATTATTTTGAAGAACTTCGTGCCGATTTTTCCGGGGCATGCCTCGGAATGTATTTTCTAGAGTTTGCGGACTATTATACGAGGGAGAATAACGATGAAGTAGAGATGCTAAAACTCCTGTACCAGTCCGTTAAAGCTGTTTGTCATCCTTCGCTTGATAACCGCCTGGTAAAGGTGATCTACGAGATAAAAGCGATCGCGGTAAACGGTGAGTTTCCGGGAATTCCGGCCGAAAGCAATTTGAGTGAATCCGCAGCATACACGGTTGGGTTTATAGTGGATACTCCTGTTGAAAAACTGTATACGTTTGCAGTAAGCGACAGTGTATTGCTGGAGTTGGAGGAGCTTAGCTCGAAATATATGGATAAATGTATTGACAGGAAGTTTAAGAGTCTGGAAATATGGAATCTGTCATGAGAAAAAGAATCATTGTAATAATGACAGCGGTTCTTGTGTGCCTGAGTGCCTGCGCGGAGGCGGAAGGCGACTATGCCGAATCGACAATAGTCGTGGCCAAAAAGGGCAGGATCTCTGAGAGGATCATCGAGAACTTCGACAAAGATTATTACAACCTTGATGAACTGAAAAGTGAATTAGAATCCTCTGTTTCGCAGTACAACGAAAACATCGGGGGAGAAGAGATACGGCTCAAAAAAGTAGAACTCAACGGGACACTTTTAACCGTTGATCTTGATTTTACCGGTCCGTCGGATTACGAAAACTTTACGGGTGAGAGACTTTTTGTCGGGACTGTTAAAGACGCGTACGATAATGGCTACACTATGGATGTGACACTTAAAGGCGTAGAAAACGGGGACAAGATAGAAAAAGTACAGATCATGGGACTTTCCGACAAAAGCATCGTAATTCTGAGTGAACATGTCAGAGTCAGAACATTTGATGATATTGCTTATGTTTCAGCGAATGTTGATGTGTTGGGCGATAATGAAGCGAGGGTTTTAAGCGAGTCGGACGGTCTTGCATATATTATACTTAAGTAAAAATGTAAAGGAGTCATAAAAATGGAAAAAACAATGGATAAGATAGTAGCTCTTGCCAAGTCCAGAGGATTTGTATATCCGGGATCCGAGATATACGGAGGACTGGCTAATACGTGGGACTACGGAAATCTTGGAGTTGAACTTAAAAACAACGTTAAACACGCGTGGTGGCAGAAGTTTGTACAGGAGAATCCTTACAATGTCGGCGTTGACTGTGCTATTCTTATGAATCCTCAGACTTGGGTTGCATCAGGACATTTGGGCGGTTTTTCAGACCCTCTTATGGATTGCAAGGCTTGTCACGAGAGGTTTCGTGCCGACCAGCTTATAGAAAACTATGCTGCCCAGCACGAAATCAAGCTTGACAGTACAGTTGACGGCTGGTCACATGAAAAGATGGAGGAGTTTATAAAAGACAATAATGTTCCCTGCCCATCATGCGGAAAGCATGATTTTACTGGCATAAGGGAGTTTAACCTTATGTTCAAAACTTTCCAGGGAGTTACCGAGGATGCGAAAGATACCGTATATCTGCGCCCCGAGACAGCACAGGGAATATTTGTGAACTTCAAAAACGTTCAGCGCACATCACGTAAGAAGGTTCCTTTCGGTATCTGTCAGGTAGGAAAGAGCTTCAGAAATGAGATAACACCGGGTAACTTTACATTCAGGACCAGAGAGTTTGAACAGATGGAGCTGGAATTCTTCTGCAAGCCAGGAACACAGACAGAATGGTTTGAATACTGGAGGAAGTATTGCTATGACTGGCTCCTTGCTCTCGGTATAGATAAAGAACATTTAAGACTTAGGGACCATGATCCTGAAGAACTGTCATTTTACAGTGATCATACAACGGATATCGAATATGCATTTCCCTTTACAGACTGGGGAGAGCTGTGGGGCATTGCATCAAGAACCGATTATGACCTTACACGGCATCAGAATACATCGGGTGAATCAATGGAATACTTTGATGACGAAACCAACGAGAAATATATTCCGTATGTTGTGGAGCCCTCTCTTGGTGCCGACCGTGTAACGTTAGCTTTTTTGTGTGAAGCATATGATGAGGAAAACATCGGTACAGAGGATAAACCGGATATGCGTACCGTTCTTCATTTTCATCCGGCAATAGCCCCTGTCAAGATCGGTATCCTTCCGCTTTCCAAGAAACTCAACGAAGGAGCCGAGAAGATCTACGCAACACTTTCCAAAAAGTATAACTGTGAGTTTGATGACAGGGGAAACATCGGAAAGAGATACAGAAGACAGGACGAGATCGGAACTCCTTTCTGCGTTACATATGATTTTGAGTCCGAAGAAGACGGAGCGGTTACAGTAAGGGATCGTGACAGCATGGAGCAGGAAAGAGTGAAGATAGAAGATCTTGATGCTTATTTTGCCGATAAGTTCACATTTTGATGAAAATGTGATATATTTTTTGCTATAAGCGGGGCGTAGCTCCAGCATTATTCTAGGAGGAAAGAGAATGAATTTACGTAAGAGAAAATGGGTTTATCTGTTTACCGAAGGTAACGCCGAAATGCGTAATCTGCTCGGAGGGAAAGGTGCCAATCTTGCTGAAATGACCAATATAGGTCTTCCTGTTCCCCAGGGCTTTACGGTTACTACGGATGCATGTACCCAGTACTATGAGGACGGCAGACAGATTAATGACGAGATCATGGGGCAGATAATGGAATTTGTCGGACGTATCGAAATGATCAATGACAAGTATTTCGGGGATCCGGAAAAGCCGCTGCTTGTATCAGTACGCTCGGGTGCACGTGCTTCAATGCCCGGTATGATGGATACTATTCTTAACCTCGGAATGAACGAAGAAGTTGTCGAGGCCATGATCAAAGCCAATCCTGACCCTAAGTTTGAAAGATTCGTTTATGATTCATACAGGCGATTCATCCAGATGTTCTCTGACGTAGTTATGGGAGTCGGTAAGAAGCACTTCGAAGAGCTCATTGATGCCATGAAGAAGAAGAAAGGCGTAGAGTTTGACGTTGACCTTACAGCAGAAGATCTGAAGGCGCTTGCCGAACAGTTTAAGAGCGAATACAAGAAGGAACTTGATGAGGATTTCCCTACGGATCCTATAATACAGCTCAAGGAAGCGGTTAAGGCCGTGTTCAGAAGCTGGGATAATCCGAGGGCAAACGTTTACCGTCGTGACAATGATATCCCTTACAGCTGGGGAACAGCGGTTTCCGTTATGCCTATGGTATTCGGTAACCTTAATAACAATTCCGGAACAGGTGTTGCATTTACAAGAGATCCGGCCACCGGAGAGAAGAAGCTTATGGGTGAGTTCCTCGTAAACGCACAGGGCGAGGATGTAGTTGCGGGTATCCGTACTCCCATGAAGATAGACGAAATGGAGAAGCAGTTCCCGGAGGCTTATAAGCAGTTTATCAAAGTTTGTAAGATACTTGAGAAGCATTATCATGATATGCAGGATATGGAGTTTACGGTTGAGAACGGAAAGCTTTATATGCTTCAGTGCCGTAACGGTAAGAGAACAGCCCAGGCTGCTCTTAAGATAGCATGCGATCTTGTTGATGAAGGAATGAAGACCGAAGAAGAGGCAGTAGCCATGATCGATCCGAGAAACCTTGATACGCTTCTTCATCCGCAGTTTGATGTTAACGTTCTCAAGACATTAAAGCCTCTCGGCAAAGGTCTCGGAGCTTCACCCGGTGCAGCATGCGGTAAGATAGTATTTACTGCCGAGGATGCGGAAGAGTGGAATGCAAAGGGAGAAAAAGTCGTTCTTGTAAGACTTGAGACTTCCCCCGAAGATATAACAGGTATGAAAGCCGCGCAGGGTATCCTGACAGTACGAGGCGGTATGACAAGTCATGCGGCTGTTGTTGCAAGAGGAATGGGTAAATGTTGTGTGTCCGGATGCGGAGACATCGCTATGGATGAAGCTAACAAGAAGTTTACCCTTGCGGGCAAGGAGTTTACGGAAGGCGATTATATCTCCATCGATGGAACTACAGGTAATATTTATGAAGGACAGATCGCTACCGTTGATGCAACGATCGCAGGTGAGTTCGGAAGGATCATGTCATGGGCCGATAAGTACCGCACAATGAAGGTGCGCACAAATGCCGATACTCCTCATGATGCCAGAAAAGCAAGAGAACTTGGAGCGGAAGGTATCGGACTGTGCCGTACAGAGCATATGTTCTTTGAGGGTGACAGGATCGATGCATTCCGTGAGATGATATGTTCTGATTCTGTAGAAGAGAGAGAAAAAGCTCTTGATAAGATACTTCCCTACCAGCAGGGAGATTTTGAAAAGCTGTATGAGGCTCTTGAAGGATATCCGGTTACTATCAGATTCCTTGATCCGCCTCTTCATGAGTTCGTGCCTACCGATGATGCTGATATAGAGAAGCTTGCCAAGACTCAGAAGAAGAGTGTTGAAGATATCAAGTCCATCATCAATTCGCTTCATGAATTTAACCCTATGATGGGACACCGCGGATGCCGTCTTGCGGTTACATATCCCGAGATAGCAAAGATGCAGACAAAAGCGGTTATCAGAGCGGCTATCAATGTTTCCAAGAAGCATTCCAACTGGAGTGTTAAACCGGAGATCATGATCCCTCTTGTAGGTGATGTGAAAGAGTTTAACTTCGTCAAGAAAATAGTTGTTGAGACAGCTGACGAGGAGATCAAGGCTGCAGGCTTTAAGCTTGAATATGAAGTCGGAACAATGATCGAGATCCCCAGAGCTGCTCTTACTGCCGATGAAATAGCAGCAAACGCTGATTTCTTCTGCTTCGGAACAAATGACCTTACCCAGATGACATACGGCTTCTCAAGAGACGATGCCGGTAAGTTCTTAAATGCTTACTATGATACGAAGATATTTGAGAATGATCCGTTCTCGAAGCTTGACAGAGACGGCGTCGGCAAACTTATGAAGATGTCCATGGATCTTGGCAAACCCGTTAACCCGAAACTTCATGTGGGAATTTGCGGTGAGCACGGCGGAGATCCTTCATCCGTTGAGTTCTGTAACAGTCTCGGTCTTGATTATGTATCGTGTTCTCCTTTCAGAGTACCGATCGCAAGACTTGCGGCAGCGCAGGCAGCTATCGCACAGAAAAAGTAATGTAATACTATCTGTTATATACATGCAAAAAGGATTCGGATCAAACCGGGTTCTTTTTGTATGTAGACGCTACAAGGCACAAATATATGAAGAATCTTTTAAAATATCTGGGAAACTACAAAAAAGAATGTATACTTGCACCGCTGTTTAAGATGCTTGAAGCACTGTTTGAACTGACAGTTCCTCTTGTGATAGCCCAAATGATAGATAAAGGTATCAGGGAGAATGCGGCGGCAAATATAGTACGCTCCTTTGCTGTCCTTGTGGCACTTGCCGTAATAGGGCTGTGTGTTTCCTGCATAGCACAGTATTTTGCCGCAAAAGCTGCCACCGGATTCTCCATGAGATTAAGGCATGACCTTTTTGCGCATATTTTGTCATTTGGATTTTCCGAAATAGATAATGTCGGAACATCGACAATGATAACGAGGATGACATCGGACGTTAACATATTGCAAAACGGCGTCAACATGTTCCTTCGTCTGTTTTTAAGATCACCTTTTATTGTTGCCGGGGCCATGATCATGGCTTTTACAATAGATTTCAAGTCGGCCCTTATATTTGTACTTGTTATAGCGTCTCTTGCCGTTACGGTCTATGTAATAATGAAGACAAATATCCCGCTTCTGACCCGGGCGCAGAAGAGGCTTGATGATGTGTTGTGTCTTGTCAGAGAGAACCTTTCGGGTGCGCGTGTGGTAAGGGCATTCACGCTTGAAGAAGATCAGATTGCCGCTTTTACACATACCAATGCGGACCTTACACACATTCAAAAGCTTGCAGGGAAGGTCTCCGGACTTCTCAATCCGATGACATATGTAATAGTCAATTTGGCAATAGTACTTCTTATCAGAGTGGGTAAGATACAAATAGACGCAGGAATCCTATCTACCGGACAGATCGTGGCACTGTATAACTATATGTCGCAGATACTGCTGGAACTGATCAAATTTGCCAATCTGATAGTGACACTTAATAAGGCATTTGCCTCCGGTGAAAGGGTAAATGAAATATTTGGGATCAGGACGGATAGTGAAGCAGAAAACCCGGTATTATCGCTTAATATAAATGATGAACCTGTGGTGGAATTCAGAAATGTTTCCTTAAAGTATCACGAAGGCGCGGATGATGCTGTGAGTAATATCTCATTTACCGTAAAAAGGGGTGAGACTTTCGGAATAATAGGAGGAACCGGCGCCGGTAAAACCACTGTTGCCAACCTGATACCGGCATTTTATAAGGCAAGTGAAGGCGAAGTACTGGTGTGCGGCAATCCGGTTGACTCAATTGAGACGGGAGTGCTAAGACGTTTTGTCGGAATAGTTATGCAAAAAAGCGTCCTGTTTGAAGGAACAATAAGAGACAATCTTAAGTGGGGCAGTCCGGATGCATCGGATGAAGAACTTTTGACTGCGGTTAATGCTGCTGTCTGCAGTGAGGTTGTTGAGGAAAAGGGTGGATTGGATGGCCATGTTGAAGCGGGAGGACGTAATTTTTCCGGAGGTCAGCGGCAGAGACTGTCTATAGCCAGAACTCTTGCGGCAAGACCAAAGCTTTTGATACTCGATGATTCATCATCGGCACTTGATTATATGACCGATAAGAAACTTCGGGAGAATATTAAAGGACTCCCTTTCAAACCGACAGTTATCATAATTGCACAAAGAACGATCTCGGTTAGGGATTGTGATAATATCCTTGTGCTCGATGACGGGGAACAGGTCGGACTGGGTACTCATGATGAACTCCTTAAGTCCTGTGAGGTTTACAGGGAAATATATGATTCTCAATACAGGAAGGAGGATGTGTGATGGCAATGGACACTTCAGGGTTTGTGCCCAAAGGCAATCTGAATGCAGATGATGCGGCACTTGCTAACAGCGGACGAAGAGCAACGGTTAAACGTGTGGCATCTTTCCTTAAAGGATACAGCGGAAGGATCATGATAACACTTGTACTGGCTGCGGTGTCGGTTGTATTTACACTTCTTGTCCCCGTGAAGATCGGAAATGCAATAGACTGCCTCATTGACGATAACGACGGTGTTATAAAGAATCTTCTGTTTGCCGTAGTCTTTGCCGTAACAGTCGGGATCTCGCAGTATATCATGAATGTTATCAACAATTCGATAACCTATAATACTGTACGGGATGTGAGAAATGCAGCGATACGGAAGATAGAGCATCTTCCGCTTAAGGTCATTGATTCGTCTTCGCAAGGTGATATCGTCAGCAGAATAGTAGCTGATGCCGACCAGTTTGCGGAAGGCTTGCTTCTCGGTTTTACACAGGCATTTACCGGCATTATGACGATAGTTCTGACACTCATCTTTATGTTTTCGATGAATGTTGTCATTACATTAGTCGTTGTGTTTATCACCCCTTTATCGATATTTATCGCGAGATTTATTTCGAGTCGTACATATTCCATGTTTCAAAAGCAGAGTATAGAGCGTGGAGAACAGACGGCGCTGATAGATGAGATGATCGGTAATGAAAAATGTGTCAAGGCATTTTCAAAAGAGAAGCAGGTTCTTGAAAAGTTTGATGAGATCAACGAAAGGCTGTCTGTATCGTCGCTTAATGCTATATTCTTCTCATCGCTGACTAATCCTTCCACGAGATTCGTCAATGCATTGTGCTATGCACTTGTCGCGCTTTGCGGTGCCTTCTTCTGTATAAGGGGTAGTATTGGAGGGGAGCTTATGACAGTCGGAACCCTTACCGTTTTTTTGTCATATGCGAACCAGTATACAAAACCGTTTAATGAGATATCCTCTGTTATTTCCGAACTTCAAAATGCCCTTGCCTGCGCTGCAAGAGTATTTGAGATACTGGAT
Organism: Lachnospiraceae bacterium UBA3762; assembly: GCA_002371615.1. Classification (GTDB taxonomy): domain Bacteria; phylum Bacillota; class Clostridia; order Lachnospirales; family Lachnospiraceae; genus UBA2868. The sequence goes on along the minus strand of DFGA01000050.1, from coordinate 31,299 downwards.
GAAGAGAGTGAAAGCGACGATTCCGAACTGGAGAGTATAACCGGGTGTAACGGGATCGTTGATTTATCAGATGTTGATTTTTCGTATTCAAAGGACAGGGAGCTTATACAAGATCTTAATCTGCATGTGAACGCCGGTGAGAGAGTTGCGATCGTAGGACCGACCGGAAGCGGTAAAACGACGATGATCAATCTTCTCATGAGATTCTATGATGTTGATGACGGCAGTATAAGAGTTGACGGTAAAGACATCAGAGATGTTACTAGAAAGAGCCTCAGAAGATCATACGGAATGGTATTGCAGGACACATGGCTCAAGAAGGGAACGATAATGGACAACCTTCGACTGGCCAGGGCTGATGCATCTGAAGATGAGATAATAGCCGCCGCGAAAGAGTCGCACGCCCACGGGTTCATACGAAGACTTGAAAAAGGCTATGATACAATGATCGGTGAAGACGGAGGAGGTTTGTCCGCAGGACAGAAGCAATTGCTGTGTATCACAAGGGTAATGCTTAACCTGCCACCGATGCTGATACTTGATGAGGCAACAAGTTCAATCGATACAAGAACGGAGATGCAGATACAGAGCGCTTTTCTTAAGATGATGGAAGGAAGGACGAGCTTTATAGTCGCCCACAGGTTGCAGACGGTCCAAAATGCGGATATCATACTTGTTATGAAAGACGGACATATTGTGGAGTCGGGCGATCATAAGAGTCTTATGGCTGCCGGAGGATTTTATAAGAAACTGTATATGGCGGGATATGATGCAGGTTAATTGTGAAACGTGTGCAAATTATATATATGATGAGGAATTTGACGAGTATTACTGTCAGATGGATCTTGATGAGGATGAATACGGAAGGTTTGCGTTTGAATCGGAATACAAGTGCCCATACTACAGGTTCGGCAATGAATATGAGGTAGTATGGAAGCAGATATAAGAGTAATGGAAGTAGTCGACAGTACTAATATAAGAGTTTCCGAACTGGCCGAAGAAGGTGCTGCCGAAGGAACATGCGTGGTTTCATTTAAGCAGCTTCAGGGACAGGGCAGGAGCGGAAGGACTTTTTTTTCGCCGGAAGGCGGAAATCTGTATATGAGTCTGCTTCTGCGACCGCGCAGTCAGCAGGTGTGTGAACACATTACCGTAGCAGCCGCTGTAGCATCTGCCATAGCAATAGAAAAAAATTTCAATATACACTGCGGGATCAAGTGGGTAAACGATCTTATATACAATAAAAAGAAAGTCGGCGGAATGGTAGCACAGGCGCATAAATACGGGTCGGCTGATTTCTATGTTGTTCTCGGTATAGGTATAAACATTTATGAATCCGGCGATATACCTAAGGAAATTGAAGGTAGATACGGAAGCCTGATGGAAAGAAAGTGCGATCTTGACAAGTCTGATGCCAATGGTGCGGCAGTTGAGCTCGCAAGGCAGATCATCCGTGAGTTTTCGGCCTTTTATGATGATTTTGAAGGATCCGGATGTGTGCAAAAATACAGGGAACTGAGTGTTGTTATCGGACATGAAGTAAGCTATTTGTACAAAGATCAGGAAATAAAAGCGAAAGTTATGGATATTGACCGTGATGGCGGTATAGTCCTTGATATGAACGGTATTGTCAGGACATACAGGGACGGAGAGATCAGAATAAAGCTTGAAGATAAGTAATCTTGCGCAAATTATGCCGAGAGATTATAATTAATCATTGTTTTTACAGCGGCATATGATCGGAAGGTATGTTATGGGACGTGGACTGTTTGAAGAAAAAGACGGCATAGATGAAGAAGCGTGTCTGAAGATGTATGACAACAATTATGATTTTTACAGGATCGTACTTGAAACGTTTTGCAAGGAGATCGGTAATACCTATGTCAACATGAAAGAGAAGTTTGCCACCCGTGATATCGAAAGCTACAGGATATCGGTTCATAGTCTGAAGGGCTCGGGTGCATCCTGCGGCGCAGTTTGTCTTGTTCGTCTTGCAACAGAGTCAAACGCACTGATCAAAGAAGGAAAATGGGATGAGGCAGAAAAGTTCCATCAGCCTATACTTGATGAACTTGAGCGTTTGATGACGCTGATCCCGCAAAGACTGGAGGAGAAGACAAAATGAGCATTGTAATTCCCGAAGGATACAAAAGCACATCGTCCATTAAGGAAACCGAGATTGCAATAAAAGAGGTCAAGGACTATTTTGAGAGAATGCTGGCAAAAGAGCTTAACCTTACGAGAGTCTCGGCACCTTTGTTTGTAAAGCCGGATTCGGGCTTAAACGATAATCTGAACGGAGTTGAGCGTCCGGTTGTATTCGGAATAAGAGAGCAAAACGATGATGAAGTGGAGATAGTTCATTCCCTCGCAAAGTGGAAGAGGTGGGCTCTCGGAGAATACGGATTCAAGAAGGGTGAAGGTTTATATACCGATATGACCGCAATCCGTCGTGATGAGGATACCGACAATCTTCATTCTCTGTATGTTGACCAGTGGGACTGGGAGTTGATCATAAGCAAAAAAGACAGAACCGTCTCAACTCTCAAATCGGTAGTAAAGAAAGTCTATGAGGCTCTTAAGAATACAGAGATATTCATTAATTCAAGACATCCGGAAATCAAGTGTATTTTGCCGGAGAGCATTAAATTTATTACTACCCAGGAACTTTTGGACAGATGGCCCGATAAGACACCGAAAGAAAGGGAAACAGCGGCCGCCAAAGAATACGGAGCGATCTTTCTTATGCAGATAGGAGATAAACTCTCGGACGGCAAACCGCATGACGGGAGAGCTCCGGACTATGATGACTGGGCTCTTAACGGAGATATCATCGTGTATTATCCTCTGCTTGATATGGGATTTGAGATATCTTCAATGGGGGTCAGGGTTGATGAGGATTCCCTGGCCGCACAGCTCAAAAAGGCCAAGTGTCCGGAACGTGCAAAGTATTCGTTCCATAAAGCAATATTTGAAGGGAAATTGCCATATACGATCGGCGGTGGTATCGGACAGTCAAGAATATGTATGTTTTTCCTGCGCCGTGCCCATATAGGGGAAGTTCAAAGTTCGGTATGGCTTGATGAAGACAAAAAGGCTGCGAAGGAAGCCGGTATTACGTTGCTTTGAATGGCGTGGCTCTCAAGAAAACAGGTGGGATCGGAAAATGAAACAGTTTACTTCAAAAGAACTCAGAAATACGTGGAAAGAATTTTACAAAGAAAGAGGGCACAGGGATGTAGGTGCTGTATCACTTGTGTCCGACGGATCGACCGGAGTTATGTTTAATGTTGCGGGAATGCAGCCGCTCATGCCGTATCTTCTCGGGCAGAAACATCCTATGGGTACAAGGCTCTGCAATGTTCAGGGCTGCGTTCGAACTAATGATATTGACTCTGTAGGAGACAGATCTCATGTAACTTTTTTTGAGATGATGGGAAGCTGGAGCCTCGGAGATTATTTTAAAGAGGAAAGATGTAAATGGAGCTGGGAGCTTCTTACGGATGTCTTCGGCTTTGACAGGGATCATTTAGCTGCCACGGTATTTGCCGGAGACGAAAATGCCCCGAGGGATGAAGAAGGAGCACAGTGCCGTATCAAGTCGGGATTTAAGAGTGAAAACATTTATTATCTTCCTGCCGAAGATAACTGGTGGGGTCTTGAATACGGCCCCTGCGGACCGGATTCGGAAATGTTCTACATCGCTGATGTTCCGGACTGCGGTCCTGACTGTGGTCCCGGATGTTCATGCGGTAAATACACGGAGCTGGGTAATGACGTTTTTATGCAGTATGAAAAGCATAAAGACGGTAGTCTGACGCCTCTTGAGAAGAAAAATGTCGATACCGGATGGGGACTCGAGAGAATACTGGCGTTTCTTAACGGCACCAAAGACGTATACAGAACCGATCTGTTTACATCGGCAATAAGCTATATCGAGAAAGCCTCCGGAGAAAAATATGATGCAGACGAAGAGAAGACCCGTTCGATGCGCGTGCTTGCCGATCATTTACGTACTTCCGTAATGCTTATCGGGGATGAGGCAAAGCTTACGCCCGCAAACGGTGGAGCCGGATATGTGTTAAGAAGACTGATAAGGCGTGCGGTGCGTCACGGAAGAATACTGGGATTATCTACCGAAGATCTTCTTAAGATCGCCCGAATTTATATTGATGATGTTTATTCGGATGCGTATCCAAACCTCGTATCTAACAGGGAGTTTGTTATTTCGGAACTGAAAAAAGAAATTGACAGATTTACTTCTACGATAGAAAACGGTATGAAGGAGTTCGTCAAGATACTTGAAGAAAATGTATCATCCGGTAACAAGGAGATAAAAGGTAAAGATGCGTTTTATCTGTATGATACATTCGGATTCCCTCTTGAGTTAACGGTCGAGATGGCAAAAGAGAAGGGCTTAAAGGTTGATGAAGACGGATTTGATAAGGCGATGGATGAACAAAAGCAAAAGGCAAGAGAGGGTGCAAGCTTTGCACTCAAATCTTCATCCAATGATTTTGAGGCCTTTTCGGAACTTGATGATGAGCTTGTGTCCGAGTTTACAGGATATGAAAAACTTACGGATGAAGGCGTGATAATAGCTATTGCCACGGGAGAACTCAAAGAAAGTGTGAGTGAAGGGTGTGAGTGTACAATAGTTTGTGACCGGACACCTTTTTACGCTACCATGGGCGGACAAAAGGGAGATTTCGGTTCCATCAGCTCGGGCAGTGCGACATTTAATGTCAGCGATACTGTTAAACTGTCAGGCGGAAGAGTCGGACACGTGGGTAAGGTTACTAAAGGTGAATTTAAGACCGGCGATAAAGTAACCTTAAGCGTTGATACCGCCAACAGGAGCAGAACCTGTATGAACCATTCGGCAACCCACCTGCTTCAGGCTGCACTCCAAAACGTTCTCGGTAATGAAGTTAAGCAGCAGGGATCATATCAAGACGGGGAGAGGACCAGGTTTGACTTTTCTTTCGGAAGAGCACTTACCGATGATGAAATATCAAAGGTAGAAGATCTTGTTAATGAGAAAATCATGGAAGACCTCCCGGTCGTTACAGATATAATGTCAATAGAGGATGCGAAAAAATCAGGGGCAATGGCTCTGTTTGGAGAAAAATACGGTGATGTTGTAAGAGTCGTTAAAATGGGTGATTTTTCCAAGGAATTGTGTGGAGGAACCCATGTGGCATCAACCGGAATGATCCATTGCTTTAAGATCGTATCCGAAGGCGGAATCGCTGCCGGAGTCAGAAGGATAGAAGGAATAACAGGGGCTGAAGTGCTAAGACACTACAAAAAGATTGAAAATGATCTGAAAGATGCCGCTGCAACCGTAAAGGCTACACCTGCCACGCTTTCCGACAGGCTTGGCAAGATGGTTTCGGAGATAAAGGCGTTGAATTCGGAAATAGAGTCTTTAAAATCAAAGGCTGCAAAAGAAGCTGCAGGAAATTTGGATGATTCGGCAGTTGATGTTAAGGGAGTAAAGCTCATCGCAACTTCCGTTCCCGATGCGGATATGAACTCACTCCGTGACCTCGCGGATCAGATGAAAGAAAAGTATACAAATGGTGTATTTGTGCTGTGCTCGGATGCGGGCGGCAAGGTCAATCTGATCGTAAGTGCCGCACCTGATGCTGTAAAAGCAGGGGCACATGCCGGAAATATCATCAAAAAGCTTGCACCGCTTGTAGGCGGCGGCGGAGGAGGACGTGATACAATGGCCCAGGCCGGTGGTAAGAACCCCGCGGGAATAGGCGAAATGATAGCCTCTGCAAAAGATGTGGTTGAAGAAATGCTTTGATCTATAATTTTTCTTGACTATTGGAAAAGTTATGCTTATAATTCATTTTGTGCAAAATTTGAACCTCAGGGTTAGCACAATCTATGAACTGAGGGGAGGTTTGGAAGATGGCAGAAGTAATCGTTAAAGAGAATGAAAGCTTAGACAGTGCGCTGCGCCGCTTTAAGAGAAGTTGTGCCAAGGCAGGTATCCAGCAGGAGATCCGTAAGCGTGAGCATTATGAAAAGCCCAGCGTAAAGCGTAAGAAAAAGTCTGAAGCTGCCAGAAAAAGAAAGTATAACTAAGATCATTACCCCCGGTAAATACCGGGGGTTTTTGTTTTTTTAAACTTTTTCTTTTTTTATTGTACGATGCGTGATATAATACCATATGTTGTATTGAAGAAGAGACTGGCAACAAAATATTGCAGAAGGACTTGGCGGCTTGATATATATACTGACAATTCTGGTCATAGCAGCGTTTATAGCATTTGTGTATGTGCAAAGCAGCGGATATGACATAGTTGAATATGATCTTCATACCGACAAAAATATCGAGTCGACTGTCAGTTTTGTGATGCTGTCCGATCTTCATGATACCGATGTGACACATGACGGTAACAAAAAACTTATAGAATCCATAGATAAGATCAATCCCGATTTTGTTATTCTTGCGGGGGATATGATCACAAGTTATTCAAAGACCAATGATAAATCGAATGTTACGTTCGATTTCTTAAAGGAACTCTCGGGAAAATATAAAGTTTATTACGGGTTGGGAAATCACGAACAAAGATATAAAGCGGAACCGGATAAATTTAAAGGGAAATATGATGAACTCGTAAAATATGTTACGGAACTGGGAATAGAGTTTCTTTCCGATACGTATTCCGACAGCGCCGGTAACAACATACGGATATACGGATATGATATTCCGATTGAAAATTACAGAAGAGGTGTGAGGACAAAACTTCCGGACAGTGTTATCGAGAAAACTCTCGGAAGGGCTGATCATGACAGATACAATATACTGATAGCGCATACCCCGGATTTCTTTGATGATTACGTGGACTTTGGGGCGGATCTTGTTCTGGCGGGGCATCTTCATGGGGGTATAGTAGCAATACCGGGTATCGGGGGAGTAATATCTCCCCAGCTTCGACTGTTTCCTAAATATGATTCAGGATCATTTACGGAAAACAGCACAACAATGATCGTTAGCCGCGGAATAGGCTGGCATTCGGTTCCAATAAGGATATTCAACAAGGCTGAGATCGTATCGGTTACGATACGGCCGTAAATGAGGGAGAAACCTATGGCTATAAATGTTAAACTTGAAAAATTCGAAGGACCGCTTGATCTGCTTCTTCATCTTATTGAGAAGAATAAAGTGGATATATATGATATTCCGATTGCGCTTATCACTGACCAGTATCTTGAATATCTTAAACAGATGGAGATAGAGGATCTCAATATCATGAGTGAGTTCCTTGTTATGGCAGCAACTCTTCTGGACATCAAAGCCAGAATGCTTCTTCCGGCTGAAGTCAATGAAGACGGTGAAGAGGAAGATCCCAGAGCGGAGCTTGTTGAAAAGCTTATCGAATACAAGATGTACAAATATATGTCCTTTGAACTCAAGGACAGACAGATCGATGCAGTGCGTAATGTGTATAAGAGTGCAACGCTTCCGAAGGAAGTTCTTGAGTACGTTGAACCGATAGATTATGAAAAACTTGTTGGGGATGTGGATCTTGCAAAGCTTAATCAGATATTCAAATCCGTTGTACGTAAGCAGACGGACAAGATAGATCCTATACGAAGCAAGTTTGGAAATATAGAGAAAGACGAGATCAATCTGGAAGAGAAGCAGCTGTATATCGAGATGTATGTCAGGACCCACAAGAAGTTCTCTTTCAGGGCGCTTCTTGAAGCGCAGCCGACCAAGATGGAGATCGTTGTTACCTTCCTTGTGATGCTTGAAATGATGAAGACAGGGAAGATCAGGATCGTGCAGGAGAACCTGTTCGATGATATTATGATAACGTCTTTGGCTGCATAGGCTGATAGGAGGGGCGCGTGTGAAAATGAATAAATCATTAGGGTCGATGACCATTTAGAGGATAATATGAAAAAAGAATTTGAAGAATCGTTAAAAGATAATATAGAGGAACTTGATATCGCACCGGAAGCGGAAAGTACAAGCGAGCCTGACGAGAAGGTACGCGCGGAGCATCCCGAAGCTGCGGTGTCGGCGATCCTGTTTGCAATGGGTGATTCGGTTGAGATCAAAAAACTTGCCGATGCCATCGGATATGATGAAGACGAAACAAGAGAACTCATCGGGAAGATGAAGGCAAAATATGAGCGCAATAAGGAGTTCGGACTTACGATAGTGGAACTTGATAACAGTGTTCAGATGTGTTCGAAAACCGAAATGTATGAGTATCTGATCAAGGTTGCCAAGATCCCTAAGAATATGCACTTGTCCGACACTGCGCTTGAAACCCTATCGATCATTGCATACAAACAGCCTGTTACAAGAGCCGAAGTTGAGAAGATACGCGGAGTGTCATGTGACCATCCAATTAACAAACTGTTGGAATACGGACTTATTACCGAACTTGGAAGACTAAATGCTCCGGGACGGCCGCTCCTTTTCGGGACGACCGAGCAATTCCTCAGAAGCTTTGGAGTCAAGTCGCTTGAAGACCTTCCGGATATAGCTCCGGACCGGCTTGAGGAATTCAAGAAGGAAGCTGCTGAAGAGGTACAGTTAAAACTTGACATTTAAAAGGACCGTGAGGTCCTTTTTTTGTAACCTTTTTCTTTTATTTTTCGCTTTGAAAAATCCGGGCACTGTGTTAAAATACTTAAAGTGCGTATAATTGCGGTTATTCAAATATATTATATGGAGGTTTTGCAATGAGTAATTCTTCACTTGCAGGCAAACGTATAGCAAGTTTGCTTGATGAAAACAGTTTCGTTGAACTCGGCGCGAGCGTTACTGCACGTTCCACCGATTTTAACATGGAACCGAAGGATGCTGCCAGTGACGGTGTTGTAACAGGTTACGGTCTTATTGACGGATGCCTTGTTTATGTATACAGTCAGGATGCATCTGTACTCGGAGGTTCTGTTGGCGAGATGCATGCAAAGAAAATAGTGAATCTTTACAATCTTGCTCTCAAAGTCGGTGCACCCGTTATCGGACTTATCGATTCGGCAGGACTTCGTCTTAATGAAGCTACCGATGCTCTCGCTGCTTTCGGAAGGATCTATAAGGCACAGACAATGGCAAGCGGTGTGATCCCGCAGATTACCGCGGTATTCGGTAAGTGCGGCGGAGGACTTTCTCTGTTTACCGGAATGACTGATTTTACATTTATGGAGGAGGGCGCAAAGCTTTTCGTTAATTCCCCCAACGCTCTTTGCGGTAATTATGAAGAGAAGAATGATACGGCATCAGCAGCCTTCCAGGCAGATGAGGCCGGCAATGTTGATGTTGTAGCAAGTGAAGCTGAAATATACGGAGAGATCAGGAGCCTTGTTTCAATGCTTCCTTCCAATAATGATGAGTTCGGTGCAGACAGTGAGTGTACGGATGATCTTAACCGCGCGGTTTCGGATATTGCCGGATGTGTAGGTGATTCATCCATAGCACTTTCAATGATCGCTGATGACAATTCCTATTTTGAAGTTAAATCCGGATTCGGAAAACAGATCACAACGGGATTTATAAGACTTAACGGTCAGACGGTCGGATGTGTTGCAAACAGATCCGAAGGCTATGATGATGAATGTAAGAAAGTATGGGATAGCGATACTGTCCTTACTGTGGATTCAGCAGCTAAGGCGGCTGATTTTGTCAACTTCTGCGATTCGTTTGACATACCGGTCCTTACACTGACGAACGTAACGGGATATGAAGCCGATATGGATTGTGAAAAAGGAATCGCAAGGGCAGCAAGCAAGCTTGCGTTTGCATTTGCCAATGCAACTGTTGCGAAGGTTAATGTTGTGACCGGCAAGGCTTTCGGAAGTGCCGGAATTGTCATGAATTCCAAGGCTATGGGTGCTGATATTACAATCGCATGGGACAGCGCCAAGATCGGAATGATGGATGCCAATCTCGCCGCCAAAGTGATTTTTGACGGAAAGGGAGAGGCTGCTATAGCCGACGGAGCAAAAGAATACGATAAGCTTCAGAACAGCATTGACAGCGCAGCAAGACGCGGATACGTTGATCAGGTGATCGCACCTGCTGACACGAGAAAGTATGTGATCGGAGCATTTGAAATGCTTTATACAAAAAGAGAGGACAGACCTGCCAAGAAGCACGGAACAGTATAGAAAGGAGCGGGACACGTAATATGAAAAAATTCAAACTGATATTATGTTTTATGACCGTAATCCTGTTACTTGCCGGCTGTGGGCAGAGTGCAAGAAAGACTCTTGATGCGGAAGTTGCCACTGCGCTTGAACAGACTACAAGCAATCTTGTAACGCAGTTTTTAGCAGCGCTTGATGAACAGCAGTCTGCGGAACTGACCGAACAGGGCGGCGAATATCTTGAATATGTAATATCCAATTACTTCGGCGTCAAGGCGAACGGAAACGGAATGGTTAATGCCATAAGCTCATGGAACGGAGCCCGGGCGGATCTTGGAGATTTTGTTTCGATTACGGGAATGAATGCGGCTTATGACGATTCAGACAAAAACATAATAGTTACACTTGATGTTGTCGGTTCCAAAAGAACCGCAAAGGTTGAGGCTATTTATAAGGACGATCTTTATAAAACACTTAATTCTCTTACCACCAACATTGATTGGACTTTCGGCGAGAAGATGCAAAAGGCCGGCCTTAACACATTACTCGGAATGGGGACTGTATTTATCGTACTTATTATCATTTCACTGATAATCAGTCTGTTTAACTTCATTCCGAAGATTCAGGCGGCATTTTCAAAGAGTAAAGAAGATCCGAAGATCGCAGCTGTTGATAATACTATCGCACAGATAGTCGAAAAAGAAGAGCAGGAAGACGATCTTGAACTTGTAGCCGTGATAACGGCAGCGATCGCAGCGGCCTCTTACGGCGGCTCATCGGATGATTTTGTTGTAAGAAGTATTGTTAGAAGACCAAACAGTGTATGGAACAGGTAATATAAGGAGGATCATCATGAAAAATTATACAATTACCGTTAACGGAAACGTATATGACGTTACAGTAGAAGAAGGAACAGGTTCAGCAGCACCTGCTGCGGCACCGAAGGCGGCTCCCAAGGCAGCACCCGCAGCACCCAAGGCTGCAGCTTCAGCATCACAGGGAGCAGGAAGCGTGAGAATTGAGGCCGGTGCGGCAGGTAAAGTGTTCAAGATCGAAGCAAATGTCGGAGCAGCAGTTAAAGCAGGAGATCCTGTTGTGATCATCGAGGCAATGAAGATGGAGATCCCTGTTGTTGCACCTAAGGACGGTACAGTAGCATCAATAGATTGTGCGGTAGGCGATCCTTGTGCAGCCGGACAGCTTCTTGCAACGCTTAACTGATCATAAGAATGAATCTGTGGAGGATATAAAATGTCATATGTAGCAAATACATTTGGGAACCTGTTACAGCAGACGGCATTTTTGGGATTGTCCTGGGGCAATTATCTTATGATAGCTGTAGCATGTTTGTTCCTTTATCTGGCAATAGCGAAAGGATTTGAGCCGCTGTTGCTTACCCCCATTGCATTCGGTATGCTGCTTGTTAATATCTATCCGGATATTATGCTGAAAATAGAAGAGGCCGCAAACGGGACGGGTGGACTCCTGTACTACTTCTATAAGCTGGATGAATGGGCTATACTGCCTTCACTCATATTCATGGGTGTAGGTGCGATGACGGACTTTGGTCCGCTTATTGCCAATCCTAAGAGTTTTCTTCTCGGTGCGGCAGCACAGTTCGGTATTTATGCCGCATACTTTTTGGCTATTGCAATGGGATTTAATGATAAGGCTGCTGCAGCCATCGCCATCATAGGTGGAGCAGACGGTCCTACATCGATATTCCTTGCAAGTAAGCTCGGCCAGACGGCACTTCTTGGTCCGATTGCGGTTGCGGCCTACTCGTATATGTCACTTGTGCCGATTATTCAGCCGCCTATTATGAAACTTCTTACGACTGAAAAGGAGCGCAAGATCAAAATGGAACAGCTTCGCCCGGTTACAAAGCTCGAGAAGATACTGTTCCCGATAATAGTTACGATAGTTGTTTGTATGATTCTTCCCACAACTGCTCCCCTTGTAGGTATGCTGATGCTCGGCAACCTTTTCAGGGAATCGGGAGTAGTAAGACAGCTTACAGACACCGCAAGCAACGCACTTATGTATATAGTAGTTATTCTGCTTGGTACAAGTGTAGGTGCAACAACTTCGGCCGCTGCATTCCTTAATGCCAATACACTTAAGATCGTTGTTCTCGGTCTTGTGGCATTTGCTTTCGGAACGGCTGCAGGAGTTCTTTTCGGCAAATTGATGTGTGTTATGACAAAAGGTAAGGTTAACCCGCTTATCGGGTCAGCCGGTGTATCAGCGGTTCCGATGGCAGCACGTGTTTCGCAGAAAGTCGGTGCCGAAGCCGATCCTACAAACTTCCTGCTGATGCATGCTATGGGTCCGAACGTTGCGGGAGTTATAGGTACAGCCGTAGCTGCCGGAACATTCATGGCAATATTTGGAGTTTGATGTTAGGGGGAACCGCTTTAGCGGTGGGACCCTGACTTCACGTGGAGCCCTCTGTTCGACGTAGTCGAACCCTAATGGGCGACACTCCTTGTACTATTCAATTATAATTATATGGAGGAAAATATAATGGGTGAAGTTGAAAAGAAACCGGTTGGCATAATGGAAACCGTTCTGCGTGATGCGCATCAGTCGCTTATTGCAACAAGAATGCCCACCGAGGTTATGCTTCCCATCATAGGTAAGATGGATGAGATAGGCTACCACGCAGTTGAGTGCTGGGGTGGTGCCACATTCGATGCATCTCTTCGTTTCCTGAAAGAGGATCCATGGGAGAGACTTCGTAAACTGAGGGACGGATTTAAGAAAACCAAGCTGCAGATGCTTTTCAGAGGTCAGAACATACTCGGTTACAGACCTTACGCAGATGATGTTGTTAATGCTTTCGTTGAAAAATCGGTTGCCAACGGTATTGATATTATCAGGATTTTCGACTGCCTGAATGATCTTAGAAACCTTCAGGCTGCTGTCGACGCAACTAACCGTGTTAAGAAACAGGAAGGAAGAGGAAGCGCACAGGTTGCTCTTTCCTATACACTCGGCGATGCGTATACTCTTGAGTACTGGGCAGAGACAGCCAAGAAGATCGAAGAGATGGGCGCTGATTCGATCTGTATCAAGGATATGGCAGGACTTCTTGTTCCTTACAGAGCTGCAGAGCTTATCAAAGCCATGAAGGAGAATACAAAGCTTCCTATTCAGCTACATACGCACTATACATCAGGTGTAGCTTCGATGACATATCTTAAGGCAGTAGAAGCCGGTGTTGATGTTATTGACTGTGCAATCTCACCGTTTGCACTTGGAACAAGCCAGCCCGCAACGGAAGTTATGGTTGAGACCTTCAAGGGAACACCTTATGATACAGGTTACAGCCAGACAAAGCTTGCCGAGATCGCTGACTACTTCCGCCCGTACAGAGAAGAGTGCATAGAGTCCGGACTTATGAGTACAAAGGTGCTCGGAGTAAACATCAAAACACTTCTGTACCAGGTTCCCGGCGGTATGCTTTCAAACATGGTTTCGCAACTTAAGGAACAGAATGCGGAAGATAAGTATCAGGAAGTTCTTGAGGAGATCCCGAGAGTACGTAAAGACTGCGGTGAGCCGCCTCTTGTTACACCTTCGTCACAGATCGTCGGAACACAGGCTATATTTAACGTTCTTATGGGCGAGAGATATAAGATGGCTACCGGAGAATTTAAGGATCTGCTCAGAGGTAATTACGGCCAGACCGTTAAGCCTATGAGTGAAGAAGTCATTAACAAGGTAATTCCGGGTGAGAAGAGATCCACAGCACGTTCTGCGGAGGCTACAGGTCATGATAAACCCGAGCTTGAAACACTTGAGTCTGAGATGAAGCAGTACAAGCAGCAGGATGAGGATGTGCTTTCGTATGCACTGTTCCCTCAGGTTGCGATAGACTTCTTCAAGTATCGTGAAGCACAGCAGACACAAGTGGATATGAAGAAGGCAGATACGGAAGCCGGAGCATATCCCGTTTAAGAAATGCTTTGCATTATATCATAACGTGTGTTACAATAATCGGGCAGTCGTTTTTATGGCTGCCCGTTTTTTTGTTCATATCCGAGGGGGATATAACAAAGGGGTATGAAGGGGTTTTTCGTGCTTAATACTATATATTTAAGAGGGTATTATGGCCAGAAAAGAACAGATTACCAAGCAGATGATACTGGACGGAGCATTTGATCTGGTAAGGACACAGGGAATTGAAATGCTCACGGCCAGAAAGCTTGCGGCACACATTTCATGCAGTACTCAGCCTATTTTCCGCGTATATTCGAATATGGAAGAACTATCGGGAGAGGTTTTTGTTAAGGCAAAATCGTTTTATGAAGAGTTCTGCCTTAAGTTCGAACCGACTCAGGAAACACCTTTTGTTGATCTTGGGTTATGCTACATATCTTTTGCCAAAAAGGAGCTGAATCTGTTTAAACTGCTCTTTCTGACGCCTCATGACGATAATAACACAATGTATGATCTGATAAACGGTGCGGAAAACGGTTTTGTTATAAAACAGCTTCGTCGTATCAAAAATCTTGATATGAACAGAGCGGGAGACATATTCATGAAGGTATTCATCTTCATGCATGGAATGGCATGTATGGCTATATGCGGAGAACTTGACATGACAACCGAGGAAATACTTCCGACCTTAAAAGAGACTATAGAAGGATTCTTTTAGAACATGGATGTTTGTGTTGTCGGAGCAGGTCCGGCCGGAATGATGGCTGCGATATCCGCAGCCGAAAACGGAAATAGAGTAACGCTTATCGAACAAAACGAGAAGCCGGGGAAAAAGCTTTTCCTTACGGGCAAAGGCAGGTGTAACATTACCAATGCCTGTCCGGTGGAAGAGCTTTTTGATAATGTTGTTACTAATTCGAAGTTTCTGTATGGAGCCTTTTACAGGTTCGACAATGCGGCAACGGTTGAATTCTTTAATTCTTTGGGACTGCCGACAAAGATTGAGCGTGGGGGCCGGGTCTTTCCGCAAAGCGATCATTCATCCGATGTAATTAAAGTCCTGATAAAGCGCTTGGAATCCAGTCATGTAAGTATGAGATTCAACACTAAAGCTGTGAAGATCGTAATCGAACATGGGCCGGATGGGAAAGATAAAATATCAGGTGTTTTTGTTAAAGAGAATAACAAAGAATCACTGATTCATACAGAAAAGCTCATACTTGCTACAGGCGGAAAATCGTATCCGTTAACCGGTTCTGACGGAAGTATGTTCGATATACTGGCTTCAATAGGAGTTAAGGCGAATAAATGTGAGCCATCGCTCGTGCCCCTTTCGTGTCAAAGCATGGAGATAACAGCTATGCAGGGGTTGTCACTCAAGAATGTTAATCTTTCTGCTTTTGTTGACAACAGCCTCAAATACAGCGGGTTCGGCGAAATGCTCTTTACTCATTTCGGAATATCGGGACCCCTTGTTTTATCAGCATCTTCGTATCTTAAGGAGGATGATTACCGCCGGGGAATTAAAGCGGTTATAGACCTTAAACCTGCACTTACAATTGAAGATCTTGATGCAAGGATACTTAGGGATTTTGATAAGAACAAGAATAAGAATTTCGAAAATTCTCTCGGTAAGTTATTGCCATCCAAAATGATAACTGCCGTTATTAAAAAAACCGGGATAGATCCTTTAAAGAAAGTCAATTCCATAACAAAACAAGAGAGGGAAATACTTTGCCGTACCCTTAAGAATTACGAGATTACCGTCAACGGGAACAGGGGATTTAATGAGGCCATAATCACAAGGGGCGGGATCGATGTTAAGAATATCAATCCATCAACGATGGAAAGCAAAAAGATAAAAGGACTGTTTTTTGCCGGAGAAATGATAGATGTTGATGCGCAAACCGGAGGGTTTAACCTCCAGATCGCGTGGTCTACGGGATTTGTTTCCGGCAGAAGCTGCAAGGAGGAATAATGGGTAACAGTATAGCAATTGATGGACCGGCAGGTGCCGGAAAGAGTACGATAGCAAAACTTGTCGCCAAAGAACTCGGATTTATTTATGTGGATACGGGGGCAATGTACAGAGCGATGGCTCTCTATCTGATCAGAAAGGGGATAGACAGGAACGATTCCGCTCAAATTGAGAAGGCATGTGAGGATGCTGATATTTCTATCAGCTATGAAGACGGCAAACAGGTAGTTCTTCTGTTTGACGAAAATGTTAATGATTACCTGCGTACCGAGGAAGTCGGGAATATGGCATCAATATCAAGTGCCAATCCGAAAGTCAGGGAAAAGCTTGTTGCCCTGCAGCAAAAACTGGCCGCACAAAAAGATGTTGTAATGGACGGAAGGGATATCGGGACTGTAGTACTTCCGGACAGTAAATTTAAAATCTATCTGACTGCATCTGCACATGTCCGTGCAAAGAGAAGATATGATGAACTCGTTCTTAAGGGTGAAAAAGCCGATCTGTCCAAAATCGAAGCGGATATTACAGAAAGAGATGAGAGAGATATGACCCGCGAGCATTCGCCGCTTAAGCAGGCGGAAGATGCGGTTGTTATTGACAGCTCCGATATGTCTGTTGAAGAAGTAAAGGATGCAATTCTTGCCGAGGCGGAAAAGAGACTATGACAGAAATAATCGTAGCAAAATCGGCGGGATTCTGCTTTGGTGTTCAAAGAGCCGTTGATACGGTTTATTCCGAGATAGAAAAGGGCGAGAAAATATATACTTTCGGGCCTGTAATACATAATTCAGAAGTCGTTTCGGATCTTGAAAAAAGAGGTGTTACCGTTATTGGGGATCTTGAAAGGATCAAAGAACTTGAAAGCGGTACAATAATAATACGGTCCCACGGTGTTTCCAAGGAAATATCGGATTGTCTTAACGATTCAAAACTAAAGGTTGTTGATACCACATGCCCGTTTGTCAAGAAGATCCACAAAATTGTGGAGACAGACAGCCGGCAAAATAAACGCATTGTTGTTATCGGAAACCCAAACCATCCGGAAGTCAGAGGTATTATCGGCTGGTGCGCCCCGGGCAACCCTGCCGTGGTTATCGAAACAAGAGATGAAGCCAATGATTTTTGCTCCGATATGAACAGTGAAATTACGATAGTTTCACAGACAACATTTACCCTTTCTAAATTTAAAGAATTAGTTGAAATCTTGCGAAAAAAAGGGTACAATGTTAACGTTGTGAATACAATCTGTAATGCGACCGCCCAAAGACAGGAAGAGGCTCAAAAGATAGCCACAAAGGTTGACATGATGATTGTTATCGGAGACAGCAAGAGCTCCAACACACAAAAGCTATACGAGATCTGCAGTCGTGAATGTAACAATACATTATACGTACAGACCAAGGATGATTTGAAAGCACATCCCTCAAGATCGCTCCAACGTGTAGGCATTACTGCGGGGGCTTCCACCCCGAAAAATATTATCGAGGAGGTTCAAAATTATGTCAGAATTAACTTTTGAACAAATGTTAGAAGAATCTTGCAAAACAATACACAACGGAGAGGTAGTTGAAGGAACTGTTATTGCGGTTAAACCTGATGAGATCATTCTCAATATCGGCTATAAGGCTGATGGTATAGTTACTCGCAACGAGTATTCAAATACACCCAATGTGGATCTTACGACGGTTGTGAATGTCGGCGATAAAATGGAAACCAAAGTCATCAAGGTTAACGACGGTGACGGACAGGTCCTGCTGTCGTACAAGCGTGTTGCCTTCGATAAAGGCAACAAGAGGATCGAAGAGGCATTTGAGAATAAAGAGGTGCTTAAAGCAACTGTTGCCCAGGTGCTTGACGGCGGTTTAAGTGTTCTTGTAGAAGAGTCAAGAGTGTTTATTCCTGCAAGTCTTGTGTCAGACGGTTATGAAAAAGATCTTTCAAAGTATCTCGGACAGGAGATCGAATTTGTTATTACCGAGTTCAATCCGAGAAAACGCCGTATTATCGGTGATCGTAAGCAGCTCTTGATGGCTGAGAGGGAAAAACTCCAGAAAGAACTGTTTGAACACCTCAAAGTCGGTGATGTTATCAACGGTGTTGTTAAGAACGTTACAGATTTTGGAGTATTTATAGATCTGGGCGGTGCTGACGGACTGCTTCATATTTCCGAGATGAGCTGGGGACGTGTCGAGAATCCCCGCAAAGTATACAAGCCCGGTCAGGAAGTGCGTGTGTTCGTTAAAGAGATCAATGGCAACAAGATCGCTCTTTCCCGTAAGTTCGATGATGAGAATCCGTGGGTAGATGCCGAAAGCAAATTCGCGGTAGGCAAAGAGGTAACGGGTAAGGTTGCCAGAATGACCGATTTTGGTGCATTTATTGAACTTGAAGAGGGTATTGATGCTCTTCTTCATGTATCACAGATATCAAAAGATCATATAGACAAACCTTCAAATGTTCTCTCGATCGGTCAGGAAGTTACCGCTAAAATAGTTGATTTTGATCTGGATAATAAAAAGATCAGCCTTTCAATGAAAGCCCTTCTTCCCGATGACGAGGAGCCGGAAGCCGAGACGGTTGATATAGACGCTGCAGCAGCCGATGCTGAAGAAAATTCAGACGATAATACAGAAAATGCAGAGGAGTAACGAAGTATAGTAATGGATTACGAACAGTTTAAGAAAGCTGTCTTTAAGATGACGGGAATCGATCTTAGCGCTTATAAGGAAGCACAGATGAAGCGCAGGATCAATACACTTATTACAAAACATAAGATTAAAGGTTATGAGGATTTCGTCAGTGCTTTAAAATCCGACAAGAAGTTGTTCGAGGAATTTGTCAATTACCTTACGATCAATGTTTCGGAGTTTTACAGAAATCCCGATCAGTGGGAATTGATGGATAAGACTTTTATTCCCGAACTGATCAGCAAATTCGGCAAGAATCTTAAGATATGGAGTGCGGCATGCTCTACAGGCGATGAGCCTTATTCACTTGTCATGGCTCTGTCAAGACACATTCCGCTCAATCAGATCAAGATCCATGCAACCGATATTGATAAACAGGTGCTTGCCTCTGCCAAGACGGGTCTGTATGCGGAAAAGAGCCTTGCGTCGGTTCCCAAAGACTTGAAAGAGAAGTATTTTACCAAGATAGGAGCTTCTTATCAGATAAGTAATGAGATCAAGTCAAGGGTTGAGTTCAAGGAACATAACCTGCTTAAGGATCCGTATGATAAGGGATATCATTTCATAATATGCAGAAATGTACTTATCTATTTTACCGAAGAAGCAAAAGATACTATATTTACGAAATACGGACAGAGTCTTTGTGACGGTGGGATCTTCTTTATAGGAAGTACCGAACAGATCATGAACCATCGCAAGTATGGCTTTGAAAGAAGGAATTCCTTCTACTACGAGAAGAAGAATGAGCTTCTCAAATAACATTTAACGGTGTTTCATCGAAAAGAATACGTTTATTAGTTGGCGGCCGAAGTCTTCGGCCGCTTCTGTTTTGAAACTTTCCGGAAATTTGAAGTATTTCTTTTTGTCTTTGTATGATGACCTCAGAACAGGAGTAAATGTATTTGAAGGTTGTTTTATAAACGTTCCGGTTATGTTCTGATAGCATTTTTCTTTTGTGGCTTTGACATATTTGTCTTTCGGAAGTGCCAGAGCGATAGAACGAAGCAATGCCGTATCTTCATCGGGAATATAACAGTAATCCCTGTAATTATCAAAGAATATCTTCATTGTTCCGCTGTAAATGGGAAGACGGATGGACAGATGCCTGTCTTTGGCGGATGCTTTAACGTACATACTCTCTGTCTTGGCAACAAAAGAACGTGGAAAAGATAAGGGTGTGCTGTATTCAAATATGACTTCCTCGCATTCATCACCGTTATAATCCGTGTATTTGTTTATACGGTAGTCCTCGTATACAAGAGGTGCATCTTTGAAATCAAGATAGAAGAGTATCGGCATGATTAGGTGCATTCCGAGCACATCTTCGCGGTTGTGGGTAATAAGCATCTTTAAGTCGGCTTCATTATTGTTCGCCTCATAATGCTTGTATACTTCAATTAATTCCCCGCCGCCGAATTTGTCTTCACGCTTGATCCCGAGAAAGCCTTCTATTGCTTTTTGCCTCATTGATTCGGGAAAAAGCAAATACCTAAGCGGTTTGCACATAGCGTAGACATCGATCTGGTCTGTTCCGTCGAATAACCCCGGGATGCCGTACACGCCGGCCTTATATTCCAGATACGGAATATCAAATTTAGATCCGTTAAAATGAATAAGATGCGTGTATTTGAACAGATGTTCCCGAAACATCAGGAGAATATCAATCTCTTCCGAAGTATTGTCGGCAAAGAAAAGCCTGGTCATAAAGCCGTCTTCACAATAGTATCCGCATCCTATCAGATAAAGAGAGGTCGTCTCTTTTTTGAGCCCGGTTGTTTCGATATCCACAAAAAGTGCCTTATAGGGGTCGCAGAATCTGTCAACAGGGTAAAGCGGTTTGTAATTTTCGTATAGCTTATCTATGATCTGCATTTTATGAAATAACTCTGAGAAATATATTTTTAACAATTTGACTGCTTACGATAGTATAATTGAAAAACAGGAATTAGTATAGTTATTTTGTGCTATAATATATGTAAAATCAATATGAGGAGAACATGCAATGCCATCTCTTACATTTAAAGGCGGGATACATACCTACGAAGGTAAGGATCTTACAAAAGACAAGAAGATAACTGATCTGCTGCCGATCTCTTCCGAACTGGTGTATCCGCTCTCGCAGCATATCGGGGCACCTGCCGTTCCAATTGTAAATGTGGGTGACCGTGTACTTCGCGGACAGAAAATAGCCGAAGCAAACGGTTTTGTTTCCGCTCATGTGTATTCCTCTGTTTCCGGAACAGTTAAATCCATTGAAAAAAGACTTAATGTTCAGGGAAAGATGGCCGAATCCATTGTTATTGAAAATGATGAGGCATATGAAGAGGGTTTACCTATACCGGTTAAACCAATATCCGAGATGACCAAAGAAGAGGTTATAGGGATAATAAGAGAAGCCGGAATCATCGGAATGGGCGGAGCCGGATTTCCCACCCATGTCAAATTGTCACCCAAGAATCCCGGGAAGATCCATTATGTGATCGCAAACTGTGCGGAGTGTGAGCCGTATCTGACTTCGGACTACAGGAGAATGCTTGAAGAGCCCGAGAAACTTGTTGCAGGGCTTAAGATAATACTGTGTCTGTTTGAACATGCCAAAGGAATACTTGCGGTCGAGGACAACAAACCGGATTGCATCAGGATATTAAAAGACCTGTGCATAAATGAGCCGCGCATAAGTGTTAAAGTTTTAAAGACCAAATATCCGCAGGGATCGGAGAGACAGCTTATCTACGCAACATGCCAAAGAGCCATCAATTCATCCATGCTTCCTGCAGATGCGGGATGTATCGTGAACAATGTAGATACTATCGTAGCGGTTTATCATGCAGTCATAGAAGGACGTCCGCTTATGGAAAGGATCGTCACCGTAACAGGAGATGCTATCAGATATCCTCAAAACTACAGGGTTTATACGGGGACATGCTATGCAGATCTGATCGAGGCTGCAGGAGGGTTTAAAGGCAATCCCGAAAAGATCATCTCCGGAGGCCCGATGATGGGCTTTGCACTTTATGATACACATGTACCGGTTACAAAATCGTCATCCGCAATATTAGCATTTCTTAAGGATGATGTATCGGATTCGAAAGCAAGTGCATGTATCAATTGCGGAAGATGCGTTGATGCGTGCCCTTCAAGACTGATCCCATCCCGTCTTGCAGATATTGCCGAGCATTATGATGAAGAAAAGTTTGTGGCCCTTAACGGTATGGAATGTGTGGAATGCGGCTGCTGCAGTTATATTTGTCCTGCCAAGAGACATCTGACACAGGAGATCAAGATGATGAGGCAGACTGTACTTGCGAATCGCAGGAAGAATAAATAAGAAGGTATTGAGAGATTATAATATGAGTGAGAATGTTAAAGTATCGGCTTCACCACATGTAAGAAGCAATATGTCGACATCAAGGATCATGTTTTTCGTTATTATCGCACTGTTACCGGCGACTTTGTACGGAATATATCAGTTCGGATTTAATTCGGCTCTTCTTGTGGCGGTTTGTGTGGCTGTTTGCGTAATCAGTGAACTTGTTTACGAAAAACTTATGAGAGCTCCGGTTACCATCGGAGATCTGAGTGCGGTCGTCACCGGTTTGCTTCTTGCCCTTAACCTTCCGCCGAACGCCACATGGTGGATGGCCGTAATAGGAAGCGTATTTGCGATCATAGTTGTCAAGATGCTTTTCGGAGGGATCGGGCAGAATTTTATGAATCCCGCACTTGCGGCAAGATGTTTCCTTGTTATAAGTTTTACTGCACGAATGAATAACTTTGTTTATGACGGGGTTACGAAAGCTACCCCTCTTGCAAGTATAAGAGAAGGAAATCCTGTTGATCTGTTGGATATGTTCATAGGGAGGATTCCCGGTACAATAGGGGAAGTAAGCACGGTTGCACTGCTTGCCGGAGCTGTTTTTCTTATCATAACAGGAGTGATCGATTTTAGGATCCCCTGTGCTTATCTGGTATCTTTTGTTCTGTTTATGGGGCTGTTTTCCCAATCAGGCTGGAGTATACCGTACCTTGTGGCGCAGGTTTGCGGCGGAGGACTTATACTCGGAGCATTCTTTATGGCTACGGATTATGTTACAAGCCCGATCACCAAGACCGGGCGTGTGATCTTCGGAGTATGCTGCGGACTGTTGACGGGAATGTTCAGGGTCTTCTCGTCTTCGCCCGAAGGAGTCAGTTACGCAATTATAATAAGCAACCTTCTTGTTCCTCTTATTGAGAGGATCACGGTTCCGAAGTGTTTCGGAAAAGGAGGTGAGAACTGATGAACAGTACATTCAAAAATGTTCTTTGTCTTACGGTAATTACCGTTGTTGCCGGGTTCGGGCTCGGATTTGTATATGATATTACTGCCGAACCCATCAAAAGAATGGAAGAAGAAACAAGACTTGAAGCATATAAAAGCGTATTTCCGGAAGCTTCGGACTTTAGCGAACCGGAAGAAGCGATTCCGACCGACGGGCCTACTTCGGTTTATAATTCAAACGGTTGCGAAATAGACTCGGTTGTTTATGCCAGGGATCTTTCAGGTAATCAGATCGGATATGTCATAAACGTTACTACCCATGAAGGTTATGGCGGCGATATCACACTTTCGGTTGGAATAGACAGTGAAGGTGTGGTAAAGGGGATGGAGATCCTTGATATATCGGAAACCGCCGGATTGGGAATGAAGGCTAAAGAGAGCAAATTCAAAGACCAGTTTAAGGATAAGGCAGTCAGTTCTTTTACATATACGAAATCCGGTGCCACTCAGGACTTTGAAATTGATGCGATAAGTGGTGCGACTATAACGACCAAGGCTGTTACCGATGCGGTTAATACCGCGATTTTATGCTATGGTTCTATGGGAGGGACAAACTGATGAGAAAATGTATGGAACGTTTGATTAACGGACTTGTCAAAGAGAATCCGACATTTGTTCTCATGCTCGGAATGTGCCCGACGCTGGCGGTTACGACATCAGCGATAAACGGTATCGGGATGGGACTTGCTACTACCGTGGTACTTGTATTGTCCAACATAATGATATCCGTTCTCAGGAAAGTGATACCGGACGGGGTCAGAATTCCTGCTTTTATAGTTGTTATAGCAAGTTTTGTGACAATAGTAGAGCTTCTGTTGAAAGCCTATATACCGTCCTTGTATGCGGCTTTGGGATTATATATTCCGTTGATCGTTGTAAACTGTATCATTCTCGGAAGGGCAGAGAGTTACGCTTCAAAGAACGGAGTTGTCTATTCGGCATTTGACGGATTGGGAATGGGACTTGGATTTACGTTCGGACTTACCTGTATCGGAATGGTCCGTGAACTTATAGGGGCCGGTTCGCTGTTTGATATTATGATCATGCCCGAATCGTATGAACCTGTTACTATTTTTATTCTTGCTCCCGGTGCTTTTCTTGTTCTGGCCTTTTTGGTTGCAATTATGAACAGGATAAAACTGGCAAAAGGAAAAGATACGGGTGTGGGCGGAAACTGTGATGATCTGTGCAGAAATTGCCCCAATACTAACTGTGGCGGAAGAGGAATAGCCGGAAAGGAATAAAACAAAGATGATCGGAAATCTGATTTTGATCGCGGTCGGGTCCGCATTTATCAATAACGTTGTATTATCACAGTTCCTTGGAATATGCCCGTTTCTGGGAGTGTCCAAAAAAATCAATACAGCCGCGGGCATGGGATCTGCCGTTGTATTTGTCATTACACTCGCTTCATTTGTAGCAGGTGTTATTTATAAATATCTGCTTGTGCCATTCGACATTACTTATTTAAAAACTATAGTATTTATACTTGTGATAGCTGCACTTGTACAGTTTGTTGAGATGTTCCTTAAGAAAAAGATGAAAGGACTGTATCAGGCTTTGGGTGTATATCTCCCGCTTATTACGACAAATTGTGCTGTTCTGGGTGTGGCCCTTACAAACGTATCCAAGGATTATACTATACTCGAAGGAGTAATTAACGGATTGGCAACAAGTGTCGGCTTTTTGATATCCATAGTCATTTTGGCCGGACTTCGTGAAAAGATGGAGTATAACAATATTCCGAAGCCATTTAAGGGAATGCCTATCGTGTTACTTACGGCGTGTCTTATGGCTATTGCATTTTTCGGGTTTTCCGGACTCAAATAAAGGCTGTATCAAGGAGAAATAATATGAATTTATGGGGAATCATGATCGCGGTTGCGACTCTGGCGGGCTGTGGACTGATCATAAGTATATTTTTAAGTATATTTGCCAGGAGATTTGCTGTAAAAGTAAATAAAAAGGAAGAGGATATACTATCGGCACTTCCCGGGAATAACTGCGGCGGTTGCGGATATCCGGGCTGTTCGGGTCTTGCGGCGGCTATAGCAAATAATAAAGCCGAAGTAGGAGCATGCCCTGTCGGAGGAAAACCTGTTGCTGACAGGATCGCGGCAATAATGGGTGTGGATTCGGGCAGTTACGTTAAAAAGGTTGCTTTCGTCAAATGTAACGGGACATGTGAGGTTGCAGAAAATCTGTATGATTATACCGGACCGAAGGACTGTAAGATTGCGTCGGTAACACCCGGAGGCGGAAATAAAAAATGCGATTACGGATGCCTGGGTTTCGGTTCCTGTCAAAATGTGTGTGACAGCGGAGCAATCAGCATTATTGACGGTATTGCTGTCATAGATCCGGACAAATGCACTTCCTGTGGAAAATGTGTAAATATATGTCCCAAAGGCATTATCGAGCTGGTTCCGTACGATTCAAATGTCAGGGTTGCCTGTTCTTCAAAAGATAAAGGACCTGTTACAATGAAGGCATGCAAGGCTGGTTGCGTCGGATGCGGGATATGTGCCAAAACATGTGAATACGGAGCTGTTTCGGTTGAAGGCAATCTTGCCGTGATCGACTATGATAAATGTACGAAGTGCGGTGCATGTGCCGCAAAGTGCCCCAAAAAGATCATTAATTCTTAATATATCTGTATGCACCCGATGATTTGACTATTTTACCGTCGTTTTGAATTATTATGGCTTCGGTATCGGGAATGCTGTTGATGAGACTGAGTGCTTTTGGAGTTCCTTCAAGAATACAGAGTGTACAAAGACAGTCGCAATCAATGGCGCTGTCTGATATTACGGTTACCGAGAGTACATCGGTTTTCACCGGATAACCGGTGGACGGATCTAAAATGTGATGATATTTTTGCCCCTCATAGGTAAAACAGCGTTCATATGTTCCGCTTGTTGCGACTGAGGTATTATTAAGGGTCAGTGTCAATACAGGAGCGCCTGATGAATCAGGATCACTGATCCCTATGTTAAAATCAGATCCGTCAGGCTTTGATCCCAAAAGACAGATATCACCGCCCATATTAATAATAGCGCCGGATACGTTATTCTTTTTCAGGTATTCACTGATCTTACCGGCAATAAAACCTTTGGCGGATGCGCCCAGTTCAATCGAACTTCCGGGTTCGAGAGACACGGTATTGTTTACAGGATCGATTGTTATTTTTTTATAACCGACATAGTTCAGAGCATTATTTAATCGAACGGCAGACGGTATTTTTCCGGAACCCTCGTGAAAATCCCAAAGATCCGATACGGGTTTGATCGTAATGTCGAATTTACCGTCCGAGATCCCGGAATATTTAAGGGTTTCGGAAAGGCAAAGAATTGTATCGGGATCAACCGTTATGCTTCTACCTTCGGATGAATTGATTTTTGCAATATCACTTGTATTTATATCAGGATCAAACAGACTGCCGTAATGATCACATATTGTCATGCATTCATCGAGCAGAAGATCCGCATCATTTTTGCCGACACCGTATAAGGTAACACTTATAATCGTATCATAGTACAATCCTGATCTGGAATAAGGCCTGTTATTTGATGCGAGGCAGCCGCTGAGAAGCAATGCGGATAATAGGGATACAAGTGTTATTTTAATATTGGTTTTCATATATACATTTCTATCATAACAATGGCCATTGGTCAAAGATTATCGTTTGGTTTTAAAAGAAAAGGGGAAAATGATGGCATCTTATTATGATCAGGATCCTAACGACAAAAACTCATATATAAAAACGGTTGCAATGTGTGTGGCGGCTGCGTCGCTTGTTGTTTTGCTGTTTCTTGTGATCTTGTACGTCAATTCCGACAGGAATACTACAAATGCTCCTCAAAATGTCAGCCGGCAGGAGGAAGAAGAGGAGGACGATATCCTGAAAGACAGTCATAATATTACTTCCGATGAGCTGGATTTCTGGAATGATGTCAAAAAACCGGTAAAGACCGAAAATGAGGAGGAGGGTGAGCTTACCGAGTACAAAGATCCTGAACTTGAAGAGGGTAATGACGGACAGTCTTCCGGAGATGACAGGATCGCAAAAGAGCAGACCGATAAGGAAAACAAAAAAGAAAACAGGGAAGATACGGATAGTACTGAAGATAACGGCGATACGGATGAGACCGGGGAGACTCTCAATAAGGAGATAAAAGACGATAAGGAGTATGATAAGGACAAATATGTAGCAATAGAAGATGAGAGCGGGAAAAAAACTTACTACGAAATAATAGAGGATGTTCCGAAGAACGATTATGATCTTGAGAACAATCTGATAAATGAGAACGGGATGTTGGCATACAACGATTCAAAACGTGAATCGATCAAAGGAGTGGATCTGTCCAAGTACAACGGAACGGTTGATTTTAACAAATTAAAAGAGGCCGGAGTCAGGTTTGCGATGCTGCGGCTCGGAAGCAGGGGATACGGTTCAGGCAAGATCTCGCTTGACGAAAAGTTTGTTGAATATGCGCAGAATGCTCAGATGGCGGGAATTCTGACAGGGGCTTATTTCTATTCACAGGCTGTCAACGAAACAGAGGCGGTTGAGGAAGCTAATTATATAGTTGGTGCCGTATCGGGATTTAACGTTAAATACCCGATAGCAATAGATCTCGAAAGAGTCAGCGGTGATACTGCCCGTACGGATAAGCTTACGAACAAAGAGCGCACGGCTATTGTAAAAATGTTCTGTGACACGGTTAAGGGATACGGATATACGCCGGTAATATATGCATCGCTTGAAATGCTCGTGGGAGGACTGAATATCGAAGAACTCGGAGATTACGATATATGGCTTGCCGATGAAAAGATCCCTACAGAGTATCCTTACAGATTTTCTATGTGGCAATACAATACCCAGGGCCATATTGATGGAATAACAGGCGATATTGATCTTGATATAAGCTTTATAGACTACGAAAAGAAATAGTTGGACATTTTTGATAATTTTATTCAAAATATATCTTTGATAATTGTCTAAATTATAGAAATGTAATAAATTCGTAACACTTTTACGTTTTTTGTGGTAGAATATCACTTGCCTTGGAGGTTAAGTATTTCTATGTTGTATTTTATGAAACGCGTTTGCTCCGTAATTAAGAGTGTGAATGTTAATACTCATTTATGGTGCTTGAGCGTATTGGGCGGAGCCATACTGCTGTGTGTCAGCTTCTTTGTTGAACCGTCATCAAGACATTTTGTAGCGGTTGCCGAAGATACAAAGGCTCTTGCCAGTAAGAAAGTAATTGAATACAGTTCGGTACTTGGCGGACTTTCTAAGATCGAAGCTCTCGAGGAAGAGGAGTTTGACGAGATCGCACAATCCATGCCGGAGCATTTTGACTCCGATCCGGAAACGGAATTGAAGGATAATCTTGGTATAGGAACGGAAAGAGATGTTATGGTTGATGTTTCAAACGTCTATTCCGCCGAAGCTATAGATGCGCTGGAGAGACTTGTACAGTGTGAAGCCGCGACAGAAGATGAGGATGGTAAAGCACTGGTGGCTTCTGTTGTTCTTAACAGGGTTGATACCGGGATCTGGGGTGATGACATACTGTCCGTAATAGAATCGCCCGGTCAGTTCCAACCTGTGGATAACGGGGCGTACAAGGTTGCCGTTGCCGATTCTTCAACTAAGGAAGCTGTTATTGCAGCACTTCTTGAGGATGACATTTCCCACGGAGCATTATATTTCCAGAAAAGTACGGCTAAGGTGTGGGGAGATAAACAGTACCTTTTCAGACACGGTTCGCATTCTTTCTACAAATAGGAGCAGATAATTACATATGAAAGACCAAACCCGGCGGTAGATCCCGCCGGGTTTTTATATACCGGTATTAATCATGACTGCTATGAAAAATCAGCAAATATTCTGTCGGAGATGGGAAGCTTGATATACATCATGGCATATTCCTGCGCTGACATTGACTCAATATAGTTAAGACTGAATCTTTTCTTGGGCAATGCTTTTTTAATAATATCCGCTGCCTTGTTGTATGCCACTGCGGCTTCGATTTCGGTATCGTAAGTTCCGATCGTATACAAGCCGTTTACAAGTATCCGGGCGGTGTATTTGGTGTAGACGCTTCTTTTAACTGCATATACTCCCGTATATCTGTTGATGATCTCAATATTATCGTATCTGAAATCGTAGCGGTCCCCGTTTATAAAGCGGTAATCCCTGTTTAACACTGCATGCGGCTTGATCCCGTAACGTGAATACAGGTTTACCTGCATTCCGTAGTCGGCAACCCACAAATGTCCGTTGCGGCGGCTTATTTTATGACTGGCAAAATAGAACAGGTCATCTATATCAAATTTAAAAACTATAGACGGTGTAAGATAGTACTGAAAATAAGTCTTTTCAAGGTAAATAGGGTTTTTGATATAAACATTATTGTCCCTGAAATTGATCATTATAACAAATTTGTCAAAATCAAGAGGCGTATCGGTTCTGTACGCATCAATCGTAATGTTCTTATTGGCGATGATATCCTTGGCTACTTTGTAGGCGGCATGAGCCCGATCTTCGGTATCATAACTTCCGAGACTGATATGTTTGTTCTTGTATGTTACGGAACTTCTGTAATAGTATTTACCGTTCTTTAACTTTGCTTTGAATGCTCCGGCAAGTGCCATTTTGTCACCTCTCTGATCATATGATTTTCATACATTGATAAATATAACACATAAGTGCATTTTTTGCATTAATAAAAATACAATTCTGTATTTTACAGATATAAATTACACGTTGACACTCAACATTATATAGTGTTAAATTATTAATATTAATACAAGATATAGATTATTTCCGCTTGGGGAGGTTATTATGGCTGTATTATCCACAGAAACCGATAAGACAAAGAATACGGAGGATGCTGTTGATTACGCATCTCTTTACAAACCTGACAAACCTGTCAAGATGATCAAAAAGGACGGCACCCATGAGGATTTTAATGTCCAGAAAGTTGTTGATGCCGTCGGCAAGTCTGCATACAGAGCCCTTACCAAATTTTCCGAAGAAGAGAAAGCCTTTATATGTCAAAAAGTTGTTGACCGTGTCAATGAGCTTGATGTGGATGAGATCCCGATCCCGGTCATGCATAATATAGTTGAATCCGCGCTTGAAGAGGTTAAGCCCATTGTTGCCAAGAGCTACAGGGACTACCGCAATTACAAGCAGGATTTTGTCAGAATGCTCGATGATGTCTACATGAAGAGCCAGTCGATCATGTATGTCGGCGACAAGGAAAATGCCAATACAGATTCGGCACTTGTGTCAACGAAGAGGAGTCTTATATTTAACCAGTTCAACAAGGAACTCTATCAGAAGTTTTTCCTTACCACTGAGGAGATACAGGCATGCCGTGACGGATACATATATATACATGATATGTCCGCAAGACGTGACACTATGAACTGCTGCCTGTTCGATGTTGAGAATGTTCTTCGGGGCGGTTTTGAGATGGGTAATATCTGGTACAACGAACCCAAAACGCTTGATGTTGCCTTTGACGTTATAGGCGATATAGTATTGTCCGCCGCAAGTCAGCAGTACGGAGGATTTACCGTTCCGTCGGTCGATCTGATACTTGAGCCTTATGCCGAAAAGAGTTATCAGAAGTATATAGATAAGTATATTAATCTCGGTATAGAAGAAGAAAGAGCCAAGGAAGAAGCCGAAAAAGACGTACACCGTGATTTTGAGCAGGGATTCCAGGGATGGGAATACAAGTTTAATACCGTCGCAAGTTCACGTGGAGACTATCCGTTCATCACGGTGACTGCGGGTACCGGCACCGGAAGATTTGCCAAGATGGCAACGATAACCATGCTTGATGTCAGACGGGCGGGACAGGGCAAGAAAGAGTGCAAGAAGCCCGTTCTGTTTCCGAAGATCGTATTTTTGTATGATGAAAATCTTCACGGCCCCGGCAAAGAACTTGAAGATGTTTTTGAAGCCGGAGTCAGGTGTTCAAGTAAGACTATGTATCCGGACTGGCTGTCCCTTACCGGAAAAGGGTATATAGCCTCTATGTACAAGCGTTACGGCAAAATCATTTCGCCCATGGGATGCAGGGCATTTTTATCACCCTGGTATGAGAGGGGTGGGATGCATCCTGCCGATGATGATGATGTTCCTGTATTTGTGGGACGTTTCAATATAGGTGCCGTATCTCTTAATCTGCCTATGATTCTTGCAAAATCAAGAC
>DFGA01000056.1 GCA_002371615.1 Lachnospiraceae bacterium UBA3762 | reverse complement strand
ACAAAAGGAACTCCGGATGCGTATGTGTTGACGGAAGATGGGAAGTATATACTGATTAACTACGGAAGCGTAAGTTCTCAGCCCGCAGATAAAATACGGGCTGATATTTTGTCATGCTTCAATACTGCCAAATTATCATTAGAGAAAGATAAAATCAAAAAGATTATCTGTGGACACTGTTCAACAAATATACATATAGAACAATTTAATAGCATTAAGGAGCTTTTAGAAGGGGTTGAAATAGAGCTTATTGGAATTGATACACTTTCTCATGATTTGGCATTAATATATCCGCACATAGCCAAGAATCAGCTAGGTGTAGAGATTGATACAAATCAGTTTTTTGATATTGAGGATTTTGTCAAAGCTTATGATGCAAATGGTATCAATGCACCGATTGATTGCAGTTTCCTGCATCGAAAAGAAGAAATAGATGCTACATGTAAGAGCATCAGCAATAATACAGTTACAGTTTTGACAGGACCGTCTGGAATAGGGAAAACCAGATTGGCGATTGAAGCATGCCGTGCACAGGATGACAAAGAATATAAGGTTTTTTGCGTTCGAAGCAACGGTAATTTTTTGTATGAAGATATAAAGTTTTATATCGATGATCTTGGGAAATACGTGATATTTCTTGATGATGCCAATATGGTAGTCAGCTTGGATAATGTTTTACAAACTCTTTTGACGCTTCCTGATGGGTATGAAATTAAAATACTGATCACAGTACGTGATTATGCTCGTGAACGAGTGATTTCTGCAGTATCAAAGTATTCTACTCCAGAAGTAATAGAGATAGGAAGACTCACTGATGAAGAGATTAAGGACATTTTGAAAACAGATTTGGGAATTCTTAATCCTGAATATTTGAAAAAATTATCAGAGATAGCTAATGGTAATGCAAGACTGGCGTTCTTGGCAGGCATCAGATCTGTTGAAGAAGGATATAAGGCTATTCGCAATGCTGAAGATATATTTAGAAACTATTATGGTCGTATCTTAAGTGATGCTGAATTAACTAAAGATGATGTCATGATGCTTTTCTTAATCACGGTTGCGGGTCCTGTGAAAGGAGAAGAGAATCAACTATATACTGATTTGAAAAATCAGTATTGTTCCGAAATTAGAGAGAATGAAATAGTAGAAAAGCTTTATTCTCTTGAACTGGTTGATTGGTTTAAAAACGAAATAACCAAGATTTCAGACCAAAGTCTTGGTAATTATATTTTATACTACGTTTTGTTTGAAAAAAGGTGGGTGAGCATCGAAGGTCTAATAGCTATTTCGTTCCCACGATACAAGAATAAAGCTGTTTATGCATTAAAAACTTTAATAGATATTTTTAATTCTGAGGATGTTGCACGCTATGTAGAAAACTCCATTATTTCTGCGTGGGATAATGCTCCTGATGGGCACGACATGGATTATTTAGAAGCTTTTCACCAGGTCAATCCGGATAAAGCATTGAGCGTTATAAAAAAGAAGATAGAGCAAGAAAAATATGTGGATTTTGATATGCGGAGCTTTAATGTGGATTCTAAGAAGAACTTTCATGATATTTCGACAAAAGAAATTGGGATTCTTGGAGGATTCAAGTACACAGAATCATTTTATGATTCGATAGAGCTTCTTGTATCATATTTTGAAAAGCGACCGGATTTAATAATGGATTTTTATTTTGTGATTTGCGAGCAGCTTCTTTATGATAAATACTCATGGAACAACAAATATAAAAATGAAAATGTGTTAATGGATAGGCTTTGGGAAGCAACTGAGGAGGGGGAGAACTATAATTTCAGTATACTATACATCCATGTGGCACAATATGCCTTAAAAACAGAGTTTTCATATACGGAAGAAGTTAGAAATCGCCGAGTTTTTAATTTTATTAGAGTGACGATTGGGTTCAGCAAAGAAATAGCGATGCTACGTAACAAGATATGGAGGGCGTTGGGAGTTCTGCGCTCTAAAAATGTTTTCAGGGACTTAGTCAATGATATTCTTTCTGAGGTTCATTTTAATGGTTTAGATGAGAAGGATTCCATTGCCTATTTACAATCTGATTTTGACACGATTTTCACAGGGGTGATAAAAAAAGATGATATTGATTTCTATACTGCAAGAATAATTGATAGATACAGAGAAGTTGCTGGTCAGATAAATAGTCCGATTGATGAAAGATATCTGATTGCCGAGAATAATCGTGAATTCAGATTGTACAGGATTTTATCGAAAGAGCATTTAATCGGTAGAACTATTGAAGAAGATGAAATAATTCGGAAGACCAATATATCTGCGGAATTTGATTCATATAGTCTCGAAGACTATACTGAGTTGTTTAAAATATGCAATTTTTTACAGGATACGCTTGGCGAAAACAATCTCTGGTCTATAAGCAGGGGCCTTGATATAGTTTTTGAATTATTGGAAACAAAGCCAGATTTTTATGTAGATGTTATCGAAGAGTATTTCAGAAATAATGCTCCGTTCAGATTAAATGGCTATAGGCAAATTGGATTTTTGCTTTCAAATATTGGGTACGACAAAACATATAATATTCTGAACGGAGCTGACTATCGGGGGAAAGATACATGGTTGTCTCTGATTTGGGAGTGTATAAACGATAATGATATCACAGAGACAGTAATTAGTGATTACAACGCTTTTTCAGAAAAGAATTTGGCGGGAAACAATCCAATAGTACCTTCGGTTAGGGTATTATTAAGGTATGGTGAAAGAGATAATGGACTAAAGAATAGAATTATTAACCAAATAGCAGAAAAAGCAAGCCTGTCAGCAGCATTTTTGGGATATGCTTATCGGGATGATGATATAAATGCTATTTTGGATCTATTCAAAGACAATTATGATACACTATCCCAAATCTACATGAATGCACTTGAAATTAGTGATCATTTGGATTACGGTGGAAAACTGTTTATCAAAATCTTTGAACAAAGACCGAGCATATGGAAACAGTACGTAGATTGGGTAAAAGACCATTCACGTCGTGATGGATATGAACAAAAGATATTTGATCAGATTTGGGATACTGAGAAGTGGAAAGAGTGTATCGACTATGCATATTCGGTTATTGTAGATGATGACATGGCTTTTTTTATAGAGCATCCAGCTCGATTGCTTTTTGGACGAGCAGAACGAGAAGAGGATGTTGTTAAAAACAGAAAGCGGCAGTGGCTTCTTGATAGTTTACATGAGAATTATGCGGATGTAGATAAATGCAGCAAGCTAATTGACGTGGTAGTTAACGTTATGCCTCAGTGGAAACAGGAGTTCATACTTGAGTATATTAAGGGAAACAAGAGTATTGAAGATTTCAAGAAGATTCATTTGTTTCCAATGTCAGCTTCGTGGTCAGGTAGTGAAGTGCCTTTGATATTAGACAAGATAGAATTTCTTCAGGATCTTAAAGAAAAAATGAAGGGTGTTGCCTATATTGAGCATAGGGAATACATCGATGAATATCGAAGAGACCTGGAGGAATATAAAAGAAAGGTCGAACTAAGGGAGTATCTTGAAGAGGCTGATTATGCGTAAATGCTTCCTTGGATATGGGGGACCAGGTCACCATATAACAAATCTTGGGCATTATTGCTATGTGATACCAAGGACAAAGGCAGAGGTGTCACACGGGGAGTGCTGGCTGTGCCGGCCACGGCACCACACAAATCTAAGCCTACGAACCCAGTAAAATCAGGCGTTTGAGAGTGTCGGCCGATGGTTTTATACCTCATTTATACCGTTTGATTTTTGAAAAATAGAATTTTTAGGGATGGTTTAAAAGTATGACAAAAGTACTGTTCGTCTGCTGGGGCAAACGGTTCAGCGAGAACGCATAATTCCGTAAACTTCGGCATATTACGGCAAATCGTGGCAGACAAAGGAAACTTTACTACCGAAATACTACGATTCACGAAAGATATAAATTTGCAAAAAGCCCGTAAAATGGGCATTTATGAGGAGTGGAAATTGTGATAAAAATACTTTTTATCTGCCACGGCAATATCTGCCGTAGTGTTAGTGCACAGTACATATTCGACCAGCTCATAGAGGAAGGCCATCTTGAAAATGAGCTTTCCTGCGAGTCTGCGGCGACTTCCACGGAGGAGATCGGCAATCCGATCTATCCGCCGATGCGGCAGGCGCTTGTTAATCACGATGTACCCATAGGGAATCATCGGGCAAGGCAGCTGCGCCGGGCGGATTACGACGAGTATGATCTTATAATAGGCATGGACAGTGAGAACATGTATTATATTAAGAGGATACTTGGCGCGGATCCTGAAGGAAAGGTTCATACTCTTATGGAGTATACCGATTCTCCGGATGAGCTGATAGACGATCCATGGTATACGAGAGATTTTGAAGAGGCCTACCGCCTTATCAGAAAGGGCTGTAAGGCGTTGCTTGAATACCTGACTAAGTGATGACGGAAATGAGCGTGTTACCACATGAAATTCACCTGTAGAATAACACTGTTATCTATCGTAACATTCATATTTACAACTATAGCAACAAATCTGAGTCCGGTAATTACTGCCTGTGCCCAGGAGCCGGGTGATTTTACGGTAGTGATGGTGGGAGATATCCTGCTTCATGACGGAATAGAGAAGTGTGCTCTCCGTGAGGATGGAAGCTATGATTATACCGAAGTTTTCAAGCATACAAAGGATGAGATCGAGGCAGCGGACCTTGCAATTGTAAACGAGGAGGTCATCATCGGCGGGGAAGAGCTTAGGGTAAGCGGATATCCAAGCTTTAATGCGCCCTACGAGATCGCAGATGAACTTGCAGAGACCGGATTCGATGTTATATGCCATGCAACCAATCACGCGCTCGACAGAGGAAAAAAGGGCATCGTAAACTGCCTGTCATACTGGAAGGATAATTATCCGCAGATCATGCCTGTGGGAATATATGAAAGCGCACAGGAAAGCGATGAATTATGCATATATGAGAAGGACGGCTATAAGATAGCCGTTCTTAATTATACTTACGGAACAAACGGAATACCGCTTCCTAAGGACATGCCATACGCGGTTAATCTCATAAAAGAGGACAAAGTCATAAGGGATCTTGCAAAGGCCGAAAAGGAGGCTGATTTTACGATCGTGTGTCCACACTGGGGGACGGAGTATAATCTCGGGATTACGGATTATCAGAAAGAATGGGCAAAGATATTTGCCGATGGCGGCGCAGACGTTATAATAGGAACACACCCCCATGTGATCGAGCCGCTTGAGATTGTGACGGCTGATGACGGGAGAGAAGTCCCTGTGTACTATTCGCTCGGAAACTTTGTCAACTGGACGAGCGGACAGGGTAGGGGCGTTGCAAACAGAATGGTTGGAGCAATGGCTGTGATCACACTGAACATGGACGAAGCCGGAGAGGTATATGTCAAAGATTACGGTGTTAAGCCTCTTGTGTGCCATGTTGAGTCAGCGACTGACGGTGCGACTGTGTATTTTCTCGATGATTACACGCAGGCAAAATCATTTCTGAACGAGATTAGAAAGCGTGATGACAATTTTTCCTATTTATATTGTGAAGAATTGTGTTACAGTATATACGATAAGGATTCTTGGAGGTAGATAATGTACCAGCTTGTCGTTTTTATAGAATATTTCACTATCATAGGTCTGTTTGCGGAATGCTGGGTTGCTTTTAGAAACTGGAGCAACAAGCTCCATTCTTATATGTTTTTTTATTGCGTTTCAAATCTTGTTTACAATGCCGGAGTGCTTCTGGAGCTTCGCGCCACAACGGAAGAGGCATATGTCGTTGCGCTGAAGCTCGGCTATATGGGACGCTTATGGATCGGCCTGTCCCTTTTCCTGTTTGGGGCCGAGTTATGCAGGATACGTGTGCCGGGGTACATTACTGCAGTGCTGGCACTTACACACGCTTTTATTTACACACTGATACTGGATCTGGAAGGAAATGATCTGTATTACGATTATATGGAGTTTGTCATTCGCGGAGATTTTCCGAGACTTCTTCACCACGGCGGCCCTTTTTATACTGTTCAGACCGTTATGTCGATGGGTTACGCGGTATTAGGGTGTCTGGGGGTTTTGTACACCTTTTTGCGAGAGACCAACAAAATGGCCAAAAAGCGTCTGATGCTCATTCTCCTAGCCTTTGCTTCGATAGGAATTTCGTATGTGGTGTATATTTTCAAACTCGTACCCCTTGCCGAACTGTATGATGTAACAACATTCGGTTTTGCCATCGGAACGATTTTCATGCTGATAGCAATCTTCAAATACAAGATGCTTGATGCGGAAACCGTAGCAAGGAATTATGTTGTTGATGAATTATCCGAGGGGATACTTGTAGTTGATGATGAGGGCAGGGTTTCTTATCACAACAAACCGGCTGAAAGGCTGTTTCCGGAACTTTCCGAACAGGATGTATCCGGGAAAAAATCAGAAGCCGTGCTTGAACGCATAAGATTTGCGATATATTGTGATGAACCTATGCGCATAAACGAAAGGATCTATACACCGAGGGCGAATTCGCTTATTCAAAACGGAACATCGGTGGGAGTATTGTATGTTCTGGTGGATGACAGTGAGCACTATCGATATATGGAAGAGCTCCGTGAACAAAGACAGATAGCTGATGACGCCAACAAGGCAAAATCCCAGTTTCTTGCGAATATGTCTCATGAGATCAGAACTCCCATCAATGCAATCCTTGGTATGGGTGAGATGATCCTTCGGGAGAGCAATGAAAAAGAGACCGTTGAATATGCTGAGGATATCGAAACATCAGGGCAGACGCTGCTGGCACTTATCAACGACATCCTTGATTTTTCCAAGGTCGAAGAAGGCAAAATGGAGATAATCCCTGTTCAGTATGAGCCGGCGATCGTGAAGAATGACATTGTCAACATGATAAAAGACAGAGCACTGAAGAAGGGACTTAGGTTTGAGGTTGAATTTGACAAGGAGATCCCGAGACTTTTAAGAGGCGACGAGATCAGGATCAAGCAGTGTGCACTTAATCTGTTGACTAATGCGGTGAAGTATACGCAGGAGGGCGAGGTTAGGCTTAAGATCAGGCACAGAAAATCAAGTGATGACAGGATCATCCTTTCCTTTGAGGTATCAGATACCGGTGTAGGAATCAAGCCGGAGGATATGGATAACCTGTTCTCTCCGTTTATGCGTATAGATGAGAAGAAAAATCGCAGCATCGAAGGTACGGGCCTCGGGATCAGTATTACGAAACGCCTGCTTGAGCTTATGAAGAGTGATCTTCATGTTGAGAGCGAGTACGGAAAAGGTTCAGTATTTTCGTTTGAGATAGAGCAGGAGGTCTTAAACTGGGAACCTGCCGGTGAGCAGGAGCGCAAGGTTGACGGAGCAAGCAAGAAGAAACCTGCGTATAAGGAGCTGTTCCATGCACCTGAGGCTTCTGTTCTTGTTATAGATGATATCAAGATGAATCTTACTGTTATTACCAAGCTGCTCAGGAAGACCGAAATACAGATCGATACCGCCCTTTCGGGAAAGCAGGCGATCGAGATGGCAAAGAACAGAGATTATGACATCATATTTATTGATCACCTGATGCCGGATATGGACGGAATAGAGACGCTTGAGAAACTCAAAGAAGACAATCCCGATTCGAATGCCGTATATATCGCACTTACGGCAAATGCGATTTCGGGAGCTAGGGAGATGTACTTAAATGCCGGGTTTGCCGACTATATATCCAAGCCGATTGAAGGATCGAAGCTTGAAAAGCTGATAATGAGTTATCTTCCGCCCGAAAAACTCCTTGACACGCCTATAAGCGTGTAATATAATCTGTCAATGTGACGGCAAATGTCTTTCCGAAGCCATAGCCCCGGCAGGAGAGAAAGATGCCGCATCATTATTGTTATTTTTGTTGATTTTTTGGAGGTATTGTCATGAATACATATATGCCCAACGAGGCGGCCCTTGAGCGCAAGTGGTACGTCGTTGATGCAACGGGTTGTACCCTCGGACGTCTGGCATCGGAAGTTGCCAAGATCCTTCGCGGTAAGAACAAGCCCATCTTTACACCTCATGCTGATACAGGTGACTGTGTTGTCATTGTAAACGCAGAAAAGGTTGTAGTTACAGGTCGTAAGCTCGATCAGAAGATTTATTATCATCATTCGGATTATGTAGGCGGTATGAAGGAGACCACACTTCGCGATAAGCTTGCAAAAGCTCCTACGGAGGTTGTGGAACTTGCTGTTAAGGGAATGCTTCCCAAAGGCCCTCTCGGTCGCAGAATGTACAAGAAGCTTTTTGTATATGCCGGACCTGAGCATCCTCATGCAGCTCAGAAGCCCGAAGAGTTGAAGTTTTAAGGTGTAAGGAGATAAGAAATGGCTAAAGCAAAAGAGCAGTTCTACGGAACAGGAAGAAGAAAATCAGCCGTTGC
Organism: Lachnospiraceae bacterium UBA3762; assembly: GCA_002371615.1. GTDB lineage: Bacteria > Bacillota > Clostridia > Lachnospirales > Lachnospiraceae > UBA2868. Next base: position 9,458 of record DFGA01000056.1, on the reverse strand, counting down.
CAGAGTATATATTAAGCCTGGCAAAGGAAATATCACAGTTAATAAGAGAGAGCTCGATGACTATTTCGGACTTGAAACACTTAAGACGATCGTTCGTCAGCCTCTTGTAGCTACAGAAACCGAAAAGAAGTACGACATTAAAGTTAATGTAAAGGGCGGCGGTACAACAGGACAGGCAGGAGCTATCCGCCATGGTATCGCAAGAGCGCTTCTTAAGGTTGATGAGGACTTCCGTCCCACGCTTAAGGCAGCAGGTTTCTTAACAAGAGATCCTCGTATGAAGGAAAGAAAGAAACCCGGTCTCAAAGCCGCAAGACGCGCACCTCAGTTCTCAAAGAGATAATTATTACCGGATCATCGCACCCCAGGGCAAATGCCTTGGGGTGTTTTTATTGATTTATAGCCGCAAAAAAAGTAGAATTCAACAAAGAGGAAATTTTGGAGTAAAAGATGGCAACCACGAAACTGCAGCAGGCACGAGCCTATGAAAAGGAGAATATGTCAACAGTCCCTTCATCGGAGCGGCCGTGCTATCATGTCACGGGTCCTGTGGGATGGATCAACGATCCCAACGGTTTTTCCGAGTATGACGGATTCTATCACCTTTTTTTTCAGTATCATCCCTATTCGGTAAAATGGGGACCAATGCACTGGGGACACGCAAGAAGCCGCGACCTTATCACGTGGGAATACCTTCCGGCAGCCCTTGCGCCTGACGAAGAGTATGACAGGGACGGCTGCTATTCTGGAAGTGCGATAACGCTTGATGACGGAAGACATCTTCTGATATATACTGCTGTCAAAAAAGAGGATAAGGACGGCAGCGCCCGGGAATTCCAGCAGCAGGCGATCGCGGTCGGTGACGGAATAAACTACACAAAATCATCCGCCAATCCCGTTATAGGAACTTCGATGATACCGCAGGGCAACAGCACGTGCGATTTTCGTGATCCGAAAGTGTTTTGGGAAAACGGAAGGTATTATGCTGTTGTCGGCAGTCGTGACAAGGACGGATTTGGTGAGGCACTGCTTTATGAGAGCCCGGACTGTATGAACTGGCAGTTTGTTACTATAGTCGATAAAAGCGGCGGTGCATTCGGCAGAATGTGGGAGTGTCCGGATTATTTCGAACTTAACGGCAGGCGGATACTCATGGCAAGTCCTCAGGAACTGACCGGAGACGAGGGATTTTATCCCGGGAGTATAAGCGTCTTTTTTATAGGATCAGCAGGTGCGGATCTCTCGCTTGACAGGGAGGCTATACAGCTTATAGATGAAGGGCCCGATTTCTATGCGCCCCAGACAATGCTTGCCGGAGATGGCAGAAGGATAATGATCGGCTGGATGCAAAACTGGGAGACGAGTGCCACACAAAGCGCCGGACGGAAGATATTCGGCCAGATGACGGTTCCGAGAGAGCTCGAATACAAAAACGGAAGAGTGTACCAGAATCCTGTCAGGGAGATAGAAACATACCGCAATGGGAAAATCATATGCCGGGGAGCAACCGTTTGCGGTGAAACATATTTTGAAGGAATAAACGGAAGGATAATTGATCTTACTGTTACGATAGATTTCAGTAAAAATACAGGATTGCGTGATTTTCGGATAGAACTTGCCAGGGATGATGAGCACTCGACGAGAATGTGCTACGATCCTCAAAACTTCATGGTAACTATAGACCGAAGCAGGAGCGGATGCCTGGAAAATCCGACAAATATCAGGAAATTTAAGGTAGAACCGCAAAGAAGCATCCTGAAGATCAGAATGCTTCTTGATAAGAACAGTATCGAATTCTTTTTTAATGACGGGCAAAAGGTCGCATCAATAAGCATATATACACCGCTTTCGGCGGATGCGATATGCTTTTATGCGGACTCGGAAATAAAGATGGATATTGAAAAGTATGACATATAGGTTCTTCCTACCTCCATAACCATAGGACGCTCGCGAATTTGAGTCGCCTGCGGCGAGGTCGCTCGCGGTGGAGACAGGTTCTTCCCACTTCGTGGGCCCCTCCTATCTCCAGCCACCGTCAACCTTGATGATCTGGCCGGTAAGGTAGTTTGTTGACTCGGCAAGCGAAAGGATAACTGATGCCACTTCTGCCGGTTTTCCGATTCTGTCGGCAGGAATATCGGACACGACCTCGGCCAGCTCCTCGTCGGACAGTCTTGAATTCATATCGGTATCTATTAAGCCGCACGCGACGGCGTTAACGCTTATGCCGCTGGGAGCCAGTTCCTTGGCAAGCGCTTTTGTGAAAGCATCAAGTCCGCCTTTTGATGCGGAATATGCAACCTCCATCGATGCACCGCTCTCTCCCCAGACAGATGAAACGTTTATAATCTTGCCGGAGAATTCCGAGAGCATATGAGGGATCGCCGCCCGGCACATATAGAAGACCGAACTTAAGTTTGTATCTATCGTTTTTTGCCAGTCATCATCGGACATGTCGGTTATAAGCCCCACATAGGATATTCCCGCATTATTAATTAGAACCGTGGGAGGTTCGATCTTTGAAAACAGTTCCTTGACGGCATGAGGATCCGAAACATCCGCCTGATATGCGGCACATTTGACTTTGTATGCATCCTCGAGATCCTTTGCAAGCCGCTCGAGACTTTCAATGTTCTTGATACAGCATAGAGTCAGATCGTATCCTGCCCTTGCAAATTCTATCGCTATTGCACGTCCTATTCCACGAGACGCGCCTGTGATCAGAGCATTTTTACTCATAACTTGTCACCCCGCTTCCCTTGAGAATCACGCCATTTGAAGCACATTACTGATCATGTGGCTGGTGTGTAAACTGTAAATATGATAAAATTATCTCTGTTCATATTATATTATATCACATGTAAGCAAGGAGACTGACATGAGCGAATTATATGACGTAATCATTATAGGTGCCGGACCTGCGGGACTCACGGCGGGAATATATGCGGCGCGGGCCGATCTGAAAACACTTCTTATAGAAAGGTACGGTGCCGGCGGGCAGATCCTTAATACATATGAAGTTGACAATTATCCGGGACTTGGCGGAATTACCGGGGGAGAGCTTGGTGCCAAGATGAGCGAGCACCTTGATAAGTTCGACGTTACAAGATTAATGACGGAAGTCGAAGGAATTGAATTTGCCGAAGGTGCCAATAAGGTAATGACCGATGCGGGTACGTTCATAGGTAAGACTGTTATCCTTGCTACAGGTAATTCTCCGAGGAAACTGGGAATACCCGGGGAGGAGGAACTTACCGGTGCCGGAGTCAGCTACTGTGCAACGTGTGACGGGGCCTTTTTTAAAAAGCGTACCGTTGCGGTGATAGGCGGCGGAGATGTTGCTGTTGAGGATGCGATTTTCCTCGCAAGAGGGTGTGAAAAAGTCTACCTTGTTCACAGACGTGATGAACTTCGCGCAGCCAAGATACTGCAGAAGGCATTGTTTGAACTTCCGAATGTTGAGGTCGTGTGGGACAGCATTCCCAAGGAGATCGTAAAGGCCGACTCCGGAATGGTAGGAGGGCTTACAATAGAGAACGTGAAGACAAACAATGTTTCCACACTTGAAGTGTCGGGAGTGTTCATTGCAACCGGAAATAACCCTAATTCTTCATATACAGATGCAATAGAAAAGGATGAAAAGGGTTACATTAAGGCTGATGAGTCATGTGCTACATCACTTCCGGGTGTATTTGCCGCGGGTGATGTTCGAACCAAACGTCTGCGCCAGGTATCAACAGCTGTAGCAGATGGCGCAAATGCGGTATATTCGGTGCAGGAATACTTGATTTGACAATATCGGGTTATTCTGATATTCTATACGCTGAATCTGAAATGTTACGAAAATGTTACATTTATGAGTGGGGAGTTTTAATTAACCGGAGGTTTTATGAAGAAAGGCTTATTAAAAGCAACAGCGGTTATTGCGACTGCAGTTACTGTTGTAGCGGGCTTACCCATAAATAATGTTAAAGCTTCATCTAATAATGTATTTCCTGCTGCGGGAGTAGCTCTTGCGGCCGGCAACGGATGTTCCATAGTGGATATCAGAGCCAATGTGGCCCGTAATGCTGCGATGCAGTCAACAATCACTAATCACGAAAAGATTACCAAAAAAGACGAAGCAACTGTTGCCAAGGTGGAGACGCCCTCCTCAAAAGCAGTAAATGAGGGTACGGTAATAGATGGTGTTGCGGTTGTAGGTTCTGCATCGGAAGGCGCAACGATAGAGATAACATCTACTGACAAGCCTGTTACCGAGGGCGGAATGAACGGCGGTGACGATACGGAACTTGCAGAAGGCGATAGCAGCACGGAAAGTGAAGAGACTATAGAGACGCCTGAAGCAGAGGCCAATCCTACAATTGACATCAAACCTGAAGCACAGGATGTCGAAGAGGGAGAGGAAGATCTGTCGGATCAGGTCATCGCAGTAGTTGACGGATACGTTAACGTCCGTTCAATGCCTGATGAAGAAAGTGAAGTCGTAGGTAAACTTTACAATCATTCGGCTGGTACATGGCTCGACAAACAGGGAGACTGGTACAAGATCGAATCCGGAAATGTTGTCGGTTTCGTTAAGGGCGAATATGTTAAGACCGGACAGGCTGCCGTTAAATTAGCAGCAGAGGTCGGACAGAGAACAGCTACGGTTCATACCACGACACTTAAGATAAGAGAAGAGGCAAGTCTTGATTCTATTGTTCTCGGACTTGTTGCCAACGAAGACCAGTTGACCGTCATAGAAGAGACCGATGAATGGGTTAAGGTTAACATTGAGGAAGGTGACGGTTGGGTTTCCAAAGAGTATGTCAGTATAGCAACTCTTTTCCCGCAGGCTGAGTCGAAAGCTGAAGAGGAAGCCAGACTCAAGAAAGAGGCTGCAGAGCGTAAGAAAGCACAGCAGGCAGCAGCAAGAAGTGCCGGAGGTAAGAGCAGCGGCAAGAGCAGCAGCGGCGGCGGAGGCGGCGGATCATATGCTGTCAGCGGCAGCGGACTCGGAGCAAGCGTTGCGAACTATGCACTACAGTTTGTCGGCAATCCGTACGTATATGGAGGAACCAGTCTTACAAACGGAACAGACTGCTCAGGATTTACAATGGGTGTATACAGGAACTTTGGTGTATCACTGCCCCACTCTTCGGGTGCTCAGCGCTCGATGGGATACGGAGTCGGAAGCCTTGCGGAGGCACAGCCCGGTGATATTGTATGTTATTCCGGACACGTTGGTATTTACATCGGCGGAGGACAGATTGTCCATGCATCGACGGCGAAGACAGGTATCAAGGTTTCAAATGCGGCATACCGTAACATCCTTGCTATTCGAAGAATATTCTAATGAAATCATTCGGACCGGTTCGAAAGAGCCGGTCCTTTTGTTTATGTCCGACTTAATTGCTAATAAAGCGATAGGTATGGTATAATATGTCTTGATCGAAGATTTAATCTAATAATGAAAGGGGTGACTTACATGGAATTCATTATTGTAGGAAAGAATATTGATGTAACACCGGGTTTAAGACAGGCAGTGGAGGACAAGATAGGCAAACTTGAGCGTTATTTTACCCCCAACACACAGATCCATGTTACACTCAGCGTGGAGAAGGACAGACAGAAGATCGAAGTTACGATACCGGTTAAGGGAAGCGTTATCCGTTCCGAGCAGGTCAGCAACGATATGTATGTATCGATAGATCTTGTTGAGGAGATTATTGAACGTCAGCTCAAGAAATACAAGAACAAGATCATTGATGCCAAGCATGCATCCGAAAACTTCCGTCAGGAGTTCCTTGACAAGGATTATTCGGATGATGATGAGATTAAGATTGTCCGTACCAAGAGAATCGATGTGAAGCCTATGTATCCCGAAGATGCATGTGTGCAGATGGAACTTTGCGGACACAACTTCTATGTGTTTACCAACGCTGAGAACGGCCAGGTGTGTGTTGTCTACAAGAGAAAAGGAAATACATACGGACTGATAGAACCGGAAATGTAGTAAATGTAGATAGGAGGGGCCCGATTTGCGAAGCGAAACGGGAAGAACCTGTCTACACGTGGAGCGCCTTCCTGCGAAGCAGGAATCTAATGCGCGACACACCGATTAAATGTGGATAGGAGGGGCCCGCAGGATATGCCCTACGAGACCGTTGCACTTGATGATGTGGCAAAGGAAATAGAGATCATAGATCAGACGAAGCTTCCGGGCGAAATACGGTTGCTTCGTCTGTCTTCGATAGAAGAATTCTACACGGCGATATACCTTCTGCAGGTGCGCGGAGCTCCGGCAATAGGTGTGTTTGCGGCATTCGCCATTTATTTGTGTGCCTGTGGTATCAAAGCTGTAGACTATGACGGCTTTATTGCCGAATTCGATAAGTGCAAAGATTATCTTAATTCATCAAGACCGACAGCCGTTAACTTAAGCTGGGCGTTAAACCGCATGAGAGATGTTGCGCAGCAGCATTCAAAGGAGCCTGTCAGTTCGATTGTCGATGCACTTAAGGAAGAAGCGCTTCTTATCAGGCGTGAGGATGAGGATGCGTGCCGTGCTATCGGCGAGAATGCACTGACGTTATTAAAACCGGGGTATGGGCTGCTGACTCACTGCAATGCGGGAAGTCTTGCGACGAGTAAGTACGGAACGGCCACAGCCGCAATGTATTTGGGAAATGAAAGAGGGTATGATTTTCACATATATTGTGATGAGACAAGACCTCTTCTGCAAGGGGCCCGTCTTACTGCGTTTGAACTTGCAAATGCGGGAATGGATGTAACGCTGCAGTGCGATAACATGGCAGGTGCACTGATGGCCTCCGGGAAGATCAATGCTGTACTTGTCGGGTGTGACAGAGTTGCGGCGAACGGCGATACCGCTAATAAGATCGGCACAAGTGTTGTGGCAATCCTTGCAAAGCACTATAATATCCCGTTCTATGTGTGCGGACCGATGTCGACGATAGATCCGTCCATAGCAAGCGGTGCCGACATTCCCATAGAGCAAAGAAAACCGGAGGAAGTGACGGACATGTGGTATACCCATCCCATGGCACCGAAGGGTGTAAAAGTGTTCAATCCGGCATTTGATGTTACCGATCATAGCCTTATCACAGCCATTATAACCGAGACGAGGATTTTCTATCCGCCGTATTTTTTCGAAAGCCACGCCACTATCTAGATGTGGTTTTAACAATCTATATCTTGTGTTGAAATGCCTTCGATGATTTGTTATAATAGTATTTGCGTAATTTGACAAATAATTAACAATCTTTTTCGGAGGTATGCAAATGTCTAAAAAAGTCGTTATTGCAAGCGCCTGTCGTACAGCCATCGGCACAATGGGCGGTTCACTTTCAACAATTCCCGTTGCCGATCTGGGTGCTATAGTAATCAAGGAAGCAGTTAACAGAGCCGGCATCAAACCCGAGGATGTGGAACATGTTTATATGGGCTGCGTAATACAGGCAGGACAGGGCCAGAACGTTGCACGTCAGGCATCGATCAAGGCAGGTCTTCCTATCGAGACTCCCGCTGTTACAAGCAATGTTGTATGCGGATCGGGTCTTAACTGTGTTAACCAGGCTGCACAGATGATCATGGCAGGAGATGCTGACGTAGTCGTTGCAGGCGGTATGGAGAACATGTCAATGGCTCCTTTTGCAATCCCTAATGGACGTTACGGTTACAGAATGATGTGGCCCTCACAGAGCCAGGGCGCACTTGTTGATACAATGGTCAAGGATGCTCTCTGGGATGCATTTAACGACTATCATATGATCACAACTGCCGATAACATCGCAAGACAGTGGAATCTCACAAGAGAGGAACTTGATGAGTTCGCACTTAAGAGCCAGCAGAAGGCATGCGCAGCAATCGAAAACGGAGCGTTCAAGGATGAGATCGTTCCAGTAGAAGTTAAGAAGAAGAAAGAGACTGTTATATTTGATACAGATGAAGGTCCCAGACAGGGATCCACAATAGAAGGCCTTGCAAAGCTTCGCCCCATCAATCCCGACGGATTTGTTACGGCAGGTAACGCATCAGGTATCAACGACGGCGCAGCAGCAGTTGTTGTTATGAGCGAAGAGAAGGCAAAAGAACTCGGTGTTAAGCCTATGGCTACATTCGTAGCCGGAGCACTTGCAGGTGTAGATCCTTCGATCATGGGTATCGGACCTGTTGCAGCTTCCAAGAAGGCTATGGCTAAGGCAGGATACAAGATCGAGGACTTTGATATCATCGAGGCAAACGAGGCATTTGCAGCTCAGTCTGTTGCAGTGGGCAAGGATCTCGGAATAGATGTTGACAAGCAGCTCAATCCTAACGGTGGTGCTATTGCATTAGGACACCCGGTTGGAGCATCCGGAGCACGTATCTTCGTTACACTCCTTCACGAGATGAAGAAGAAGGGTGCCAAGAAGGGACTTGCAACACTTTGCATCGGCGGTGGAATGGGATGTGCCACCATCGTTGAAATGGAATAAGAATAATTCAAAAGCGTCAGCGCGAAAGCGCTGATGTTTTTGTGCTTTTAGGAAAGTAGCTCTCAAGAAAGCAGGAAGGAGTAGTTGTATGGAATTTGTAACATACGAAGTAAAGGACCGTGTCGGTATCATCACGATCAGCAGGGAAAAGGCATTAAATGCGCTCAATTCACAGGTTCTTGACGAACTTGGTGAAGCGTTTGATGCTGTAGATCTTAATGAGATCAGATGTATCGTTCTTACGGGAGCCGGTGAAAAATCATTTGTTGCAGGCGCTGACATAGGCGAAATGAGCAGCCTTACAAAAGCTGAAGGAGAAGCATTCGGCAAGAAGGGTAATGATCTTTTCAGAAAGATCGAGACATTCCCTATCCCTGTAATTGCGGCTGTTAACGGATTTGCACTCGGCGGCGGATGCGAGATCTCAATGAGCTGTGATATCAGGATCTGTTCTGAAAATGCAGTATTCGGACAGCCCGAGGTAGGTCTTGGAATCACACCGGGATTCGGAGGAACCCAGAGACTTGCAAGACTTGTATCACCCGGAATGGCAAAGCAGCTTATATATACAGCCAGAAACATCAAGGCTGATGAGGCGTACAGGATCGGACTTGTTAACAAGGTTGTGAAGGCTGAGGTTAATGAGGCGGGAGAGGTTACTGTAAGTGCCAAGGATGCTCTTATGGCTGAGGCTCTCAAGATGGCGGCAGGGATCGCTTCAAATGCTCCGATTGCCGTACGTAACTGCAAGAAGGCTATCAACGACGGTCTTGCCGTAGATATGGACAAGGCAATAGTTATAGAAGAAAAGCTCTTCGGCGACTGCTTCGAGACAGAGGATCAGAAGGCCGGAATGGCCAACTTCCTCGAAAAAGACAAAGAGAAGAAGCTTAAAGTTGTTCCATTTGCAAATAAATAATAATACGGAGGAAAAATCATGAAGGTTGGAATTATTGGTGCCGGCACAATGGGCCA
>DFGA01000058.1 GCA_002371615.1 Lachnospiraceae bacterium UBA3762 | reverse complement strand
CCTGATTCAGGTATTGGGATACAGCACAAAATACCTGATTCAGGTATTGGGATACAGCCTTCGCCACTTGGAGACAGTCCATTCATCAAGCTCATCGATTTCAGTGAATCATTTGACCTGAAGCGCGGAAAACCGGCAGATATAGTCGGCACACCCGGTTTTCAGGCACCGGAATCATTAATTATGCAGGTTTCCCCCCGCACGGATGTCTATTCGACCGGCTGCGTTCTCAACTATATGCTGACAGGTTATGAACCGGGGGTCATACGCTACCGGGGCGACAGACGGATTGAACTCATAATTGAAAAGGCACTCGACATAGATCCGGCGAATCGCTTTGCTTCAGCGGCTGAATTTGCCCGTCAGCTTGGAATAATCCTTCGCATGAGAGAAGGGGGCAGGGGCGGAGTTCTTTCTAAGATACCCGGGTTTCGCTCCCGGACATGGTGGAAGATGATGATTGCGACTGCCTTTTATCTGGCAGTGGCTGCCTGCTGGGTCTATTCTTACCGGAAACGGGCGATATATGACATGATTACTATACCGTTATTCTGGCTCATTCTTCCCGTGACCTTCTTTTTCGATTTGACCGGGCTTGTCTCGAGACTGGAAAGACGGTTACGGATGGGACCGGTGGCATCGGCAGTTTTTAGGACGGCATTTGTCATACTGTGTTTCGAGACATATATCTTAATTGCGAATTTTTTCACACTGTACGGTTGGCGTATTCAGTAAGGATTCTGTGCCAAACGGCTCAATGTCATCCAGCTACTGAGTAGTTGGATGCGATGTACGGTCGAACCGATACTTTTGTCATCCTAAACGTCAGCAAAGAATTTCTATGAAAAATCATGCAAGGCTCAAACTTGATATACATCAAAACAATAACGCCCGGGAAGGAAATGCAATCCTTTCTTGCCCGCAATGGCGAGGGAAAGCCCTTTGTAGTCAAAATGATGGACGCAAAACGGGCGGTCATCTATCGCGTCCTTGCCGAAAACCCGGGTCCCTATATTGCAAATGTCTATTCTGTCGAGGAAATTCCGGATAGCGGCTTTATCAGAGAAGATAAGCCGAGTCAGCCGACGAATCTGTTCATGGCAGTCACGGAATATGCCGGAGAATGTACACTCGAAAGGTATGTTGTGCAGCACGGAGGGAAGCTTGGGGAGGCGGAGGCGCTTGGCATTTGCAAAATGCTCTGCGCAGCCCTGATAATTCCGCATGAGATTGGAATCGTGCATCGTGATATCAAGCCCGAAAACATCATGGTATGCCTGAATCTGACGAACGGGAAAGAATTTATAAAGCTTATCGACTTCGGTTCATCCAAGGTTTACGATCAAAGCAGGATTGCTGATACGACGATTGTCGGGTCTTACGGTTTTCAGGCACCGGAGTCCCTGACATCCTCCACGGACGCAAGGACGGATATCTATTCTATCGGGTGCGTACTCAGATATATGCTGACGGGAGCTGCATTGGGTCAGGGAGATGAGAGAGATAAAGTAAGGATTGGCGTTCAGGAGATCATAGATAAATGCACAAATGTCAATCCCGCTTTCCGTTATCAAAATGTTGATGAACTCATCAAAATTCTGCGGCATGAGCTGCATGAGGGAATCATCAATTCCATACCGATTATTAGAGAGATTCCCGGGTTTCGGACGCAGACACCATGGAAGATGACATTTGCTACTGTCTATTACGCATTCATGGTATTCTGGATTTGCATAGCCATTCGCGGAAACATGTTGGACAACGGTCTTTTCTGCGTGTTTTTCTGGTGCTTCCTGCCGCTTTTTATATGCGGGAATGTCGGTCACGTCTACCGGCTCGTGCCGAGGGGGATACGGGAGAACAACCAGCTGTTTCTGGTTATCCGGGTAGTGCTTGCGGTTCTCTGTTTTTTCATTCCGATTACGGTACCGTGAGGCATAAAGCTATTCCATGTACGGCGGCCATGGTGCCTACATCCTGCAGTATAAAGGCGGTAAATTCTCAAAGATCGGAGGAAGTGCTGCTGCCGAAAAGTATAACTTTCGATATTTTGCCCCATACAAGGTTTCAGGAACTTCCATTGATTTTAAGGGAGAGCCGAAGTTTATGCCCTCTCAGTTCAACAATAGCAATTACAGAATGGTCTCCGGCGTATCTCAGTTCAACTGGAATGGCCAGTCGTTTCAACTGAAGACCCGCTATCCTGTTGTCGGCGGGACAACGACCTATACGACGAATACGGGTTTCTACACCAGCACCAGTAATTCATCGAGGAATACGAAAGGAATTTACATCCCGAGGGGGAGCAACAGTCAAAATCGTGAAAATTTTCCTTCCACGAACATCCCAGCAGTACAATGCATGCTATCTGCTTAGTTATGGCGGCAGAACCGGATGGCTGTTTTCGGACAGGGAATGAAATCCATATTGGGCTTGTATAATGAATGCAAGAGTTCCACCGACGGTGGAACTCTTTTTTTGGGAGATGTGGTAGGCTAAGTGAAGGGATTCCCGCTTTGAATATGAAATCACAACTGCTCGTTCATTTTTTCCAGCAAATGAATGACCGCCTCGAGCTGTTCCCCACTCAGCCGGACAGATTGCTTAACGAGCCTCCTCTGATTCTCCGTCAGGCTGAAAGACTCATCTTCATCTGCGAAGAACTGGGAGAGCGTAATTCCAAATGCACCGCACATGCGCTCAAGCGACTCGATTTTCGGCGTGTAGTCGTTTTTGTACCAGGCGTTCATCGTGGAGAGGGTGAGGCCGGAGCGTTCGGCGAGCTTGTATTTGGACCATCCCTTCTGTTCGCAGAGGGAGTCGATTTTTTGGAGGATGTTGTTCATGTGGGTTTCCTTTGGATACTATTTGCATCTAACTCTGCCGCTTGCTGTTGAGCTGCCTGTCTTTTCATTTGCGTCATCTGAGTGTAAACGGCAAGTACTTCGTGTGGGAACGTTGCATTACTTTTTGGTTTATTTTAGGCTGTTTTAAGCTGTATAAAAATATGTGAAGACGTATAATGAAAATATGCGAACATGAATGCAAGGTTGTGAAAGATATATTTTTCTTGAAACATAGTATGTGTAAGCGTATAATAGAAGTGTGATAAAACGAAGTATACTTATAATTTTCGTCAACATAATATGATTGTTTTTTACCGATACTTTACTGATGCGGGAAATGGTTTATTTGTTCATGCGCAAGGCCGCACTTTTGGAGGTGTTCTAATGTTTTGTATAAAATGTGGAAAAGAACTGCCTGATAATGCAAATTTCTGCGAGTATTGTGGAAGCAGTCAAACCTTTTTAACAGATCAGGCTGCACACGTTCATAATGTGGAACAGGCTTCTGTCTGGAATGGCGCTTTGCCTGTGTCTGTGAACAAAGATACAGAAAACAAAATCAGTTCGGCTGAGAGTGAAAATTCACAGACTTACCCTTATGATGGCAGTCGGCTTACCGTCGACAGACCGGAACCTTATGTGTATTCACAATATCCTCAATATAGTGGAAATAGAGAGAATGTGCCGGGATGGAACGCTTATGACGGAAATCCGAATATGCATTACTCTATTATGTCAAGTCCCTACCCGGGTTCATATAATGGAAACAACGTTTTCGCACCGAACCAGAGAACTACAAATCTGTACAGCAGACAGCCCTATGGACAACCTCAGAATCAGAATCATATACCTTTTTCGATTGAAGTAAGAAACACGGACGTTATCCTTTCATTGATTGGTATCTTCATCTGGTTTGTTTCATGTTTTTTGCCTTATGCATCGGCAACAGTTCTGGGAACAATGGTTTCCGCAAGTTTGATACAAGGAGGAGATGGCTGGTTTTTTATAGGGTTATCAATAGCGGTTATTGCATCTTTGTATTTTCGAAAAGACATATTTTTTTCTATTTCAGCAGGGTTAGGAGTTGCGTTAAGCCTTTTGGAGTTCTTCAATGACTTTAGTTCCTTAGATGAAGAATATGAAGAGTATTATGCATATCTTTTTCATAAAGGTCCCGGATGTTATTTGCTTCTTGTTGGCTCCATTCTGGTTGTTGCGGGTATCATCATGAGGTATTCCCGCAGGAAAAGGGAACAAATGACTACATGGTTTTCATGATTTAAGAAAAAAATGATTTTTTCATCCCGTGATGACTGTAGGAGAAGCTAATGTTTTGTATGAATTGCGGTAAGCAAATCAGGGATGGTTCTTTGTTCTGCCCTTATTGCGGACAAAGGACAACTGTTCCAACTATAATGGATTCAGATGCCGGTCAGCATGTCCGGAATCTTCCTGAGGCAGGAGGCATGCCTTTATATGAGCAAAGCGTTGAAAGGAATCAATCGCAAACAGAAAAAAAACAGTCACTGTGGAATAAATCTCGAGGTTTTCGCTGGAGGATACTGTTGGTTGTCGGTATTGCATTCGCTATCCTTGTTTTTGTGGTGGAATCATTTTCTATGCTTTCGCCGGAACAGCAGAAGGCTTTGAATCTTGTGAAAGGAATCACGGATACAAAGTATAATACAGGAGTAACGTTGGGAACAGCGGTTGAAGAATTAGTGGAAATGATGAATGAATCATTCAGGAAACACGGTATGGAGTGTGACTTGGAATGGAAAGTATATGAATATGAGGGTGAGGACGAGCTGATACCGGTGGTTATGGATATAGTACTGATGGGTGAGACCGAGTCAATTGAGTTTTGCGTAAATCCGAAAACAGAAATAGTTTTTGTGAACAGGGTCTGTGAACCTAGCGAAATTGTTTATGACCGGGCACAGGAAGGTAATCTCGATTATGCATATGAAGAGTATTTTTGCAGATATGCGCTGGATGTTCAGCAACGGGATCCAGCTGAGGTATATGCTGTGGAGTAAGGAAGCGTTTCAAAGCATTAATCCATCTACCGCAAGCTGATATATTCAAGATGATGGAGCCGAAGATGAATCGGATGAAGGAACTTGAAGAAAAACTAATTGAAACTGAAAGTAGAGTTAAGGACAATGATATATTACGTGCTAAAGAAAGGGCAGAGCAGGAAATTTCCAAAGAAAAAACAGTATTTGACGGAGCTCTTGCCATGGATGTCCTGAATCAGGATGAGTACAATGCAAGTATTGCCGTTGCAAGAAAAAAGTCTGACAAATTTTGAAGAAATCAGAAGGATTCGCTCACAGTTTGAAATGAGCCTGATCTCAAAAGAAGAGTTTAATGTGAGGATGGGATATCTGACATGATAAGTTATGTAAGGCAGGGGTTTTTTGTCAGCTTACTGGCTCTTCTAGTTTCATGCGGGAAAACAGCAGGAACTTTGACGCCTCCATTAGAAAGTGTAATTCGTGATACTGGCGCGAAGCTTGCTGCGGAATCTGTTACAGGGACAGTAACGGAATCCGAGGTAGAATCCATAATCACCGAAAGTAAAGTGGAGATAACAGGTTCTTCTCGGCAGAAAGCAAATGAAAAAGATTTGTCTGCATCCTTGTCCGGTACAGTTCCCCCTGAACTGAAGAGTAGACAGGAACTGTTTTTTGCGACTGCAACGGCTACTTCCGAGCTTGTTCAGGAAAACACCTCGATTTACAACGGCGCAATATGTGCGGTCGATGGTGATGTTGTTACCTCCTGGCAGGAGGGCGAACCAGGTGACGGAATCGGTGAGACTATTACAGTCGGTTTCCAAATGCCTCAGAGAGTCGACTACCTTGAATTTAATGCCGGAAACTGGCGGGATGAGAATCAGTGGAACCGGAATTTGAAACCGAAGGGGCTGGAAATAACGGTAAATGGTACTAAGTTTGACGTGGAACTGCAAAATGTGCGCGCAAGCCAATATGTGGTGTTTAGCGAACCGATCGAGACAACGACATTTGTTATAAAGATCACGGACGTGTATGGCGGAGCCGAGGGCGAAAGCGATGTGCCGATTTCGGAGATAAGAGCGTTTGGTGAGGCAGTGGGGAAGAATGACCGGGTTATATCAGATACGCAGCCAACGCCGACGGATTCGACTGTACCTGATCAGAAGGGATCATCGTCATCACAGGGAACGGCTTCAGGATCATATTCCGGTTCACAGCGAAGGTCGTCCGGTCATTCACCGAGGCAGGAACAATGGTATTATGGAAATCAGGCGGCACAATTTGTTCTAAGATATATTGGCACCTACCTGACATCGGAGTCAGGTAAGTCAGCAGTCACAATATATGAAGAAGATGACGGGTATATGTTTGGCTATATAAATATATCCGGAGTAAACCCGAGTGATGGTTATGACATATACGACGGTGAAATAGTCGGGGATACAGTTTATCTGTATATGAAAAATTTACAAGGACAGTATATTGTTGCGACAGGAAATAGGATAACTGGAACGATAGAGTTTGGCGGGATTATATACAGGTGATATTTTGGAGGATTAATAAACAGACATGTTTGTAATGACATGTATGATGGCAATGAATCTGGTTGATTCTCGTAATGTGTAAGGGGGTGAAAGTGTGGCACTTTTATTATTAGTGTACATGGCACTTGGGTACTGGGCAGCAGGACTCACTGTTTATCGGAATTATATCATGATTGGGACTATGCATAGTATATTTATGAGGAAGCTCATCACGGGGACTTTTTTGGGATGGCTTTTGATTCCCATAGCTTTGATCAGGATAATCTTTAGAATTTAGCCTTTTGTATTCACGGAAGCGCGTAAGGAATGTTTTTGGCTTACGCCGAACGCGACTCACGAGAGAGAGTACAGGTCGGCACAGCCTCCCTCTATCCCATGAAAAAGAATCAGGAAAAGAGATGATAGTATGTCCGATAGTATTGATAAAAACAGAACCACGCAATGTTCTGATTATGGGAAAACAGAAAATAACCATAATACTCCCAAAAACAAGGCAAAGCAGATACTGATTCTGGTTGTGTTGTGCTGTTTTCCGTTGCTGTTGCTTGTCAGTTGTAGAAGCGGTAATTATCTAACATGCAGTAAATGTGGAGATGACCGCACCAGATTGTTCGTAGCAGCTTTCTCGAGCAACGACCAAGGGGACAAGTATAGAAGCATTGTATAAAAACGTGTGAAAGAGTGTAATGACAGTGTGTGTACACAAATGTAATTGACTGGGAAGCTCTCGGCGTATCGTGATAGTCATATGCCATGCAGGGATACAGAAAGCAATGAGTCAATAGTGGATTAAGAGTCACAACAGGCAGCTTTATCAATGGTTGGTAAAGCAAAAAGGAGGGATAACATGGGAATTTTTGACAGGGCACTTAACGCGTTAGGAAATGCGGGGAATAATATGTCGATGGGGGCTGCAAATACGGGCGCAAAAATGGGGACCACGGCTCAGGACAGTTCTGAGATCGTAGCATTAAAGATGCAGATTGGCACCTTAAATCAAGAACTTGATGCTACTTATTCTGTAATCGGCCGCAGATATGTCCAGTACGTCATTGAAAAGGGAGAAATGCCTGGAATTGACGTTTCGGATATGCTCAAAATGATGGAACCGAAACTGGAACGGCTGAAAGAGCTGGAAAGGAAATTGATTGAGGCTGAAAAGAGAGTAAAGGATATAGACATACTTCGGGCAAAGGAAAGAGCGGAACATGAATTCTACAATGAGAAAAATGTTCTTGACCGTGCGCTTGCGATGGATGTTCTGACTCAGGAAGAGTATAATAAGAGGCTTGCAGTGGCGAGGAAAAAGCTGGATAATTTTGAGGAGATCAGGAGAGTCAGGTCTCAGTTAGAGATGGGTCTTATTTCAAGAGAAGAGTTCAACGCAAGGATGGGATATCTTACGAGGTGAGCAATGGCATGGGATAAGGATTTATATGTTTTGAGGTAAGGAGGCTGCCGCACATATTCGTGCGGCAGTTTTCTGCATATAAAAAAGGAAGCTTTTACCATAGTCACGTCATCAGCGAGTGCTATCTGTTATAGGTTCCACTTAAGGTAGGATTCACCTGCGATTATATAGTAGCACATAACGTCTAAATATCAAGGAGTATTTTTGATTAAAGGATGACGGGAAGCATAATTGTTATTGTACACCTCAAATGCGCCCTTATTATCATGGACGTAAGTGAAGAATTTTCCACCTTCCGTGTATGTTTACGTATGCTTTACGTTCAAGATCCTTCGCTTACGCTCAGGATGACACCCCGGTTGTCGCAAACACAGCGATAGATGTGTGGAGATGTGAACTGTACATAAGTCCGCAGGTATTATCCAAAAGCAGTTGGAATTGCATAGTTAGTATGTCTGGAAGTATAATACTGATACATGAACAAGGAGTTTTGAAGACATATTTTTGGGGGAATATTCATGTATTGTAAGTATTGCGGGAAACGACTGCCGGATGATGCCAGATTCTGCATCTACTGCGGACATGGAGTCTCTGAATCGGTGGAGGAAGGGCAGAATGTTCGCGGGGGAGATGAACCCCGGAATTATGCAGCCTTTGAGGAAACGCAGGGCGCAGGAAACTGTTATCGCCCATATCCCATCGCGGTCGAAGATATGGCGGTGCCTGAAAAGAAACGGAAGAAGAACCTTCTTCCGATTGTCATTCTGGTTGCCGTGATTATGCTTCTGGGAGCGGCAGTTGTGTTTGCTTTTCACATCAAAAACCGGGAGACTGGAGAACAGGAAAACAAGAATGGAAAGACGCAGTCGGAATCCTCTAATACAGATGAAAGCCGAATTGAAAACAAGGATGCTAAGGGTTCCGGAGACGCAAATGATGCCAAAGGCTCTCAGGCATCAGCACCGGGTAAACTGACTGCCATAGTTACCAGTGCCGTACCCGATGAGCTTGCAGGCAGAACAGAACTGTATTTTGCGACCGCCGCCGCATCATCAGAACTTGTTCAGGCGAATACCTCGATATATAACGGAGCTGTATGCGCTGTTGATGGAGATGCTGTCACGTCATGGCAGGAGGGTGCGCCTGGAAACGGGGTCGGTGAGACTCTCACGATTGGTTTCTTAGAACCCCAGTGCGTGGATTACCTGGAGTTCAATGCCGGTAACTGGCGCGACGAGAATCAGTGGAATCGGAATTTGAAGCCGAAGGGGCTGGAAATAACGGTGAACGGGGAAAGATATGAAGTGGAGCTTCAGAACGTTCGTGCGAGCCAGTATGTGGTCTTTAGCGAACCGGTGGAGACAGCGGCATTTGTCATTCGGATCACAGATGTGTATCCCGGTGCTGAAGGCGAGAGCGACGTGCCGATTTCAGAAGTGAGGGCGTTTGGAGAGGCACTGGGGAAAAATGAGAGGACTATATCGGATACTCAGCCCAAAGTGGCAAATAGCAGCGCGGATGGTAATACCTCTGCTGACACAGGAAAAAACAATGAGGGGAATGCTTCTTCAAGTGCAAGTGCCGGTGTAAACGGAAATGTATCTGCAAATGCAGGCATATCGAACGGTGGTTCAGTGCGGTACAATGAAGCGGGAAATCCGGACTGGTTTGAAACGAGGTATTTCTGGAAACAGTCTGATGGGGATTGCGTGTGCAGAGTTTCCGGTAACTCGGGCAAGGATTTGACTTTTGAGTTCAGTGACGGAGTAGTACTGTCCGAGAAGTACTGCGCATATGAAATTCAGGCAGATGGAACTGTTCTGTATTCATATAAGAAGGGATGGACTGTGAAATATGATCCTGCTTCTGACACATTGTTCCCTGTCTGCGATTTTAATCCTGTGCAAGCTGAATGCGAAGGGGCTTATTTTCCTATCTCGCAGGACGAGTTTGAGAGGAATTTGCCCGGCGGGACCATGGGCGCGAATGACGGCGATTATTCAAAGGAAAACTGGATGAGGTCGCAGACAGCCACGAGAATGATCATCAAACACCTCGATAACTATGGTTCTCTTTCTTTTATTTCCGATTCGGGGAAGTCGGCGATAACATTTGACGAAGACAAGGAAGGGAGCGACAGCACAGACATGTTCTATACGAATATCAGCGGCGTGACGCCGGATGATATGTGGGGGATTATGGACGGTGGAGTTGCAGGCAATATCGCCACGCTGCAGGTCCGCAACGCGCAGGGGCAAAGGGCAAAGGTTGTCGCTGACTTTGAGAGCGGGACGGTTGATTTTGCGGGGGTGATTTACAGAAATACGGCGACGAGATACTATCCATGATGAGAGGGACAGTTAGTAACTGTCCCCTTTATGTTATTCACAGAGCCGCGTAAGGAGTATTTCCGGCTTACGTCGGAACGCGGCTCGCGAGAAGGGGTAGAGGTCGGCGCAGCCTCCCTCTACCCTATTATTCACAGTCGCCGCTGTCGGATTTTCGCGAATACACGATGATTAAGCCCGGGCAATTCGGGGAATACATAGGCTTTACGGAAAAGGAAGTCAGGAATCTCTGCGGCGAGGCTGGGATTAGTTTTGAGTCTATGAAAAAGTGGTACGATGGATACGAATGTTTCTGTTCACACTCCCGCGCGACGGGGGATACGAAAAGCTGAGATCCATATGTAGAATAACCCTTTGTGGTTACTGTTCACACTTCCGCACAAAATCGCCTGTTTTTGCGGCAATTGGGGTGTCATCCTGAGCGTAAGCGAAGGATCTTTTACATAAAGCCGCTGCAGATGGTAAAAGATCCTTCGCTGCGCTCAGGATGACAAGGGCAGTACATGAGGTGTGAACAGTAACATCCCATTTATATGATCTGAAATTTTCAGAAACTGATTGTAATAAAACCTGCTTTTTGCTACTATAAACTTGAGGAGATACTTATGGACAGGAAAGAAGAGAACAAGGCGATAGAGCTTAATGCCCAGATACTTGAGGAACTGAACAAGGCAATTGATGACATGACCTTGTTCGATGACGACCTTATGAGCAAGGTTTTTGACGGGAATACGGAGGCAACGGAACTGTTGCTCAGAATTATTCTTGAAAGAGATGACATTAAGGTTCTTCGGGTTAAGGGACAGGTAGATATGAGGAGTCCGTATGTGGCAGGAAGAAGCATACGACTTGATATCCATGCCATCCTTGGTGACGGTACGGAGTTTGATGTAGAAGTACAGCGAAGCGAAGAAGGAGCCCATATCCGGAGGGCAAGATTTAACGGAAGCATGATGGATACCCGGATGCTTAAGAAAAAGCAGGAGTTCAAGGAACTGCGGGATGCCTACGTGATATTTATCTGCCAGCATGATAAATTCGGAGAAGGCGATCCGGTTTATCATGTTGATAAGGTTGTACGGGAAACCGGGAAGCCTTACGATGACGGTGCATATACAATTTATGTGAATGGTGTATATCAAGGAGAAAACAGTTTTGGCAGGCTGGCGCATGACTTCAATTGCAGGGAAGCGGACGATATTTTTTATAAACCGTTTGCGGATGGAGTGAGACACTTCAAGGAGACGAAGGAAGGACGTGAGATTATGTGCGAATCGTTTGAGAGATTGGCGGATAAGGTTGCTGAGGAAAGAGCGGAGCAAACAAAAATTGATGCTATTAAGAATATGATGGATTACTTTAAATGCTCTTTAGAAGAAGCTCTTAATGCTCTAAAAATTACAGGAAAAGAGCGTGCGATTATAGCGAAACAACTTCAGAAAACAGTCTAAGGTATGGACGTGAAATTATGTGTGAATCGTTTGAGAGATTGGCGGATAAGGTTGCCGAGGAAAGAGCGGAACAAAGAGCGGAGCAAACAAAAATTGATGCTATCAAGTTAATGATGAAAAACATGAAGTGTACCTTGGAGGATGCACTTAATATTCTTGAAATTACAGGAAAAGAGCGTGCGATTATAGCGAGACAACTTCGGAAAACAGTCTAAGGAATGGATGAGAACTATCGGAAAGGCTATCACCTACGTGGTAGTCTTTTTTGTTTGGAAATATGTGGAAAGGAGATCCGGATGAAGAAACTCACATCTGCAGTCGGCGAATCTCCCGGATCAGATAAAGAGGTTCACGTCTACCGTCGGCGAACCTTCCGGCTCAGATGAACAGATTTACATCTGCCATCTCCGCATCTCCGAGGTAGGAAGCCATGCCGGCGTACTCAATCCCGTCGATCAGCTCCTCCTTCTTAATTCCCATGACATCCATAGACATCGTGCATGCAACGATCCTGACTCCGCTGTCAAGGGCGGTCTGGATCAGCTCATCCAGAGACAGGACGTTCTTCTGCTTCATGATCATTTTCATCATCTTTGTGCCGAGACCGCCCATGTTCATTTTAGAAAGAGCAAGCTTTGCAGTACCTCTCGGCATCATCATTCCGAACATTTTCTCGACAAATGTCTTGGATACCCTGACTTTCCTGTTCTTCCTGAGAATATTAAGCCCCCAAAATGTGAAGAACATGGTGACCGGACGTCCCATTGACGCGGCCCCGTTGGCAATGATAAAGGATGCAAGAGCCTTGTCGAAATCCCCATCAAATACGACCATCGTTTTTCCGTGGGGGATGTCAGTCATCGCGACACTATGTCCGCCTTCCTCATCTTTTGCATCTCCCTTCCGAATAGTGGAGATATACTGCATGCCGTCCTTTTTGGAGGAAATGAATGTGTTTCCGGTCCGACTGCACCATTTCTCGACGTCTTTCGCAAATCCCATATCCGTAGCCGAGACGCGGAGAACCTCACCGTCCTGCATTTCAGACAGTTTCTTCGATACCTTCATGATAGGACCGGGGCACTGCATGCCGCAGCAATCCAGGTTAATTACTTTATTTTCATCCATGGCGATCTCCTTATCTCCATTGCCGCAAAGTTCCGCGTCTGTTTTTTCCGAATTACTGCATCTTCCTGACATATCTTTACTTTCGGTCAAATCTTCATTACCGATAATATCTTTACTTTCGATTATATCTTCAAATGACGGGTTTTCACTCTCCTCCATGACCGCCCTGTAGAAACCGACGCCGCCTTCGAGTACAGACACATCGGCAAATCCATTGCCTGCAAGGGCTCTCGCAGCATTCCATGACCTGACACCGCCGCCGCAGAGGATACATATTTCCTTTCCCTCTGCCTTCCAGTCGGACAGCTCATCGATTCTTGCGCGAAGCTCTCCGAGCGGAATGTGTCTTGCACCATTCATGGCCCAGCTCTCAACTTCAAGATCTTCTCTGATATCCAGAACGTTGACATTCCCTTCTTTTATGAGAGCATCCAGTTCCATCGGATTCCTGAGCTTCATGATTCCCTTCAGGACATTTTCCGCTACAAACCCGGCCATGTTAACAGGATCCTTGGCCGATGAATAGGGCGGAGCGTAGGCCATCTCGAGATCCATTAACTGATCGGCGGTCGCACCGAGTCTTACCGCTACCGAGATCGTGTCGATCCTTTTGTCGACGCCGTCAGGTCCGACGATCTGGGCACCGAGTATTTTACCATCCGGCTCAAAAATCAGTTTGATGTACATATCGGTAGCCATGGGATAGTAACCGGCATGTGACTTCTGGGTGATGATCTCCGTGATATAGTCAGTACCTTTCACTTTTCCCGCCGCAACGAGCATTTTCTCATTCACACCGACGGAGGCTGCGGTCATATCGAAAATTTTAGCTACGGAAGTTCCCTGCGTACCTTTATATGTGCCGGCAAGGCTCTCCATACCGGGATTATATCTGGCCGCAATATTGCCGGCGACAATACGCCCCTGCTTGTTGGCCGGTCCAGCCAGCGCGATCATGGCCTTTTCATCGCTTCCGAATCTTGTGATCTCGACCGCATCTCCGACTGCCCATATATGCTCATCGTCCGTCTGCATCGTATCGTTGACTATGATGCCGCCCCGGTTATTGAGGAGGAGGCCGGCTTCCTTTGCAAGATGGCTGTTGGCTCTCACGCCGATTGACAGGATGACCATATCGGCTTTAATTTCTTTCCCGCTTGCAAGTGCGATGGTCACTACTCCGTCATTTGAAGAGAAGCTCTTCACGCCGTCACCCAGATAGAGGGCGGTGCCGTTTGCACGGATATTTCTGTGCAGAAGCTGCGCCATCTCCCAGTCGATCGGGGCCATGACCTGATTCATGGCTTCAATAATGGACACTCTGAGACCTCTTGCGTGAAGATTCTCCGCCATCTCAAGTCCTATGAAACCTCCACCGATTACGGCAGCGCTCTTGAGTTTCACGAGCGTAAAAGATATTACTGCTTTAGAAGGCTTAACAAAGTTAACAAATCTTGATTTGTTCAGAAATGGAAATCTTAGAAATATTAGTTCTTTATCCAGATTAACGAGCTTATATAGCCTTGACTTGCATTATACAAGCATTAGAAACATTGATTCATTGTCTGATTTAAGGAACTTGATATATCTTGATTTAAGCAACACATATGTAAGTGATATGCTATTTATCTATGAATTGCATAATGTTTGTAAAGGGGAAAGCAATATGATATTGTTAATAACCTCTTGTATTTATGTGCCTTTTCAGAAAATGAAGTTTATGAAGCTGGCAATGCATTTGAAATTTTCATTGTGAATGTAAAGAATGATACGGTTGCTTTTATGTTGAAAATCGACCCACCTTAGTTACCTCAATAGCTGGCTGCTAAGGTGGGTCATTTATCATCAAAGTGCCCTGACTTCATATGTAGATAACCGAACATAGTATTAGATTAGCAGGAAGGATTAATCATATCTTGGTTTACGTTTCGAAAGGCTATCACTTATGGGTGGTAGCCTTTCTTGCGTCATGCGAAACATTGTTTCCTATGCGTCTTTACATAGCCCTCAGAAGACTTTTTCTGAGGGCAAAATATTGCTCTTTCTATAAAAAGGAACTATATTCGATCAGCTTGATCGTACTATAACCAGCATTCATGAGCTGACATTTTGACAGCTACTGTAATTCGTATACATATCATTGATGCTTGTCACATTTCCGGGTCCTCATTCTTAATCTTACCGTAATGCGTTTCGAGAAATGTATCAAATGTCGATTCATAAAGGGGCTCGTCGTTCGTAAGGAATTCATCCAACATCTTATAAAAAGTATCCTTTTCGGGGAAGGCCGGAAGAGGATTTTTCTTTAATGATTCAGTTGCTTCTTTATAATGGTTATACGCCACCCTATAATCATCCGGATATTGTGACAGATCTTCGGAATCAATGATTTCATAAAGAGCCTTGATTAAAAATAGCTTTTTATCTTCTTCGGAAAGCATACCGAAATGGGCAAGCTGCCAGTGGAGAAGCGCATCCGTGTAAAGATAAGGAGCCAGAAAGAAATCTTCATTGTCATAATACTCCATAGCTGCAAGTGCCTTATCGCTTCCCAGCAGAGATTCAATATTTTCCCAAAGCAGGGAAGTAAAATGGAGAATCATGAGCCTGTCTTTGTTTGCACGAATCATGTTATAGTCTGGCATATGCTCAGGAAGATTGTCGAACCATTCAGGAGACGGTTCCTCATAGGCTATCTCATTTAGCGATGTGAGATAATGGAACACGAGGGGATAGAGTATGCCGACTCCAAAGTAAAGGTTTCCATTTTTGAATTTGCGGCGTATAGCCGAGAATTCTTTCTTACTCTGTTCCGGAATTTGAAATATGTTTTCGGCGAAAACTCCCACGTCGGAAGCGTTGTTTTCCTTTATTTCCACGTTTCTCGTTCCCATATATGCATGGCGTATGTCGTAATTCAGGGAGAGCAGATATTCATACTCGTGATAGGGATAGAATTCGTTGTTTTTCATGTATAATTCCAGATATCTTGATATGCTGTCATAGAGTTCGTTTAAATCAAGATAATCTCCCTGAAGAGAAATTCCATAGAAGTTCGGTGTGGTTTTAATGGTAATCATTGTTATCATCCTTTCTGTAGACATGTGTCTGAATGGAAATGAAGCTGCTGCTCAGGTAATTCCGGACCGTTCGTTCGCTACCGGTGTATCCTTCGGCTGTGATTTGCTCTGTGATTAATCGGCTGATTCTGCATATACCGTATTTTCTTATGTGTGTTTCTTTGGAAGGCGACTGATTGCCAAATCCGACTGTTTTGCTGTCTGTATCAGGGAACTTGTTTGCGGAATTATTTATGCTTATGTACTCTTGATACAGATCATTTATTCTAGGGATAAATGCAGTTATCTTTTTTGAACAGTTTTGCTTTCCGATATCATTGCTCCCCTGGTTAAGGAGCAGGCTTTTTCGAACGGTTCTGGAATCGCAATGATAGTCAGATGCAATCTGCTTCAGTGTTTTGCCCTGCTCATATTCACGACGAAAGTCACACCATTCGGCAGGTGGGATTTCGGGAAGAGCCGGGACTATTCGGCGTTTACTGTACGGTAGTAATTCTGATGGCATAGGTGTTTAGGCTCCGTGTGATCGATTACGGTTGATGCGGCTTTTGAGTTGCCGCAACACGTGCACATGTGCTTTACGATGAGATGGTAACATGAAATAAACGGCATGCCAACGACAAACATTTTTCCCATTTTTCAGGTAGCAAATTCCAACATATTTTAATACAGCATTTCTGATGCAGTCATACCGCATGCATCCGGAAAGGATCGGAGCGTTGAATGGATTTGCTGATGCTCATCGGAATGCTCTGGTCACTTGTACGGGAAGGAGATATAATGGAGGTGGCTATTCCAAAATTGATTTTGTACAGGGAATCATGATATTTGCTCCACGAAAGGACGCATATTGAAACGGGGAATGACATGTGTCGGTCAGACTTGCACGGGCATTTCCCGTTGCTGTCATCGTCAGTATGAAAATAATGGACAAAGAAAACTTCTTAAACAATTATACCGGGCATTTCAATGATAAGCAGCGCGAGGCTGTTGAAACGGTAGACGGAAAAATACTGCTGCTCGCTGTTCCGGGCAGCGGCAAAACCACGGTACTGGTGACACGTCTCGGATATATGCTGTATGTGAAAGACATCTCTCCGGAAAATATCCTCACACTGACATACACGGTCGCTGCGACAAACGATATGGCACGCAGATTTGAATCCATATTTGGCGGAGAATACTCGGGCAGGCTCGAATTCCGGACCATAAACGGAATTTGTGCCCGCATCATCAACCAATATGGGAGAATGATCGGCAAAAGACCTTTTTCGCTGCTCTCGGACGATAAGGGTGCGGGGAGGATCCTGATTGACATTTTAAAAAAGTATCTTAGCGAGTATCCGACAGAAAGCGAAGTGAAAAATGCACAGACGCTCATCGCTTACTGCAAAAACATGATGCTGACTGAAGACGAGATAGAAAAACTCGGAGAGACCGTGGGGATTCCGCTTACTGATATATTCCGTGATTATTCGGATACCCTTAAGAAAAATCAGCTTATGGACTACGATGACCAGATGGTTTACGCCTATAGGATTCTTATGAGGCAGCCGGACCTTCAGCGTTATTACAGAGAAAAATACAGATACATCTGTGTCGATGAGGCACAGGATACCTCAAAGATACAGCATTACATCATTGCACTTCTTGCAGGTCCCGACGGGAATCTGTTCATGGTGGGCGACGAGGATCAGAGCATATACGGATTTCGGGCCGCATACCCTGAGGCACTCCTTGATTTTGAGAAAAACCATGCCGGGGCCCGGATCCTTATCATGGACAGGAACTACAGATCCAATGCTAAGATCGTAGCCGCCGCTGACGCATTTATCCGGCTTAATGAAGCCCGCCATGATAAGCATATGGCAGCAGACAGAGGGGAAGGTTCGGAAATCAGCTATATCGAACTCAGAAACAGGGCGGGCCAGTATAAATATCTTGTTAAAGTGGCGGATGCGTGCCGAACGGTGAACGGTGCCGGAAACCAAATCGGAAGTATGCCGTCTGCAGCGGATTCTCCGGTTAAAAAGGCTCCGGAGACCGCTGTTTTGTACAGAAACAACGAGAGTGTACTTCCGCTGATAGACCGGTTGGAAAGGCAGGGTATTCCTTACAGGATAAAGAGCATGGATATGTCTTTCTTTACAAGCCGTGTGGTTATGGATATTACAAATATCATGCGGTTTGCCCTGAACCCCAAAAGCACGGATCTTTTCATGCAGATTTATTTCAAGTGCCAGACTTTTCTACGTAAGGATCAGGCGGAAAAAATGTGCCGGATAAGCCGGAAAAGAGATATCCCGGTTCTGGAAGCTGCGGAATACGTCAAAGGCATTAACGGTATGGTTCTCGGAAAATGCCGCGGCCTCGCAACAAATCTGCAGAAAATGACGGATGAACGCCCCTCGAAAGGAATTTTTCGCATCGAGAAACCATGCGGGTATGGCGAGTATCTGGAACGTAATAATATTGACGAAAACAAGCTTTTTGTTTTGAGACAGCTGTCTTTCAATGAAACGACGCTTGAGGGTTTTCTGGAGAGGCTTGCGCATTTGCAAAGTGTTCTGAGAGATACACGGCAGGATTACAGCTGCCCGTTTGTTCTGTCCACGATCCACTCCTCCAAGGGACTGGAGTATGAGCGCGTGTTTCTCATGGATGTGTGCGACGGGGTCTTTCCGTCGCAGGTGCCGAAAAACAAAAGATCGGCAACTCCGCAGGAGAAGAAACAGTTGGAAGAAGAGCGGAGGCTGTTCTATGTCGGCATTACGAGAGCAATAGACCAGCTCAGTATCTTTAAATTTCCGGATAATCCATCGACTTTTGTTCATGAGCTGACTTCATACCGCAGATCTGAGAAAAAGCAGCCGGAGTATGTACCGCGCAGAGACGTTTCTGAAAGAATCAGACCGGGGAGAACGCATGGCGGGAATGATTCGGCAACGAATCTGAATAGTAACTATGAGCTTATAATAGGTATGCATGTCATGTCAGAACAGTATGGTGCCGGCGTCATTACAGATGTGGAGTATGACAGAGAGGGATGTTTAGGGAAGTCAGGCAGGTTTTGTGTGGAGTTTGAAACGGGAGAAGAGCGGGTATTTGCCTTTCCGCTTGCATTTAAGAGGGGAATGTGGCTGAATGAGTGATAGGTGTGATGGATTAATGTCGGAGCGAGTTTCAAGGTGAGGAGACAACTTCGCACATTGCAGAATTATATACTTCAGGAGGATAACTTTAGATATGATAAAGAAGGCCAGAAAGAATACTTGGATTTCCTTAGAGACTTGATGAAAGATAACAATAATATTGCGCTTGCCTATATGACGGGCATCCTGCCGATAAAGAAGTATGGGAAGCATTCAGCCTTGAATATGTTTACGGAGTATTCCATGATGTTCCCCAGGCAATTAGCCAGGTATACGGGCTTTACTGAGGAAGAGGTTCAGAATCTGTGCAAAAAATATGGCAGAGATTACCAGGCTGTCAGCGACTGGTATGACGGGTATGAGGTGAGTGATATCATGCCTCCAGACCCGGATCATCAGGAACTGCGAGCTACCGGCAAATCACCGGAAGCGGTCAGGTATTCCCTTTACAGCCCTTTATCTGTAGTTGAGGCGACAACTACGGGCATCATAAAGGATTACTGGAACAAAACGGAGACTTATGAGGCGTTGGCTGAGTTCATTGAAATGGATTATGATGGCCTGAAGGAAGCAGTCGCTTTCCTGATGGATGGCGGGAGGCTCGCTATTGATACATCCACTTATCAGAATGACATGACAACATTCCATGGACGGGATGACGTGCTCTCCCTCCTGATTCATCTGGGGTATCTTGGATTTGATGATAAGAAGAGCGAGGTGTTCATCCCTAACCGGGAGATTCTGGACGAGTTCAGGTCATCCACAAAGGGGGTGGAGTGGAAGCCCGTTTTCCGATTGTTTCATTTGTCACAAGAAATCCTGAAAGCCACGCTGGATAAGGATTCTGATAAGGTTGCGGAGCTTCTGGAAGAAGCCCATAACTGTGCGGGAAATAAGACATATAATGATGAAGCCGCATTAAGCTATGCAATCCAACTCGCCTATTATGCTGCCCAGATGTATTATACAACGATTCTGGAACTGGATAGCGGAAAGGGGTATGTGGATATTGCATATTTGCCTTCGCCTAAGTACCCGGCACTGCCGGCGCTGGTTGTAGAATTGAAATACAACCGGAGTGCAGAAACAGCGATGTCACAGATTAAGAGACAGAAATATCCGGAGAGACTCATACACTACAAGGGCAACATGCTGCTCGTGGCGATTGATTATGATAAGGATTTGCCTAACACGACTCTTGAGTTCAAGCATCATAAATTCATCATCGAGGCGGATTGTTGTTGAACAAAGGTCAAAATTGTTTGCGTCAGGCGGAAACAGCCACAAATTGGCCCTTCTTACCCGACGCTAACAATATAGTAAACTGCTGGCTGTTTTATATATTAGAGTTAACAAATTCTTCACAGAAATATTAGCACTCGCTCTTGACGAGTGCTAATACAAGTGGTATAACATACATGCAAGAAGGGAAGA
The DNA here is from genome assembly GCA_002371615.1 of Lachnospiraceae bacterium UBA3762. Lineage (GTDB taxonomy): Bacteria > Bacillota > Clostridia > Lachnospirales > Lachnospiraceae > UBA2868. The sequence continues at coordinate 291 of DFGA01000058.1, read as the reverse complement.
GATCCGGAACTCAGGTTCCGGGTTTCCTCATCTCCACTTGCGGCATATACCACAGCAACAGCCCTGAACAGCATCCAGGACCGAAAATAAAAGGAGGGTTTGACTTATGTTGTACATGCCTGGTATTTTTGGTGAGGATCTGATGGATCGTTGGTTCGACGACATGGATCGTGAATTCGCCCGGCTGGAGAAGCCGCTTTACGGTCACAACGCGAAGAACCTGATGAAGACGGATGTGCGGGAGCACGATGACGGCTATGAAGTGGATATCGAGCTGCCCGGCTTCCACAA
>DFGA01000038.1:17371-121897 GCA_002371615.1 Lachnospiraceae bacterium UBA3762 | reverse complement strand
GAGCCAATCCTGCTATCTGTATCCAATCCTAATGCCGACAGAAGCCAGCCGATTAAAATACTCAGCCATTTCATCCCCAGGATCTGTGTCTGAATAAAGTCCCACATCATACTTTCCCCTTACAGCATTTGCCGGTGGTTTCATTACAGAGAGTTTTAATAAATCCACAGAATTCTTTCATGATGTCCGTGTTTATTGAATAGTAGTGCCACTTGCCTTCTTTTCTGTCGTTAACCAGTCCTGAATCCACCAGTATCTTCATGTGATGAGAAAGAGTCGGCTGAGTAATATCGAACTTTTCAAGAAGTTTGCATCCGCACTTCTCCTGATCAGAAAGCATCTTAACTATTTCCATTCTGTTGGCATCTCCAAGAGCTTTGCAAATTAATACTTCATCTATTCTATCCATAGCGCTCACCTCACATCGATATTTGTCTATGTATAGATGATAGCATATACATAGATATTCGTCAATGTATTATTTTAAAAAAGAGACAGGGCTTGTAAAACTCTGCCTCTTCTCGAGTCAAATTATCTTCCAAAATATATGGCTATCAGTGTTTTTGTTTGTTTCGCAAATTTGAAATTTTACTATTTTTGCGAATCAGAAAGCCATCTTTGCTCGCTATTGAAATCAGTTGCTCCACTTGATCTTCCATATATTCTCTATTGTATCCTGTTTAGTCTTTCTGATAAGATAGCATCCTGCTACAAGAAGCGTCACCGAAACCGCCAGTATAATCACATAATACGAAATACCAACATTCCCGCTATCAGAAACTACAACGCCCTTTTCATTGATGGTTGGATCTGTAACAAAATTGATAAAATCATACACAGCGTGAGCAATCATTCCCGGGATTACCGAGCCGGTCCTCAGATATATTCCGGCGAGAACAAAACCGCCACAGGTTGCCATGAATGCCTGTATCAAAGTCATGACAGGATCTGCTCCTACGAACATATTTGTCAAATGGAGCGGTCCGAAGATGACAGATGAGATAATTACTGCTGCCACTGCCCTATTCTTCACCTTCAGATATCTCATTCCTATAGGAATAAGCATCGCCCTGAAAATGGTCTCCTCACTAATGCCAGCCATTAGTGCCAGACACAGGAAAGAAACTGATGGTTTGAAAGCAAGTCCACTATATATAGCATTTATGATTATGCATCCGATAATAAGGATTGCCATCGCAGAGGATACCATAAGTATCTCTTTTACCGGAACATGAGCCTTAAACACGCCATCAAATTCAGGCGAAAACCACTTATTATAAATGATCAGAAGAACCAGGGACAGAGCGGAGACAATAAGTGCGCTTACTACTCCCTGTGTCTGGCCGCTCAATTGAGTTAATAAACCCAGAGGAACTGTCAGTATCATTGCGATTACAGCATTTTTTTCACATAATGAATGTTTCCTCACTTTTTTGTTTTCCATAACCAATTCTCCTTACCATTCTCGTCTGATCTTTTCAAAATCAATAGTCTTACCGACTTTCTTCCACACAATAAACGTCAGAACTGCATTTATTGCAGCAATTATAAAGTATGTGATAAGGATTCTCGCGCCATCTTCACCGGTATTAATATACGATGAACCCGAATCTCCAACCGGAACAAACAGGCCTTCTGTATAACCTGCAAAAAAATCAAACAGTCCGTGAGCCAGGCCGCAGGCCCAGATATTTCTTGTCTTCCAATACAGTATAAGGAGGGCCAGACCAAAAACGCCTGATTCCAGTGTTTTGGCGACCGCCTGTCCCCATGCAACAGGCGATGAGGGATCAAATCCCAAAACATGTACAGCTCCGAATACCAGTGAAGAAACCACTGCACTCAGAACAAAGACATATTTCTTTTCCCTGAACTTATAGATAATCGCATCGTTTATAACTGCCCTGAAAGCCAGTTCCTCAAAAAGTCCCACAGAAATAAACATAAGAAATATAATGATAAATCCCAATATCGGATTTTCCTTCAGGGGTACCTTCTCTTCTATATTCGAAATCAGCAATACAGAGCCCATGATAAGGGACATCACTAAAAATCCAATGGCGTTCTTGATGACATATCCTGTAGAAACATAGCAGGAGGCAAGTGTCTTATCTCCGGATATCTGGTACAGGAAAAAGCACACCGCTCCGCAAAGCATGGTCCTTACTATAAAGAACTGGAAATTTGTCTCTGTATGTACCGTCTTAAAACACACAACCACGTATACTATGCAGAGTGCAGCAGTTATCAGCGGTGATCTTTTCATAAATTCAATATACTTTTTAAGCATTAGTGTTCTCCTGTTCCGTACTTCCAGCATCTGTAAAGGAAAGAGCAACAAGATTTGATGCGTTTTTCTTAAGGCGTTTGAATAAGTATATCTGAAATATAAATACCGGAATTACCGCAATTAACACCATACCAACCCCAATATGTACAGATCTTTGTATTTCTGCTGTCGCAACCTCTACATCATCCCCGGCATGTATTAGCTTGTTTGCAGCAAAAAAGTCAAAAACAGCATGACAGAATACGGGGACAAAATATGCAAAAAGATATTCTTTTATTACAGACCCACTGCCTGTTACTTTGTTATATCTGGCAAGTCCAAGATGCCTTCCCATGGCAAGCCCAAGCATCACATGCGCTGTTATATTCGGCAGTCTCATCACAAGACCTGAAAGTCCGGCACTATATACAAAATCTTCTATAAGGGTAAATCCGAATCCGACAGCCCCTGCTATCAGCATATATTCATATACATTTCTCAATTTTTTTCTAAAAATGCATAATACAATAAGTGTAATGAGTAGTTTTGCGAGCTCTTCACTCATAGCCGCTGAGAAAAGCGCATGGTTAAAACTGGCAAGTAATGCAGGTCCCTCTGAAGGAGCAAACCCGGTTACCGACCTAAAGCAAAATCCAATTAATAAAGCAAAGATAAATGAAATCGGCACAGATAAAAGCCCAAGAAACACCGGCAGCAAAGCCTGTCCTCTTGAAATCCGATAGTCTCCTTCCCAGGCAATCATATTCCTGTAAAGAATACCAATAATGATTAAACACAGAACAAAACTGATAATTGAAATCATAATGTTTCCCCCTTTCTTTGTTGGTTGCTATAACTTAATACATATTATCGCCTTCTCTTACATCGTAGGTTTCATAAAACTCTTCAAACTGTTGAACAGGAACATTTGTTCTTAGATAGTCTCTTGGATGCTCATCCTGTAAAAGGTTAGTTAATTCAGAACTGTAAATAGCAAGATTAGCATTGATCTGAGCATATTTTGTAAAAAATTTATCATAGTTAAATCCATCTACTTTTGAAGCCATCCTAAGAGCGCATTGAAGTCCGGTTATATCAGCCACCATTTCGGTATCAATATTCGTACCGATGCAATTGTAATCTCCAAAGACAACTATACCTCCTCCTTTGATAGTCCTAAAACTCTCCCTTTAATATACAAAAAACCCGGATCACAATTACGGACATAAAGTCCTTAATTGCAACCCGGGGTGTTCTCCTATGGTTGTCAGTATGTACTTACCTTTCCTGTTATTTTTCTTACTCTTGGCCGTCCCTGCTGATCTGGTCGTCTTCCGCTTGGTGGTTTCGACCAAGCCTACATCTTTAAGTTCTTAAGCCCAGTGTTTATGCGGCCCTTTCATCAACCGATCAACCAGTCGTACAGCTCCTGATATTTTAAAGCACTTACATGCCATGAGAAATCGGCAGCCATTGCGCGGTCCACCATCTTGTTCCATTCCCGCTTCTTGTCGTAATAGATACGTTCGGCATTCCTGATACATGCGAGCATTTCATGAGCATTGTAATTCATGAATGAGAATCCGGTACCGGTGCTTTCGTACTCATTGTACGGCTCAACGGTATCCTTAAGTCCTCCGGTTTCGCGCACGATGGGGAGTGTCCCGTAATGAAGCGCCATAAGTTGTGACAGGCCGCAGGGTTCAAACAGCGACGGCATCAGAAATGCATCGGACGCTGCGTATATCTTGTGGGACAGGGCTTCCGAATAGTAAATATTGGCGGAAACCTTGTTTGCATATTTCCAGTCGAAATGTCTGAACATATTCTCGTAGCGCTCTTCTCCGGTTCCGAGAATGACTATCTGAACATTATCCTGGCATAGTTCATCCATTATGTATGCGATCAGATCAAAGCCCTTCTGGTCCGTCAGACGGCTCACTATACCGATCATCATCTTCTTCTCGTCTTTATCAAGACCGAGTTCCTCCTGAAGCGCAATTTTATTCTTGACCTTCTCCTTACGAAAATCCCTTGCATCGTACTGTTTAACGATATACTTGTCTGTTGCGGGATTGTATTCGTCATAATCGATACCGTTCACAATGCCGCGCAGATCATTAGCTCGTGCCCTAAGAAGCCCGTCAAGACCTTCGCCGTAGAAAGGCATCTTGATCTCTTCGGCATATGTATACGAGACTGTAGTGATTGCATCCGCAAATACCAGTCCGCCCTTTAACAGATTTCCGTCCTTATATGCCTCAAGTTTATCGGGCGTAAAGAAATAGTCAGGAAGACCCGAAAGAGTCTTGACAGTTTCAACATCCCACACTCCCTGAAACTTCAGATTATGTATTGTCATAACGGATTTCATGTTTTTGAAGAAATCTCCGTTATGGAAACGCTCTTTTAAAAACACTGGAATCAGGCCGGTCTGCCAGTCATGGCAGTGGATTAGATCAGGCTGGAACCCTATAACAGGAAGGGCTGAAAGAACTGCCTTCGAAAAATAAATGAATTTCTCAAGATCCCACAGAAGGTCACCATAGGGCTTTGCTCCCGAGAAATAGAACTCATTGTCAATGAAGTAAAATGTAACACCCTCATACTCCATCTTGAATATACCGACATACTTGTTGTCATTGCCTATATCCATATAGAAGTTGTCGATATATTCCATCTTGTCCGTATACTCTTTGGACATGCAAAGGTATTTAGGGATGATAACACGGACATCAAAATATTTCTTGTCAAAGCATTTGGGAAGTGATCCCACAACATCGGCAAGTCCACCTGTTTTGATAAAAGGAACACATTCGGACGCCGCAAACAGTATTTTCTTCATCAGACACCTCCCATAAACAGTCACATTACGGTTATTATACAACAGTTACCATTGTATAGGCAATCATAACTTAAACGTTTAAGCCGTCTTGCTGTTCATCCTCAGCTCATACTCATCCTTCGGCATCGGCTTGGCAAAATAGAAGCCCTGTATCATATCACACCCCTGCTCGGCCAGAAAATCAACCTGATTTTTTTCCTCGACACCTTCTGCAACAGTGCGCATTTTGAGATTCTGTGCAAGCTTTATCGCTTCGCTGACAACTATCTGGCCTCTTCCGTCACCGTCATCGTTTCGGAAAAATTCGGCATCAAGCTTCAGTACATCCAGCGGCATTTCCTTAAGGGAATTAAGAGATGAATACCCGGATCCGAAATCATCCATGGATACGGCAAATCCATATTCCCTAAGCTTTTTGATAGTGGAGATCAGAGCGTTCTTGTCGTCGAAGAAAGCACTCTCTGTAAGCTCTATCTCGATAAGATCATGCGGTGTTCCCGCTTCGTCTACAATATCCTTTATCTGATCCGCAAGATCTGCCTCAATAAAATGTGCTCTTGATACATTAACCGATACCGGTACACATTTAAATCCGGCATCCAGCCACTTGCGCTGATCTTTAGCAACGTGTGCAAGCATATAATGATCGATCTTTGTTATAAACCCGTTCTTCTCGAATATAGGAATGAACCTTCCCGGACTTATCATTCCGTGCTCCGGACTCATCCATCTGATAAGAGCTTCCGCACCTTTGAGTTCTTCGGTTCGCGGATCGTATTTGGGCTGATAGTAAACGACAAACTCCTCGGCAGCAAGTGCCCGCATCTGATTTTCATTTATAAGATCTATCCACCTCTGCTCCTCGACCATCTTCTCATCGAAGAACGCTATTGCCGAATCTTCTACGGTAAGCGTTGCCCTTGCGGCACCCGCATTGTTGAATTCCTTCTCAACATCTATATTATTCCTGCGGACGAATCTTCCCTTTTCATCTTTTGACTCGGGTATTCTGTCAACGCCGATCCAGTAATAGAACTTATGCTCGTCGTTTATATGTTCGAGGTCGTCAATCATTTTGTGTATCCTGCTCTCAAGTTCGTCTCTGTCCGTATATTCAAGCAGCACCGCAAAATGTGAAGCCGAATGATGCGCCGTAAGTTCATGCTTTCCGAGAAAGTTCTGAATTCTGTCGTTAATCCGGCACAACATCTTACCGCCCTCTTCAACAGAATGGCATACGCAGAAATTTCTGTAGTTTACAAACACAACATCGAGAACGGCATACTTTTTGTCGGCGTTATGCTTCTTCTTCAGTTCTCTCTCCGCATTTGTTATAAACCATAACCAGTTATGCTGACCCGTTGTTTCATCCATGAAAAAGATCTCGTTCATCCTCTTACGGTTACGTACCGTCTTGATAATATATGCCAGCACAAATATCAGAGTAACAAATGTCAGCATAACTACCATAACAGCCAGGAAGCTTAAGATCGCAAGTTCCCGGAAATAGATATTAAAGTATGCCTTGCATATCATGTGACTGTCAGTATCCACCGGAATATCGATCCAAAACGGCAGTTTGACAAAATATGCCTGCTGCAGTGAAAGAGCATCGCTTACGTTGTCAGCACCGGATATGATACTTCGAAGTTTCATAAAATCGATCCTGACTCTTCCTCTACCGCTTGGCGTTATAATAGCAACTTCTTTGTCAGGATAAACGGTAATCGCATTGTCTCTTGCTTTTTCTACCATGCTTCCGATGTTCCCGTGAACACCTTCTTCATCGTCCGGAGCAACACCATCGTCCGCAAATTCGAGAATGTCAATCTTACCTCCTTTTGAGAGGTCGCACGTATTCTTTCCGTGCGTCTCTATTACATTCATATCAGCATCTGTTATTAAAAATTCACTATATCCGCTCTTTAATATCTTAGATATCGCCTCATTTTGGGAATCCTTCGATAAGGAATACACTTCAGCCATTTTGCTTACTCTTGCATACTCATCCCTGAGTTTTGTATCCATTATATACAGTCCGAAAACAGCAAACATCGAAGCGAAAAGGCAAAACACTATCGTTCCTATTATAATGAATCCCGCAAAGGATCCTCCTATATATGATTTTTTAAGTTTACGGAGTTTTTCTTCCTTGATATTAGCCATAATCAGCCTCCTTTGCCCCATCCGGGCATGACACACTTACGGATTGACCCTTACTACCTCGTGTGTATCATAAAAAGAGTCTACTACATTCTTTTTAACATGTGAAGAAAGATATGAAACCGATATGAGATCAGGCTCGGAAAAGTCATAAGTATAGCTTCCGTCGCTGTTCTTGATAATATTTGAAAAACGTACTGCTCCGTACGCCTTGCATGACACTCCGTCTGCCTGGGTAATCATGACATCATAAATAATATCCAGATCATTATATGAAATGCCGAGCCCTCCGGCTTTTTCGGGAAGGACCGTCTTGAAATAAGAGCTTACGTAGTTAGGAGTGCCATATTGAAACGTTGCCTTTTTGTTAATATAAACAGGCACAAGATTAGCTTCGCAGAAAATCCTTACTCCGTATTCATTTGCGTCCTTGAAAGCTCCTTTTCCGGCTTCAACGGCTTCCCTTATTATTTCGGACGGAAGATCCGAAGCACTTGAAACATATTGCGAATCCGAAGCTGCCGTATATTCACGGAAACACTCATCCGACGGAACATCGACGATATATCCTGTTTCACTGCACATTTCCTCGGTATAGGAGGCATGTATTCTTACTACATCCCCATCAGCATAGAATTCCTTGGGATTTTCTATCTCAAAGATCATTTTCGAAACAAGAGGTTGTGAACTGTTATTCTGTATCGATATTGTAAGGCTGGGCGAAACACCTGAAAATGTAACGGCAAGATCACTGAAAACTTCTTCCTCACTGATGCTTACAACTTCCTGGAGTCCCGAAACCGTAGCCGTTCCGGATGTTTCCTTTACCTCTATCTTGAGCTTGTCGGCAAGATTTGCGTCATATTTTCCTATTATAGGTATCTCCTGTCCGTTGTGCAGATTATTTGAAGTTGGTGTTATAAAAGAGAGACTTTGACGGAATTTGGCGTAATCTCCGTCCTCCACGTCCTCAGCATGAAACCATGAAGAATCATGTTCTTCCTTGACAGATGCGAGCAGCTCATCCACAGCCTCATTGTCGACCCCGATATTTGCGGTTCCGTCATTGTTTAATCCGATAAACTCAACCGAAGCAAGCTGCGAAAGATCAATCGACTCATACGGGAGAGATATTGCTGCACGTACAACAATAACGGCACACAAAATAAACAGCAACGCAAAGATCAAAATACCTACATTTCTCCTGCGTCGCCGTCTGGCCCCAATCTTTCTGTTTCTTCTGTTCTTGGAAGTCAAGTTTCCGGCCTCCCGGCATTTCTTTTAAGTTCTGCAGCGTTATCTCTTACCGCATCGGTAATCTTAGAACCCGCAAGCATTCTTGCCAGTTCTTCGACAGACTCGTCATATGTCAGTGATCTTACACTTGTCGCTGTGTGCATCCCGTCCGCAGTCTTTTCGATCAGGAAATGGGTCGTAGCATGCGAAGCGATCTGCGGCAGATGGGTAACGGCAATAACCTGATGGCTGCATGCGATATCCGACATCCTGTCAGCGACAAGCTGAGCTGTTTTACCGCTTATTCCGGTATCTATCTCGTCAAAGATCAACGTTCCGATATTATCACGTTTTGCAAGAACGGATTTGAGCGCAAGCATGATTCTTGAAAGTTCACCGCCTGAGGCAACATTTGTAAGCGGTTTAAGTTCCTCACCCGGATTGGTTGAGATCATAAACTCTACCTCATCATATCCGTCCCGCGAGATCTTTTTCTCATCGGATGTTATCACGATTTCAAATCTTGCATCAAGAAAGTTCAGGTTGTTAAGCGCATCTGATATTTCCTTTTGCAGTACCTGCGCTTCTTTACGCCTTATATCGGAAACACGCGAGCAAACTTTCAGTAGTTTAACATATAATTCTTCGGATTTAAACTCCAATTCTTTAAGATAAGATTCATAATCCGAGAGTTTTTCAATCTTCCCGGACTCCTCCTTCAGTCTTTCATTTATCGCCCCAATTGTCTGGCCGTACTTCATTTTGAGGTTATTGATAACATCAAGACGCTCCTTTATGCGCTCATAATCCTCCGGCGAATACTCCAGGCTTTCCTCATAATTAACAAGTGAGCGGATACTGTCGGCAAGGACATCCTCGGCCTCCGTAAGCTGTTCGTACAAAGGTCTTGCCGATTCATCAATGTCAGCGGCCTGTCTAAGATAGGAAAGTGCATAACCGACCATTGATGATGCGCACTCTCCTTCGGATGAAAGAGCAGCCATAACCTGAGAGAGGATTTCAGCTATTCTTCGTGAATTATTCATTCGCGAAAAATCATTTTCCAACTCTTCATCCTCGCCCTCACGAAGTGATGCAGCCTCTATCTCTCCGGCCACAAACTTCGAATAGTCAAGATCCTGTGCAACAGAATCCTTTGATTTAACAGCGTTCTCATACTCTTCTTTTACGGTCTTGTATTCGTCATACAGATCAGATAGTTTACATAATTCATTCTCAAAATCATCTTTACAAAAACTGTCAAGAAGCAGCTTATGATTTTTCTTGTACAGTAAGGACTGATGCTCATGCTGTCCGTGAATATCGATCAGACACTCGGCAATTTCACGAATTCTGGCTGCCGGTACAGATTCGCCGTTTACTTTACATCCGGCTTTTCCGTTAACGATACGTCGCTGAATGATCACCTGGTTATCGGTTAACATAACATCAAATTTTTCAAGTTCTTTTATTGTCTTTTCATCATCAACATAAAAGACAAGTTCGCAAAGCGCATAATCACAGTCCGACCGCACTACGTCCTTGGGCATTCTTGCACCAAGCGCAAAATTAACGGAATCGATAATGATCGATTTACCCGCTCCGGTCTCTCCCGTAAGAATGTTGAGTCCTTCCGTAAGATTGATTTCAACATCATCTATGAGTGCTATGTTTTTGACATGTAAGCTCTGAAGCATATATCTCCTAGTTATCCGAAATTCCGATCAGTTTTTCTATTGCATCGGTCACAGTCTCTATATCGTCACACGAACGTATAGCGCACATTATCGTGTCATCTCCGGCAATGCACCCTACCATCTTGGGAATTGAGAGCGCATCGATTGCTGCAGCAACAGCCATAGCCATTCCGGAAACCGTTTTGATCACAAGTATATTGGATGCAGCCTCCATTGATACAAAACCCGCTTTTAGAATGCCGACAAGTCTGTCTCCGTCAACAGTCTCTTTCGGTCCGGCGGCGGCGTAGCACTGCCTCCCGGAGGAAGACGGAATTTTTCTTAGATTGAGTTGTTTGATATCTCTCGATACGGTCGCCTGGGTTACGTTAAATCCCGCTTCGCCGAGGAGTCTCGCAAGTTCCTCCTGTGTCTCAACCTCCGATGAACGAATTATATCCATTATTTTCTGGTGTCTGTAATTCTTCATGTTACATCTTCCTTGAAAGCACTTCGAGAAAGCTCTCCTTGGAAAGCTTTATCAACCTTATTTTTACCTCTGCCTTTTTGATAATGACCTCATCATCACCGGAAAGTATCCTGTCTCCGGTTCCGTCAAAATAAACAGCGGCATTCCTGTTACGTCTTGATGAAGGTTTTACAACCCTGATCACAATCGTATCCGATCCGGACAAAACAACCGAACGGCTTACTACCTGAAGGGGACAGATCGGTGTTATAACAAGCATTGAAGATCCCGGCTCAACGATAGGGCCTCCGGCAGACATGTTGTAAGCGGTAGACCCCGTAGGGGTTGCCACTATTATTCCGTCCGCTGACATTGTTGTCAGGTAGGTACCGTTGACTTCGATACGGTACGAGATGACATTAGATCCTGTAGTTTTGACTACAATATCATTTACGGCATAGTGGCTTCCTACACTCCCGCCATCAATAACAGGCGTTCCCGAAAGTATCATCCGCTCACCGATCTCAAAATCATCGTTTATCAGTCTATCAAGAGCAGGCGTTATGTTTTCCTTGTCAACCTCGGCCAGATACCCCAGATGCCCGAGATTAACCCCTATCATCGGAATCTGTTTGGGGGCAAGTATACCTGCTGACTGGATAAAGGTCCCGTCTCCCCCCAGAACTATTACCGCATCGGTATCTTCAGCCAGATCCCTGATCCTGTATATTTCGCTGCTATCGCCGGCACTGTCGCGTTCTATTGCGACATAATCACAAGATTTCCGGTGCGACGTCAGATACTCGCAGATCTCTTTTGCCCGTTCGCTGTTCTTATCTCTTTCTTCATTTGTGATAACAAAAAATTTATCCATTTACAGCCTCTCAAATGCGGTATCAACTGTTATTTTAATATTGTCTCTGATTTCTCCTGATAAGGATTCCCCGTCTTTTTCAAGATAAATAAGATATTCTATGTTTCCTTCGGGACCTTTTACAGGGGAATAGGTAAGTCCTGTCGGTGCAAAGCTGTTATTCTCGGCAAAACCTATGACCTTATTTATGACTTCTTCGTGAGTGCTTCTGTCCCTGACAACTCCTTTTTTGCCTACCTGATCCCTTCCGGCTTCAAACTGCGGCTTAATGAGACATACCATCCCGGCATTATCCCCAAGGAGCGGATATGCTGCCGGAAGTATTTTATCAAGAGAAATGAATGATACATCCGCAGATGCAAAATCAATCGGATCAGGTATCTGCTCAGCAGTCACGTACCTGAAGTTCGTCTTCTCCATGCACACAACGCGCTCGTCGCATCTGAGCTTCCACGCAAGCTGTGCCGTTCCGACATCGATCGAGTATACTTTTATCGCCCCGTTCTGGAGCATACAATCGGTAAATCCACCTGTCGAACTGCCTATATCCATACAGGTGAACCCGTCAAGTTCAATCCCGAACTCTTTTATCGCCTTCTCAAGCTTCAATCCTCCGCGGCTGACATATTTCAGAGGATTTTCCCTTACTACTATATCCTCCTCATTCTCATCAAAAGATGCACCGGCTTTGTCTTCGCGTACCCCTTTAACAAAAACGTTGCCGCTCATGATTATCGCTTTTGCTTTTTCTCTCGATTCGGCTAAGCCTCTTTCGGTAAGTATAACATCAAGCCTTTTTTTCATGCTCTATGATTTTCTCCACTATAGATTCGCAGTCTATACCTACCTCATGCGCAAGAATATTGACGTTTCCATGCTCAACATAATCGTCCGGGAGGGCACACGCGAGGACCTCAACATCAAGTCCCATATCGTCGGCACATTCCCGTACTTTTTCGCCAAATCCGCCACTTCCGACGTTTTCTTCCATAGTCACGATGATCCTGTGCTGCTTGGCGAGATAGCCCACCATCTCTTTATCAACAGGTTTCACAAAACGGGCATTTACAATTGAGACATGCTTCCCGTATTCGTTCTTGAGAACACTTCTTACCTGCTCCGCAACTTTAACCATGCTTCCTACCGCAAAAAGCGCAATCTCCGACTCTTCATATATGATCTCACTCTGACCGAGTATTATCGGTTTTCTGTACTCTTCAAGGCCGTCATAAGCCAGGCCCCTCGGATACCTGATGGCGATCGGAGCGCCGAACCTGACGGCAAACTTTAGCATATCTGAAAGCTCCCATTTATTTTTGGGTGCCATAATAGTCATATTGGGTATACTTGACAGGTATGAAAGATCAAATATCCCCTGATGGGTCTCCCCGTCTGCCCCGACTATGCCTGCTCTGTCGATGGCAAACACGACCGGAAGATCCTGGATACAGACATCATGTATTATCTGATCATATGCCCTTTGCAGGAATGATGAATATATTGCAACAACAGGAATAAATCCGCCTGCTGCAAGTCCCGCAGCAAACGTTACGGCATGCTCCTCCGCTATTCCCACATCAAAGAACCTCTCCGGATACTTGCGTGAAAATCGCTTGAGTCCGGTTCCGTCGGGCATTGCAGCCGTTATTGCGCATACTTTCGGATTACGCTCTCCGAGTTTTATCATTACCGTCGAGAATACATCGGTATAATTCGCTTTTGTACGGTTTACGGCAGGAAGTCCCGTTTCTATGTCAAAGGGTTCCGCACCGTGAAACCTTGCCGGATGGCGCTCTGCAGGAGCATATCCTTTTCCTTTTTGTGTCAGTACATGAACTATTACACATTTAGGATAACGTCTTGCTTCTCCAAAGACCTTAACCATCGCCTTAATATCATGTCCGTCAACAGGTCCGAGATAGGTGATGCCCATGTCTTCAAAAAACATTCCGGGAACAACGAGCTGCTTGAAGCTGCTCTTATATTTTTTCAGCTTATCAACAACGGCAACACCGCCGGGAATCTTATTGAGTGCATCCTCAAGGCCCATCTTAAAGTTCCTGTATGCATCCGCGGTACGAATATTCTGCAGATAGCTTGACATTCCCCCTACATTTTCAGCTATTGACATGTTGTTGTCGTTAAGGACGATTATATAATTAGTCTTGAGGGACGCAGCGTTATTAAGTGCCTCATATGCCATTCCGCCTGTAAGCGCTCCGTCTCCTATAACCGCATAGACACCGTAATCTTCGCCGGCAAGATCCCTGGCTTTTGCAAGTCCCAATCCTGCCGATATAGAAGTCGAAGAATGACCTGTATCAAAGGCATCGCAGTTGCTCTCTCTTCTTTTCGGAAATCCGCTGATACCGCCAAACTTCCGCAGCGTATCGAACTCATCCTTGCGTCCGGTAAGTATCTTATGTGTGTAGCTCTGATGTCCCACATCCCACACTATCTTATCCTTCGGAAGGTCAGCCGCCAGATGCAGTGCCATTGTAAGCTCAACCGCACCCAGATTGGAACCCAGATGTCCTCCGTTCACACTGATCTTTTCAATCAGAAAATCGCGGATCTCCTGGGCAAGTTCGTCAAGATCTCCGGCTCCGACATCTTTTATATCATTTGTTTTGTTAATCAAATCAAGTATCATTTTCTGCCAGTTCTGTAACTTTCTTTTCAACGTCGTCTATTATCTTCCTGCACCCGTCTAAAAGCTCCATTCCCTCTTTGTAAACGGAAAAGGACTCTTCAAGCGGAAGTGAATCATCCGAGAGTTTTTCCATTATGGCATCTACCTTTTCAAAAGTTTCTTCAAGTGTCATTTTACTCCCTCTTCTCAACCTTTGTTGCCGTCGCCTCGATCAATCCTTCTCTCATTATAAGTTTCAACCGATCTCCGGGCCTTACATTTTCTATATCGGTAACTCTTTGGCCTCTTATGTCAGTTACCGCGGCAAACCCGTGTCCTATTTTTTCAATCGGCGAAAGTGCCTTGTACTTTTCTATATATATAAGCACCTTGTGCTTTGCCGCGTCAAGTTTCCTGTTCATAAGGTCTTCAAGTTTTTCAGACTTATTCGCGTACAGGGTGCGCTGCAGTTTTATCTTTGAGGCCGGGCTTAGTGCATCGATTCTGAGTTCGCGATGACGCACCGCCTCACGGACACTATCTATGTGCTTTTGCATAAGACGTTCAAGTGTCATGACCCTCATATTAACATCCCTGACAAAATCTTCAAACAAAAACACCGTAAGTTCTGCTGCTGCTGACGGCGTAGGAGCATGTACATCGGCAACAAGATCGGTTATTGACTCATCATCACCATGGCCGACTGCCGATACTACCGGAATCCGGCAGTTAAAGATCGTCATCGCAAGCTCCTCATCATTGAAAGCGGAAAGGTCCTCATCGGATCCACCGCCTCTTCCGATTATAATAACATCAACGCCTTCCATCTCAAGAGTCTCTATTCCGTTTATAACCGATTGCGCCGCTCCTTCTCCCTGAACCTTCGCCGGATGAAGAACTATATCAACACCGGGATTACGGCGACATGCCACCTGCCGTATATCATGTATTACCGAGCCGGTAGGCGAAGTTACCACTCCAATCCTGAAAGAATACTTGGGAAGAGGTTTCTTGTACATGGGGTCGAACATTCCCATTTCCGACAGTTTTTGCCTCAGTCGTTCAAGTTCCTCTTTTTTCGCTCCTTCTCCGGCATTTTTGATGCTTGTAACATACATTTGGTAACTGCCGGATTTTTCATAGATATTTACCGATCCGTATGCTTCGATCTTGTCTCCGTCGGATAACTGTTGCCGGAGTTTAACTGCATTTGAGCGAAACATAACGGCAGAGAGTATTCCCGATTCATCTTTGAGAGTGAAATAAATATGACCTGAGGAGTGGAACTTTAGATTACTTACCTCTCCCGACACAATAACAGAATGCAGGAAATAATCCTGCGTAAACATATTTTTGATGTAGGCATTGATCTGCCCGACAGTATAAACATTCATAAAACAGATTATTTTGCCAGCGTTGCCAAAATCCCGTTGACAAACGATCCGGAAGAGTCCTGGCCGAATCTCTTGGCAAGTTCGACAGCCTCATCAATGGCAACACCTACCGGGATATCATCATCATACAGCATTTCATATATGGCAAGTCTTAGAACCGACAGTTCTACCTTACCGATCCTTGATATGCTCCATCCCTTTGCCGACCTGTCGATCATACCGTCGATCTCCGGAAGCCGTTCCACGATACGATCATACTTGGTCGTGATATAGTCCCTGTCGCCCGTTGGTATATCCGATCCGGTACTTGCATGATCCTCGTCTGCAAATGAATCCTCAAAGAACAGACGAACCTGCTCCGGCATATCTTCCGGGGAATTAAACTCGATTCGAAACAGAAGCTTGAATAAATGCTCCCTTACCAATGATCTTGTCATTTATTCGACCCGCCAATCATTTTAAGTCCACACCGGCGATCCTTACATTCACATCCGAAACTTCAAGACCCGTCATATTTTCAACAGATGATCTGACGCGCTCCTGAACTGCCTTGCCAACAACAGGAAGGGAATAACCGTACTTGACGACAATTGCCATGTCCACCGATACTATCCTTTCGCACACTTCAATGCGAAGATCTTTTGTATGATTTTTGATACCGACAATATTCTTAAACTCATTGGGCTTGCCGCTTCCCACAACATAGGAGACACCTTCGATCTCTCCTGCGGCAATAACGGCTATATTTGCAACAACCTCATCCGATATGCGGACATCACCCAATACCTCATCACTTGCGTAGTTTTCTTCCATCGTCTTTCCTCCAGAATTTTCCGCTTTCAGTAAACGTTAATAGTGATTTTAACACAACGTGTTTATTTTTCATAGAGAAATCATGATCAAATTTCTCTCTTCAAACTCAACATACCTGACGTTAGTCCTTCCGAGATAATCAAATACATTCTGTTCATCGAACAGGTGTCTTTTTAACTCCCCGTAAACATCCGCGGAAGAAGCCTTGATAAACATTATACTCTCCCCCGAGGCCAGTGCGGACTCAAATGCCCTGTAGAACTTGTCCGGGTCTGCTTCCGTAAAATACAGTCCCTCACGGATGTAATAATTGTCCTCCATCGAATTACAACAGGGCATTGCGACAACCGGCTCCGGCTTATGGGTCTCATCAAGTGTTGCATCGTCAACAAGAAAGAACTCATAGTTAACCGCAATATTATCCATCGAATTATTCTCGGTATTCAACAGTGTTATTGCGGCGTCTCCCCATGTAACGTCGATATTATAATACATCCCGTTGCATCTGACTATGTTCCATACATGCCCTCCCCACTCGGCATTTTTGACATCGGCAAGATCTTCCGCATTGGGAACTCCTCCGCTTCCGCAGGCCGTTCCATTGACAAGAGTACAGAATATTCCCATACGGCGTAAAATCAGCTGCATAGCTTTTGTATATCCCTGACAGACAGTCTGTCCGTTTTCAACAACGCTCAGTATATTCTGGTTATTCTCTGATTCCGGAACATACTCATTGTTTTTGATAAGATAGTCATACACATATTTGATCTTATCGTAATCACTGCCATCTCCGTTATAGGCACTTACAACTTTGTCCACATAATCTTCCACCTCGCGCCGGCCTTCATCGGCTTCCTCGGCAGACATTGTATATGTTCCGGAAAAGACGATCTTCTTCAGAACGTTTCCGCTCATGTATTTTCCTATGGAATATCCTTTTACATAGAAGATCTCGGGATGATCCACCATAACGGCACGAAAAGCGAGGTCGATCTCATCCGGATCCCTGCTTGTAAGCTCCTCTTTTTCCAAAAGATCCGTCAATATCGCATAAATCTCCATATAGCAGTTTTTGGCCGAATCACTGAGCTCACTGTAAGCAAATGCCGAATCATCGGAAACCGACAGATTCTGTGCAACCTGTGCAAGATTTCTCTCGGGAAGCGAGGAAGCTGCGTTGTCCTCCGCCTCTCCTTCATCTATCACGTTAACGCCTGTTTCGTGAACATCACCGTTTATATCTATAACCTTTATCGCACCGGAACCTGATGACTCCTCTGCGTTTTCAGAAGCAAGCTGTTCACTCTGTAATTTCTGTAAAACGCCACATCCATGCAGGCTGCAAGCGATCACTGCCGTTATTATAACATATGCTATTTTGCCGGGATGTCTAGTTTCTCGAGAACTCTTCAAGTTCCAGGCCCTCATTTCTTTCCAATGTCATACCGATACTCCAGCTGTTTATAAACAGAAGCAGCGGTCTGTCCTTAAGATCCGTGACTTTCTTCATATCCGATGTTCCCGAAAGCTTATTGATATCAATATCTCCTGCGTTTGCTATCCATCTGATATGCTCGTAAGGAAGCGTGTCCATCCTTATTTCAACATTATATTCGTTCTCAAGTCTGTATTTAAGTACTTCAAACTGCAGCACACCCACTACGCCGACTATTATTTCCTCAAGTCCGGTATTAAGTTCGTGAAATATCTGAATAGCGCCTTCCTGAGCTATCTGGGTAATTCCCTTAACAAACTGCTTTCGCTTCATTGTGTCTATCTGTCTCACTCTCGCAAAATGCTCCGGAGCAAATGTAGGTATTCCCTCGTATGCAAATTTAGCGTCAGGTGAGCATACCGTATCCCCAATTGAAAAAATACCGGGGTCAAACACTCCGATTATATCTCCGGCATACGCCTCATCTACTATATGGCGCTCACTAGCCATCATCTGCTGCGGTTGGGAGAGTCTCATAACTTTGTCTCCCTGCACGTGAAGCACCTCCATCTGAGCCGTAAACTTTCCGGAGCATATACGCATAAAGGCTATCCTGTCTCTGTGAGCCTTGTTCATATTTGCCTGTATTTTAAATACAAATGCCGAAAACACATCCGAAGAAGGTTCGATTATTCCGGTATCAGCCTTCCTTGCAAGAGGGCTTGATGTCATTTTCAGGAAATTTTGAAGGAATAGTTCCACGCCGAAATTTGTAAGTGCCGATCCGAAGAATACTGGCGAAAGCATACCCGCATCTACTTCTTCCTGATCAAATTCACTGCCTGCCCCGTCAAGAAGCTCCACATCCTCCATCAGCTTCTCAAATGCACTCTCTCCGAGGGTTTCAAGAAGTTTTTCCTTATCCGTAAGTGGTATCTCCTCCGTATGTCCTTCCTTTGTACCCTTTTGCGTATCCGAATATACAACGATAATTCTGCGTTCCCTGTCATACACGCCTTTAAAATCCTTACCTGAACCTATAGGCCAGTTCATGGGACACGTCGGTATTCCAAGCTCGTTTTCAATATCATCAAGCAGTTCGAAAGGATCCCTTGCATCTCTGTCAAGTTTGTTCATAAACGTAAAGATCGGGATCTTACGCATCGCACAGACCTTGAACAGTTTCCTTGTCTGCGGCTCGACACCCTTTGCCGCATCAATGACCATTACAGCCGAATCCGCAGCCATAAGAGTTCTGTATGTATCCTCGGAAAAGTCCTGGTGTCCGGGAGTATCAAGTATATTGATGCAAAAACCCCCGTAATTAAACTGCAGGACCGATGATGTTACCGATATACCACGTTCCTTTTCTATCTCCATCCAGTCCGATACGGCATGTCTCGCAGTTGCCTTTCCCTTTACGGACCCTGCAAGATTAATAGCTCCGCCGTATAGAAGAAACTTTTCGGTCAAAGTAGTCTTACCTGCATCAGGATGGGATATTATCGCAAAGGTTCTCCTCTTTTTTATTTCACTCTTAAGCTGTTTGTCATCCATCTTGTCATTCCTTTATCGCTCGGTATGTTATTTAATTCATTGATAACGTGCGTATTTTATTCAAAAAATCGTTGACTCTGGTAGTCGATGTTTTCTGTCACTTTGTTTTGCTTTTCGCTATGTTATTTATTGTTGCTCTTTTTTGTTTTTTTCAATTTTTTATACAATATATTGATTTTTCTTGTTAGCACGCATTAACAAGTGTCACGCAATTATAAAATGTGATTTCCTGTATTTTCCATGGTTACAGTATATTTTCCCCGGAAATCTTTTCTGTTTCCTCCTTCGGCAACCCCAGATATGTCAGGATCGAAGCCGCTATATCCGCAAATGTCGGGCGTGTTCCGAGATTTCCTCTCTTAAGTCCTTCCGGCATCTCAAAATCCGCTCCGCAGCAGAGGAACGGAACATATTCCCTTGTATGATCCGTAGTTTTCGTGTATGCCGGATCGCATCCGTGATCCGCTGTTATGATCAGAATGTCGTCCTTTTTAAGCTTTGATACAATTTTCGGAAGCCGTTCATCGAAGTACGCAACCGCCTTTGCATAACCGTCTATGTCCCTTCTGTGTCCATAGAGCATATCGTAATCAACAAGATTTACAAACAGGAGCCCGTCAAAATCCTTATCCAGATATTCTTCCGTTTTATTGATTCCGTCCTCATTACCGGTGGTATATGTGTATTCGGTAAGCCCCTTTCCCGCAAATATATCGTGTATCTTGCCGATTCCGATCACATCTTTGCCGTTTGACGAAAGAACATCAAGCATAGTATCTTTCGGAGGAAGCAGCGAAAAATCATGTCTTCTCGGCGTTCTCTCATAATTTCCGCTTGTTCCGGTAAACGGTCTTGCTATAACCCTTCCGACGCCATGCTTTCCTACAAGAATATTTCTTGCTATTCTGCAGATATCGTATAATTTTTCGGGCGGTACGATCTCTTCATGCGCCGCGATCTGAAAAACGGAATCTGCCGAGGTATAAACTATAAGCTTCCCGGTTTTTACATGCTCATCACCGTAATCGTTAATAACTTTTGTACCGGAATACGGAAGATTGCAAAGCACTCCTCTTCCTGTTTTTTCCTCGAACTCTTTAATAACTTCTTCGGGAAATCCTTCGGGATAAGTAGGAAGCGGCTCGGGTGATATAAGCCCGGCAATCTCCCAGTGCCCTATTGTTGTGTCCTTTCCCATCGAGCTCTCGCGCAGCCGGGCGTACGCTCCGGAAGGCTCAATCCCGGCCTCGGGAAGTTCCCTTGCCGTACTGATGCCGTCAATTCTCAAAAGACCCATTCTGGCAAGATTATCGGCTCTGAAATACTCGCTGGAAGTACATGATTTTAATGTATTTGTTCCGACATCCCCGAAAGAAGCCGCATCCGGCTCTTCTCCTATTCCGAAGCTGTCCATTACAATAAGTACTACTCTTTTTGACATATATGCTATCCTTTCACAAATATCCGCAAAACGGCTCTTAAAGCACAGATTAACCGATTTATTTTATCATAGTAAAGCTTCAATGTTAAGGAGGATAAGCAAATAACAGGTAGAATTGTTTTATGTGAATTCTGTGAAAATTGTAATTATGATCGTATTATTATCGGAATTTCACATGATTTGATTGTTTTATCCACATTTTAACGTGCGAAAGCAAATATTCGTTCGAAAAACCAGGTTATGTAAAATCGCGCGAAGAAAATATCTGCTATTTTATTAGTTTTATAGCATCTGTTATTAATTGATTAAATTTTGTTATATCGCGTATTAACTTTTCCACTTTTTGTGGATAATATGTTAATTATTATCATTTTGACTTTTATAACGCAAGAAATCTTATTATATTCTTCAGGATATACATATGTTTTTTAACATAATTATCTGACAATTACAAACGGTTTTATAACAAAAATGCAGCCGCCGTATGGCGACTGCATCATTAGTATTCTTTAGTTCAGACTTGACTGTGGCCGACTTAGACATCCTTGATACTGAATGACATTCTGCCCATCTTATCCTTACCGAGGCATTTAACGGTTACCGTATCTCCGAGGGTAAGTACGTCTTCAACACGGTTGATCCTTTCCTTGGCGATCTTGGAAATATGAACCATGCCTTCCTTACCGGGAGCGAACTCTACGAATGCACCGAATTCCTTGATCGATACGACCTTACCGGTAAATATCTGTCCTGCTTCAAATTCTGTGGTTATGATCTTGATAAGCTCGATCGCCCTGTCCATTCCGGCCTGATCCGTACCACATACGCTTACCGAACCGTCATCTGTAATATCGATCTTAACACCGCACTGATCAATGATGGCATTGATCGTCTTACCGCGCTGTCCCACAACATCACCGATCTTCTCAGGATCAATCTTGATCTGTACGATCTTGGGAGCATACTCGTTAACACTCTTACGAGGCTCTGCAATAGCAGGCTTCATACAGTTATCCATGATAAAGAGTCTGGCCTCACGACATCTTGCTATAGCGCCTTCAACGATAGGTCTTGTCAGTCCGTGGATCTTAATATCCATCTGAATAGCTGTAATACCATCGGTCGTACCCGTAACCTTAAAGTCCATGTCTCCGAAGAAGTCCTCAAGGCCCTGGATATCAGTAAGAAGTACGAAATCATCATCCGTATCACCGGTAACAAGTCCGCAGGAGATCCCGGCAACCATCTTCTTGATGGGAACGCCCGCAGCCATAAGCGACATACAGCTTGCGCATGTGCTTGCCATTGACGTTGATCCGTTACTCTCAAATGTCTCGGATACACATCTGATAGCATAAGGGAACTCTTCCTCCGAAGGAAGTACGGGAATGAGCGCCCTTTCCGCAAGTGCTCCATGGCCGATCTCTCTACGTCCCGGTCCTCTTGAAGGCTTTGTTTCACCTACAGAGTATGAAGGGAAATTATAGTGATGTATATATCTCTTTGAAGTCTCAAACGAATCAAGGCCGTCAACCTTCTGCATCTCCGACAGAGGTGCAAGTGTTGTAATATCACAGATCTGAGTCTGTCCACGTGTGAACATAGCACTTCCGTGAACTCTCGGAACGATATCAACTTCAGCGGCAAGAGGACGTATCTGAGTGATCTCGCGGCCATCGGGACGCTTATGATCCTTAAGTATCATCTTACGGATCGTCTTCTTCTCGTACTGGTATATAGCCTCACCGAGAATAGCAAGCCATTCCTCGTTATCCGCAAACTTCTCTTCACACTTTTCGGTTATATCTCTGATGTTTGCTTCACGTGTCTGCTTATCATCCGTAAACACGGCTGTTTCCATCTCATCAGGAGGACACACTTCTCTGATAGCCGCGAAGAGTTCCTCGGGTATCGCGCAGCTTGTATATTCATGCTTGGGCTTGCCGACTTCGGCTACGATCTTGTCTATGAAAGCTATGATCTCCTGGTTGATTCCGTGAGCCATGTAGATAGCTTCGATCATCTTTGCTTCGGGTATCTCATTAGCCCCTGCCTCGATCATTATGACCTTTTCTTTTGTTGAAGCAACGGTAAGATTAAGATCACCTGATTTCCACTGCTCCTGCGAAGGATTGACGATAAACTCGCCGTCTATCATTCCTATCTGTGTCGTAGCACACGGTCCGTCAAAAGGAATATCCGAAATACTTGTTGCTATGGCAGAACCAAGCATAGCCACAAGTTCGGGACGGCACTCGGGATCAACCGAAAGTACCAGATTGTTTAATGTGCAGTCATTACGATAATCTTTCGGGAAAAGCGGTCTCATCGGACGGTCAATAACGCGGGCTGTAAGTACGGCATTTTCGCTTGCCTTACCCTCACGCTTGTTGAATCCGCCGGGGATCTTGCCAACCGCATACATTTTTTCTTCAAATTCAACACTTAAAGGGAAGAAATCAATTCCTTCTCTCGGTTTTTCAGATGCTGTTGCGGTGGAAAGTACCATTGTGTCGCCGTAATGCATAAGTGCCGCGCCGTTAGCCTGCTTGGCTACCCGTCCTACATCAACGGTGAGCGTACGTCCACCAAGTTCCATTGAATAGCTTTTGTACATTTTTTTCTCCTTCTTCTGCTTCTTCTTCCTACATTATCACCCATCCCATTTATGCGGATGATAACGACAACTATAAAAATCACATAAAGGGACGGTTTAATATTCCGTCCCTTTGTATGATAATTTATCTTCTGATTCCGAGTTTCTCGATAAGAGTACGATATCTGTTGATATCCTTCTTCTTAAGATAATCAAGAAGCCCTCTTCTCTGACCGATCATCTTGTACATTCCTCTTGCCGAGTGATGATCCTTGGGATTGGCTTTTAAATGCTCCGTAAGTTCTGCGATCCTTGCTGTAAGAACAGCTATCTGAACCTCCGGCGAACCCGTATCATTGGGTACTGTCGCATACTCCTGCATAATTGCAGTCTTCTTTTCTTTAGTGATCATAAAATCCTCCTTCGGGCTTTGCCCTTTATCATTAGATTATCCCCATGTACCGCGATAAGGTACGGATCCGTTACCGAGGCACAGGTTTGTACAACATTTGCTATTCTACCACAGCGCACAGTCAATGTAAACCGATATTTTCAGCATTTTTCAGATTTTTTGTCTCCACCTGCCAACTTTTTCCTTATGCCATTTCTGACCTTCAAAAATGTCCTCTTTTACCTTTTTATTCATATCGGATGTTTTGTAGAACTTTATCTCCTCACGCTTATACTGAAGAAGCGCTATAGAAACATCGGCTCTTTGAATTCCGCGCACTCCGCCGTAAATATATGTTTCGAATACCCTTGTATCGCCTCTGACATTCGTTATGGCATCATACAGTTCGTCTTCATATATAACTGTCGAGTAATACACGCCGTCCAGCGGTATGATCTTCTCTTCGGGAATATCCAGAACATAATATGACATTCCCGCTCCGACGGAGATCGAATCCCTCCTGAACTTCCCGTGAGTGTAAAAAGGGAAATAAGCAAGATTCATAAACTTCTTTACATTGCCCGCAGCAAGAAGCTCTTTTAAATACGTTGAACTTATCTCACGCTTTCCGTCTTTGATCTTATTGATTATTTCAACATCATAATCATACAACGGGCCGAAATCCCTGAGCATTTGGGCATTCCCCTCAGCCCCCTGGCCGAACGTACAGTCCTCACCTACAACCACGGCCTTCGCATTCATTCTGTCAACTATGTATTCTTCGATAAACACTCTGGCGGGAATTGACGCCGTTTTTTCATAGAAGGGAAACTCAATATAATAATCTATCCCGATCTCGCCGAAGATATATCTCTTCTCTTCGTTGGATAAAATCACTCCGTTATCGGCACCGAATCCGAGGGAAGAAGGCGGAATGTCGAATGTAAGAACACAAAGCTTATATCCCCTGCTTATATATTCCCTCATCCTTTTTAGTATCTGTATATGCCCTTTATGAACACCATCAAACTTTCCGATTGAAACAACGGTATTTTCAGGAATCCTGAACTCGCATGTTCCAGTTATAACATCCATTAAACTATCCTCTTTTAATCAGCCCAAAAACAACTTGTACGGTTTAAAAATATCGCTCGATATTTTATATTCATACACCCCGATAAACTTTCTGTCGCAATCATAAACCTTTATTCCGGATCCTTCGGCAATTCCATCCATCAGATCGGCCGCATGTGTCCTTAGGTCCTTTCCCTTAAGAATATTCCCGTTTCTGACCAGACGGGATATATCCTTGTTCGCATAAAAGCTTTTAAGATGCGAAAATACAGCCTCCGGAGTTATGATAACATCAGATATTTTATTGCCGGCAACCGCTTTTTCTATATCAGAAAGCCTGTAGGAATCCTCTGCCGTAAAATCTCCGACCCTTGTTCGGACAAGAGCTTCCATGGCCGCTCCGCATCCGAGACATGCGCCTATGTCATCAATAAGAGACCGGATATACGTTCCCTTTCCGCAACGGACCCTGATGCTCACATGAGGAATATTTACCTCCAGTACTTCTATATCGTATATATTTACAAATACCGGCTTTCTTTCGATCTTCTCCCCACGCCTTGCCAGATCATACAATTTCTTCCCTCCTATTTTCTTGGCCGAATACATGGGGGGAGTCTGATCATAGCCTCCGACAAATTTCGAAATGACATCTCTAATATCTTTCTCGGTTGACATAACTTCTTTTTCTTCTTGAATAACACCAGTTATGTCTAATGTATCATATGTTTTTCCGAGAATCATGCACGCATCATAGACCTTGTCATGGTCCGAGTACATCTCGCACAGTTTTGTGGCGGATCCTATACAGACAGGAAGGACTCCCTCCGCCATGGGATCAAGAGTACCCGTATGTCCTATCTTCCTTGTGTGAAGTATCCCGCGAAGTTTCGCAACTACATCATGACTTGTAAAGCCGCTCTCTTTATATACGCTTATAATTCCGTCCATTACTTCATCTGTTTTTCTATTTCACGTGAAAGAGCGTTAATTATATCGTAATATGTGCCGTTCATCTCCACTCCGGCCGCTCTTTCATGCCCCCCGCCGCCATATACCGCCGTGACTTTGGCAACATTTACCAGGCCGTTTGACCGCATACTTACCTTATAGCGCTGTGTACCCATTTCATACATAAATATTGCAACTTCCACACCTCGTGTATTCTTGAGCTGGTTAACGATCCCCTCAAGATGCTTGGGCTGCACATTATAAAATTCCATCATCTTTCTGTCGACCATGCTTACAATGCATTTGCCGTCCATAAAGAGGATGCTCTCAAGCAGCGCCCGTCCGAGTATCTGGTTTTGAACATATGTTTTTACATAGAATGTATCCTGTATTATCTTCGGACCGTCAAAATCATACTCCACAAGCTCTCCGACAATATTAAAGCTCTTGCGGCTCATATTGGAGTACTGGAACACTCCCGAGTCATGCACTATGCCGGTAAACAGGCTCTCAGCAACCTTATCATTGATATACCGCTTCTCAAACAGATCAAAAAGCACTTCACAGGTGCTTGATGCCTTCGGTCTGATCTCGTTGACATCCGCAAGACCCGGATTCGTTTCATGATGATCGACACATATCGTTTTGTCCGCATTTTCAAAAAACCAGAGTGAATCCCCCAGTCTGTCAAGAGAACTTACGTCGAGAGCAACAAATACATCGTATTTCTCCCTCGGAGAATACGTAAGGTTCATGCTGTCATACCCGTCAAGGTATGAGAAGATCGTCGGCGGATTATCCTGCGTAAATACAGTTATCTTAAGCTCAGGCTTTGCATTCTTAAGATATCCTCTAAGAGCCAGGGTTGAACTGATACAATCACCGTCCGGTCTGATATGTCCCGCAATTGCAACGCTTTCGGCGTTTCCTATCTCTTCAAGCAGATTCATTCCTCTTCCCTTTCATGGATGGGGGCCATTACTTCATCTATCCTGGCTGACATAGCCATTCCGTATTCGGTCGAGGTGTCCGAAATAAATGTCAGCGTTGGTGTGTTCCTTAAATTAAGCGTAGATGCCAGATGTTTTCTCATAAATCCCTCCGCATTGCGAAGGCCTTCAAGTGTCTGGTTTCTCGCAGTCTCATCTCCGAGAACACTTATATATACCTTGCAGGTTTTCAGATCCGGTGCCACCTCAACATCCGTAACGCATGTCATAGGTGCGATTCTCGGATCCTTGATCTCCCCGCGGATAAGGTTTGCCAGTGATTTTTGCACCTCTGCATTTATCCGCGTATTCTTGATGCTGTTCTTTCTCATTTTCTCGGTACCTCTTCCATTACGTAGCCTTCAACCACATCAAGCTCCGCAAAATCACCGAATTCCTCAAATACAAGCCCGCATTCGAATCCTGATTTAACTTCCTTGACATCATCTTTGAATCTCTTAAGTGATGCAAGTTTTCCTTCGTAAATCTGCTCGCCTGCTCTTGTTATCCTGATAAGGCATCCGCGCTGCAGCACTCCGTCAAGCACATACGATCCGGCAATGTTTCCTATTCCGCTTGCCTTGAAAATCTGGCGGATTTCCGCATGTCCGATAACCTTCTCCTCGAATACGGGATCAAGCATACCTTTCATGGCATCCTCCACATCTTCGATAGCCTTATAGATTACATCATAGAGCCTTATATCTACGCCCTCGGTCTCTGCCGTAGCCTTGGCAGTTGCATCGGGACGGACGTTAAATCCTATGATGATGGCATCCGAGGCGCTTGCAAGAATTACGTCGGATTCGTTAATGGCTCCAACACCGCTGTGTATTATCTTGACAACAACTTCGTCGTTTGAAAGCTTGAGGAGCGACTCTTTGACAGCCTCAACCGAGCCCTGGACGTCGGCTTTGAGTATGAGGTTAAGTTCCTTAAGGTTGCCTTCCTGAATCTTCGAGAACAGACCTTCAAGGGACATTTTTGATTTAGCCTTTGTATCGTCAAGGAGTTTGACCTTATTCTGAGCTATAAATGTCTCGGCAAAGTTCTTGGCTTCCTTATCGGAATCAAGTGCAACAAAGACTTCGCCCGCACCCGGAACATCATTAAGACCTAATATCTCAACAGGAGTCGAAGGACCTGCTTCCTTAACGCGTCGACCACTGTCGTCGATCATAGCTCTTACCTTACCGTGGGAAGGGCCTGCAGCGATAAAATCACCCACTTTAAGCGTACCCTTTTGAACAAGAACTGTTGCAACAGGACCTCTTCCTTTATCGAGCTGAGCCTCAATTACCATACCTCTTGCTTTTCTGTTGGCATTTGCCTTAAGTTCGAGAATATCGCTTGTAAGCAGGATCATTTCGAGGAGTTCCTTGATACCTTCACCTGTCTTGGCAGATACAGGAGCAAATACCGTGCTTCCTCCCCAATCCTCTGATACAAGTTCATACTCTGAAAGTTCCTGTTTAACTCTGTCTATATTTGCCGATGGCTTATCTATCTTGTTAACCGCTACGATGATCTCGATTCCCGCTGCCTTGGCGTGATTAATGGCTTCGACCGTCTGCGGCATTACACCGTCATCAGCTGCTACGACAAGGATCGCGATATCCGTTGCATTCGCACCTCTCATACGCATTGCCGTAAACGCTTCATGTCCGGGTGTATCAAGGAATGTGATCTTTCTGCCGTTTACATTAACAACATAAGCACCGATAGCCTGCGTGATTCCGCCGGCCTCGCCTTCGATTACCTTTGTGTTTCTGATCGCATCAAGCAACGATGTTTTACCGTGATCGACATGACCCATAACACAGATAACGGGAGGACGAGGTGTCATAGTTGCGGGATCTTCCTCTTCTTCTTTGAGAAGTTCCTCGATAACGTCTACTACAACCTCTTTTTCGCAGAGAATATCGTACTCAACCGCAATCTCCTCGGCTTCTTCGTATGAGATCTCCTCATTAACGGTAACAGCCTTACCCTGAAGGAAAAGCTTTTTAATGATCTGTGATGAAGGTATCTTCATCTTATCGGCAAGATCTTTTATGGTGATCGTCTCGGGAAGAGTGATAACTTTGATCTTCTCTTCTTCAACCTCCTGCTTCTTCTCGGCAGGACGTACAGGCATCTTGGTTCCTTTACCCTTTATCTGCTTTCCGCCTTTAAATCCGTCTTCGTTTTCGAAGATCCTGTCCTTTTTGTTCTTGTCCTTTGATGTATTGCCTTTTCTGTCGCCGGGACCCCTGCGGGTATTATTGTCCTTGGACGGCTCACTTGTCGTATTAAAGCTTCTTCCCTGATTAATGACTATGCCGCCGCGGCCCTTATTTTCATTTTTGGCGGGACGCTCCGCAGCAGAAGGCTTCACGGAGGGCTTTTCTCCCCCCTCCTGTCTTTTTACCGGTTCTGCTTTAGGTTGTCTCGGTAATCCAGTACTTCCAGAAGCACTGCCATTGCCACCGTTATCGCTCCCAACAGGAGTGATGACGCTTTTATCAGTCTCTGTAGTTTCTTTTTTAGGCGCAGGGCCTGTTTTACGTAACCTATCTTTATCGCCTCCCTGATTGCTCTCTGCCATTCTTGCAGCACGCTCTGCTGTAGTCGGAACCGTCGGACGGATGATACCTCCCTGACGCTGAGGTCCCCGTACGTTCTGTCCGCTTCTTTGTCCACCGGCTCCCTGACCGGGTCCGCGGCCTGCCCCCTGCTGACCGTTACGTGCCGAAGACACTACTATTATCGGCTTTTTCTTTTTAATAACAGGTGTCTGCTTTGCGTCCGTGACTTTTGCAGGTTTGACCGTCTCTTCTTTTACATTCTTCGGAGCCTCTTTTGCAGGCTTTTGGGCATCGTCCTCACTTTTTTTAGTGCCGTCCGAGCCTGAAAGCTTCTTGCGGATCGCCTCAACCTGATCATCTTCAAGCCCGGAAGATGCGGTCTTTCCTTCTATACCGATCTGTGCAAGCTTTGCAATGACATCACTGCTCTTTATATCAAATTCTTTTGCTATTTCATGTACTTTAATTTTTGCCATTAATTGCTACCTCCACCATCTTTTTATGAATCTGTCCGGCCAGTCCCTCGTCCGTAACACACAGGGTTGCCCGGATCTCTTTTCCAATTGCACGCCCCAGACCTTCCTTGTCCGAATACTCCGCATATGGGATATCACGGTATGAACACATATCACTGAAGTGTTTCTTTGTATTATCCGATGCATCTGTTGCTATAATGCAGAGGAATGATTTTCCTTCCTTTATCATATTCTCCGCCATAAACTCTCCGCTTTTGACGCATCCGGCCTTCTGGGCCAGTCCCAGAAGCTGCAGAACGGGGTCCGGTCTCATTGGTATCACTCCTCGATGGCTTCCTCTTCGTATTCTCCTTCGGCTTCTTCGGCCTCGTCATACTCGCCTTCGACGTATTCTCCTTCTTCGTATTCGTCGCCTTCTTCATACTCATCTTCATCGTAGTAATCTTCAAGACGGAATCCCGGTGTATCCTGTGCCTGGGTTTCGGATTTGATATCAATCTTGAATCCCGTAAGTTTTGCCGCAAGTCTCGCATTCTGACCTTCCTTACCGATAGCAAGCGACAACTGATCATCGGGAACGACGACCTTGGCAGATTTTTCATCGGAGTCTGCTATAACGAATACTACCTTTGCGGGCGACAGCGCATTTTCTATAAGAATACCGGGGTTATCATCCCAGCATATAATATCGATCTTCTCGCCGCGAAGTTCATCAACAACGGCATTAACACGTGTTCCGTTCATTCCGACACATGCTCCCACAGGATCAACGTCGGGATTGTTCGACCATACTGCCATCTTTGTACGGCTTCCGGCTTCTCTTGCGATGGATTTGATCTCTACGCTTCCGTCGCGGATCTCCGAAACTTCCGATTCAAACAGGCATTTAACAAGGAACGGATGCGTACGTGATACGGAAATACGCGGTCCTCTGTTGTTATCCTTAACTTCCACAACATAAACCTTCACTCTGTCGTTAACGCGAAGATTCTCTCTCGGGATCTGTTCCGATTCAGGCAGAAAAGCATCCGCTTTTCCGAGATCGATACATACGTTCTTGCCGACATACCTTTGAACAACGCCGGTAACAACACTGCGCTCTTTATCTTTAAATGTTTTGACTACAACAGATCTTTCCTCTTCACGTATCTTCTGGAGGATAACATTTTTTGCATTTGTTGTTGCGATACGTCCGAAGTCCTTGCTCTCAACCTCAACGTCAAGAACGTCTCCTACCTTCACTCCGGGTTCTATCTTCTTCGCATCCTCTTTGGCTATCTCCGAAACACTGTCTTCGGGCTTCATAACAACAGTCTTCTTGGCAAACACCTTAAACTGCCCCGTTTCGCGGTCTATCTCGACACGCATATTGTCGGACTTGCCGTAATGCTGCTTGCATGCAGTAAGAAGGGAAGTTTCAATTGCTTCGAACATCGTCTCTTTACTGATGTCCTTCTCCTTCTCCAATATCTCAAGAGCCATCAAAAGCTCTTTTCCGCTGTCTTCTTTCTGTACTTCTTTCTTTGCCATCTTTATTCTCCTTTTTAAATAACAATGTTATTTTTCTACGGTTCAAAAATCAACCGATAATTTGACCGAAGCAATATCCTTTCTGTCAAAAGTACGCATCAGCGATTCGCCGCTGCTGTCCTGTATCTCAACAGTTACACTTTTAGCGTCAGCCTCTGCAAGTTTACCGGTCAGCTCCTTGGATCCGTCAACCGGCTTATAGAACTTGATATCAATATCTCTTCCTACACTCCTGGCGAATTCTCTCTCCTTCACGAGCCTGCGCCCGAGTCCCGGAGAGCTTACCTCCAGCGTATATGCATCCTCGATAAAATCCTTTGCATCAAGTTCATCCGACAGTCTTCTCGAAACTTCAACACAATCATCGATAGTAATGCCGCCTTCTTTGTCTATATAGACGCGAAGATAATACTCTTTCCCTTCCCTGACGTAATCCACGTCCCAAAGTTCGAAACCGAACTCGTCAAGTATAGGCTCAAGAAGTGCTTCGGTTCCGGACTCTATCTCTTCCTTTTTAGCCATCTGACCTCCTACACTAAATGAAGTGAGCTGCGGACAGCTCACTTCATACTTAACACATAATTCGATTATCATACTAACACTTCATACCCGCGTTTGCAAGCACTATTTTGAAGTGCAAAAACTGTGAATCTCATTTGCCGTATGTTCTGTAAAGCCTCTCTAACGCCTCGTACCGGGGCGTAAATCCGCATCCGGTGGCTGTATTGGCAATGAGAAGAACCTGTCCGCAACCTTTCCCATTACAAACCCCAGATTCTCAATGTCCTTTTTGACATCGTTCACTTCAAGTGAATGATTGGCGCCATCAATCCCGTATGCCTCCAGGCTCTTTTCGCGGCAAATGTTTCCTATCGATCCGGGATCTGCAAAAGGGTCTGCCGTACCGTAGAAAACAAGTGCACTCCCTTCTTCTATGAAATCCCCAAACTGCTCTATAGGGGTAAAACATATCTGACGGACAGCTGCCGAATGCCTTTTTGCGATTGCAGCTGCTATGACGGTTCCGATGCTTTTGGAGATAAATAAAACATCTTCCATAGCACTAAGATCAACATCCGCAATCGCCTTTTCGGCACTGTCGATACACTTTTTGAATATCTCAGTCATCTTTGAATGGTCTTTGAGCAGTTCCTTGTTCCATGATACTTCTTCATACTCAATATAAACCAGCTCATATCCGCATGATCTTGCAATTCTACCCGCATAATAAAGCAGCGGCCGGTCCTTTGTATATCCCATTCCGGGAAAAATCACTGCGATCCTACCCATGTCCTCTACCTCTTCTCTTTGTATGTTACACCATCCTTTAGTCCCTTAAACGTAATATTATTCTTCATGCATACGGTTATAAGAAAATCGGAAATAAGCAAAAACAGATCCTTGAACCGCTCCATACTCTCTTCCTCATAACGTCCTGCTGCATAATCGAGCATCAGCTGCAAACCATCGGCTCCGTCCAATATTTCCATATCAAGTATAGTCTGCGTAGCCGCCTGATTTTGTCTGACCTCCACTGCATCCGACCTGATACCGCCTTCAAAGGTGTTCAGATCACGCAGATCCTGTTGATACAGAAGATACGCCGCGTCCAGTTCGGTGCCGTGGGTCATCATATCAACATACGGATAGATGCTGTGTTCAATCCCCTTTTGCACCTGATCCTTTGCAGAAGCAAAGATATCTCTTATTGACATATTATCATCAAGTCGGAAGGCAACCGGAAGTTCCCTGAACAACAGACCAACCGTAGTCATCATCCGGGCATCCTCTCTGGCACTGTAGTTCCATGCAAATAAAATATCAGGATGATCGTTATATATGGATATGGCAAGCGCAGCCACCGTAATAAAGAATTCGTTCCTGCTTACCCGGTATTGTCTTTCAGCCTTCGCAAGCTCTGTTGAATCAATATTCATCCGGACGATCATCTCACCAAGCTCTTCCGATTTTGTATTCTCATGATCGGGTGTCGGATATGTCTGCCACATATGGTGCCTGTAACGATCCTCAAAATAGATTCTGCTCTCCTCATAAAAGGCTGTATTATGCATCTTTTCCCTTTGCACGAGCATCAGATAATAGTAATCTTTGACAGGTTTTTTCCCAAAATAGCACAGGAACAGGTTTTGAAAAAAGACCTTGAACGATGTGCCGTCCATCACAGAGTGGTGTACATCAAAGAAGAAATATCCGTATTTTTCCGTCTTAAATATACGGCAGCGGGACAGTCTCTGTGGCACTTTGGAATCAGCTATCTTAAACGGCTGTACAAGATTATCCTTAATTGTATTGTGAAATTCCCACTCGGTCATCTGCTCGACAAAAAGCGAATGATATACTTCGGGAGTGAAATGCTGCATCAGTTCTCCGTCTTCATTGAAGTAATACGTAGTCAGAAGCGCGGGGTGATTACGAACCGCTTCATCTACTGCCTTGGCAATCTTCTCCATGTCAACTGACTGTGGATCAAACCTTAACAATGTAAACAGATTGTACATAGTAGATTTCGGGCTTCGCAACTGATAATCGACCATATAAAGCTGCTCGGTAGTCAGAGGGTGTGCGTCTTTCATCGCGTCTTCATTAGCTTTGTCGGGATCGGATTCGTCCGTAGCGCTAAGTTTCTCGTAAATTGCAGCAATACCTTTCGGTGTCCTTCCCCGAAATACCTCCGAGACATTTAGTCCCTGAAGGTCA
Source organism: Lachnospiraceae bacterium UBA3762 (assembly GCA_002371615.1). Lineage (GTDB taxonomy): Bacteria > Bacillota > Clostridia > Lachnospirales > Lachnospiraceae > UBA2868. Next base: position 87,798 of record DFGA01000038.1, on the reverse strand, counting down.
CAGACTGTAATCAGTTCGATCGCTGCAAGCGAGTCACCGCCTATTTCATAGAAATCATCATTAATCCCGACACGATCCAGACCAAGAACTTTTGAAAAAGAGTCGCAGAGTTTTTTCTGCGTTTCATTTTCCGGTGGTACATATTGACTGGTATAATCGGATGCGTTAGGCTTGGGCAGGTCCCTGCGGCTAAACTTTCCGTTTGAATTCAAAGGGATCTCGTCAATCTTGATGTAATAGGTCGGAAGCATGTAATACGGCAGCCGTTTTAACAGTTCCTCGCGTATCTTCTCACTATCCACCGTAATATCAGCCGTATAGTAGGCACACAGATATGAACGTCCCTTCTCTTCAAAGCCACGCACGGCAGCCCAGTCTATCTGCAGTATCTGTTTGATCGCTGCTTCAATTTCGAGAGGTTCGATACGGTTGCCGTTGATCTTGATCATGTCCCCGGAACGACCCAGAAGAATCAGTTTGCCGTCAGCATTTTTTTTGGCCAGATCTCCCGTAAAATACCACCCGTTGCGAAACTGAGCTTTTGTCTCTTTGGGAAGATTTATATATCCCCGGACATAGTGATTGTTAAAACATACTTCTCCCATCTCACCATCGGGCACATCATTTCCGGACTCATCAACAAGTCTTACATCTATGTCCAACTGCGCCTCTCCGATCGGGCAGGTATCATAAGCCTTATCGATCGCAAATACAGTTACCGGAAATCCCGATTCACTCATCGCATAACAATTATACAGTTTTATATTCTCGATATAGATCTGACCTGCAGGCTCAGAACCGACTATCATTTTCTTCAGATTAGGAGGGAGTTTTCCCGGAAGTCTGCGTATGTATGAGGGCGACAGAAAAGTCATTGATATCCGTTTGTCTTTATAATACTTTAACAGTAATTCGGGGTTTTTAACGATCGAATACGGTACAATATAGAGTGCTGCTTTTTCAAAGTAAAGACAGAGTATTATACAGATAACGGAGGCAACAAAATTAAGTGGTGCTATAAGAGCCAGTCTCTCTCCGGGGTCAATGAACGGTTTTCCGTCCATACGGTGGGCATGTACGGTTAGCATGATATTTCCCACTTCATGAAGGACGCCTTTGGGATTACCGGTAGAGCCGGAAGTATATACCGCATATGCCGCATCGTTTAACTCCGTCTTCTCATAGCCTTCAAGAGGTTTGCAAAGCATGATCACGGACCATGTATGTTCGTTGATCTCCACCTTACAGCCGCAATCCCTGCGTATATAGTCAATGCGCTCCGGAGAATATCCGTTTTCCACCAAAGTAAACGCACATCCGGCTCTCCACACTCCTACTATCGCAATAACCGGCAATATGCCTCTTGGCAGATTGATCAGAACAAAATCTTCCTTTCCAAGTCCGGCTTCCTTCAGCCATCTGTAAACCTTTGCCGAAAGAAGCATCAATGTCTTATAATCGATCCCTTTAGGATGAAGATCATCAAACAGCACATGCTGATCAGGAAATCCGGCGGCATTAATGAAAAGAGTTTCCATGAAACTTTTATCTTCAGTTGTAATACTCATTTAAAATCTCCCGTCATCACATATTTTCTGCTACGTAACTTATTACAATTATATCATAGCAGCACATAACCATACGGGAAATTTTAACCGCAATGTTTTTGAGATCAAAAATCAAATGTGATATGATTAACATACAGGACGTTTAACGATAACAGTATAACGGAGGTTACCATGAAGAACATAACATTGGGAAGCACAAACATTACGGTGCCGCAAAACGCTTTCGGTGCACTTCCTATACAAAGAGTCGATACAGATACTGCCGTTGCGATTCTCAGAAGAGCGTATGAAGGCGGAATGCGCCTGTTTGATACAGCAAGAGCATACAGTGACAGTGAGGAAAAACTTGGTAAGGCCTTCGGCAACGGGTTTATTCCGAGAGAAGATATTGTCATAACAACGAAAACTACAGCCAAAAAACCTGAAGATTTTTGGAAGGATCTTGATAAATCCCTTGAAATGCTTCAAACAGATTATATAGATGTTTATCAGTTTCATCTTATGGGACAGTGCTACAGACCCGAAGACGGAACCGGTATGTATGAGTGCATGCTCGAAGCTAAGCGCCAGGGCAAAATTAAACATATTGGCGGAACTGCGCACAAGATCGGCATAGCCGAGGAGCTTGCCGTATCGGGACTGTATGAAACTGTTCAATATCCGATAAGTTACCTGGCTGATGATCGGGAGATCGAACTTATCAAATTGTGTAACAAAAACAATGTCGGTGTGATCTGCATGAAAGGGCTCGCCGGTGGCTTGATAACCAATTCAAAGGCTGCCATGGCTTTTGTCGGACAGTTTGAAGGAACGGTTGCCATATGGGGCATACAGCGGGATGAAGAACTTACGGAGTGGCTCTCATATATGGATAACACTCCACAGATCGATGATGAAATACGCTCATTTATAGACTCTGAGAAGAAGGAACTTTCGGGAGAATTCTGCAGGGGCTGCGGCTACTGTATGCCCTGCACGGTTGGAATACAGATCAACCAATGTAACCGTATGGCTCTTATGCTCCGTCGTGCTCCAAGTGCCGGATGGCTGTCCGAATACTGGCAGGGTGAAATGAAAAAAGCGGAGGAGTGTATAGAGTGTGGGAAATGCCTGCCCAAGTGTCCGTACGGTCTTAACATTCCGGAACTTCTCAAGAAGAACATCGCCGACTACAAAGAGGTGATTGCAGGGAACCGGTCAGTATGACCGGTTCCCTTTTTGGGTATAGAAAAAGAATTATCAGCTAAGCTGTAAACTTCTCAAATGCTTTATCGAGGTATGAAACCTGTGAATCAGTGAAATTGGTAATCTCGATGTTCGCGTCCTCAAGCGGAAGATAGAAAACATTTGTAAGCACTGCCTTAAGGTCTCCGTGAAATCCGTTCTGGTTGATCCTGCCGTCAATACCATACTTACCGGCAATCTTCCTAAGTTCCATAAGGTCCTTTATTGAATTGATCTTAACCGAATAATTTAACATATGCTCATCCTCCTTTTTGTTCATCTCTATGTATCGCCTCGGATCTTTGTGATCCTTCCTTGTTTCTGACTTAATAATACGCCAAAGACCGGATTAAAAAAACGCATATCGCGCCAGCAAAAGTCCTGATTATTCCTAAAACGCAGCAAATACTGTCATAAAATGTAATTTTAGGGCATAAATTTGTAAAATCCTGCCAAATAGAGTAAAATAAAAGCATGATTACAACAAAAGAAGTAATAATAGACAACAATCAGAACGAAAAGCTCGACGGACAAAACGAAGGACTGCTGTACGTCTGTCAACGCAACTATTTTGACCTGTTCTACGAGAAAAAAGTCCCCTGGCACTGGCACAATGAACTTGAAGTCGCATACATAACATCGGGGGATTATGTATATTCGTTCCCCGAATGTAAGATCAATGTTCACAGAGGGGATCTGCTGTTTATAAACAGCAACGTGCTTCACGGAATACTTCCCGAGAACAACGATCTTACGGGATGTGTCATGGATGTTATAAGGTTCGATCCGAGCCTTCTGTCCGGAGGATATAATTCCAGCATTTCATCCAAGTATTTCATTCCTCTTCTCGGATGCACCTCAATCCCTTTCAGACGATTTTCTCCGGAGGAAAAATCATCCGCCGAGATCATATACAATTTTCAGATGGCGTTTCGTGCCGACGAAGAAGCGAAATACGGATTTGAGTTTGATGTGCAATACAGACTGTCACAGCTGTGGCTGTCCATTCTTAAAGAATTGGAGCCCCTCATCGAAAGATCGAAGCCCCACAATGATGCATCTCTTGAAAGGCTCAAGCAGATGATGTCATTTATTCAGGAGAATTATGCAGAAAAGCTGACTGTGGAAGATATCGCACAGTCAGCCAGTATAAGCGTCAGGGAGTGTTCCAGATGTTTTAGTTCCAATCTGTCCCAGTCTCCTATGGATTATCTTAATAATTTCCGTACTCAAAGGGCGTGTGAAATGCTTATCTCAGGTTCGAAAAGTGTTCTCGAAATCAGCGAAAGCTGCGGATTTTCCACAGGAAGTTATTTCTCCAAATCCTTCGGAAAAATCATGGGATGTACACCGCTTGAATACCGGAAGAAAAACCGGAAGAGTATTGTGTAGATTACCAACCCTTATCCTGTATTATCGCTTTAATCTCTGCACCACTATGTATTTCAACCTCTGCCTTGGCCTCTTCATCCGTTCCGTTTGGAGTGGCAAATCTAAACATATCCAGCAAATTCTTGTACTGCGTAGCAGTAACCGGAACACCGCTCAAAGTATACGTGGTTGCCGCCTGTGCGGCGGCTGCAAGAGCTTCCTGCTGCTTCTGTAATTCGGCAGCAGCTGCTTCGGCATCTGCCTTGGCCTTGGCCTCAGCCTCTTCTTTGGTCTGGGTTGCCTGCGTCTGATTCTCGGTATTCTCGGTATTCTCAGTATTTTCAGCAGTCTGATTGTTATTCTCTTCTGTCTTCTTTTCTTCCTTCTTCTCTTCGGTCTTAGTCTCAGCAGTCTCTTCTGTAGGACCCTGGTTATACTCTTCCTCGGAGATCTCGGTTAAGAACTCAGTCTTCATATAGCCGTCCTGGCCGTTGTACATGATGTGCGTCCAGTCGTCTACATCTTCAACCTTCTCGAACATCTCACCCTTCTTGGCCTTACCGAGAACATCACCGTCGGTGCTGTTCGTTGATCTTACATTTACGTTATCGCCTGTAGCCTTAACATACTTCTTGGCAACCGCAGCTGCTTCTGCCTCAGCCTGTGCTGCAGCTTCCTCTTCGGCCTGCTTCTGTGCTTCTGCCTGTGCTGCCGCCTCTGCCTGGGCACGTGCTACGGAATCAACGATGCTGTATGTCAGCACCTGACTCTTTATACCCTTGCATTCAACATATACCGTAACATTACCTTCATTCATGCCGGTTGTAAGAACCGCTTTCCCGTCATCGTTAAGTTCAAACGAACTTGTGGGATCATCAACAACACATGTCGCCTTCTTGACACTTGCTTTTGAAGGTGTCGCACTGATCGAGAACGTGTACTGCGTTCCCACCTCAAGCGAAGTCTCTGCGAAATCCGGCTGGAGTGAAATTGCCTTAAGGCTCCTGGATGCCGCGAACAGATAAATGCCTCCTCCGATCACAAGCAGCGCGATCAGTGCTGCAAAGACAAAGATCAGAATTCTGATAATGCTGTTTTGCTTTCTCACGATAATTCTCCTTTATATCAAACTGCAATTAAAGTTTATCCAAAATGGTGTTTTCCACATCAATATGTCATTATACACCATAATTCGTGGAAACTACAACCCTCAAAGTCATTCAGCCTGTCTCAGCCCTCCAGTATGAACTTCCGGATAACTTCTGAAACTCCGCATTCGTTATTGGTTCTGTCTGTCACATACCCGGCATGTGATTTTGCCTCATCTGTTCCGTTCTTCATAACGGCCCCGACCCCGGCGGCATCGATCATAGGGATATCGTTAGCCTCATCTCCCACCGCAACCGAATCGGCAACGGGAATGTCCAGCATCTCACACAACCCCACAACGGCTCTTCCTTTTGATACTCCGGCAGGCAGATACTCAAGCAGAAAATCATTGGAGAACACACTGACGGCTCTGCCCTTTACAGATTCCGCATGCCTTTTTTCAAAATCCTCCAGTATCTTACGGCTGCCTTCCTCTATCGACATTAGGACAAGCTTCGGTGGAGGCGCGGGAAGGTCTTCGGGAATCTTATCCAGTATCTTATAGGGCATGCTGATCTTCCGGCTGTATATTTCCAAAGCCTTCGTCTGCCGCATGGACACCACGTATTCGTCCGTATATGTGTGGACGTGCATATTTTCCGCCATGGCAGCTTTAAACATGGCATCTACAAGATCAATATCAAGGGTATCGGCATGGATCGTTTTTTCCTGCGAGCAATCATAGATCACTCCGCCGTTTGATGCCGCAATATATATTCCGTCCCGGTAGAGGCCCAGCTTTTGGGCAACTTTCTTGGCACTGTATATAGGTCTTCCCGTCGCAATCACGAATCTGTGCCCTTTACCCAGCATCTCGTTTATTGTATCAACATCTTCTGGGGCAACGTTCTTGTCATCATCAAGCAGTGTATCATCAAGATCCGTAAACAGTATCTTCTTGTGTGAGTGGTCAGTTTTCATCTTCTTCAATATTTGCCGTATATACAAATCTCTTCCTTGCCATCTCATCACTTGCAAGGTACTCGTCATATGTAGTGATCTTATCGATCATCGTGCCGTTAGGAAGAAACTCCATAATACGGTTTGCCGTTGTTTCCACAAACTGATGGTCGTGGGATGCAAACAGTATAACTCCCGGGAACTTGATCAGTCCGTTATTAAGTGCCGTAATACTCTCCATATCCAGATGGTTTGTGGGCTCATCAAGTATGAGAATGTTCGCGCCGCTTATCATCATCTTGGAAAGAAGGCATCTGACTTTCTCTCCTCCGGAGAGGATGTTGATCTTCTTGACACCGTCTTCACCGGGAAACAGCATACGACCAAGGAAGCCTCTTACATATGTAACATCCTTCACAGGTGAGTACCCCGTCAGCCATTCCGTTATGGTGTAATCATGATTAAATTCCTCGGTGTAATCCCTCGGGAAGTATGCCTGCGATGTGGTTACACCCCATTTGTATGTTCCCTCATCGGGTTCAATTTCTCCCATGAGTATCCGAAAGAGTGTTGTCTTGGCAAGCTCATTGGTTCCGACAAATGCAACCTTATCGTCGTGTCCGAGTATAAACGAAATATTATCGAGCACCTTGACGCCGTCTATTGTTTTGGAAATACCCTCAACGGTTAAGACCTCGTTTCCTATCTCCCTGTCGGGGCGAAAATCAATATACGGATATTTACGGCTGGAGGGTTTGATCTCGTCAAGTTCGATCTTCTCAAGTGCTCTCTTACGGCTTGTAGCCTGTTTTGACTTGGATGCGTTAGCGGAGAATCTGGAAATGAACTCCTGGAGTTCCTTGATTTTCTCTTCCTTCTTCTTGTTTGCTTCCTTCATCTGCTGTATGAGGAGCTGGCTTGATTCATACCAGAAATCATAGTTTCCGGCATAGAGCTGGATCTTGCCGTAGTCGATATCCGCCGTATGAGTACATACCTTATTCAGGAAGTATCTGTCATGGCTGACAACGATAACGGTATTGTCAAAGTTTATAAGGAACTCTTCAAGCCATTCTATGGCATCAAGATCAAGATGGTTCGTAGGCTCGTCAAGAAGCAGTATATCCGGAGATCCGAAAAGGGCTCTTGCAAGCAATACCTTGACCTTCTGGGGGCCTGTAAGGTCTCCTACCATGCTGTAGTGAAGATCGGTTTCTATACCCAGTCCGTTAAGAAGTGTTGCGGCATTTGACTCGGCTTCCCAGCCGTCCATCTCTGCAAATTCCGCCTCAAGCTCACTTGCTCTTATACCATCCTCGTCGGAAAAATTCTCCTTCGCATATATGGCATCCTTTTCCTTCATTACATCATACAGCCGCTGGTTTCCCATAATTACGGTATCCATAACCGTATAATTGTCATACTTGAAATGATCCTGTTCAAGAACAGAGAGTCTTTGTCCCGGAGTGATTGCAATATCTCCATTGGTTGTATCAAGTTCTCCGGAAAGGATCTTCAAAAAGGTTGATTTTCCTGCTCCGTTCGCACCGATAAGGCCGTAGCAGTTACCCTCGGTAAACTTGATGTTTACATCTTCAAATAGGGCCTTCTTGCCTACGCGGTACGTTACGTTATTTGCACTTATCATAAAAAAATTCTCCTCATATCAGCATCTAAGAACTCACTACAAGGTACCGGCCGTCGGGAAGGGCGAAAACTTCCGCCTGCTGCTCTATCTCATCCTCGCTCATACCGTCGGTATCGACTCCCATCTCATCGAAATACTCGATGACCTCGTCTATGCTGTCAACGACTTCGGCCATCGAATCCTCAAGAAAATCCTGAGCTTCCTCAGGTGTAGATGCCACATCCTCATCAAAGAGACGGCTCTGATTATCAAGAAAGAAATTTACCACGTCCTTATCAAACATTTGCTCGCTCCTTTGTACTAATATTTTTATGCTCCTTCGATCGGAATAAACACTCTGCTGTTTTGGGTGGGATCTTTGGTCGCAACAAGTCCTTTGGCCCATTCGCAGAACGTATCCTGTGCGCATACAAGGTCTCTTCCACGTCGTTCTATACGTTCGTATGTACCGTCCGGCTTTTCGATTCGTGCCTTTACCGTATCCGCCAGAAGTGTTTCGAGTATATAAATTACTCTCTCTTTGAGTCTCTCGTCAAGTATCGGGAACAATATTTCCACACGCCTTAAGAGATTCCTTGGCATCCAGTCCGATGATCCGCAGTACACTTCACTGTTTCCCGCATTCTCGAAATAGAATATCCTGCTGTGTTCAAGAAAATCCCCGACTATGGATCTGACGGTTATATTCTCCGATACACCCTTGATCCCGGGTTTTAAACAGCATATTCCGCGGACGATCAGTTCAATCTTAACACCGGCACAGGAGGCATCGTAAAGAGCCTGTATGACTTCCCTGTCACATATTGAGTTGACCTTTGCGATTATGTGTGCCTTTTTCCCGTCACGCGCGTTCGCAGCTTCCCTTCCGATAAGATGAAGGAATCTGTCCTTGAGCCATAATGGAGCAAGAGAGAGTCTGTTCCAGTAAAGCGGTTCCGAATACCCGCTAAGCATGTTAAATACAGCCGTAGCATCTTCTCCTATCTGTTCGGCACAGGTAAGGAGTCCCACATCCGTATATAGCTTCGCGGTACTGTCATTGTAGTTCCCGGTTCCGAGGTGCACATACCGTCTGATACCGTCTTCCTCACGGCGTACAACAAGCGTGATCTTGCAGTGTGTCTTGAGTCCCACAAGACCGTATATTACATGGCACCCCGCTTTCTCGAGCTTTCGTGCCCATACTATATTATGCTCTTCATCAAATCTTGCCTTGAGTTCGACAAGAACAGTTACCTGTTTTCCATTTTCCGCCGCCTCGGCAAGTGCCGCGATTATTGGCGAATTACCGCTGACACGGTAAAGCGTCTGCTTGATCGCCAAAACCTCCGGATCCTTGGCTGCACTTTTTACAAAATCGATAACCGGTGCAAAAGTCTGATAGGGATGATGCATCAGGATATCATGATTTCGTATTGCCTCAAAAATATCAGCCCCGTCGCTAATCTCCGGCACAGCTTGCGGAACATACCGCGGGGTCTTTAAATGATCGAATCCTTCTAACCCGTACAGTTTCATAAGGAATGTCAGGTCGATGGGGCCTGCGATCCTGTATATGTTATCGGATCTTACGGACAGTTCCTTTTTAAGTATCTCCATAAGTCCCGGATCGATATCATCCGCCACCTCAAGTCTGATAACCTCTCCCCACTGCCTGCGCTTTATCTGTTTTTCGATCTCTTTTAGAAGATCAGCCGCCTCTTCCTCATCTATCGTAAGGTCGGCATTTCTCATTATCCTGTACGGATATGCACAGTACACATCATAATTGAGGAACAGCTTGTGCATATTACGCTCGATCACTTCCTCGAGAAGTATGAAGCATCTGCCCTCTTCGCACGGTATCTCAACAATTCTGTCAAGCACTCCCGGAACCTGAACGGTTGCAAAATCACGGGACTCTTCACCCTTTTTCCCGATAAGTGCACCGATGTTAAGCGTCTGGTTCCTGACGAGAGGAAACGGTCTTGAAGAGTCAACGGCCATCGGTGTAAGAACAGGATATACTTCCTCTTCAAAGTATCTGTCGACAAATTGCCCCTGCTCCGTCGTCAGCTCCTCATGCTTTGTGATAAAACGGATCCCTTCGGATTCCATCAGCGGAAGCAGGGTGTGCATCAGGACAAAATACTGTGTTTCAACGAGTTCATGTGTCTTTTTGGATATTTTCTCAAGCTGCTCATCGATAGTCATCCCGGCAATGTCGCGTTTACTGTAATCGGCATGCTGCATATCAATAAGAGATGCCACTCTTACCATGAAAAACTCATCAAGATTCGAAGCCGTTATAGACAGAAATTTGAGTCGGTCCATAAGCGGATTGGACGTATCCGTTGCCTCACCGAGTACCCTTTCATCGAACATCAGCCATGACAGTTCTCTGTTTACGTAGTATTCTTTGTCATCGAATTTTTTCATGTTCATAACCTCTTAATCGGAGAGCCACACCATTTAAAGTCTTTTATACTTTAATACGGGTTTGACCGAGAAGACTTCTTCAAACAACGATGCTTTCCTGTGGAAAAATCCCTGCTCAAGATCTATATCATCCACTGTGTAGACATTTATAACAAGTTCTCCTCCCTTAAGGGAGATGCGGACATCGTTTACTTTTGTCCTGTAGCTTCTGCATACACCGTCAGCTATCCTGAATATGGCAGACAGCTTCGCAATTTTAAGATAATTTCCCTTATCAAGAAGTGACTGTGCAACAAGCTCATCGTAGTATTTAAACGCCGTCTTGTTGAACCGGACAATGTTTGCTACTATCTCACGCTCTGCATGGGATAGTCCTATCATTTCCGTCGCCATTATTATTTCATATCCGCATTCGGCACCGGCCTCTATACTTATGTATCTGCCGCAGTCGCAAAGAAGTGCGGCAATCCGGAGGAGCAGTTTGTCACGCCTGCCCAGCCCGTGTATTTTGCGGGTTGCATCAAACAGATCGCATACGACTTTTTCTATCAGTTCGTTTCTTGCCTCATTACCCTGATACCGTTTGGACATGGCTTTGGCGCACTCGATGATATCGTTTTCAAAATCATGGCGGTAATGAACGAGCTTTTCTTTTTCGGCGTATTCGTATGCCATACCGTCGCAAAGCGATACTCCCGGTGACCAGATATTATCCGCCCCGGTGATCTTGATTACGCGGGATACGATCGATACGGCAGGAAGAAGAAGGGGAATAGTCTCTTCATTCATTCCGTATTTTTTGGAGATCTCGCTAACTGTCATCTGCGAAAGTTCCTCGCAGACTTCCTTGAATCTTGCGGCCGTAAAGGATCTGTCCTTGGATCCTGTATGGTAAAGCATTGCAGAAACGTAATCGTCGATCAGTATAAGATTTTTGATATTTCTGCCTTTTAAGTACAGTTTTTTAAATACCTGCAGCTGGTTGTCTATAAGCTCCTTTAATATACCCTCTATATCCCTTGTCTTGGGCTGGAGGGTTGCAAGCATATCCATTGTCCGCAGGACCCCGAGCCTAATGTTCTGGGTGGTGACAAGTGCATCATTGTCAAACAGCGATATCTGTATGCTTCCGCCTCCGATATCGACAATAGCACAGCCTTCGCTTATAAACTCGTCAAATCTGGAGCCCTTTATCGCAGCCGCTTTGTAATGCAGAAACCTTTGTTCCGAGTTCGACAGCACATCAACCTTTATTCCCGTCCGAAGCTTGATCTGTTCGGTAACCACGACGGTATTTTTAGTCTCCCGGATCGCACTCGTACCGTATGCTTTGTAATCGTCAACCTTATAGGTTTTCATGATCGATGCAAAATCAGAAAGCACATCGCACAGCTCATCCATATGGTCCGTGTCGATTATACCGTTCTGGTATGTGTCCGTTCCGAGTTCAATGGAATGCCTGACACTGTCTATTTCTTTCATGCCTATCTTATGTGAGAACTCGAATATTTTCATCCCGAGTTCATACGATCCCACATCGATGGCGGCAAAAGTACGAACTGCCATTTATTCCTCCTGTACCTTGTTGCCGAGTATTTCGAGACTTAGTTCAACAGGTTCCCCGTCCCAGTTAAAATCATCGTAATCATAATCTCCGAGGCCTGCCATATCCTCCTGCATCTCGCGGCTTGTCTGCATAAGCGTTATGAAAAGCTGTGCAGCACCGTCTGCATAATGCTTGTTTGAAACCGATGCAAATACCTCTTCAAGTTTTGCATCCTCACGGGATGCGTCGTACACGGGAAGATTATTTTCTATCTTATACTTTCCGATCTCGCTGACCACATCCATTCGTTCTTCATATAACTTCAGTATCTTGGCATCTATCTTGTCTATCTGCTCCCGCAGTTTTTTCATATCCGCAGCCATGTTTTTCCCTCCGACTTTAGGTGGGCCGCTCCGTTAGAAGCCCGCCACGCCTTTATGGTTATTGTTTGATTTTCTTAAGACGGTTATCCCATAAGGTCAGGACCACATATGCCAGAAGATACATATCCGCAGCAATACCGACAAGCGTACCGATAACCGGGATCATTCTTACGATCTCAAGCGCCGCAATACCGATAAGCGCCGACAGGAACACATTCATATCCGGCAGGAATATACGTACCAGCGATGCCCCGGCAAATGCCAGACCGGCACACAGCAGAAGCACATACAACAGTGCAAGCATTCCTCCTACGGGTGCCAGAATATACGTGCAGCAAAGTGCAACGGCAATAACGGGAATGCATATCCAGCTTATTATTCCACAGCCGATCACAGCGCCGGGTTTGGTCCTGACAAGCTCGGAAGCTTTGGTAAGATGATCGCCGCAAAGCCAGCAAAGAAGCATTCCGAATGCGGCCATTGCAACTATCCAGTAAAGACAGCTTGTTAATTTCTTTATTATTCTTGTTCCTATCCCTATGCCGAGAGTACCGATCCCTCCCTGCTGTTCACCACTTGATATGGGTTCATATATAAAATCCTTGATCGGAGCATTGTCGGGAATCTTCGGCTCATTAACACTCCTTATTGTAAGTGATCCGGTAACTTTAAGATCATCATCAAGTTCAACAACATCGGCTTCTATAACCGCATCGCCGTCAATTGTACCCTTAACGGCAACTGTATTGCCTGCCGCATGCAGCGCATTTGCCACGCCGTCAAAGGATATCTGGTTGCCGGCAATGTAGACTCCGTTACCTTCCGTACTCTTTAATACAATATTGTTACCGGCAACACAAACATTACCATTAACATAAGCATCATTTACCGAAATGATGTTACCGGCAATATACAGGCTCTCGCCCACATCCGCGTCATTAACATTAACGCTCTGTCCCGCCATGATTACAGACCCTTCTGCGTCAATATCTTCCGCCTCTACGCTCTGGCCGGCAATGAATCCTCCGAAGAACGGTGTTTCCGGAAGTGAAACCGAATCCCCCGCTTCAAATACATTGCCTGCACTGTCAGAATCAGCCGCAAAAGCGGGAACACACATGCAAACAGCCATCATCATTGTCGCAAATAAAGTAATAAGCTTACGATTTTTACTCATGATATTTTCTCCTGTCTCATATTGAATTTCTGTTGTTGAATTCAAATCTGTGTATTATTATATCAACTACACACCGTCATTGCATAATTATTTTTTGAGAGGCCAGGTATGGAAACAACACTTACAGAAGGCAGGCCGTTTAAAATAATATTAAAGTTTATGCTGCCGCTGCTTATCGGAAACATTTTCCAGCAGTTTTACAATATGGTAGACACTATAATAGTGGGAAAATTTGTAGGAGAAGGTGCCCTTGCTGCCGTAGGTTCAACAGGTACTATCATGTTTCTTGTACTTGGTATAGCTAACGGTATGGCAACCGGTTTTACCGTACTTACAAGTCAGAAGTATGGAGCAGGTCTTAAGGACGAGGCTAGAGCCACCGTATCAAACGGTGTGATTTTGTCTGCCATGGTTATCGCCGTGCTTACGGTTCTGAGTCTTTCTTTTATGCCTTCCATACTGAAGGTAATGAACACGCCCGAAGATATATATGAGGATGCCTACAGCTACATATCCGTCATATGTATGGGGATAACGGCTCTTGTGTTCTACAATCTGTTCTCCGCATTCCTGCGTGCTGTCGGAAACAGCAGGATTCCGTTATATACCCTTATATTCTCGGCAGTTCTTAATATCATACTTGATCTTGTATTTATAGTTAATTTCAAGATGGGGGTAGCTGGTGCAGCCTGGGCAACAGACCTATCCCAGGGAGTGGCGGCAATATTGTGCGTCATATATATAGTAAAAAAAGAGCCTGCCCTGACTCCTTCGGCCGGTATGTGGAGGCTCAACAGCGAGTACACCAAAAAGCAGCTGTATATCGGAATACCTATGGCGCTTCAGTTCGGTATCACAGCCTCCGGAACAATGATAATGCAAAGTGCCATTAATATTTACGGTTCTGTAGCCGTAGCAGGATTTACCGCTGCCGGCAAAGTTCAAAACCTGCTTACTCAGGGGATGATGGCTATAGGGCAGACCATGACAAGTTACTCCGGGCAGAACTTCGGCAAGGGTGATCTTGACAGAGTGGAATACGGTGTAAAAGATGCCATGAAGATAATGACAGTATATTCAATAGCAGCCGCAATCATAGCATTTTATGCCCTGCCGTATATAATGAGGCTGTTTTTTTCATCCGACGTGGATCTTACACAGCTCCTGCCATGGGCCAAGACATATATGGTGGAATGTATCATCGCCTACATTCCGCTTTCAGCCATATTTATATTCAGAAATTCCATGCAGGGGTGCGGCTACGGTATGACCGCAATGATGCTCGGCATTGTGGAATTTGCCGCCAGACTTGTGGCAGCGATCCTGTCGATCCGGATCAGAAGCTACGCACTTGCCGTAGGAAGTGATCCCATCGCATGGCTTGCGGCAGGCGTAATTTCCGTTTTTTTGTTTATCCATGTCATCAGGGATCTGAGAATTAAAATTGGGTGAGACTTATTACCCGTTTATGTTTTTTTCTTAAAAAAATAATGCTATAATACCACAAGAATTGCTGAATACGGAGGATAAAAAATGGCAGAGACAATGAAAGACTACGAACAGATGCTTGAAGATTCGTACAGCCTTATGGGGGACGGGGTACATGATACCGATACTCTCCTTGCATGGAGAAAAGCTTCGGAGCTGAAAGAATCCGGGGAAAACTTTACCGTTACCGTAACCGGTATAGTAAAAGGCGGCGTAGTTGCCGATTTTGAAGGGATAAGGGCATTTATTCCGGCATCTAAACTGTCTCTTGAAAGAATAGACGATTGCAATCCGTTTCTCGGACGCGAACTTGAGGTCAGGGTTTTTGAGGCAAATATGGACGATGATAAACTGGTCCTGTCCGCGAAGGAAATATTAAAGGAACGTCGGGAATCCGACAGGAAAAAGAAGATATCCGACATTAAGGTTGGACAGGTCTTCCACGGAACAGTTGCCACCATCAAGGATTACGGTGCATTTATCGATCTGGAAGACGGCATTTCCGGTCTCGTTCACGTATCCCAGATTTCACACGAGAGAATCAAGCACCCCGGTGTTGTTCTCAAGGAAGGCCAGGAAGTCGATGTCAAGGTGACGGACATCAAAGATGGTAAACTGTCACTTTCCATGAAGGCTCTTGTTGATAACCCCGATGAGCCTTCCCCGGATGAAGAGGAAGTAAATATACCCGAGTCCGAAGATATCGGAACATCTCTTGGTTCTCTTCTGAAAGGACTGAAGTTGTAAAACGGCATTGCTACTCTTCTTCGGATTTGTTACAATGTTAGTTGATTCATTGTGATCAATAAACAGTTAGGAGGTTTTTATTATGGCTTTTTGTTCAAATTGCGGTAAGGAAATTCCTGAAGGAGCTAATGTATGTCCCGATTGCGGAACAGCGGTAGTTTCTGCACCTGTTGCAGTAGTCGACCCTTGGGATCATACATCCGAGTTTGATGCAAAGGATATATCGGATAACAAAGTATATGCTCTTTCAGCATACGTTTTCTCTATATTGGGTGTTATCCTTTGTCACGTTCTTGCAAAAGAATCACCTTACGCACAGTTCCATGCACGTGAGGCGCTTAAGATCGATCTTGTTTCGATCGTTGTTTACCTGATTTCGGCATTTTTCTGCTGGACATGCATTGTCCCCGTTGTAGGTGCGGTTCTTATCCTCATCCTGCTTGTAGTTAACGTTATCGCCTTCGTTCAGGTATGCAAGGGTCAGGCAAAAGAGCCCTGGCTTATCAGATCTATAGGTGCGCTGCACTAGATGTCACGATTACGAAAGAGAAAAGGGACTTTCCCTTTTCTCTTTTTTTATTAATATGCTATACTTGTCTACATGAAAACGTACGAGAAATTTACAGGAAAAAGAATACTGATCTGGGGCTACGGACGTGAAGGCAAATCAACAGAGCATTTTCTTACAAGGTTCTGCAGACCCGAAAAAGTTGATATCTTTGAAGGAAAACGCGAAGATATAAACGAAGATCTTTATGATTACATAGTCAAAAGTCCCGGGATCGTAATGGATGATGACGATCCCAAGTACACATCACAAACCCAGATCTTTCTCGAAAATTTCAGACTAAACACTGTCGGTATAACCGGAACAAAAGGAAAGAGTACAACAAGTGCACTGCTTCATCACGTGCTTGCTGCCGCAGGCAGGAAGACTGTACTTCTCGGAAACATCGGAGAACCCTGTCTTGATTATTTTGATCAGATCGATGATGATACTGTCGCTGTGTTCGAGATGTCATGCCACCAGCTGGCTCATGTGACTATATCGCCTCATATCGCCGTTTTTCTGAATCTGTATGAAGAACATCTTGATTACTACAAAACACTGGACAGATACTTTGCGGCAAAGGCAAACATCGCCAAATTCCAGACTGACAAAGATTTCCTGTTTGTCGGCGGAAACGTTCCTGCAATGCCTGCCAATGCACCCATCGTGCGTATAGATTTTAACGACATCCCCGATTACAGCCTGAAGATCTTCGGGCATCATAACAATTACAATGCTCATTTTGTATATACGATCGCGCATAATGTCTTCGGTATCGAGGATGAGATAATACGCCCTGCACTTTCTGATTTTACGGCTCTTGCCCACCGTCTCCAGCTTGTCGGAAGCATTAACGGAGTCGATTATATTGACGATTCCATATCCACCATACCGAATGCAACTATCCAGGCTCTTGATAGTGTACCTAATGCCAAAACGGTTCTGATCGGCGGAATGGATCGTGGCATCAACTATGACATTCTGACCGGGTATATAAATAAACACCCTGAATATAATTATATTTTTTCTTATGATTCGGGAAGAAGAATCTTCGATAGCATAAACCACACAGAAAACTGTTATTACAGGGAAAATCTTGAGGAAGCCGTAAAGCTTGCCGCTTCAATAACAAAATCCGGCGAAGCAATCCTTCTGTCTCCCGCAGCAGCAAGCTACGGATACTTTAAGAATTTTGAGGAGCGGGGAGACGCTTTCAAAAAGTACTGCGGCTTAAGTTAAGGTAATTCATATGAAGACCGAAACGATTCTGACATTTACCGGCGACATCGGTTTTGACAAATACATGAAGGATAAATGGCAGGACGCATCACTTCTCGATGAGAATATCGTCTCTTTTCTTCATGACAGCGATCATGTGATCGCAAACGTCGAAGGCCCTCTGTATTCCGGCGAGCGCAGCGTTGACGGATCGGCAGCTGCCGCTCTTACCCACAGTATGGACCCCGGTGTCAGGCACTTCCTTCGCTCGATCGGGTCGGATATCTGGAATATCTGCAACAATCACATAATGGATGCCGGGCACGACGGGATCGCAAGCACTCTCGAATATGCCCGCGAATGCGGCGCAACACCTCTCGGTGCGGGAATGAACATTGCCGAAGCTTCTGCTCCGGTTATTCTTGATGAAGCCGGCGGTATCGGAGTGATAGGCGTTGGTTACCAGCGTGCCTGCCGTAAGGCAGACGCCGAAACACCCGGATGTTTTTCATGGAGTGATCTTGATCTTATACGTGACAGGATAGAGACTGTCAAACGATCCAACAGATGGTGCATAGTCGTTGCACATGCAGGCGAGGAGTTTACCGCTCTTCCCTCTCCCTACACACGCGACAGGTACATGCAGTATCTTGATATGGGTGCGGATATCGTGATCGCACACCATCCTCATGTTGTCAATAATTATGAACTTGTCGGCAACAAAGCCATCTTCTATTCCCTCGGAAACTTCATATTCGACACGGATTACCAGCGAAGCCAGTTCGGTACCGAATACGGTATTGTGCTAAAGCTCTTTCTGGATGAAAATGATTTTACGTTTAAGCCGTTGCCGGTTAAGGTTGACCGTACAACGGAGAAAATCATATGCTGCGATCTTCCGGCCATCTTTACGGATGTGCCCTCCGCAGAATATGAAAAGCTGCAATCACTTGCGGCAGCCGTTCTTATCGCTAACACCAAACGCCAGTTAAAGTATATGAGGCCGGATGATTTTACAAATGCCACCGAAGAAGACTTCGTAAAAAATTTCTATGAGCCTCTGCGCAGCGGCCGGGTGCCCGGCGAGACGCTTGATATGCAGATCATCTATCCACTCTCACTTAAAGCCGCAGAAGGTCTCTGGAAGACGAGCCCGCTTACCGGAGTAGTCGAATATATGCGCAGCCAGCTGAAGTGACAGAGGGGACGGTTCTTTTTGACACTCTACATATTGACTATATTGTCTTGACTAACCACCATATATAGATTTACAATAGGATCGTCGGTATTATGTGTATTCTCCACAAATAAAGGAAGGAGACAATATTATGAAATTCAAATTCGGTATCAAGGAAGTTGTTGCGGCAGGTATAGGAACCGCACTTTTTGTCGCACTTACCGAGATTCAGATCCCTCTCGGATTCATCCCCAATACAGCGCTTCAGCCCAGGGCTGCTCTTCTTGCATTCCTTTCCGCTGTATTCGGACCTATAGTCGGATGTATTGTAGGACTTGCGGGTCATGCGCTCGGTGATGCACTCTTCTACGGAAGTGTTTGGTGGAGCTGGGTATTCCCCGATGCTCTGTTCGGTATCGGCGTCGGACTCTTTGCAAGCAAATTTGCTATCACGGAAGGCGATTTTACAGGCAAGAACCTGATCATGTTCAACGTCGTTCAGGCTGTTTCAAATGCAATTGCATGGATCGTGCTTGCGCCCGTTCTTGACATTTTAATTTATGCAGAACCTGCAAACAAGGTATTTGCTCAGGGATTCTTCGCATTCCTCGGCAACTTTATCATAACACTCATTCTCGGAACACTTCTCGGTGTCGGTTATTCCAAGATCGGTGCAAAGACAGGTAGCCTCAAGAAAGAAGACTGATGCTGATCGAATTCAAAGATTTTTCATTTAAGTACAGAGCTCAGGCAGAGCCTACACTTAAGAACATAAATCTTGCCATCGAATCCGGTGAAAAGGTACTGATCGTGGGACCTTCCGGATGCGGCAAATCTACACTGGCCCATTGTATCAATGGGCTGGTGCCTTTTATGTACCCGGGAGAAATCACGGGTTCCTATTCGATTGACGGCAACGATCCGCAAAAGCTTGGTATATTCGGTCTGTCCAAAATCGTAGGAACGGTCATGCAGGACACCGACGGACAGTTCGTCGGGCTGACCGTTGCGGAGGATGTTGCTTTTGCACTTGAAAACGATTGTGTGAAAGAGTCCGCCATGAAGCAAAAGGTCGATGAAGTTTCAAAGGCTGTATTCATAGACGACCTTCTCGACCATTCACCCAAGGAGTTATCGGGCGGACAAAAGCAGCGTGTCTCTATGGCCGGTGTCATGGTCGACGATGTTAAGGTTTTTCTTTTTGATGAGCCTCTTGCAAATCTTGATCCCAAAACAGGGAAAAGCGCTATCGCACTCATTGATGATATCCAAAAGCGGCAACAGGCAACGATAATCATAATCGAACACCGGTTAGAAGACGCACTGTACCGTGATGTCGACAGGATCGTTCTGATAAACGACGGGATGATCGTCGCGGATATGCGGCCGGATGATTTTCTCTCCACAGATCTTCTCGAAAAAGCCGGAATCAGATATCCTCTGTATGTGGAAGCACTAAGGCACGCCGGCTGTCAGATCACACCCGGATCAAAGCCGCAGCACATTGAATCAATGGATCTTTCGGGATATAGACAGAAGTTTCTCGACTGGATGCAGTCTGTCACTCTCCCGAAACCCGGGATTACAAAAAATGTGATTCTTTCAATCAACGATGTGGGATTTTCTTATGACAAAACACATCCTGTTCTCTCGGATGTTTCATTCGATATACACAAGGGCGAGATGATGAGCATAGTCGGCAAGAATGGTGCCGGAAAATCAACTCTAGCAGGTCTTATTTGCGGATTCAATATCCAGGACAGCGGAACAATACTGCTGGACGGTGAAGACATCACCGCGCTTTCGATCAAAGAGCGTGGCGAGCATATCGGATATGTTATGCAAAATCCCAACCAGATGATAAGCAAGCCTATGATTTTCGACGAAGTGGCATTAGGGCTTGTTGTCAGATCCAAGCCTGAGGATGAGGTAAAGCAGCGTGTCGCTGACACCCTTCGAATATGCGGACTGTATGAAATGAGAAACTGGCCCATATCCGCTCTCTCCTTCGGTCAGAAGAAGCGTGTTACCATCGCTTCGATACTAGTCATGGACCCTGAGCTTATCATTCTCGATGAGCCCACGGCCGGACAGGATCTGCGGCACTACACGGAGATAATGGAATTCCTCAGAAGGCTAAACAGGGAATCAGGCAAGGCCATTGCGATGATCACTCACGACATGCATCTTATGCTTGAATATACAAATCGTGCCGTAGTTATTACGGACGGGAGACTTATCGCCGACGATACTCCGGCAAATATTCTTACAAACGACGAGATCACAGAGCGGGCATTCCTAAAGCGTACATCCCTATACGATCTTGCATCGAAAATGGGTATTGATGACGCACCCGGTCTGTGCAACAGATTCATACACTACGAAAGGAGCCTTAAGGATGGCAGGCAGAGTTCTTTCGTATGAAAAAAAGGATACATGGATACACGAACTGTCCGGTGTAACGAAACTGATCTTCTTCCTTGCATGGTCGATAACAAGCATGATCAGTTATGATACACGGGTTCTTGTTGTAATGCTCATTTTAAGCATTGCCATACTTCGCGCGTCGAAGACCGAGTGGAGACAGGTTGGTACTGTCTTTAAATTCATACTGCTCTTTCTGGTTATAAACGTAATTGCCATATTCTTCTTTTCTCCCTATCAGGGATGCGAGATATACGGAAGCAAGACCGTTATAGGTCATCTGTTCGGCAACTACTATTTCACTAAAGAGCAGCTGTTCTATGAGGCTAACATCATACTCAAATACATGACCGTCGTACCATCCGTATTTATGTTCATCGTATCCACGGACCCCAGCGAATTTGCCGCTTCCCTTAACCGGGTCGGTATCAGTTACTATGTTGCATATTCAATTGCAATAGCCTTGCGTTACATTCCGGATATTCAGGATGACTACGTTAAAATCAAAAACGCCGAGGCGGCACGCGGAATAGAGTTGTCCAAAAAGGCAGGGCTCTTATCAAGAATAAAAAATACCACCCCGATCCTCTTTCCGCTTGTATTTACAAGCATGAACAGGATCGATGTGGTAAGCAGTGCAATGGAACTGCGCGGTTTTGGCAAGAACAAAAAACGCACATGGTACCGCGGCAAGTCTCTTCGCGCTGCAGACTATGCTGTCATCGCTTTCGCTGTCATATTCTGTACTGCTGCGCTTATAATCACCTTCAGAGGCGGCTCCCGGTTCTATAATCCTTTCCGTTAACAGAAGGGACCTCTAATTAATATCAATTACATTGAATTCGGATTTGCATCCTGTTTTGAACTTCACCGCCCAGTCGGAGATTCCGTCGGTTACGATAAAATCGGTTGACCCTCTCCTCTCGTATCCGCGTACATTGTTATTCTCGGATACAATCGGCTGTATGTATTCAAGGGGCCATAACTGTCCGCCGTGAGTATGCCCCGAAAGTACTAGATCAACGCCCGCTGCAGCTTCGCCGTCATAATCGGTAGGCTGGTGGTCAAGAACGATCATGTATTTATTCTTGTCAAGGTCCTTTATCAGTTCAGAAGTATCAAGTCTTGAAGCCCTGCCGTAATCGGCATCGAGCCGTCCGATAACATAGAATCTGTCATCAACAAGAACCGACTCATCCCTCAAAACGACAACGCCGGCCTTTTCAAGCTCAGCTATAAGTTCATCTCCGGTATAGCCTCTGTGGGAACTGTCGTAATAACCCATATCATGGTTTCCGAGGCAGTAATACACGCCGTATTTAGTCTTAAAATTCGAAAGCGCTTCACATGCGTCAAGCATATCCTGCTTCATTGAATCATCATCTACAAAATCACCTGTGATAACAAGAATATCCGGATTGGTCTCCTGTATTTTCTCAAGCCTCTTTGCAAAGCCTTTTCCGTCAAACCCCGCACCTATATGGGAATCCGCGATCTGTGCAATACGCAGCTGCCCGATGTTTTTATCCGTAGAAACACTGTAATCCGTCTCCCACATACTATGCATGAGTATCCATCCGATAATCAGATAAACAAGGCATGCGCTTATGGCGCACAGATCAACGATGCGGGGACTGACGCCGGCTCCGAATCCCTTTCGTATGATCAGTCCTATAAGGTCTCCGAGCAGCATGAATACAGCAACATGGACCGCTACTACTATCGTATTGGTCATATTGAGAGTCTTCCACAGTATAATGCCGACTATCACAACAGAAAGTACGGCAGATACTTTACGTACTGCCGCATTGTTTATAAATGAAAATATACCCGTTTTTTCTACTTTACCTGCAAGATACAGTGCCGCAGCTATTCCGGCGAGTATCGAAAATCCAAATATAGCAATCCACATATTTCTCTCTCTTGTTTCCGAATGTCCCTTTTCCATACCCATCAAAGACTCTACGGAATCTATCCTTCCTTGAATATCTCGTTAATCTTATCTCTCATAAGCTCAGCCATAGCCTTGTGCCCTTCCGCATCAAGATGGAGATGGTCTACAGAGCCTGCACTTATTTTCTCAGTTGCGTTTAAGAAATAGCAACCATACTGGTCGGCAACAAGTTCATACCAATTTGCGAGTTCTTTTGCCTTTTTTACCGCAACCGCCCCGCAAAAGAACGGCTCAAAATATGATTCCGAAAAAGGCTCCGACAGAGCCGGCGGAGAGGTAATAAGAATCTTCATATCCGGACAGTTTAAATAATCCCGGCAATATGCCTTGATCTTGGAGAGCATCAGCTGAAGACTGCCGGCTATATCCGCTGCAGGAAGATTAAACTTGACCTTCAGGTCATTTGTTCCCAGCATAATAATCAAAAGATCCACCGGATTCTTAGTCTCCAGCATGGGAAGAACGTAATCCATACCGCATTTCGTTCCGCCTTCCCATGGATCAGCATTGGCGATCGTTCTGCCGTTCTGTCCTTCCTCAAATATTTCGTAGTTCTCTCCGAGAAATTTCTGAAGGACTTTGGGCCAACGGGTATTCTCGTCAAACCTTCCTCCCATGGCAGGGTTATATCCGTATGTGTTCGAATCTCCGAAGCAAATGATTTTCTTCATGTTAGTCATGCCTCACTAAAATCAGTGTCCATCGCTATCTGCAAAGTGTAATCGGGATATTCCTTCTGTACCTTGGCAACTATGTTATTATACACCACGCTTCTGTCTTTTGCATCAAAACTTATGACCACATCAAAACGTATTGTCTTCTCAGCCTTGTCCATATAGAACCCGTGCATCTGCAGTATATCGGGATCGGATGTGACCAGATCGGCAACTTTCTTCCTCGCCGCCACAGCCTCCTCGTCCTTCGTGTTGTACGAATATACGCCTATCGCTGTCAAAATCACGTTATGCTTTTTATATACCTCTACCTGAATCTTACGCAGCATCTTGTCAAGATCGTCCGCCGACAGGGTGTCCGGAACCTCGATGTGTACCGACCCGTTATATGCATCGGGGCCGTAATTATGCATTATCAGATCGTAAGACCCCGATACATCGGGAAAATCATTTATTGTGGCTTTTATCTGCCTTGCAAGTTCTGCGTCAACTCTTTCTCCGAGGATTTTGGACAGCGTCTCTTTAAGCATGTCAAAGCCGGATTTGATTATTATTACGGCGATGACAGCGCCGAGCCATGCTTCAAGAGATATGTGAAACAGCAGGAATATAACCGCTGCTGCCAATGTCGAAGCACTTATTACCGAATCAAGGGTTGCATCCTCACCGGAGTTTATAAGTGAATCGGAATTGACTTTAACACCCACAGACTTAACGTACCTTCCAAGCACGATCTTAACTACAACTGCGACAGCAACTATCACAAGACTTACGGTAGAATACTCCGGCGTCTCGGGGTTTATTATCTTCTTTACCGATTCGGTAAAAGCGGTGATTCCCGCGTACAGGACAAGTATGGATATTATCATGGCACTTAGATACTCGATCCTTCCGTAACCGAAAGGGTGCTTTCTGTCGGCATCTTTTCCCGCAAGTTTCGTCCCCACGATCGTTATGACAGATGCCGCGGCATCCGACAGATTATTAACGGCATCCATCACGATTGCAATGGAATTGGCACTTAAGCCTATAACTGCCTTAAACGCCGCCAGGAATACATTTGCCGCGATACCTATTATGCTTGTCCTGACTATAACTTTGTCTCTTTGTCCATTCTCAAACATTTGCTTACATCCTTAATCTTTTTGAGAACCACGACGAAAGTATCTTTGTTACAGGATATTCTCAACTGCAGCCCGTACCTTGTCCATATCTTCCGTCGGCTCAAATCTTGCAACAACCTTGCCTTCCCTGTCAATAAGGAATTTTGTAAAGTTCCATTTGATATATGCTTTGTCGCCGAAAGCCTTGTTATTCATGTTAGTAAACTTCTCCAGTGCTTTGACCTTAAGACCCTTGCCGAATCCTTCAAAAGGTTTCTCTGTAGCGAGATATACAAAGAGCGGATCAGCTCCCTCGCCGTTGACTTCCAGTTTTGCAAACTGCGGAAAATCCGTGCCGTATTTCATTGTGCAGAACTCGTGTATCTCATTCTCATCCCCGGGTGCCTGGTTTGCAAACTGGTTGCAGGGAAAATCAAGAATTTCAAAACCTTTATCCTTCAGATCTTTGTACATAGCCTCCAGGGGCTCATAATGAGGTGTAAACCCGCACCCTGTTGCAGTATTAACTATAAGTAGAACCTTGCCTTCATAATCCTTCAGACTAACCTCTTCTCCGCCTCTTGCCTTAACCGTAAAATCATAAACTGTAGCCATAACTTTTTCCTCCTTTTAAATGTTTATATTGCTAATTTGCTTGTGCGCTATTTGCTTGTGCGCAATCATTATATAATATGATTATTATGCTGTCAACCCCCCCCCTTTGAATAATGTCATTTTTCTGCTATAATGTAACGCGGATTTTTTATAAAACGAACGGAGGCGTCGTAAATTGAAGGAACAAAAAAGAAAGTCACTTAAAAAAGTTCTGCTCACAGAAATCATTGCATTTGTTGTCATTATCATGGCAATTGTAACAGGTATTAATATCAAGATGGAAACGGACAAGATAACTGAGCTTACCGAATCCATTCTTTCAAAAGAATCGATTTCTTACGCAAGTGAGGTTAATAACTGGTGGAGCATTATTCAGCAGAGAGTTGCCCAAACTGCGGATGTTGTAGGAAATCTTCCCGAACTTGACTATGATGATACTCTCGCAATGCTCCTGAAGATCACGGAACTTGATCCCGACTCTCAGGATATATACATGGCATATGGTGCAACCGGCAAGTTCCTTGACGGGTCAGGCTGGGTTCCCGATGATACTTTTGTATTTACCGACAGAGCATGGTACACCGGAGCTACAGCGGCTGGCGGAGAGATCTATACTTCCGACCCTTATGTTGATGCCTCAACGGGCAAGACTTGTCTTGCGTGTGCGGTTCTTGTCAAAGATCAGGTAGTCTTAAGCAGCGATATTACATTTGATAAGGTTGAAGAAAGAATGGCCGGATTCAAATCTTCCTCACCCGATGCCAAATTCTTCATTATAAACAAAGATACAAAAGATATACTTGTAAGCAGTATTGACGGGCTGACCGGCACAACGGTCGATGCAAGCACGGATCCTGTGATGCAGGGATTGAATGAGGTGTTTGCTTCGCTCAATACTTCCGATACAACAGATGCCAATAAGGTTTCCACCGTTAAAACATCGGCAGGTAAAATGATGTATGCGGCAACGGATATCAAAGGAACATCCTGGATCGTTGTAAGTGCAGTTCCATATTCGTTTATAAGCAGTTCTGTGGCAGGAACGATAAGGGTTTCTGTCATTGTTGCTATCGTTCTTCTCCTTCTGCTTGCAATAACGCTTTACATTGTTATCAATAAATACATTAACCCCGTTGCAAAGGTTACAGACCGTATTATAGACATCAGCCAGGGTAACTTCGATGTTACTATCGTTCCCGAAGGAAACAACGAAATTACCACTCTTAGCGAAAAGCTTAATGAATATATTGCCGGAATGCGTACAATGCTTACAAATATGTCCGATATTTCCGGTCAGATGAACTCAAGCGCCGGTGAGTGTTACGATATTTCAAGCGCACTCTCATCTTCGAACCAGACGCAGGGCGAACTTATTGAGAACCTCAATTCCACCCTGTCCCTTATGAATGATTCGATAGACAGCATTGCACAGGGAGCCACCGAGCTTGCCGCAACATCCGGTGACCTTAAGGAAAATGCTCTTAATGTTAAGAGGCTGTGTGACGAGACAATGGATTCCTCCCAGTCGGGAAGAGACCAGATGGCAAGCATGACCGAAAGCGTTAATACTCTTAACGATACAATGCGGGATCTTACGGAAATCATCCGTTCAACCGCAAAATCCATCGAAGAGATCACAGGTATCACGGATACGATCAATTCCATTTCGGAACAGACCAATCTGCTCTCGCTTAATGCTTCCATTGAAGCTGCAAGAGCCGGAGAAATGGGTAAGGGCTTTGCGGTTGTTGCCTCTGAGGTCGGTGTACTCGCCAATCAGTCATCCGAAGCAACAGATACGATCCGCCAGCTCATTTCTGGTGTTACCCGCAATATTGAAGAAATCAACCGTAAAGCGGACATATGCATGACGGATATGGAGTCCTGCCTTGAAGTTGTAGCAAACGCCAACGACTCCTTCAATACTATTTGTGAAGACGTATCCAAGGCAACCGACGGAATCGGTGAGATTGCTTCAGGGATCGAAAGGATCAATGATTTTGCAACTGACAATGCTGCTACAACCGAAGAACAGGCTTCAAGCATCAATGAGATTCTCGGATTAAGCGAACAGATCGTCAGTGAAAGTAAAAAGGTTCTCGAAGGTACGGACAGCATAACCGATATTTCACAGCATCTGAATAAGTTCTCCGACGAGATCAAATCGGATCTGTCACAGTACACTTTAGGATAGTAAATATTCCGGCAACCGGATATGAACAGCAAAAAGGGAGACGAAATACCGTCTCCCTTTTGCTGTCATAACCCTATCAGACGTTAAGTCTCTTTCGTATCTCTCCGGCAACACTTCTGCCTTTGAAAATCACCGCTCCGACAAACAAAATGACTCCTATGAGCATGCATATGATCCATGTGATCGAGGGTTTTCTGTGGCTTACCGAAAGGATAATATAAGGCAGGATTCCAACAAGCAGTCCTGTCAGAAGATATACCATAGCGTTTCCGCGCTTGTCTATCATAGCCAGCACAAAATTCGCGATCATCATCCCGGCTATCGCACACGGAGCGATCCAGTCGATCATAAGTCTGAAGAACCCGTAATAATAAGATGTTACAGTAAGCAGAACCAAAATGATCAGAACCATCAGGGTAACCTTTCTTGAAGATCCGCCGCTGTTCTTAAACTGCCTCATTATGGCAAATTCAAACGTTATAAGCCACATTGCAAGAATAAGGCTGTAGTGAACACCGGAAGACGGTGGAATGCGTACCCCGAGCAGATAATCGATCCCGAAGGCTGATATCACAACTGCCCAGACTATGAACAATTGTAACTTATACAAAAAAGATCTGCGCTGGAACATTGTCTGCCTCGGAAAATACAGGCTTTCCGCCTCTCCCGAAAGCTTACTCTGGCACAGCGGACACTTTACAGTATCTGATCCGACTTTTATATTGCAATAAGGGCATATTTTCATTATCCGACAACCTCCGTGGCGTATACACTTATATCAACGCCCTCTTTTGTAAGGCTTCTGACAAAGTTTTTGATAGCATCGGTGTTCTGATAGGGAGATGATACCCCGAGGGTCAGGGTTTCGCCAAATGCCGACATTGTCGAAAATAAATGTTCACTGCTGCAGAAGGTGCTGTAATTGTCTATTTTGCTCCCGACAGCTTCAGGCGGAGAGAGAACACCGAGATTGGAGAGGACCATCGAAACTTTCCTGTCGGCTAATTTCTTGCCATGCTTTACTACAAGCTGCTTGATAAAGAGCGGAACCGGACGCACCGGTGCCACATATTCCATGGTTTCAAAACTATCCATCTGCTTTCTGATATTTTCTTCGGTAAGCTGATTTTTGAGCGAAGCATCAAATTCCGATGCCAGTTCATCAAGAGATATTTCCCTGTCAAATACATGAGTAACGCTGACATTATTGAAAAAATTTCTCGACGTATACGAAGGGTAATAATTTCTTAAGTTTACAGGTAATGTCACCGTCACCGGCATATTTCTCTTCCTCGGCGGCATCATGTTGTGTATCGCGATCATCCAGCGTGCACCTATATAACTTGTAAGCGATACATTAAGCTCCTTGGCCATAGGAAGTATCTGCCCGGTCGGCATGTGTATCTCAAAAAACTGAAGCTGGTTATATGGAAGCTTTATGCTGCCCGGATGAAATGCCTTACGAAACGAGGCTGAACCTGAAAGATTCATATTTTCAAAAAACTGTTTGTAACTGTCCTGGCTTAAGTCATCCGCCGAAGCCCCCGAGTGGATAGTAACATCATCGAATTCTTTCGGATACCGGAGTTTCAAATAATCAAGCACGATGATATTGAGAAACTCAAGTGCACCCGTTCCGTCCGAAATCGCATGGAACATATCAAGATTTATCCTGCAGCCGAAATAAGTTACGCGGTAGTGAAGCATAGTCTTTGCCGGAGCATATAACGGTGGGCACACTCTTCCGGACTCTTCCTGTACTTCCGGCAGAATATCCGTCTCCTCCATGTAATGCCAGAACAGCCCCCGGCGTATTCTCATCTGCACCTGTGGTCTGTCCTGTATTGCTGAAAGCACCGCCTCCTGCAAGAGTTCGCGGTCTATTTTTTCCTTTAACGTACAGCTGACCCTTAAAGTCTTCGTATCTCTTTTGGATACGGTTGCGAGGAACACTTTTGCAACATTATCTACTTTGTACCAGTTATCACTTCCCATATATTCTCCCCATATATCTGCCCCGAAACATATGCAGCCAGTCGTTTCATCGCGCGTGTTGCTATCGGAACCGGCATCTGCTGATACACATGCCATCCGCTCTCTTCTATATCAAGCTGTACCTTCCCTCCGAGCTTTGTTATGCTGTCAAACAGACGTACGCTGTCATCAAGCAGTATCTCATTTCTGCCTGCCATTATAAATACCGGAGGGAGTCCGTTAAGTTCCCCGAAAAGCGGGCTGAATCTACTGTCCGCAGCATCCCCTGCGTCGCCTATATATACATTCGCCGCATCTGTCACATACTGCCTTGTGAGTATCGGATCATACTCTTCGTTTGTATCATAGGATGCCGCCGTCTGTGTCATATCTGTCCACGGGCTGAATAATATGAGCTGACACGGAAGATCCCTTGAATCCGACAGAAGTTTTTGAGTCATACAAAGGGCAAGATTCCCTCCTGCCGACTCTCCCGTAACAAGAATATGATCCGGCGCATACCTTCCTGCCGTAAGATAGTTCCACACAGCCATTGCATCATTAAGCGCTGCAGGGTACGGGTGTTCCGGTGCAAGTCTGTACTCAAAAGTATAGGTCGTAAAACCCGTTGCGATCGCAAGTTTTGATGCAAGCACTCCAGCATACGAAATACCGCCGCTGACATAACCTCCCCCATGCACATGAAGTATTGCATACTGGGGGTTATGCGCATACTCCGGCCGTATTGCCTCACACGCTATATCGCCTACGTTAAAATCACTGGCTGTGACTTCTCCTCTCGATGAAGCGATCCTGCCCGCATGTTCCATAGCCGCGCGGTGGCGCATAAGTTTCTCACCCGACACAGAACTTCCCGATATAAAGTTAACGGCCTTTAAGGCCTTCATCATTTTGGAATTACTCATTGATCACACTACCTATCATTATCAGGTTATTTTTTGCTGATTTCAATAACGTTTTGGACTATAATGTAATAAGTATAACATAAGATTTTCAGTGATGGGGTAATCATAAAAGTGTTCACTAATAAAATAATCAAATCCTGTTTACTCATACCGGTCATATCAGCAATTGTACTGTCGGGATGCAAGGCAGGTACGGTTCCGCAGGCCGAAGCACTGCCTGCGACGGCAAGCGAAGCAGAAATCGAAGCAGAAACCGAAGCAGAAACCGAAGTAAGCTTACCGTCCGAAGATGAGAATGAACCGGCAGAAGATGATGCTGATATTCCGGCTCTTAAGGACTCTATAGCTTCATCAGACGGTCTCGGAACCGACAGTATAGCAGGCTGCTGCTTAAGCGGGGCGGGCATCGCAGACACCCGGCTCATGGAGCTTGTAACTAAACATTTTAATGCCGTAACACTCGAAAACGAACTAAAGCCCGATGCGCTATTTGGATACAACAATGATTCGCCTGCTGCCGGAAGCATTCATGAAGAAGAAATGAATGGCGAAATGATCCTCGTGCCCACTCTTGATCATTCAAGAGCCGAAGCCATCCTTGATAAAATCGCCCAGTGGAACAGTGCTAATCCTGACAGCAAAATAAAAGTCAGAGGCCATGTTCTCGTATGGCATTCCCAGACTCCCGAGTGGTTTTTCCATGTAGATTATGACAAGTCAAAAGACTATGTTTCCAGAGAGGAAATGGACAGGCGTCTTGAATGGTACATCAAATCCGTACTTGAACACTATACCGCTCCCGACAGCAAATACAACGGAATGTTTTACGGATGGGATGTATTAAACGAAGCTGTCAGCGACAGAGGAACCGGATACAGGATTGATAACGAACCCGGGAACGATAAACTCACAGACTCGATCCACTCATCCAAGTCAAGCTGGTGGAAAATATACGGAAACAATGATTTTATAATCAACGCATTCAGATACGCTAACCGGTATGCTCCCGCCGATGTTGATCTCTACTATAACGATTACAACGAATGCGACAAGAAAAAAATAAAAGGTATCATACAGCTACTTACCGATGTTAAATCAGCCGAAGGAACAAGGATCGACGGCTTTGGAATGCAGGGGCACTACACGGTGAACTCCCCCGTTGCCGAAAAGATTGACGAAGCCGCAAGGCAATATGCCGAAGTAGTGGACAAGATCATGCTGACCGAACTTGATGTCAAGCAGAGCATGCTTTATAACAATACACCCGAGGGTCTTCCCGAAGAGTTCGGGCGGCAGGCGGTGTACTATAAAAACATATATGAAGTTTTCAAAAAACTTAAGGCTGACGGAATAAATGTCGCAGGTATAACCTTCTGGGGAACAATTGATCCTTATTCGTGGATCAGCTCGCACTACCCTCTTTTGTTTGATGAAAACTATGAACCAAAGCCGGCTTTTTCGGCATTTACCGATCCGGACTTTGAAGGCGGCAAAAAAGCGGAGGAATAAAAATGGCAGAACTTAAATGTCCTCATTGCGGACAGGCGTTTACGGTAGATGATGCGGAACTTGGCTCTATAATATCACAGATAAGAGACGCCCAGTTCGAACAGGATGTTAATTCGCGTCTTAACGAACTAACGGGACATATGCAGGAAAAACATGCTCTTGAAATGTCTTCTCTTGAAAGTAAGCTTCGTATGCAAATACAAAGTGACCACGAAAAAGAGCTGAAAAAGCTGGGGGATGATCTCCGGCAGGCCGAAGATAAGGCAAAAGATTATGCAATACAGATCGAGCATATGGAGGATCGAAATAAACTTGCCATAATGGAGGCGGTCAAAACCGTCGAAGACGAAAAGAGGGATCTTGAGCACAAACTGGCAGAAGAAAAAAGCAAGGAAGAACTTCTTCTGAAACAAAAAGACGATCAGATCGCTTATTACAAAGATCTCAAAACCCGTATGTCAACCAAGATGATCGGCGAAACACTTGAGCAGCACTGTGAAGAGGAATTCAATAAGCTAAGGGCTACCGCATTTCGCAATGCCTACTTCGAGAAAGACAACGATATCAGGACAGGCAGCAAAGGAGATTTTATCTATCGCGAATGTGACGAAAACGGAGTTGAAATCATATCTATCATGTTTGAGATGAAGAACGAGATGGATACGACTGCAACAAAGCATAAAAATGAGGATTTCTTCAAAGAACTCGATAAAGACAGGCGCGAGAAAAACTGTGAATATGCTGTTCTCGTTTCTCTTCTTGAAGGCGACAGCGAACTGTATAATGCCGGTATCGTAGACGTCTCATACAGATACGATAAAATGTATGTGGTGCGTCCCCAGTGCTTCATACCTATCATAACGCTGCTTCGTAATGCGGCAATGAATGCTCTTTCCTACAAGCAGGAGCTTGAGCTCGTACGCAATCAGGATATTGATGTCTCAAACTTCGAGGAAAACCTGTTAAAGTTCAAAAATGATTTTACGAGAAATTACGATATCGCCCATTCTCATTTCGATAAGGCTATAGAAGAGATCGACAAGACAATACAGCACCTTGAAAAGGTCAAAAAAGAGCTCCTCGGCTCCGATAACCAGCTTCGGATTGCGACCGGCAAAGTCGAAGATGTAAGCGTTAAGAAACTGACAAAAAACAATCCGACAATGCAGGCCAAATTTGAATCATTAAAATAATGACAAAGGGGACGGTTCTTTTATCACCGTCCCCTCTGTCATTTAAATTGCCCTGATACTGAATTTGAGCGACAACGGCTTGCTGTTATCTATGAGGTATTCGGGATAACAGAGCGCACCCCATGTATCATCTCCGGCAACACCCATCTGAGAAAGCCCCACTCTTACATAAGTCTTAATGACCTTTGAAAGCTCGTTCGGATGAGCCGCACACTCAAGTTCATGCGGCGAATGTCCCGTCACGGACAGATACAGATCGTCACCTTCTATCCTGAGTCCCCTTCCGCGCTTATTAGTAATGGTTGCATAACGAACACCGGTCCTCATGCCGCTCTCCTGCGGAACAAGGTACTTTGCAGTCATCTCTGATACCTTCTTCCTGTACACTCCGATCTTGGCATGATCCCTGTCTGCGTACGTTTCTTCGGGACCCTTACCGTACCACATTACATTTTCGTAATCAGCCGGCATTGCAAACATCACCGAAAACTCCGGAAGCTCACCTATACCGTCGGATGCAGGCATCGTAAGTTCCACATCGGTTACACCGTCAGAGTGAACTGTATACGCAAGGAGACATTCTCCTTCCGGTTTTGTCGGAAGATGGTATGTAAATGTAACCTTTAATCCGTCATCTGTCTTCTCGACGTTACACGGCGTTGCACCTCTCCCGTTCTCTGTCTTGAATGTCCCGTACATACTTGCTATTTTCCACTGTCCGCTCCTTGACGGCAGCAGATTAGCCTTGTCATTATCCGTAAGGGCTCTCCAGAAGTTGGGTCGCGGAATGTCCGAAATGAGATTATCGTCCGCACTCATAAATCCGGTCATACCGTTCTGAAGCTTTGAGAACACTACTGAAAAATCATCCCCGAAAACTCCCGTATTCCAGTATCCGTTTACGAAGCGGCAAGGACGTATCTCATGTCTTATAGCGGGTCTTCTGCCGCACACAGTCTGTCCCCATGCGACTTCATGCCCTGCTTTTGCCCATATGGAATCTTGTCTTGTTCTGACGGATACCGTTATGACATATTCTCCGTCATTATCATTTAATTTTACCGGAAGAGGAAGCGTAGCTTCGGAAAGCGGCAAAACTTCAAGACGCCCCGTTGTTTCTTCTATAACAACGCCCTCTTTTTCCACTGTAATGACACTGTCATACTCATTCGCATCGGTAAACAGGTTCAGATTTTTGACATGGATACTCTTATCCGAAACATCTATTACGAGATTCTGATATACATACTTTACTTCCTGCATTTTAGGCGAGGGAAGTCTGTCCTCTCCGCCGTATGCTATTCCGTTCCCCGAAAAACTACCGTCATTAGGCAGGTCACCGAAATCTCCTCCGTAACCTTCATAAGTTCTTCCGTAGCGGTCGGCAAGCGTCATGGACTGGTCGATATAATCCCAGATAAAACCTCCCTGGTACAGTTCCTCTTCACATACATAATCCGTGTATTTTTTAATTGCGCCGTTAGAATTGCCCATTGCGTGGGCATACTCGCAGCTTATATAAGGTTTATTGCGATGGTCTTTCAAGTATTCCCTTATATCATCCACAGGAAGGTACATGGAACTTGCTATGTCGGAAGTTGCGGGATATCTCGTATCCCAATATATTCCTTCATAATGAACCGGTCGTGTGTCATCCCATTTATGAAAAGCCTCATGCATTTCGAATATGTCTTTTCCGCCGTATGCTTCGTTTCCGAGAGACCATATGAGTACACACGGATGATTCTTGTCACGCATGAACATACTCTTTGCCCTGTCAAGCACCATGTTCTGATATTCGGGTCTGTCGCCGGGAACCGCATAATCCTCATTATTTAGTCCGAACCGGATAGTATCCCATGTTCCGTGAGTCTCGAGATTGGTCTCATCCAATACATATATCCCGTATACATCACACAATCTGTAGAACAACGTGCAGTTGGGATAATGGCTCGTCCTGATGGCGTTGATGTTATTGCGCTTCATCGTCTCAAGATCATGCTTTATTATATCCTCTGTCATGACCCTGCCGTTAGCGCTTCCAAACTCATGACGGTTTACTCCACGGAAAACGATGCGCTTGCCGTTAAGCCTCATAATGTGGTCTTCACCGATCTTAAACTCTCTGAAGCCCACATTTTCCTTGACGACCTCCGACAGCTTTCCCGAGGGAGTATATACTTCTATCGTCAGTTCATAAAGGTTAGGCTTTTCCGCACTCCACAGTTCCGGATCGTTAACTGCAAACGAAAGAGATGCCTCCTCTTCGATGTCACATTTTTCATCCACAGGAGAATTTACGCCGTCACTTAATATAACGTGAACCCTTCCGGCTCCTGTTGACGCCAGTTCAATATTAAGGGATGCCTTCGTATAATTGTCAAAAAGCGGTGTCCGGATGCGCATATCATTGATATGCACCTCACCGAATGTATAGAGCCATACATCCCTGAAGAGCCCGGAAAATCTGAAGAAATCCTGATCCTCACACCAGCTGCCGGCCGTGAACCTAAATACCATGACCGCAAGCTTGTTCTCGCCCTCCCTGTCAATAAAAGGCGTCAGGTCAAAATCAGCCGGGGTAAAACTGTCCTCCGAATATCCGACATAACTGCCGTTAAGCCAGACTGCTATACCGCTCTCCGCTCCCTGAAAAGAAATATATACAGGTCCCTTTCCGAAATCCTTCGGAAGTGTAAAATACTTAACATAGCTTGCCACCGGATTGAAATATTGCGGTATCTGTCCCGGCTCAACTTCTTCGAATCCGTCCCACGGATATTCGGTGTTAGTATACTGGGGGCAGCCATATCCCTCGGTCTGAATATGCGCCGGCACATGTATCCTGCTCCACTTACGGCAGTCATAATCCTTTTCGTAAAAATCATGTACAGCCGCATCATAATTTATGGCATAGTTAAACCACCATATTCCGTTTAACAGATATTTGTAATCGGACAGACCGCCCTTTTGTGCACTCTCCATACTCCTGTACCATTCATGGTCGGAATGAGCGCACAGTCTCCCCTGTTCAAAGATCCTGGGATCTTTGACAATTGTATAATCAAATCTATTCATGTCTATCCCTCTTTTGTGGCCTACGTGCTGAAAACTTTTTTCAAAAGTTTTCACCACCTACTACGGGTGAGCCACGCCATTTGAAGCTCGCTCTGCTCGGGGCGTGGCCTACGTGCTGAAAACTTTTTTCAAAAGTTTTCACCACCTACTTAACAGCGCCTGTGATTCCTTCCGCAAACTGCTTCTGCATTACGAAGAATATAACCATCGTAGGAATCGAGCAGAACAGCACCGCCATCATCAAAAGTCCGTAATCGATAACATAGCCGTTTGAAAGGTTGGTAAGCAGTATCTGCATCGTCTGTGCGCTGTTCTTGGTCATGACAGCTCTCGGCCACATATAAGCATTCCATGCGTTCATAAATGTTATTACCGCTGCTGCAGCATAAGTTGATTTCATGATCGGCATATACATCTTGAAGAAAATAGCCCACTCGGACAATCCGTCAATTCGCGCGGCTTCCATAATATCTACCGGGAAGTTACGGGAATTCTGGCGGAACATCATGATCATGAACGGTGTCGAAATTGCAGGAAGCATAAAGCCTGCTACCGTATTGATAAAACCGAGCTTAGACATCATTGTAAAGAGTGGTATGAGTGTAGCCACAGCCGGAACCATCATTGCCATAAGCAGTATGGTAAACAATCTGTCCTTCGCCTTGTCGTGGTAGAGTTCGAACCCGTAACCTGCAAGAGAACACAGAAAAATACAAAGGATCGTCTGGGCAAAAGCATAGAAAAACGAGTTGCCCATAAATCTTCCGAGCGACGTTCCCGCACCCTGTGAAGAAGCGGCTTCAATCAATGATTTTAAATTCACAAGTGCCTGATTGCCGAACCATATTTTACCTCTGGCAATATCCACGGTATTGTTGGTAGCTGCCGTTACCATCCAGAAGATAGGAAATACCGATACGAAACTGACTATTATCAGGAAAATATAACTCGGGATGAGTCTTCGCTGTATTGCTGATGAACTTCTCTTAGTCACGTGTATCACCTACTTTCATATTGATGGCCGCAAGCACCGCAACCATTATGAATATCACAAATGACATGGCCGATGCATATCCGAAGTGTCCGACACCCTGTCCGAAGGCTTCATTCCATACATAGTGGGACATGGTGATGGATGTATTTGCAGGTCCTCCGTTTGTAAGGTTGACCGACTCATCAAACAACTGCAGTGTTCCGTTTATTGACATGATAGCCGTCATTACGATAGTCGGCTTCAGGAGCGGAACCGTGATGTGCCAGAATGTTTTCCATCCGTTCGCACCGTCTATCTTAGCTGCTTCATATACCGAATACTCTATGTTTTGAAGTCCGGCAAGATAGAAGACCATGTTATATCCTGTCCATCTCCATATCAGTCCGATTATGATAACTGCCCTGGCAGTTCCCGTTGTACCAAGCCAGTTGATATTGGAAGATATAAGACCCAGTCCCATAAGCATGCTGTTTATGAGTCCCTCTCTTGCAAACAGTGTCCTAAAGATAAGGGCATACGATACTAGCGATACTGCACAGGGCATAAATACCATCGTTCTGAACAGTCCGCGAAACTTCAGATCACGGTTGTTGAGTATCTGTGCCAAAAGTATTGCAAGAACCAGCATGATAGGTACTTCAATGATCAGATACAGGAACGTATTTCCCATTGACCGGATAAATATCTTATCCGCAGGGATATTTTTGATGTAATTAACAAAGAGCGGATTACCCCATTTCAGTTTGACGCCCGATCCTGTCTTGAGCGAAGTGATGAACGCCTGTACCATCGGGTAAAAGCTCATAATAAATATTAATAATGTGGCAGGTGCCAGAAATATCCATCCGGCAAACTGCTGCTTTCTTGTAACCGTCATTTTTTTATTCATATGGAATACACCACCCCTTTTTCTTAAGAGTCCCTCTGTCGGAAGCTCTTTTAAGCAAAACAGGGAATCGGAGAACCCGATTCCCTGCGATAAACTCACTATTGACCGGCAATATCCATCCTAAAATCAGAGGTTCATCTGACGAACGATATCGTCCTGGGCTGCCTGTATTTCCGCAGCAAGATCGCTGCCGCCACCGGCCGTTGTTGCGTTTGTGATAGCCGTACCAACTGCTGTACGAAGATTGTAGTGGAAATCATTCTGCTCTACTACCGGAACATTTGCACCCATTGCAACAATGTCAGCGTATATAGGCTGTCCGTTGAAGTATGCGTCAGGCTCCTGGTAAACGCTTGACTTACCTGCCGAGATGCAGCATGTGATAACGCCGCCGTTCTTAAGAGCATTGTCATAAGTTTCGATCGAACCTTCGCCGCCGCCGAATGTGTATGCAAGGAAATCCTGTGCAAGATCAACGTTCTGGCAGTTAGCTGTTATATAAAGTGAAGATCCGCCGTTTGAAGCATAGCCTTCCTTACCTGAAAGAGTAGGGATAGTTGTAAGTTCCCACTTACCGCTGTTTTCAGCAACCTGCTTTATAGTCGGGATGATCCAGTTACCGTTCATAACACCTGCAACCTGATCGCCTACGATAGACTCGTCAGTATACTCTGACCAGCTGTTGCACAGAAGGATAACTCCGTCATTTGCTCCGTCTACGATAACCTGAAGGAGCTTCTGGTATGTCTCGTTACCTGCGATATCGGGATCTCCGTTCTTCCACTGTGACAGACCTTCTGCCTGCATGAACATATAAGGAAGGTCATCGCCCGAGTGATCCATGGAAAGAAGATACTTGCCTGTCTTCTCCTTAACTTCGCGGCCAATCTCGAGCCAGCGGTCCCATGTAATACCTGTAACATCATCAATTGTATATCCGCACTCTTCAAGGATATCGGTACGATATGCAAAGATCGCGGTACCGTTATCTACAGGAGCTCCATAGTGCACACCGTCTATTGTGCTGTATGATAATTTCTCTGCACCAAAATCGCTCCAGTCAATGTTTGCACCGGAAAGATCTTTCCATGCATCGGGATAATTGCTGACATACTGCTGGATCCAGTGATCCTGGAAAAGAACGATGTCGGGAAGTGTGCTGTAATCGCCTGCCTGAGCTGCGTTTGTAACAGCGTTCTCAACGTCTGATGAGCCAGAAACCGTATTGATCTCGAGTTTGAAATCCGGATTCTTGGTCTTGTAAGCCGCAGCAGCAGCCTCAAGAGCGGGAATGTTAAAGTTTGCATCCCATGCTGCAACCGTTAATGTGTTGGGGTCATCGGAAATACCTCCGAGATCCGTTGTCCCTTCTTCTGCTGCTTCTTCTGCGGGTGCCGCTTCTTCCGCAGCAGCTTCCTCTGTTGCCTCAGCTGTAGCTTCCGGAGCCGAGCCGGCATCAGATGTTGCAGATCCGCCACAAGCCGTAAGCATACCTGCTGTCATTGCACCTGCCATAATAAGTGCTAATACCTTCTTCTTCATAAAAACCTCCTTTGTGCGTTAACTCGCGGAAAAATACACTCCGCTTTCTCAACTCCACACCAATAATAACACGGAGATTTTTGAAAAAGTTGTCAATAAAAATCTTCTTTTTTGCAAATTCGACTATTATGAATCTGCCTCCCACCCCTTCTGGGCGGAAATATGGTAACTGGAGCGGATCTTGCCCCCCTGCACCTGCATTTTACGCCATTCCTTAGGTGTCATATCCGTCAGTTTCCTGAAATTACGTATAAAAGTCGAAGGTGTCTCATATCCGACAGTCAGTCCCACATGTTCTATAGATCTGTCACCTCTTCTTATCAGACGGCACGCCTCATCTATACGTACCATATTCAGATAGTCGACCGGTTTCATATGCATGCTTACCTCAAACATCCTGCGGAAGTGACTTTCCGACAGGCCGCAGGCACTTGCAACATCAGCCATCTTGACATCTTCGGCGTAATGGAGATTGATATATTCAATGGCGTCCCTCACAAATGTTGTGATCTTCGCGCCTCCCGCACGCTCACGTTCTTCGTCAAGGCGCAGTACTTCAATTACAAAAGCTGCAAGATATCCTTTCAGGCTCTCCCTGTAATACATTCTCTCACAACGACACTCATCGATTATCTTAAGTATCAGTTCGTTAAGCCGGGGATGATTTTGCGCCGTCTTGAGAGTTCCTCTCTTATTGATGATACGAATTATCTGTTCCGCGGACATCTCTTCCGAGTCCATTTCCGCGCGTATAAAACCCTTAATATCTATAAAAAGGAATTCCCATTTGCATATGTTTCCGGGTGCCGATATGGTTGTGTGCGGTATGTTTTCCGGAATTATCGAAAACATGTTGTCGGAGTAGACATAGGTCCTGTCCTCAATAAGCAGCTCTCCTCTGCCATGATAACAGTATCCTATTTCCAAATAATTATGGAAATGCAGCATACGCCCGTATCCGATACCGTATTCCTGCTCCCAGCCCTTTCCCAGCTTTGCAAGGACATAGTCTCCCTTCGGTATCTCGTAGAACCTGAATTCCATCCTTGGTTTTTCTTTTGGCATAATCTTCTCCCTTACAAATGATAATTCTATTTTATCACAGAGGAGTCTCTTTAAGTATTCTGTGTTTTTTGACAGCAGATTTATAAATATTTTCCATTGATATATAAAAAAATGTTATTACTTCCATAAAATAATGATATAATTACTTCTAACTTGTTTTGTAACAAATCTATGATTATTTTCCGGAGGTATTTGAATGGCAGTCAGTACGTTGGTTTACACGAATGACAATTGTGTGGGATGTAACAAATGTATCAGGGCGTGCAGCGCTATGGGAGCCAATATCTCGACAGAGCCGGATGAAAACGGCAATTCAAGAATCGAGGTTGACGGATCGAAATGCATAGCCTGCGGAGCATGTTTTGATGTGTGCGAACATGCTGCAAGAGAGTATTATGACGATACGGAAAGATTCTTTGAAGATCTCAAAAAGGGTGAAAAAATATCCATCCTCATCGCTCCCGCTTTTAAGGCGGATTATCCGAAGGAGTATGAGAAGGTTCTCGGAGGTCTGAAAAAGCTTGGCGTAAACCGCCTGATCAGCGTATCCTTCGGGGCGGATATTACAACCTGGGGCTACATCAAATACATCCAGCAGAACAACTATCTCGGCGGAATCTCACAGCCCTGCCCTGCGGTTGTCGGCTACATAGAAAGATATCTTCCGGAACTGCTTCCTAAGCTGTTCCCGGTACAAAGTCCCGCCATGTGTGCTGCCATTTACGCTCACAAGGAAATGCACATCACAGACAAGCTTGCATTCATAAGCCCGTGTATTGCCAAGAAAATGGAAATTGATGATCCGAATAATCATGGATACATTAACTATAACGTTACTTTCAATCATTTGATGAAGTACATGAAAGAGAATAATCTTATGGGAAGTCCTGTCTCGGATGAAATCGAGTACGGTCTCGGTTCCATATATCCGATGCCCGGCGGTCTTAAGGAAAACGTGTACTGGCTGCTCGGAAACGATGTATTCGTCCGTCAGGTCGAGGGCGAAAAGCGTATGTACCATTATCTCAGGGAAAACGCCAACAGGATAAAATCATCCAAAACGCCATACCTCTTCATCGATGCACTTAACTGCGAAAACGGATGTATATGCGGAACGGGAACAGATCCCGTGATCACCGATACGGACGATCCGTTCTACAACATTCATGAAATACAGGAGAGCGTCAAGAAGTTCGAGAAGAAAGGTGCATGGGCAAGATATGCAACGCCTGCGAAACGTCTGGATGCTCTTAACAAGCAGTTTGAAAAACTGAATCTGAATGATTACCTTCGCAAATATACAGACAGGTCGCAAAGCTGCAAGCACAGTATTCCCAGTGATTCGGAGCTTGACAGAATATTCAGGGATATGAACAAGCTTGATGAGGCTTCACGTAAGATCAACTGTTCATGCTGCGGATATGATACATGCTATGATATGGCTGTTGCCATCCATAACGGATTCAACCACAAGTCAAACTGCGTACACTATCTGAAGGATCTTATTGAGGTTGAGAAACAGGAAGCACAGGATATGGTCAGACACGAAAAAGCTCTCCTCGACAAGCAGCGTGATGAGCTTATGGAAACGATCAACGATATCAATATCCAGTTCAATTCGCTTCGTGATTCCATGAATGATATGGCAAGAGGCAACTCCAACAATGCCGATGAAAGTCTTATCATTTCAAACGAGATGAAGAATGTGGCCAAATTCTCCGTAACGCTCAATGAGTCAATAGACAATATCACGTCATATCTCGGAGAACTTACGGAAAATAATACAAGAGTCGTGGACATCGCCGACCAGACCAACCTTCTGGCACTTAACGCCTCCATAGAGGCAGCCAGAGCCGGTGAAGCCGGAAGAGGTTTTGCGGTCGTTGCAAGCGAGATCAACAATCTTGCCGCAGATTCCAAGGTTACTGCCGAGAACAGCGGCTCCGCAAACACCAAGATCAAGGATGCGGTAGAAACGATAGAGGCCGAAGCACAGGAGCTCGTC
This sequence comes from Lachnospiraceae bacterium UBA3762, assembly GCA_002371615.1. Lineage (GTDB taxonomy): Bacteria > Bacillota > Clostridia > Lachnospirales > Lachnospiraceae > UBA2868. The sequence goes on along the minus strand of DFGA01000038.1, from coordinate 45,095 downwards.
TCTATCGTTGAGAATGTTGATACCCGTATCAATAATCTTGCCGCAGCGACCGAAGAGATATCCGCATCAACACAGACCATAACGGACATTGTGGATCATGTTAAGGATTCTCTTCAGGCGCTTGTGGACAATAACCAGACCGAATAAGTATTACCTTGCAACGAGTGTGTCCCCTTCGGCATCGATCGTAATAACATCGCCTTCCGAAATATTTCCTTCGAGGATCTTTTTGGCGGCAAGCGTCTCAACGGTCCGTTGCATATAACGCTTAAGAGGACGGGCTCCGTATACCGGGTCATATGCCGAGGATACGATCATATCCTTTGCAGCATCGGTAAGAGCTATCGACAGTTCCCTGTCAGAGAGTCTCCTATTAACATCAGCGAGTATCAGATCCATGATGCCGCTGATGTTTTCTTTTGTCAGAGGCTTGAACATTATAGTCTCGTCAAGACGGTTTAGAAATTCCGGTCTGAAGCTTGCGCGAAGCTCGTTCATAACAGACTCTTCCGCTTCCTCACTGATATTGCCCTTATCGTCTATTCCGTCGAGAAGATACTGGGCACCTATGTTACTCGTCATAATAAGTATCGTATTCTTGAAATCTACCGTTCTTCCCTGAGAATCGGTTATCCGTCCGTCATCAAGTACCTGCAGCAGCACATTGAACACATCGGGATGAGCCTTTTCTATCTCGTCAAACAGCACTACCGAATAAGGCTTTCTCCTTACCGCCTCGGTAAGCTGTCCTCCTTCTTCATATCCCACATATCCGGGAGGAGCTCCAATAAGGCGGGATACGGAGAATTTCTCCATATACTCACTCATATCTATTCTGACCATATTGTTCTCATCATCAAACAGATTTGCGGCAAGTGATTTTGCAAGTTCGGTCTTACCTACACCGGTAGGTCCTAAGAACAGGAACGAACCGATAGGCTTGCTCGGATCTTTGATACCGGCCTTGGAACGAATGATGGCCTCCGTAACCTTTGTTACACCTTCATCCTGCCCGATGACACGCTTATGAAGCTCACTGTCAAGATTAAGTATCTTGCTTCTCTCGCCTTCTGTCAGCTTTGATACCGGAATACCGGTCCAGCGGCTGACGATACGCGATATCTCCTCTTCCGAAACGCTCTCATGTACAAGGGAGAGGTCTTTGTTCTTAACCTGTTCTTCCTCCGCCGACAGCTTCGCACGAAGCTCGGGAAGCCGTCCGTACTGGAGCTGCCCCGCCTTTTCATAGTCATTTTCCCGTTTTGCGATCTCTATCTCACTGTTGACTGCATCTATCTCCTCACGAAGCTTTGAAAGCTTTTCAACCGATGCCTTCTCGTTTTCCCACTGGGTCATCTTAAGTGCAAACTCGTCTTTGACTTCGGCAAGCTCCTTCTGAAGCGCCTCCAGCCTTGACTGACTAAGCTGGTCTGTCTCTTTCTTAAGTGCCGCCTCTTCAATTTCAAGCTGCATCTTCTTGCGGTTCAGCTCATCGAGTTCGGCAGGCATCGAATCAAGTTCTGTCTTGATAAGGGCACAGGCCTCATCCACAAGATCGATAGCTTTATCGGGCAGGAATCTGTCCGAAATATATCTGTCGGAAAGTGTAGCCGCCGCAACGAGTGCGGTGTCCATGATTTTCACCCCGTGGTATACCTCATATCTGTCCTTAAGACCTCTTAAGATCGAGATGGTATCTTCCACCGTCGGCTCATCCACCATTACAGGCTGGAATCTTCTCTCAAGCGCCGCATCCTTTTCAATATACTGTCTGTATTCGTCAAGCGTTGTCGCTCCTATGCAGTGAAGTTCGCCGCGGGCCAGCATAGGTTTGAGCATGTTTCCGGCATCAAGAGCCCCGTCAGTTTTACCCGCTCCCACGATCGTATGAAGCTCATCTATGAACAGAATAATTCTCCCGTCACTTGCCTTGACATCTTCAAGAACCGCCTTCAGCCTTTCCTCAAATTCGCCGCGGTATTTCGCTCCGGCTACAAGCGCTCCCATATCAAGTGCGAATATCGTCTTGTCCTTGAGGCCCTCGGGTACATCTCCGCGAACGATACGCTGTGCCAGTCCCTCAACTACAGCTGTTTTGCCGACACCCGGCTCACCGATGAGAACAGGATTGTTCTTTGTCTTACGTGACAGTATCCTTATAATATTCCTTATCTCCGAATCTCTTCCTATTACCGGATCAAGCTTCTGGCTTCTGGCACGTTCCACAAGATCCTGACCGTATTTTTCAAGCGTATCGTATGTCGCCTCCGGATTATCCGTTGTGACATTGTGGTTTCCCCTTACTGTTGCAAGAGCGGTAAGAAAGCGTTCCCTTGTGATCCCGTATTCATTCATAAGATCCTTGATATCAGAATCCGGATATTTAAGCATGGACAGGAACAGATGCTCTATGGACACATAAGAGTCGTTCATTGCCTTGGCTTCGTCTTCGGCAGAAACCAAAATCTTGTTCAGTTTATTTCCTATATATGCGTTGCCTCCGGAAACTTTCGGACGCTTCCCGATATGTGATTCCACGTTATCGATAAAATGCTCAAGGTTTATCTCCATCTTTTCGATCAGCTTCGGCATTATACCGTCTTCCTGAGTCAGCATCGCATACAGAAGATGTATCTGCGCTATCTCCTGATTACCGTGATCGTATGTGATCTTCTCGAGCGAATTGATCGCATCCAGTGATTTTTGTGTAAATTTTTGTATATTCATAATATCATCCCCTTTCATTAATTATGGAGAGCCACGACAATTAAAAAGCTATGGTAATTTCTTACCATAGCATATCACTTGTTGTTAGCACTGTCAATAGTTGAGTGCTAATATTTTCAGAATATTTAGAAATCGGGTCCTGACCCTTTGATTTTACATCTTCTCAGGTGCCGAAAAGCCAAGAAGATCTATGCAGGTCTCAAGAATCCTTCTTGTCAGAAGAAGGAGTGCGATCCAGCCGTCCTTCCTTGATGCGTCATCTTCGGTAAGAATCCTGGTCTCATGATAGAAGCGGTTAAAATCATTGCAGATCTCATAAATGTATGCGCATATTTTATGGGGTGTTATCTCTTCATATGCCGAATTCATAACCTGTGCGAATCTTGCAAGATCAAGCATAAGCGATTTCTCGTATTCATTTGCGAAGTTACCTATAACATGCGGCATCTTTTTTGCCGGATCCGTCCCGTCAATGCCCGCGGACTCCATATACTTGTTCAGAATGGATTTGATCCTGACTATCGTGTAGAGGATGTAAGGTCCGGTATTTCCTTCAAACGAAGTGAATTTATCAGTATCAAAAATGTAATCCTTCGTCGCCTGATTGGACAGGTCACCGTACTTGATCGCTGCAAGCGCAACGACCTCCGCAGTCCTGCGGGCTTCCTCTTCGTCGGTCTCATGATTTTCCATTATCTTATGAAGCATCGTCTCCCTGATATCCGCTATCAGAGTCTCAAGACGCATTACACCGCCTTCTCTCGTCTTAAAAGGCTTGCCGTCCTTGCCGTTCATCGTACCGAACCCGAGAAAATCAAGTTTTGTATCTTTATCAACTATTCCGCATTTTTTCGCGCAGCGGAACACCTGGATAAAATGCATTTCCTGACGTTTGTCGACTACATATATTACCTGATCGGGATCAAAGGATTTCTTCCTGTCAAGGAGCGTTGCCAGATCCGTTGTCGTATACAGAGCGGCTCCGTCCGATTTGAGTATCATGCACGGGGGTATCTCCTTGGTGTCCGAATCCTCTGCAACATCTACGACAAGTGCTCCTTCGCTTTCATAAGCGTATCCACCGTCTTTCATATCATCGACCATATCTCCTATCAGATCGTCAACGCTGCTCTCGCCTTTCCACCAGTCGAATTCAACGTTAAGATCTTTGTAGTTGCGCTTAAGGTCGGGAACGGATACTTCCATAATATGTCTCCAAAGAGCGCGATACCCTCTCTTTCCATCCTGCAACTGGCGTGTTGCTTCAAGCGCTTCTTCCTTGTATGCTTCGTCCTCCTTTGATTTGGCGCTTGCGCAGGGATATATCTCTTCAAGCTCCGACAGCGTAAACGGCGGCTGCGCAGAATAACTTCCTGTGTATTCGTCATTGAAGTACTCTAGATAAGGCTTGCGGTAGCGAAGTTCCGTGATAATAAGTCCCATCTGCAGACCCCAGTCACCGAGATGTACATCGCCTATTACATCATTTCCAAAGTAACGGCAAATACGTTTAACACTTTCACCTATAATTGCCGCACGAAGATGCCCGACATGAAGCGGTTTGGCAACATTCGGTCCGCCGTAATCAACTATGATCTTACGGGTGCTGCCGCACTCAAGTCCGAATTTGTCTGATCGTTCCATCTCATTTAGGAAGCTTACCAGAAAATCATCCGATACCTTTATATTCAAAAATCCCGGAGGCACAGCCTCAATTTGGGAAAATGAACTGTTCCCGGCGAGTTTATCACACACTTCCTGTGCTATCGCTATCGGCGCCTTATGATATTCCTTCGCAAGAGCCATCGCCCCGTTACACTGGAATTCACACAGATCCGGTCTGTTGCTTATCCCGACCTTGCCGTATGAACTGTCATAGCCGGCATCGGAAAATCCCTTTGAGACGATATCTGACAGCTGTTCTATTATTGTTTTCATAATTGTTCCTTTCTTGAAATTATCTTGAAATTACCCGAAGTATTCAAAGCGGGTGTCCCGCTTCCGATGAAAAATCATGGTCTGCGGGAATATTCACACCCGCAATAATTCTGCCGGTACAGATCATATTTACGCGACAGTTCTATGGACTGTTTGTATCCGTCATTTTTCTTGAAGTCCGACGGCAGCCACAGCGGACCGTCCGATCTCTCACTAAGGGCGTATCCTATCGAATTGATAAGTTTTGCATCTTTAAGCGGGCTAATGGTCAGAGTCGTTGTAAAATATCCGAAATCTCCGGAATGTGCCTCTTCATAAGCTTTCCCAAGCCGCATGCCAAAGCACATCCTGCAGCGCTCTCCTCCTTCGGGACATGAGGTAAGATCTCCCTCCTGTGCCGCCCGGATAAATCTGTCCGGTTCATAATCACCCTCAATTATTGCGATCTGGTGTGATCCTGTTAGTGAATATTCCCCGTTAATGGCCGCAACAAGTCTTTTTAGCTCCGTAACGCGTTTATTATATTCGTCAGCATCCGTGATGTTTGGATTGTAATAATAGCATGTTATATCAAAATGAGGCAGCAGATAAATCAGGCAATAACTGCTGCAGGGTGCGCAGCAACAATGCAGCAGAAGTCTTGGTCTTTTGTCGAGCGAATCGATGATCTTCTCAAGTTCCTTTGCATAATTAACATTACAATTCTTCGTTTTGTCCGTAGTATTCATTGTAGTTATCCGAATCGGTGTACGTCACGGGAGAGTCTTCGTCAATCGGAACATTATACTTCTCCATAAATTCCTCCATCGGAATAGGACGTGAGTACAAAAATCCCTGAGCATAGATACATCCTATATCAAGAAGCATTTCGACCTGCTCGTGAGTCTCAACACCTTCGCATATGACTTTAAGATGCAGGCCTTCCGCCATCTCCACGATCTTGCGGAGGATCCATTTACCGCTTTCGCTCTGTGCCGATTCGTCAAGGAAACCTCTGTCGATCTTAAGTACATCAAAGGGAATATCCCTTAACAGATTAAGTGAAGAGTAACCCGATCCGAAATCGTCAATTGAGAGATTCATATTAAACTCTTTGAGATTTCTCATAACTTCGAGCATACGCTCTTTTTCGTTAAAGAAAACAGTCTCTGTGATCTCAAGTTCTATGAGTCCTTTAGGTACCCTGTATTTGAGCATTATCTCCTGAACTTTCATTATGTAGTTAGGATCATACAACAGGTATCTCGACTGATTGATCGATACGGGAAATACTTCGCGTCCTTCATCTATCATCTGCCTTATATACTTACATACTTCATCAAGCATGAAAAAATCAATGTGCTCAATAAATCCGTTACGTTCAAACACCGGTATGAACTCATCCGGCGGAATGATTTTTCCGCTTGAATCGATCCATCTGATAAGGGCTTCGGCTCCGGATATCTGATCGGTGGCCATATTCCATTTAGGCTGAAGGAACGGATGGAACTCACCGTTCTCAAGTGCCTCATGCATCCTTGACTCGACACGCTCCTGTTTACGTGTCTCTTCCATAAGCTGCTCACGGTATTCGGCCTGAAGACTACGATTGCCCGCCGATACCGACTTACGTGCGAGGTTGGCCTTGTCGATCATATCCGATATAGGTTCTTTCTTGTCCCGTATATAATAAATACCGGTCTTAAATTTGATCGGATATTTCATTCCGGTCTCTTCGCTTGCTCTCTCAAGTCTTTCATCTATGAATTTCTTACGTTCTTCTCCTCTGTCATCATCAACACACAATCCGACAAATCTGTCTGCCGACAATCTGCCGAAGGTCTCCTGATATGTGTATGATTCACGCAGTGCCATCGCTATATCCCGAAGCAGCATGTCTGCCTTCAGATGTCCGTATCCCTCGTTGATGTATCTGAAATTCATTACATCGAAACAGGTAAGCATGTACGGAACATCCGGATTGTCCATCAAAAGTTCTGTTGCCTTTTCCTTGAAAGCATTTTCATTGGGAGCCCTTGTCAGATCATCAACATAAGCCAGTTCGAATACCTTTTGCTGCTCCCCCTGAATATATCGTATAACAAATATGATCATTACCGACATGATCAGTATGACCATGAACATCGATACAAAGCCCTCTACCAGTATGGGCATGATAGACTCGCGGACATCATCAACATATATGATGTAGTAAATGCTCCACCCGCTCACGCCTGCAAGCTGCTTGTAAAGAGCATGTCCTTTTCTGCCGTCGACCGAAATATCCCTTGATACAATACTTTGCGAATTTACTTCGTTAAGAACTGCTTCCCTTACCTGTTCGGCAGCATAATCGTCAATACTGTCCCTTGTCAGAAGATCAAAAATATTCCTGTCGGTTCCGTCATAAACTTTGTCGTTTTTCGAATATGCAACTATATTTCCGTATCTGTCGGTAAGGTATCTCTCAGCGATCATTGATGAAGTGTTGGATGTGTTTGTCTCCAGCATATTCCCCGCTGTGGCAACGCCGACGACATACCCCTGGATCAGGCCGTTCTTGGAAACGGGGGAGCCGAAGCATACCTCATCATTTGAGATCTCCGGTTCAAAGTTTCTGTATACGGTCATAATACTGTTCGAATCAATAACGTCCGAATACCGGTTCATCACGATGGATATGAGTGCCCCGTTCGGACGGTATTTGATCCCGCGGTTACTGATATAATACGCATACGAAAACTCACCGGTCTCTTCAAGAACCTTTAAGCACGTGCATATACTTTCCTTGTCTATTGATTCATCCTGAGCCAGAACCTGTGCTTCCGCAGCTACAAGCGAACCCCTTCTTGCAAAGTTATCGGAAAAATACTTGGATGATATTTCCGACCTGTTGACAATATCCTCATATGTAGCCTGCTCGAAAGTCTCAAAGATCCTGTGAACGTGAAAAATGCTTAATAATATGCACGCAATGATAAGCACAAAGCAGACAACAAGCACCTGCACAAGCGCTTTTTCCTTTTTGATCCTCTTAAGCCATTTTGAAAATCTGAATTTTTTGGTTCTTCTAAGTCTGAACATGGGAACCCCCGCTATATTTGAGATCATCGCCATTCAGGCACATCACATGAAATACTTAACACCCGACTCAAATATCTTCATATCCTGTTCACCGTAAATGTTAACGGCAACACCGTCTCCCCGGCGTTCGGAATGGCCCATCTTACCAAAGACTCTTCCGTCCGGACTGGTAATACCCTCTATTGCATCAAATGAACCGTTGATATTGTATTCCTCATCCATCGAAATATTTCCGTCCGGGTCACAATATCTCGTTGCAACCTGACCGTTTGCGAAAAGCTCTTTAATAACCTCATCCTTTGCAACAAATCTTCCCTCTCCGTGGGAAACAGGGATGACATATGTTCCTCCCAATACAGCACCGGAAAGCCAGGGTGAAAGATTGGATACGACTTTGGTATATGCCATCTTTGACACGTGTCTGTTGATCGTATTATAAGTCAGTGTCGGCGATGCCTCGTTCTGTCCGGTGATCGTACCCGCCGGAACCAGTCCAAGCTTGATAAGTGCCTGGAATCCGTTACATATTCCGAGCGCAAGTCCGTCACGGTTATTAAGAAGATCCATTACAGCTTCGCTGAGAGCCTCGCCGCGGAATGCCGTAGCAAAGAATTTTGCTGATCCGTCAGGCTCATCGCCTGCCGAAAATCCTCCGGGGAACATTATTAACTGTGCTTTACCGATCCCCTTTTTGAACGCTTCGACGGAATGCCTTATATCATCCGCATTGCGATTGGCAAATACAAGGGTTATAACATCAGCACCTGCACGCTCAAATGCCTTTGCGCTGTCATACTCACAGTTTGTACCGGGAAAAACAGGTATGAATACTGTAGGTTTTGCAACTTTGTTTTTGCATACATATACTTTTCTGTCTGATCGCGCAATATCAAAAAGTTTGTCTTCAAGTTTGTCGGTACTGTTATTACTCTTTGTGGGGAACACTTTCTCAAGAGGCTTTTTCCATAGATCAACAGCCTCACCGATCCCCACGGAATCGTTACAATAGCTGATACATGCATCATCCGTAACTTCACCTATAACCGTGTATCTTGACTGCAGCCTTCCGACATCGCTTCCCGGTACTTCGGCTACTATCCATCCGAATCCCGGAGTAAACAGTTTTCTGATGTCCACCGAATGCTCGATCTTAAATCCAAGTCCGTTTCCGAATGCCATCTTGCAAAGAGCACATACTATGCCGTATCCGTCCACTGCATATGCAGATCTGATGAGCCCGGCTTTGGCATCCTGGTGAAATTTCCTGTACTGGTCGGAAGCATCGGCAAAATCCACGATCTGATGGTCGTCCCGGTTAACTTCAATAAGAACCAGTTTATTCCCCGCCTCTTTAAGTTCGCACGTAATAACATCCCCGCTTTTTGCCACATCAACCGCAAACGACACAAGCGTGGGCGGAACATCGATGTCCTGGAATGTTCCGGACATGGAATCCTTGCCTCCGATCGACGGAAGGGCAAATCCCATCTGTGCCGAAAACGCTCCAAGAAGAGCAGCAAAAGGCTGGCTCCATCTTGACGGCTCCGCAGACATTCTCCTGAAATACTCCTGGAACGTAAATCTTATCCTGCTGTGATCACCGCCTGCTGCAACGATCTTCGCAACAGATTCGGTAACAGCGTATATTGCACCATGATAAGGACTCCAGCTTGACAGATAAGGATCAAAACCGTAACTCATCATAGTAACAGTATCGCATTTTCCCTTATATACCGGGAGCTTTGCAATCATGACCTGGATCTCGGAAAGCTGTGTTTTTCCGCCATAGGGCATAAGAACGCTTCCCGCCCCAATCGACGAGTCAAACATCTCCACAAGACCTTTCTGCGAGCACACGTTAAGATCCGAAAGCGAATCTTTAAGAGCAGATGTAAAATCATTATTTTGAACATCAGTCGCAACACTCTTTATTATAGGCTCGCCGAAGAAGTCCTTTTCTTCCGGCATTTCGACATGCACTTTTGTTTCCTGATGTGCACCGTTCGTATCAAGAAAAGATCTCTTTAAGTTGACGATCTCCTTGCCGCGCCACACAAGAACAAGTCTCGGTTCTTCTGTTACTTCGGCAACCTCTACAGCTTCAAGGTTTTCCTCCGCCGAATATTCAAGGAATCTGTCTACATCTTCCCTGGCAACAACTACCGCCATTCTCTCCTGCGACTCTGAGATGGCAAGCTCGGTGCCGTCAAGTCCCGCATATTTCTTCGGAACCTTATCGAGATCAACGCGCAATCCGTCTGCAAGTTCTCCTATTGCTACAGAAACGCCGCCTGCACCGAAATCATTACATTTACGTATAAGTTTTGAAACTTCCGGACGTCTGAAAAGTCTCTGAAGCTTCCGTTCCGTAGGTGCATTACCTTTCTGAACCTCAGCTCCGCATGTTTCTATCGAAGATGTTGTATGTGCCTTGGATGAGCCCGTAGCACCGCCACATCCGTCTCTTCCGGTCCTTCCTCCGAGAAGGATGATCACATTTCCCGGATCGGATGTCTGTCTCATAACGTTTGATCTTTTGGCCGCACCCATTACGGCACCGATCTCCATTCTCTTGGCAACATAATCGGGATGATATATTTCCTTAACATAGCCTGTGGCAAGACCGATCTGGTTACCGTAGGAGCTGTAACCGCTTGCCGCACCCCTGACAAGTTTCCTCTGCGGGAGCTTGCCCGAAAGAGTTTCACTCATGGGAAGCGTAGGATCTGCAGCACCCGTAACCCTCATGGCCTGATATACGTAATTTCTTCCCGAAAGCGGATCGCGGATCGCGCCTCCCAAGCAAGTAGCAGCACCACCGAAAGGCTCTATCTCGGTCGGATGGTTATGTGTCTCATTCTTGAAGCTGACAAGCCACTCTTCTTCTGTTCCGTCAATCTCAACCGGAACAACTATCGAGCATGCATTGATCTCATCAGACTCTTCCTGATCTGCAAGCTTTCCCTGCTTCTTCAATTCCTTCATGCCCATGAGCGCGATGTCCATAAGGCATATGAACTTATCCTTGCGATCTCCGTAAACATCAGCCCGTGCTCTCTTGTAATCTTCAAACGACTGTCTGATCGGTCCGGCATAAAATCCGTCATCAAACGTAACGTCGGTCAGTTCCGTGGAAAAAGTTGTATGTCTGCAGTGATCACTCCAGTATGTATCAAGAACACGTATTTCCGTCATTGACGGATCGCGTTTTTCATCATTTGCAAAATAATTCTGTATATGGAGAAAATCCCTGAATGTCATGGCAAGAGAAAGTGAATCGTACAGTTCCTTAAGTTTATCCTCATCCATGGAAATGAAACCGTCGAATATTGCGACATCGGCAGGTTCGTCATAATTTGAAACAAGCGTGTCCGGCTTGTCAAAACCGGTCTCGCGCGAATCCACGGGGTTGATACAGTATGATTTTACCGCCTCAAATTCCTCGTCGGATATATCCCCTACAAGACAATATGTTGTTGCGGTCCTGATGATAGGCATGGAATCCGCTGACAGGAACTGAACACACTGGACGGCCGAATCCGCACGCTGGTCAAACTGTCCGGGCAGATACTCTACAGAAAATACCCTGTCACCTGTCTGTCTCGGAAAATCATCCTCATACAGATCATCTACCGGCGGCTCACAAAATACGCATTTTTCAGCTGTCCCGAAAACATCATCATCAAGGTTTTCAACGTCGTATCTTATCAGTATCCTGACCTTTTGGAGCCCGTCAAGTCCGAGATACCCTTTAAGATCCGAAAGCAGTTCGCCTGCTGCCGCCGCATATGCACTTTTCTTTTCAACATAGATTCTTCTTACCATCATTATTTCCTCATGATCATTTTATTGTTTTGATTGCGTCGGACAGGCTCTCCACCGCAATGATCGCTACATCGCCTGCATTTTCAAGCGAGGCGGCGTTTGCCTCCGGCATCATAATCCTTTTAAAGCCAAGCTTAGCTGCTTCCGCAACCCTGACATTTGCAAGTGATACCGATCTTACTTCACCTGAGAGCCCAATCTCGCCAAACATTACCATATCTTCGGGAATCGGTGTGTTCGTAAAACTTGATACTACAGCAAGCGCCACACCAAGATCGATTGCAGGCTCATTCATCTTCATGCCGCCCGCAACATTTAAGTATGCGTCACACTCACCCATTTTAAGTCCCATACGCTTTTCAAGTACGGCCATCAACAGATTAACACGGTTAAGATCAATCCCGGCAGACTGCCTTCTCGGAATTCCGAATCCCGATCTGCAAACAAGCGCCTGAACTTCAATAAGCATGGGTCTCGTTCCTTCCATGGCACAGACTACGCATGACCCGGAAGAATCTTTCGGGCGTCCGCTAAGCATATACTCTGAGGGGTTCTTAACCTCGGCAAGTCCCTGCGAGCGCATCTCGAAAACCCCTATCTCATTGGTCGAACCAAACCTGTTCTTGGCTGCCCTTACTATTCTGTATGAGGCATAACGGTCTCCCTCGAAATACAGAACCGTATCCACCATATGTTCGAGAACACGCGGACCCGCAACGGTTCCCTCTTTCGTAACGTGTCCCACGATAAAAATCGTGATCTGGTCCCTCTTGGCAATCCCCATAAGGATATTGGTCGCTTCCCTTACCTGGGATACGCTTCCGGGGGCGGAAGTGACACTGTCCGAATACATAGTCTGGATACTGTCTATTATAACTACTTCCGGCCTGTGCTTTTTGATCACTTCTTCTATGTCGTCAAGGTTCGTTTCGCACAGTAACAGTAGGCTGTCGGCAAAGTCCCCTATACGCATTGCACGCATCTTGATCTGCGAAAGTGATTCTTCACCGGAAATATAAACCACTTTTCTGCCTTCTGCGGCCAGATTCCTGCACACCTGCAGAAGGAGCGTTGATTTTCCGATTCCGGGATCTCCTCCAACCAAAACAAGGGAGCCCGGTACTATACCGCCTCCCAAAACCCTGTCGAGTTCAGACATCCCCGTTTTGTACCTCTGAAATGATTCCAGCGATACGGCCGTTACACTTGTCGGCTCCGGCGCAACAGTACGGGATGTGCTCCTGCCTGATTGTGTCGTTCTGCCTGCCGGCTCCTCCACTAATGTATTCCATGCCTTGCACGCAGGACACTGGCCCATCCATTTGGATGATTCATATCCGCACTCACTGCAGAAAAACACCGTGGAAGGTCTGCCTTTTGCCATTAATTACTCTGTAACCTTTACGTTTATTTCTCCTTTGCCTTCAAGCTCAACAGAAAGGCTGAGCTTACCGCCAAGGTTTGTCTTAATCTTTCCGATATCACGCCCTGCAACATTAACGTCGTATTCCGTATCTTCCTTGAGGCCGACCGTGATCATCGCATCTTTGTCACCGCAAACATCAAAACTTACGCCGTCTGAATGTACGGTGAAATTGTTAACGCTCGTTCCGGGTTCGGACTCATATACAAACATTCCGTCCCTTTCGAGTTTTGTAAAATCCTTAAATGTTTTGACCTTGTATAAATTGCCAAAAGCATCAAAATCCTCCACTTTCGCCTTAGCTTCAAGTGTGTGGTTACCGAAACTTATTGCTCCCCCGTCTTCCTTGCGGATCAATTCAGAAACTGCAGCCATTTACAACCCTCCTATTCGTAAACTCCAAAACGTACTTTAATTATATTCTAAAACAGATAATTAATCTACAAGTATTATAAACAAAAATCCCGCGATCTACCTGAATACGATCTTGCCGCCCTTGGCCGCTATCGTAACGTTATCGCCCTCTTTGAATTTTCCTTCAAGTATCTCGAGAGAGAGCGGATCTTCAAGCATAGTCTGGATCGCACGCCTTATCGGACGTGCACCGAATTTCTTGTCATTTCCTTTTTCGGCCACAAGTTTCTTTGCAGAATCCGTTATGTGAAGCCTTATGCCCCTTGCTTCAAGAGCCCGTGCGCACAGATCCTTAACCTGGAGCGATACGATCTTTTTCAGATCTTCATCATTAAGTGTCCTGAACACCACGATCTCATCTATACGGTTAATAAATTCAGGCTTGAACGTATTCTTGACTTCTTCCATCACACCCGATTTCATACGGTCATGATCGCTCTTCTCATCCGTCTGGGTAATGAATCCAAGCTTCTTGGGATCTATTATACGATTGGCCCCGGCATTACTTGTCATTATGATTATCGTATTTTTGAAGCTGACTTTTCTGCCGTTTGAATCGGTAATATGTCCGTCATCGAGAACCTGAAGAAGTATGTTAAACACATCCGGATGGGCCTTCTCTATCTCGTCAAAGAGTACGACCGAATAAGGATTTCTGCGGACTTTTTCGGAAAGCTGTCCGCCCTCTTCAAATCCCACATATCCCGGAGGCGATCCGATCATCTTGGACACGGTATGCTTCTCCATATATTCCGACATATCAACACGTATAAGTGCGTTCTCAGTTCCGAACAGCACTCTTGCAAGCGTTTTGGAAAGCTCGGTTTTACCGACACCTGTAGGGCCGAGGAACAGGAATGATCCGATTGGCCTTCCGGCTTCCTTGAGACCGACACGGCCTCTTTTTATCGCACGTGATACCGCACCTACCGCTTCATCCTGTCCTATAACGGACGCAGACAGTTCCTTCTCAAGCCTGAGGAGTTTGCTGCTTTCCGTCTCCGACAGCCTTTCCGTAGGGATCTTCGTAATCTGTGCGACAACGCTTTCTATATCTGCTTTCGTTACAACGGTATGTTCTTTTGCTCTCCTTCCGGCCTTTTTCCGTTCTATTGTTTTGGCGATTTTCTCCGCTTCGTGCTTTGCTTCGGAAAATCCTTCGATATCATTGTTCTTAAGGCACTCTTCCTCGCGCTTTTCGATCTCACGAAGCTTCTCTTTTAGCTCTCCCGCATCCTTCGGGCCTGCAAGATTAGCCAGCCGTACTTTTGATGCAGCTTCATCGATAAGATCGATTGCCTTATCCGGAAGGAATCTGTCATTTATATATCTTGCAGACAGCTTTGCCGCTGCCTCAAGTGCATCCTCATCATATTTAACGTTATGATGTTTCTCGTATCTCGGGGCAATACCCTTTAGTATCGCAATACAGTCACTCTCGGAAGGCTCTTCCACGTAGATCGGCTGGAATCTTCTCTCAAGTGCCGCATCTTTTTCTATATGCTTTCTGTATTCATCATAGGTGGTTGCGCCGATCAACTGGACCTCTCCGCGGGCAAGTGACGGTTTTAATATGTTACTTGCATCGATCGATCCCTCAGCGCCGCCAGCTCCGATGATGGTGTGCACCTCGTCCATGAACAGAAGGATGTTTCCTTCCATTGTCACTTCGCTTATAACACGTTTTATTCTCTCTTCAAACTCACCCCTGTACTTGCTGCCTGCAACCATTGCAGACAAATCAAGCGTCAGAAGTCTCTTGTCCGCAACGGTCTCGGGGACATCCCCGTTAACTATACGCTGGGCAAGTCCTTCAACTATCGCTGTTTTTCCAACACCAGGTTCACCTATAAGACAGGGATTGTTTTTCGTCCTTCTTGAAAGAGTCTGGATCATCCGGGTGATCTGCGCATCTCTCCCTACAACCGGGTCAAGTTTACCCTCGGCAGCAAGAGCCGTCAGATCCCTGCTGTACCGGTCTATAAGCATACCCTGTCCCATACTGTTTTGTTTTCCGGTTGCCTTAATCTGCTCCTTGTAGTCTTCGAGATTTTCTCCCATCGCAACAAGAGTGTCGGCAAACAGTTTCTGCGGATTAACCGACAGTGTATTGATAAGACGTACTGCAAGATTATCGGAATCGGTTATTATCGCAAGAAGCAGATGCTCTGTTCCGATCTCATCACAATCAAAAGACTCCGCAAGTTCCTGTGCCAGGTCAAGGATCGCCTCAACCTTCGGTGTAAAGCCTTCCCTCTCCTTTTGGGCTACTCTTCCCGGAAGCGCGATCTGTTCATCGATAAGTCTTATAACTTTTTCCTCGTCTACATCATTTGCAAGAAGCACATTTGCTGCAACGCCGCTCTTTTCCATGCAAAGGGCCAGAAGCAAATGTTCGCTTCCTATGTAACCGTGCTTAAACTGTGCCGACAACTGTCCGGCCATAGTCAGCACCGACCATGCTTTTTCAGTGTATTTTCGTGCCATATGTTTCTCCTTCAGTCAAGATTCAGGAATTCAAACTGGAAGTCCTCATCAAGATCCGGTTCCTCGTTTCTTGACGCGATAAACTGTTGCTGCTGTCTGAGTCTTTCAGCCTCGAGCTGCTCATTCTCTATTCTTCGCTGTTCCTCGATACGCTGCTGTTGTTCAAACAGTCTCCTTTGCCGTTCTCTTTGCTCTTCTTCCTTCAATGCACGCGGCTGTTCGGCCTCCTGTATTTCTTCGTCCCTTACTACTTTTTTGCGCGGAGGAAGTTTTGCGCTTTGCTGCGATTTTCTTGCGTTTCCGCCTTCCTGATCACGTTCCTTCTCAAAGCTGCTCCAGTCCATCGGAGTTGCCTCTTCATATCCTTTCGCGCGTCTCTTTGCAGCCTTCTTTTCCTCTTTTAGGCGCCATTTTTCCTCGCGTTCCCTTTCTTTCCTCTCTCTTTCGAGTTCCTTTCGTTCTTTTCTCGTCAGAGGTCTTTCATAAATATCCTCATCATCTTCGTCATCATCATCTTCTTCATCTTCTTCGTCGTCATCATCATCATCTTCTTCGTCATCGGATCCTACATCTTCTTCGGAATCATCTTCATCTTCTTCGTCTGCTTCATCCTCATCTTCTTCGTTGTCGTCTTCTTCGTCATCCTCGTCCTCTTCGTCATCGTCATCATCCTCGTCCTCTTCGTCATCATCGGACATAGACCTGCCGACAAGGGATGCGGCGGTTACAGCTCCTGCACGCCGTGTGCGGTGTAAAACCTCTTCTTCATCATCCTCATCTTCTTCATCGTCATCCTCTTCATCATCTTCATAGTAACCACCTTCGTATATTGCATCAAGATCCTCTGCATACTCGTGAAGTCTTACGGCAAGTATAATAACCGTAATGATTAATATCAATGCCAATGCCACAAATATGATCAGAAGAAGCGACTGTATGTTGCCGGGTATATAATCATCAAGCAATCCCGCTTCCTCTGTCTCTTCCGGGGCCGCTACTCCCTCTCCTTCAGAACCTTCCGCCGATGTGGCAATGATATATCTCTGATAAGTTCCTTCATTCTTGTCATATCTGTACCACCCCTTGTTTCCCTCGGAGCTTACCGCATATACAAGGAAAAAATCAGCGGGATCGATACCGTTTACAGCCGCCGAGGTTCCGGCAGCAACATCCTCTTCCATAAATGCTGTCAATGTCTGACCGTTCCAATCAAGAACCGCTTTTGTATATCCGGCAGGGATTTCGCCTTCGCAATCAGCAAGAACGATGATAAAACGATTTTCAATCCCCTGAATCATTCTGAAGTCATCAAAGTTTCCTGTCGCCTGATCATATATCATAAACTTTCCGTCTGCTCCGGAGGCATCGGTCGTATATAAAAGAGTCATATCGCCCATGTCGAATTTGGCGCACTCAACCTGCTGACCATTATAATCCGTAACCTCTTTGTGAAAAAGAATAGGCTTGAATTCATCGGCAAAAACAGTCTGTATCACTCTTCCGTCCTGGATATCTATCGTTCCGGGGCTTACGCCGAGATCACTTTGCACACCTTCTCCGAGGGCGGCCGCCGTATCTTCGCCCGCAACCGCTATCGATACAGATGCTGTTTCCGGCTCTGCTGCGTCTTCCGCTGTAGCAGTCACCTTAACTTCCGCATTGCCACCCGAGAGTGTCGTAAATTCAACGGTTGCGTTGCTCTCTTTAAATGTCACAAGACCTCCTCCGCCACCGCCGTACTGAACCGAGCAGTTGACAAAATTAAGTCTGTTGCTGTCGAACTCAACCTGAATATCTGCCGGAGCCGTACCTTCAAGGGCCGTGGCATCCACAGTAACCGTGACTGTGTCTCCTATATCGCAGTTTTCCTTGTCCACCGATACGTTGAGTCCTTCCGCATAAACATTTTCGGCACCGGCAAATAGTACCGCCGAAACGAAAAGAACTGCTGTAATGATTTTGGCCGTCTGTTTCATGTCCTACTCCTTTTTATCTGATAACTGTTATCGTGTATGCTTTAACTGCCCCGTTCTGAGCCTTACAACCGACATATAGCGTATTTTCTCCCGGCTGTATCGGGTATGTACCGACACCTCCGACAGATGACGATGCGCTTACCGCTGTAGCTGATATTTCAACTGTTTCCTGATCCGCATCAACTGTCACCGTATACTTGTCCGTAACCCCGGAGAATGCAGGTTTCAACTCGCCGCCACTGACGGAAAGCGACGCAAGGTATGTATTCGGATTGGAATCCGATACAGGCTTTGCGCACAGCGTTTCAGGCATATTCTGATAATACGGTATTCTGAATTTGAGTTCCTCGTCGTCCCCAAGATACGCAAGTGCGAGTCTGGAGCTTTCCGAGGAAGCAGCCTGTATGTTTGACATATACTGGTGCGAATAAAGTGTATTCTCTTTGTTGACAACATTAAACTTCTGGAAATACAGTGTGTTCTGCCCCTTTGATACATATTTCTCGGCAAGGTATTTCCCACCGCCGTATATCGATCTTGCCCGCGTGTTCCACGGACGCATATATCCGTCATCTGTTCCGGTCGCATATATAAGGCCGTTGACTGTTGCGCTTCTGCCGCCGTAAGCATATGCCCCGACGTTGAAAAAGTTAAAGTATCCTTCATATCCGGGAACCGTTCCGGTACAGCTTTGGCTTGCTCCTTTTATACCCATCTCCTGAAGAGCGCGTCCCGCAAGAAGGTACGGTGATACACCCGTAGCCTCTCCAACCTCTCTGAACTTCTCGGCATAGCTGAATGTTGTCCCGTCCGTATCGGTAACTTCCCCGCTCATGAATGTTCCGGTCAGCATTTTGGAAATGCTGGCAGTTGTCTGGGACTGTGAATAATCAAGCTTTTCAAACATGTATATTCCGCTTTCGTTCAAAAAATTCCTCGGATCCATATAGTAAGCGATAAGCTCGCCTGAGGCTGATGCCCAGCTTCCGCCATCGAATGTATACCACTGGTTTGTAGTCTGATTATAAGCCTGCGGTGCAGTTGACTTCCACGAAGCGATCGAATTTTTGGAAACAAGGTTTTTGCCTACCGAGGATTCCGCAGCAAGGGCGCTTGACCATTCAAGCCCTGTATTTACGGCTTCAAACTGCCACTTCGGGTGCTTCGCGTGAAGAGACCGGAGCGAATTCTTGTATCCGTCGGGAAACTCCGCGATTGATTTCTCGAACTCCTCATCTCCGGGCGGTGCCGTGTTTTCTTCGGACTCTGCAAGGGTTACAAGATCGGATCTGACATACCCTTCGCGTTCACTTCCTAAATATGAAAAAGACACCTGATACCAGGTGCAGTTATCACTTCCGTCTGTGTCTTTGTTGATGGTAAGCGGATGTCCCGTGGACAGCTGGCAGACTATGCTGCCATCAACCGGCTCCTGTCTCACCCTGACCCCCACTCCTTTTATTGAAGCCTGGCCTGTGATCGGCCCGGTGTCGGTTTTGTCGGTTTTGCCGACTTTATCCGTTTTGTCCTTGTCCGAAGAGTTCTGCTCCGTGCTGCTTACCGTCGGTGACATATCGCTGCCTATCAGCGTCTGCGTCGACTGTGTCACCTCTTTGACTTCTTTGGTCACTGTCACGTAGTCTCTTGCTATATAACCGCTGACCGCCTTGCCGTCCAGCGTGGTTTCTATCTTGATCCAGTCCCGGTCGGTTCCTTTCTCGACACCGAGGAGTTTTAATCCCGAGCCTGTGCTGACCGTTCCCACAATATCTCCCGTTGTTCCGGCAGCGCTTCTGATCCTGACGTTTATTCCTTTGACAACCCCGACACCCGGTTCAACCTTTTTGACCACTCCCGAAGCATCCGTGTTTGATGCTGTTTGTGTGGCTGATGTTGTTTGTGCGGTTGTTGATGCTGCCGTGTTCGCTACAGGCGATGCCGCTTTATTGATAAGATCGCTTCTGACAAAACCGGTCTGGTCATCTTTTTTAACCTGATACCATATCTGACCGTCGCTTGCCTTTCCTTCTGCAAGAATACTCACAACATCACCGGTATTAAGATAAGTAACAACCCCGGAATTAAGTGATGCGTTCTTACGCATTCTTACATAAGTGCCTTTTACGGTTCCGGATCCTGCAGCCTGTGAAGATACTGCCGGCGCACTGCTCTTGGCGGCAGGTGTTGCCGTTGCCGTACTTTGCTCCGAAGCAGCCTTTGAACTCTTTACAAGCGAATCACTTACATTTGTTGACTTGTTTGTTTTGGATACAAGATCGGAACGGATATATCCAACAGAAGTTCCTACGGCAACTTTGTACCAGGTGTTGCCGTCCTTCCCTTTTTCTTCCCCGAGGATCGCCACTTCGTCACCCGAAGAGACGCAGAAAGAAACGGCCGACTTGGAGGTGGCGGATGATCTTACAAATCCGCTCCTTGTCTTGACCGTTCCGGTAGATACGGTAGCGCTATAGGTTTGTATCGGGGAAAGTGCCGCAATACTCTGTGTCATGAGTATCGCGACCATTCCCATAATGATACGGCGTTTCATAATATACCTATCCCCTTTAAGTATATCATTTCCCTTATTAATCACGAAATTGACTCCCCTAGTCAACCTCGTCTACTCGATTATTATGATACATTCTCTTTTGATTTATGTCAACTATTATTACGTGATTTTCCGTATTTTTATATCGGATTTGTGATAGAATATGTCAAGAATCGATTACAGAACAGGGAGCCTGCCATGAAAAAATATTATAGAAAATCCCGTTGCCGAAGAGACACCGGTGGCCACGGAACCACCGGCTGAGAAATCCGAAGATACCGAACCGGGCAATAAAGATGACTGGACGAGCATAAACGGATCTGTTGCCGGAGATATATATGCCGCTGAATCTTCTGAAGTTTTTGCCGCCATGTCCGAGTGGGCATACACATTCTCAAGCGGAGCAGGCGGATGGTCAACCGAGCTTAGTATTAACCCGGACGGATCCTTTACCGGAGAATTCCATGACAGTGATATGGGCTCTATAGGTCCGGGATACGAAAACGGTACCGTATATATTTGTAATTTCAGCGGTCACTTGGACAAAAATGTCCATATGGCCGGACCACTTATGTATTCACTCTCTATAGCAGATATCGAATATGAGCACGAGCCCGATACCGAGGAGATAATAGACGGTGTTATGTACAAATACTCTACTCCCTACGGAATAGACGGTCTCGAAGGCAAAGAGGCTTCCCTTGTATTTATGGATGCCGGAGCGGTAACGTCCGCCATCAACGGGGAGGAGATGATGTGGCTGTCCCCCACTCACTTCGGAGTTTATGTCGGGGAAGAATGGGATTACGTCGAGGATACGCCTGAGGAACTCCCGTTTGCCACCATCATCAATACGGTTGACAATTACGCTTTTTTCTCCAGCAATATTTCGGACCAAAACCAGACCTTTCTTGTTAATAAGTGTAAGCTTCCCGGCCTTAAAAACACTGTATCGGAGCTTAACAGTGACGGAACCTACCGGTTCGTTGATGAGAGTATTGACGGCAAATTCAGAGTTATCAACGCCTGCTTTGAAGTCGGCGGAGAATATGATCTGTATGGCAATGGTGAACTGTTTGTGGATGAGTGCCTGCAGCACATATACGGAAATCATGGTTATAACCCGGACGACGTATATGTAACATCTCCGAAGGATGCTCCCGTTATGTCGTATGACAAGGTTGCTCTTTGCGGCCAGCACTCTGATCACGCCTTTTGGTACCCCGAAGGAGGCGACAATCTCCAGGGCGAGGGGAGATTTGTATTAAATGATTTTAACTCAAACGGAAAAATCTACGCATACGTATACACGGTAGAGACCGACAATGATTACGGCCTTAACGGCAACAATCCGCCCATTCCCGACTCTTCATTCGGAAGCCTGTATCTGTCATCTCTTACCCTTACCGGAAAATCAGATGCCCTCTCCTCCGCCGGCGAAGGAAAAAGTGCCGTAAAACGTATAAATTGCAATATGAAAGCTCCTCAAAAAGACAGTATCATGGCAAGAGAAGTAATTATGGTAGGAAGCGGGGATGATGATCTTATCGCTAAATATCACCTTGAAGATGCGGAATTTCTGGACGATTACGAAATGGTGATCCCGGATGAGAATTACCGCGAATATAAACTTGCCGCCGGGCAGTACACACCTTTTTATGTGCAGTATCCCTCTGACGGCTTCCATAAGTTCATGTATACAAACGATATGGCCGAATATATAAACAGACACGGTGAGGACGAGGAAAACACCGCCCTTATGTACCTGTATTTAAATGCAGACAATGAAGTGGTATACGGTTATGAGGAATTTACGCCGTAACCGTGGCCTACGCGCGAAGCGAGCTTTAAATGGCGTGTCTCTCAACATTCATTGCTTCACGTTTTCCAATTCTTTAATCGCAGAAAGTCTGAGCAGTGTTAATGCCGTAACGGAAAGAAGAACGCCTGAGATAAATATCATAATAGCGGCTCCCCGGCCCACACCTTTTCCCGTCAAAGCCCCGAAGCCGTCTGCTGCAAGGCCCGAGACAGCATATGCAACAACATAGCCTATCTGCGAGAGAAAACCTATAAACCCCCATGCTCTGCCCTGCAGCTCATCCGGGATATTTGTCCTGGCAAGATAATCCATTGCATTATTGGCAAGCGGAAGCATGGCGAAGAATAGTGCTCCAAAGATGCAGATCGGTATGATATTTTCAAATAATGACATACCCATCATGAAAATCCCTGCCATGAAGAACGATGCTTGCAGAACTTTAACGTACCCTCTTTTTATCCCGCAGGTTCCAAGAAACAGTCCCGATAAAAGCATGCCGCAGGCGCATATAGTTTCAGTGATACCAAGTGTTTTCGCGTCCGCGAAGTATAGAACCATAGGCTCCACAAGTATCTGCAAAATCCCCATAAACATTGTAATAGCCGAAGACACCATGATCAGCATGAAAACACCTCTGGTCCCGAGAACTGCATTCCAGCCCTCTTTCAAGCTTTCCGCCCAAGACAGATTATCCGGGACGGTTTTGGTGGCAATCCCTTTCCTTACGATTGCTGTTGCAGTTATAGTTACAAAGAATGTGCAGATATCAATTATAAGCAGAAGCGATATATCGCTTACACCCAGCAGAAATCCTGCTATTATAGGCGAAAACAGATACCTTGCACTGCCGGCCAACGACACAAGCCCGCTTGCTTTTGAAAATTCCTCTTTAGAAAGAATGTCGGTTATCGTAGCCCTGTAAGACGGCTCCAGAAGTGATGAGAACACCGCACTTACAAATACTCCGATGCAGATCTGCACAAGGCCGGCTCCTCCACGCATCATGCATATCAGAATATACAGGATTCCAAGCCCTGAACACCCGTCCCCGATCATCATAAGAAGTCTTCTGTCATAGCGGTCTGCCAGTACGCCCGCCGGAACGCTGAGCAGTAATGTCGGAAGAAATCCAAGTAAAGTCACCAGTGCCATTCCCGTCGCACTTCCGGTCTCCCGAAACACATATACACCAAGTCCAAAGCTTGTCAGGCCGCCACCTATGGACGATATAAGCTCCCCTGTCCACAAAATCAAAAATTTCTTAAATCCCGAACTCATATTATTCATTCTCCCCGAACCGTGTCTTAAGAAGTCTCCCAACATGATCAGTTTCGAAAAACATTTTCTTATTACACATCACTATAATCACCGTTGCTATAATAACTACGATGGTTTCCACACATTTTGTTTCCGGGGTCATTGCGATCTTCTCTTGCATAAAGTTTACAAACAGATGAAAAATCATGCAGGCGAGGATCGACCTGTCACTTACCAGATACACCCATGTAATGATATAGCCGAGCGGAATTCCGCTTACAAAGAAATTGATGACATATAAAGGATTAACCATAAGTCCCGCCTGATATGTTCCCTCAATGAAGATAAGCGGCAAATGCCAAAGTGACCACAATATACCGAAAAGCAGTGATTCCAAGAACCAGTTCATATACTGACCTATAGAATCCTCACAATAGCCCTTCCATCCGACCTCTTCGATTATGGATGCAACCGTTATAGTCACAAAAGCGGTACCTATTCCCACACCGGTAAAGGAGAAGTCTTCTGTAAAGGAAAACTGCTTTATGGATTGCCCGAACGGAAGCGACAGCAAAATAGAAAAAACTACGATCAAAGCAAAAACAATAACAGCCCAAAATACATTTATCCATTTTACTTTATAAAAGCCTATGATTTTATCTTTAAGATCCTGCTTTAATTCAGCGTTCCCGGATACAAGCACAAATACCGTAGATACGACCGCAGGTGCTATGAGGCCGATTAACATAAGCACGGCGCCTGTCGTCTCCGAAACAAATATCGCCGGTATCCAAAATATCCAAGTAAAGAAATATGCGCATATAAAGAAAAGCACCGGTCTGTATCTGTATTCATCTTTATCATTTGTTAATTGCAAATTATTCATTATTCCCTCCTGATATCTTTCTTGAGAGCCACTCCATTAGAAGCTCACTTCTCACCCCACCGGGGTGGCCTACCTATCAATTCAACGATAAAACTCATAGTTCCGCTCTTTGCTCCGAGCGCCTTCTCAACCATATCTACATACACTTCTACATCTCTGTCAGTAAAAATGCCATCATCAAACATCTGCTGGCTCATGATAAGCAGCATCTTAACTCTCTCCTCTATATTGGTACAGTTAAATATCTCCTGCGAAATCCCCTCCTTCACAACCTCTGTCAGAAGAGGAACTGCTTCCTCAACAATTCGTCTGTTGGTCTTCTCGTGCATAACGATATTTTCCTTCGCATCAAGAGCTTTTGCTATAACCTGCTCATCCTGTACAGGACGAAGAGAATAAATGACCGAAACCAGCTTCCTGGGTACCGGCATGGAAGCGGCAAGAACCTCTTTTGCCCTGCCGACCTCTTCTTCGATCATCATGTCAATGACAGCTTCAAGAGTTGCTTCTTTACTCTCGAAGTAATAATAGTAGGTTCCTTTTGCAATGCCGGCCTCAGTAATAATCTCATCAATGCTTGTATTCTCATATCCTTTTTCTATGAACATCCGGTACGCAATCTTTAGCAGCTCCTGCTTTCTTCTTTCTCCCTTTTTCATATACAGTCCTTTCTATGATCATATCCACTATCGACCGATAGTCGATTATATAATACGTGCCCGAAAATCATTTGTCAATAATTTTTCGACTTTTAGTCGAATTTTTTTAAAACAAAAAATTACCCGTAGTCCTCTGATTTCTATCAGATAACTACAGGCAATTCCTAAATTCCCACCTGACGGAAAAGGAACCTTATTCAAACAGAAAGCCCGGGGCATTCCCGGGCCTGTAAATGCAATATGTTTACTTTCTGACCAGGTGGATCGCAAATCCTCCGATCTCGCCGCTTAAATAGATAAACTTTGTTCCCTTCCCGTCGCTCTTTCTTGTATCTTCGTCAAACAATGCTCCTCGTCTTGCAAGATGATATATCGCTCTGTCCACATCGGATACCGCTACGGCAATATGACCGTACTCTCCCTTTTGCACTCTTTTCATGATCTCAAATCCGGTACCTGCAAATATAGAGGCATCCCCCCGCCTGTACTCAAGATCAAACAAAGCGCATAACGTGCGGGCACTTTGTACGGCCTCTTCTTCATCTTCTATGTTTATGCCTATATGGCGGATCTCAAAACCGAGCATCGTCTTTACCGCATCTTTGCATATCGAAGTGATCTCATCCCACTTTTCGTTTTCTATGAGATCCTTTTTGACCATCCATGTTCCGCCGCATGCGAGAACCTGTGGAAAACTCAAATAGTCATAAAGATTACCGGTATTAACACCGCCGGTCGGCATCCAGTAAAGCCCCCTGTACGGTCCCGCAAGAGCCTTGAGTTTTTCAACTCCTCCGTTCTGTTCGGCCGGGAAAAACTTGACCGCTTCGAGGCCGAGCATCATTGCCTGCTCCATCTCTCCCGCCGTTGCCGTACCGGGAAGCATGCACACACCCTTATCGATAACATAGCCTGTTATTTCCGGATTGAATCCGGGACTTACGATAAACCGGGCACCTGCTGCTATCGCCCTGTCAGCCTGCTCCTTCGTCAGAACGGTTCCTGCGCCCACAAGCATCTGAGGCACCTTTGAAACTATCTCCCTGATTGCTTCCTCCGCAGCCTCCGTCCTGAATGTCACCTCGGCAGCCGGAAGTCCTCCGCGAACAAGTGCCTCGGCAAGAGGAACTGCCTTGGAGGCATCATCGATCGCAATAACCGGAATGATGCCTATGTCATGTATTTTCGTAAGAATCTCGTTCAATGTCTAACACCTCCTGATGATGCGGCATATCATCTTTGAACCCTTCCCGATCCGTCGCCGCCTGCAAGCTTTTTGACCTCGGAAACCGTAACCCTGTTAAGATCTCCTTCTATCGAATGTTTAAGAGCTGATGCAGCCACTGCGAATTCGATCGTATCCTGCGGCAAATAACCGTTTACAAGCGAATATATGAGTCCGGCGCCGAAACTGTCTCCTCCGCCGACTCTGTCAACGATATGAAGATGATACTTTTTGGAGAATAAGCAGTCGCTGCCGTCATACAGCATCCCCTGCCAGTCATTGTCATTTGCGGATATCGATGATCGAAGCGTTATGGCAACCTTCTCAAATCCGAACTTATCCGCAAGCTGCTTTGCTACCGACCTGTATCCGTCCGTATTCAGCACGCCCCCGGTAATATCGCTTCCCTCGGCTTCTATTCCGAACACATCCTTTGCATCCTCCTCGTTACAGATGCACACATCCACATATTCACACAGATCCGTCATTGCTTCCCGGGCCTGATCTCTTGTCCACAGTTTTGCCCTGTAGTTAAGATCGCAGCTTATCTTCACGCCGCGCTCCTTTGCCGCTTTGCATGCCTCAAGGCATATTTTCGGAAGATCACCCCCGAGCGCCGGAGTGATCCCGGTAAAGTGAAACCACCCTGCGCCGTCAAATATCTTATCCCAGTCAAAATCGGACGGTGAGGCTTCGGCGATCGCGGAATGTGCCCTGTCATATACACACACGCTTCCTCTCTGCGATGCCCCCTTCTCAAGGAAGTATATACCTATTCTGTCGCCTCCTCTTGAGATAAAGCCGGTATCAACACCGAAATATCTGAGCGAATTGACGGCAGCCTGTCCTATCGGATTTTCCGGAAGCTTGGTCACGAAAGCGGCATCCATCCCGAAATTCGCCAGGCAGACCGCCACATTTGCTTCTCCTCCTCCGAAAGTGGCCTGAAGCTGGTCATCCTGAAAAAATCTGTAATAGCCGTTTGGCGCCAGCCGCAGCATTATCTCACCGAAAGTTACGATCCTGTCCATTTTATTCTCCTTATGAATCATCTGTTTGTTTTTTAACCGGGCTGTTTTCCGATATATGCAAGTATACCACCGTCAACGTACAAAACATGACCATTTACAAAATCAGATGCAGCCGATGCAAGAAATACAGCCGGCCCCATCAGATCGTCCGTACTTCCCCAACGTTCAGCCGGTGTCTTGCTTATGATGAACGAATCAAACGGATGTCTGCTTCCGTCAGGCTGTTTTTCCCTAAGCGGCGCGGTCTGAGGAGTCGCGATATAGCCGGGTCCGATACCGTTACACTGTATATTGTATTTGCCATATTCGGATGCGATGTTTCTCGTAAGCATCTTCAGGCCTCCCTTTGCAGCCGCATATGCGGATACCGTTTCCCTTCCCAATTCCGACATCATGGAGCAGATATTGATGATCTTTCCTCCGCCCATCTCTATCATAGA
>DFGA01000038.1:0-17246 GCA_002371615.1 Lachnospiraceae bacterium UBA3762 | reverse complement strand
TCCGCACTCATTTCGCACATGGGGATACGCTTTATTATACCGGCATTGTTAACGAGAATGTTGATCCTGCCGACTTCCTCTTCTATCTGCTTTGTCAGCGCACCTACGGCCTCTTCATCCGTAACATCACATACATAGCCGTATGCTTTTATATTTTTCTCCTTATATGCCGCAAGTCCCTTATCAACGAGTTCCCTGTTTATATCGTTGAATACTATTGTGGCTCCCGCCTGAGCATAAGCGGTTGCTATCGCAAACCCGATCCCGTAGGATGCTCCGGTGACCCATGCTACTTTTCCTTCAAGTGAAAAACTGTTCAATATACCCATGTTTATTTCCTCCTTCAGAATATTAGGGCCGTTATCTTAACATATCGGTTGTTACATCATCCATGTCGGAGAATACCTGGTTTTCTCCCGCCATTCCCCATATAAACGTATAATTTGACGATCCGCATCCGCAATGTATCGACCAGCTGGGAGAGATCACAGCCTGC
This sequence comes from Lachnospiraceae bacterium UBA3762, assembly GCA_002371615.1. Lineage (GTDB taxonomy): Bacteria > Bacillota > Clostridia > Lachnospirales > Lachnospiraceae > UBA2868. The sequence continues at coordinate 16,750 of DFGA01000038.1, read as the reverse complement.
TCGTTTCTCATGACGATATGTCTTGTTTCATCAGGTTCTCCCATGTAATGCATTACAAAACCGTCCTTGGGAACTTCAAAATACAGATATACCTCCATCCTTCGGTCATGCGTGTGACACGGCATGGAATTCCATACGCTTCCGGGTTCAAGATGTGTCATTCCCATTACAAGCTGACAGCTTTCCACCTGCCCCGGGAGTATATACTTACATATCGTTCTTACGTTGGATTCTTCCAGTGATCCGAGGTGGACTTTGTTCTCATCTTTAACTATAACAACACCTTCCTCCGGTGTTCCTTCCTGCCTGATCACAACAGTCGGACATGATCTGTGTGCCGGAGTTGAATTGATATAAAACTTGGCCGGATTCGATCCATCATCGCTCATAAAAGATATCTCTTTTGTACCCATGCCGAGATACATGGCTTCTCTGTGTGCTACGGGATAAACTTTTCCGTCTGCCTTTATGCTGCCGTTTCCGCCGATATTGATCACACCCATTTCACGTCTTTCAAGGAAATATTCCGCTCTGAGTTCATCAGCCGCATTTAGCTTCAGTTCACAATTCACGGGCATGGCACCGCCTGTGATGATCCTGTCCACGTGGCTGTACACAAATGTGATCTCATCCTTTTTAAACACCTCAGGTATCAGGAATTCCTCCCTCAGCCTTTGGGTATCATAATACTTTACGTCCTTTGGCGATGCTGCCGTTCTTACTTCCATATTCTTCATTCCTCCTTTGAAATTGTCTTAATATGGTTCCATTTGCTGATTACATCCGTCTTCAAAACACTCCTGCCCTTTTTGATCAGGTACCGCACAGCCGGGATCATTGTTTTCGGATACAGAAGATGGGTATTGGGATCAGCCGTGTAAGAACAGGCACAAACATCACCGGTATTACCCTCAATAATATTCCCTGTCACGATGCATCCGCAATACTTATTAATGACACTGCTTGTGTTTTTATCGTCATTTACTTTCATTTCAACATCCGCCGTATCGTCCCGCCTTACGGCAAAACCACTGTCAATTGCAGTACAGTCGATCGTACTGTCGATCTCATGCAGGCGAACGTGACCGTTCTCATCCGGTGTGACTGTCGTTTTTACCCTGATTCCCGGATACGGGCTCCATACGGAAATAACAGATGATTCCGTTATCGTATGATCCTCACAGATCCTTCTTACATATACATATCCGCCTATCAGAAACGCAAGCATACAGTCCGGCGCACATTCACACAATTCATACTGTGAGCGGCTGATGCTGATCCCGAATTTGGAATCATATGCAAATTTGGAATACTTCTCGACGATATGTCCGTGGCCGTTCGGACTGTATACTCCGGGCACAAAAGCAGTGGTATGATCGCCATAGTGATATACGAGCATATCAGCATACTTCATTGAGCATACCTGTTTTTTCCACATAAGTTCCTTATCAGTTGCGGCAGCAGCCTTAAAGAACGGATGATCTTCGGGAAGCATCAGGAAAGCGAATATCTTCATTGCCCAGTATGGGGAGCCCTGCGCGTTATAACGCTCACTCATATTCAGATTGGCGTAACCGTACCCGATGGTAAGCATTCTGTTTTGATCAAAAATGTCTCTGGCAAGCCAGCTCCTTAAATGCTTTGTTATAAGCGCCTTCATAACAGGCATGGGAAACGGCTCCAGACCGGCCATAAGACATGCCGAGAAAAACGCCGCCTGAGAAAAACGATACGTAAGCGATCTGCCGAACGGGATCGCATCTGCGTCAGAATCAAACCAGTATATGAACTGCTTCGAAAACTCCATGGCGCGCTTCCTATACAATATGCACCTGTCTGGGTCCTCCCCATCCATGACCTTAGAATAGACAAGACAGTAAAAATGTATGGCAAATGAAACATAATAATCTTTCTGGCCGGAATCACCGTCACAATACCAACCTTCTCCAAGATAGAAGGTTTCCAATCCGTCCAAATATCTGTCAACCATATCCCGGCGATACGGCATATTTCTTTTTTTCAGTGCGATGTTTACAAGTACCGCAAATAATATCCAGTTACATACCGGGAGTTCCATATCATTGATCCGGTTAAGATAATCTGCCAGATCCTTTTTGGCCTGTTCACCAAGCGGGTCCCACAGAACATGCGGCGCGAACAGCATTCCGTACGCGATCGCCGCCATTTCAACAAAACGCTGGTCAAACGGTTTGCAATCGCCCCAGTATCCGGAAGAATTCGGATCCGTTCCCTCGGTAAGTCCCCTGCGGTATATATCCGCAAACCCGGAAGATATGCCGTTATCCTCCATATTTTCCCCAGTATCAGCCCACACGGGGACAAGTCCCCACAAAGGTCTTGAAAAAGCCTCCATGTCAGCCGCCGCCGCATCATAGTGAGCATAAACCCTGTCGGTGTCAATAGCTGTACATGTACTGCTGTATCGCTTTTCAAGAGGACCCAGTATTGCAAAGAGAAGATCCCTGAAATCTTCTTTAGTGTTTAACCGGTCAAGATTTAAAAACTCGGTACCCTTCAATCTACCAGTACACCTCCCAATCGCAGTCAAGACGCGTGAGCGCCTCCATGTAAAAATAGTCTCCCCAGGAATTACACTCATCAACCCCGTAGTGATTACAGGTATTATACGGTGAATGATTTGAGTAAGTGCTGTGCAGCACAAGCCCGTTTGATACAGTATGATCATGCACGGCACATGTATCATAAACGGCCTTCATTATTTTCTTCGCATATCCGATGTAAAGTGTTGCCGTCTCTTTGGGCAGGTACTTTGACATTTCCAGCATACCGCATGCCGCGATCGATGCGGAAGATGAATCAAGAGGCTGGGGATCATCCTCAAGCTGTTTGACGGTCCACGAAGTAAATTCCAGATCCCAATACGGTATCAGATCATCCGGAAGATGCTCAAGGAAATAATCCGTAACACGATAAAACAGTTTTATATATTCCGGATCCTCAGTATACCTGTATGCGATCGCCATTCCATAGATCCCCCAGGCCTGACCTCGCGACCATGCCGATCCGTTCCTGTATCCCTGGCAGGTTTCCCCGTGATCCGGTTTTCCCGTTAAGGGATCAAAAAAATACGTATGCCATGTGCTCCCGTCTTCACATATGACATTTGAGACGGCGGTGCGTATATGCTTTAATGCGATCTCTTTGTATCTGTCATCTCCGGTCTCGTCCGATGCCCAGAACAAAAGCGGCAAATTTAAAAGACAGTCTATGATAAGCCGGTAGTTTTCCTTCTGGTCCATCGGCCCCCATGCCTGCAGGAATCCACCGACGGGCTGAAAACGTGTCAGAAGCTGATCGGCGGCAAGTACGGCTGCAGATCGTGCATCGTTATTGCCCGTTAATTTGTATGCCGCCACGCATGAAGGTGAATAGAGAAATCCCATATCATGATGATCCACACTGATCTTTTTTCTTATACGTTCAAGAAAGCTCTGCACCTGAACCGTGCCTGCATGATATAACCTGTCGATATCAGCCGTATATTCGGGATGAGTTCTTTTAATATACTCATATGCAAGCCAGATCTGACCTGTCCAAAAACCGTTCGTCCAGTCCGTGTTTTCAGACGGTTCGTAGAAATTGTTCACGCTGTATGCCGGCTGAAATGATTCCGTAAAATCAGGCAGAACCCTGAGTATCTGATCACGCGCAAAATCAAGACCTGCCGTTATATCGGCAGATCCGATCTCCTCATATCCGTTCATTTTTTCCTGCTCAGTCTTTATCATCATCACCACACACTGTCCCGTATACCTCGATCTGTGTAAGAGCGGGGAACGGTGAAGGCTCTTCGGATTTTATCAGATCCTTGAGTATTAGCTGATCGATCATCCTCTTTGCAAATCTGTGCTCCTGTGCAAGTGCGGTTTTTTTAAGCGGAAATTTCTCAGATGTACCGTCTGAGAACTCAACCGTAACTTCCGTCCAGTAATTATCATGCGGAAAGTCCGAGCGGGTATAAAACACTATCCTGTCGGTGCATATCCTTCTTCCGAATTCAAGCTTCATACAGGCATCTTCGCGTCTGTTTATACCCCATGACTCATAAGGCCATTCTCCGTGTGACAGATTTGCCCTGACTCCGTCAATCGCGTTTTTGGCGGCAAAAACGCTCTCTCCCCTTGTCTCCACGTTTGCACTCGCATGAGGATAACAGGGAACATCCTTGTGCTGGTCCGCCGGATTTAACGCAAGATTCCGGTATGTATATACCTCCTCCGGCTGTGCAACTTTGGCATACATGTAATGTCTGTTTCCGGAAAAGACCTTCGGTGAATAACTGATCCTTGCCTCACCGAACGGTATATCATACTTTACCGTGTCGGTAACATATACAAATGCTTCCTGAAGCGCATCATCAACCATCCAATTGATATGTATGTTATTTTCGGAAGACTGCAGTTCTATGACATCCCCTTCCGAATATCCGGCTGCATAGACCAGATCGACAAAATCCTCACCGCTTGCCACTGCAAGGGTATTTCCTGATTTATCAAGTACTTTTAATGATAGAGTTGCCATATTTATCCTTTCAGTCCGGTGTTTGCAACACCCTCCACAAAGTAATTCTGGAAACACAGGAATACGATCAGCACCGGGATCAGCGACAGCATTGATCCAGCCATTATCAGACCGTAATCCGATGAATACTGTGATATGAACATTTTCAGTCCAAGCTGGATCGTTTTCTTCTCCTGTGATTTCAGATAGATAAGCGGTCCAAGATAATCATTCCATGTGTTGACAAACGTAAATATGATAAGTGTAGCCAGTGCCGGCTTGGACAGCGGCAGCATGATCTTCCTGTATATCTGGTACTCGGAGAGGCCGTCTATCCTCGCGGCTTCACACAGGTCATCGGGAATGCTCTCGTAGAACTGTTTCATAAGAAATACGCCGAAGGCCGAAAATGCCTGCAGGCAGATTATGGCCAGCAGTTTATCGTTCAGACCCATCCTCCTCATCAGTATAAACTGAGGCACCATATAAACCTGCCATGGCATTGCGATAGTGGCAATATATGCCAGAAACAGGCCGTTTCTGTACCTGAACCGTAGTTTTGCGAACGAATATGCCGCGAAACTGGATGTTAAAAGCTGAAGGATCGTTACGACAACAGTCAGGAAAACGGTATTCTCAACAAACTTTGCAAACGGTATCCTTGTCCAGATGTCAAGATAATTCGACCACTTCGGGACCTTCGGAATGAACACGAAAGGATTCATCTTGAACACTTCACGGTCGCTTTTTATTGCTGCCGAAAACATCCACAAAAACGGGGTGATCATTATGATCGCTATGACGAGCAGCAGGATATATACCAGTATCTTACCAAGAACAGCTTTTCTATGTGCAGATCTCATACTCTTACGCCTCCTTCTTTGCCTGTCCTCTGAACTGGATGATAGTAACCAGCAGGACCATTACAAACAGCACCATGGCAACTGCGCTTGAATACCCGAGATCCCAGTCGATAAACGCCTTCTGATAAATATAGTATACAAGAACCGTCGCGGAAACGGTCAGTTCTCCGCTGCCTCCTCCGGCAAGCATCACTGCAACGTCGTATATCTTAAAGCAGTTGATCGTCAGCATGACGACAACGAAAAATGTGGTTGAACTAAGCTGCGGCCACGTAATATAGCGAAACTGATTCCATGTTCCCGCGCCATCAAGCGCTGCCGCTTCATAAAGCTCGCCGGGAATACCCTGCAGTCCGGCAAGGTAAATGACCATGTAATAACCCATATATTTCCATACGGAAAAAAGGATCATTGACAGAACACACAACCCTCCGGAGAACCACTGCGGAAGGTTTTCCTGGGGAACATGGAAAAATGTATACAGAATATTGTTGACCGGTCCCTTCGACGGATGAAACAAAAGCTTCCAGACCGAGGTGATCGCGACCAAAGATGCAACATAGGGAAAGAATGCGAGCGTTCTGAATATCCCTCTTCCGAATACTTTCTGATTCAAAATGATAGCAAGTGCAAGAGATGCGATCATTGTCAGAGGCACTGTTCCGATACAATAGATTATCGTATTCTTAAATGCTGCCTTAAAAAATGTATCTCCCCACAGTCTTTTGAAATTATCTATTCCCTCAAAAGACACAGGATTGGAGCCGTCCCATTTCATAAATGCAAGTGCAAACGCAAAAATGATAGGGATCAGTGTAAACACGCAGAAACCGATGAAGTTCGGTGCGATGAACGAATAAGCGATCAGATCGCGTCTGGTCTGTCTGCTGATCATTCTCCCGCTCCTGAGTTTATCGATCCTGCTGTTGTATTTTTCTATGTTAAGTATCAGTTTTTTCTTCTCTCGATCATCCTGCTCAACGCGGGCTCTCTCGATCGTCTCCGTAAGAGCCCTCTGCAGTTCATCGATCTGTCCGATATTCGAAGTTCCGGTCATTTTTCCCACTTTTTACCTCTCCGGCAGGTCTGTTTGCCTTTTATTTCGGTAAAAAGGTGGGGATTACATCCCCACCTTTTGTATACCGTCAATTATCCGGCTTATTTCAGTGCGGATATTTCCTTATTCATTGCAGCTATTCCGTCGTCTATGCTCATCTCTCCGGTCATTATCGATCCGTGATAGCTGTCGAGGATCGAATTGATCTCGGAAACATTTTCACCGTAAGGAACCTCAAGATAAAGGTTCGAAACATTCAGAGCTTCCTTGGAAGCATCATCTGTCGGGAATCCTTCAAGATTTGTGATGGCTGTCTTAACTTCATCAGTCATGATGGCAGGGAAGTTACCTGAAGAAGCCATAACTGCTGCGCCTTCCTCACCGCTTACCCACTTAACGAAATCCCATGCTGCATCCGGTGTGTCACATGCTGTTGTAACAGAAAGACCTGTAATGGTACCGAGCGTAGAACCGGGTTCAACACCTTCTGCGTGAGGATATTTTACTATGCCCCAGTTACCGCAGAGTGAAGAATCATACTCGCCTGATGCAAGGTTCGTCATCATTGTTGCGATGAACCAGGAACCCATGTTGAGCATTGCAACATCTCCGCCTGAGAAAGCTGCCGAATAATGCAGACCTTCCGTCTTCAGATCCGTATACTTTCTGCAGACTCCGTCCTTCTCCTCATTAAGGACCATCTCATAGTAAGGTTTCATGAAATCATAGTTACCGTCAAGAATGGTGTGTTTTCCGTCAAGAACCGCACAAAGCTGTACCGTGGATCTCCATGTATGATAATGCGCACCATATACCTGTGAACCAAAGCTTGTATCCGTTACTTTTCTTGCAAGAGCATCATACTCATCCCATGTCATGTCATTGGTAGGATAATCAACTCCGGCTGCATCAAATACATCCTTGTTGTAGAACAGTACCCAGAAATCGTTTCTGAAAGGCAGTTCGTAGAGTTTTCCGTCTACTACAACCTGATCCGTAGCGCCGGCATATTTCTTAAGATCGATACCGTCCTTTGAAATATAATCATCAAGAGGTATTATGGCATTCTTCTGAACAAGTGTTGCGTAACCAGGCACATCCTTGATGGTTACAACATCAAAGTCACTTCCTGATCCCGATAATTCCGTTGCAAGAACGGTCATATAATCCTGTGAGCCGAGATCGACCATTTCGATCGTTACATTGGGGTTCTTGGCTTCATAAGCAGCCTTGATATCGCCCCAGTACTGTGTTGTACTCTCATCCCAGATCGCCCACTTTAAAGTAACGGGTTCTCCAGCATCTTCTGTTGCTTCCTCGGCAGCGGGTGCCTCTTCAGCAGCAGGTGCTTCCTCAGCTGCAGGTGCTTCTTCAGCTGCAGGTGCTTCTTCCTTAACTTCTGCAGCAGGTGCAGGTGCAGCAGCCTGTGCGCCGCAGCCTGCCAATACGGTTGCAACCATCGCTGCACTCATCATCAAACTGATCACTTTCTTTTTCATTTAACTTCCTCCTTTTATGAAAGCCACGTCCTGAGGCATTATCCCGCAGGTCGTTTCCTACACAGATAACATATCAGTTCGGTCAAAAGATAAACATGGAAAATAATTCTTATTCCATGGAAAAATTATAGAAGTTAATGATGACATGTGAAATGAAAATACACTTTTTTTATATTTCATACACTATTTTTTTCACAGGCTGTTTTGGCCGATAATAAGCAAACTTATTATGGTATAATGTCCTTATGTTTACGAGAAATTCAATTAAAAGCGGAAAAATCCAGCGTCGGATCATGTTCATCACACTTTCAAGCATACTGGGAATGTGTGTAGTGATCGCTGCCGCCAGTTATTTCTTTTTTAACAGATACATGCAGAGCAGTCTCATCAGTTCGACCGAGACCAATCTGAAAATGCTTGGTGATTCAATAAACGAAAACATCCAGGATGTATATAGAATGGCACGTTTCTGTCAGGGAAGTGCTGATATTGCGGAGTATATAAAGGCAAGCCCCGATCCCGGAACTTTACTGAGTGTTTCCACTTATGACCGTTTGTATGAGGAATACCAGAACAATGCTTCAAACGGATATATGCCGCGGGTTGTGATCGCAACCGATGATAATTATCTTCAGGCATGCCATGCCAGTTACTCCACTTCCGTTAATCTGTCCGATAAGATCCCTAAGCTTCCTTATTTTTCCTCAATGCTGTCCGCTGATGACTACGAATTCTCTCAGGGAATGATCGACGATCCCTTTCTTCGCGGCAAAACCGGCAAGAAGGTTATACCTCTCATACGTCCGATCTCTTACAGATTCCGGTCCAACAGAGGCGGCTATCTGTTTATGGAGATATCCGCTGATATGATCACATCCAAACTGTCGGCATATTACAGGGAGGCCGGCAGTGAACTGTATCTTGGGATGGCTGACCATCTCTATCGCTTCGATGATAATACCTTATCCGAAATTCATCCCCGGTATCGCATTCTCAAGGATATGTCCGATGTCTCTGTCAGCGGATCCAAAGTTTACCGGATCGACACAGCAGACGGAGAGCGTACTGTGATCGCCTACCCTCTGCTCATGAACGGATGTTATCTTGCCCAGACCGTTTCTGCTCAGGAATCCGACCGGCAGGTGGTGCTGTTCCGTATCATTCTTGTAGCTATCCTTATCGGAATACTCGCAATAGGTCTTGTTATGGTAAAAATGATGAACGATCTGATACATAAACCCCTGTCGAAAATACGGACAAAGATAGGAAGGATCTCTGAAGGTGACTTCTCGAGAGACGCTTCGATAGAAGCAGATCATGAAATCGGGGAGATCGGAAAGGGTATAAACGATCTGGCCGAAAATATATCCGGGCTCCTTGACAGCCGTCTGGAGAACGAAAAACAAAAGCGCGATCTGGAATACAAAATGCTGCAAAGTCAGATCAATCCGCACTTCCTGTATAACACACTCAATTCCATCAAGATGATGTCACAGGCTCAGGGTGCCAACGGTATAACCGAAATGACCACCAGCCTGGCTACACTGCTGCGCAGTATATCAAAAGGTACTTCTCTTCTGGTTCCGATATCAGAGGAGCTGTCTCTTGTTAAGAATTATTTTACGATCCAAAATCTCCGTTACGGAGGCATGATTCGACTGAACATCACGGTTGATGATGAAATGATCATGAATGCGCAGATACTCAAATTCACTCTGCAGCCTATCGTCGAAAATGCCATCTTCCATGGTCTCGAGCCAAAAGGCGGTACGGGCAACATCGATCTGCACGCATATTATGTTCCCGGTGACAACGCGGCAAAAAACATCTGCATAAATGTCCGGGACGACGGGGTAGGTATTCCCAAAGATCAGTGCCTTACGCTTCTAAACGACCATGATGGAGAGAACCGGTCCGAGTTCTTCAAAGAAATCGGTATCAGCAACGTACATAAGCGTCTGCAGTATGAATTCGGAATGCAGTACGGCCTCCTGATTGAAAGCGAAGAAGGAGAGTATACAAACATACGGGTAACTATCCCGGAAAGAAGGGACGATGTATAAAATACTGATCGTGGACGACGAGCCGCTGGCAGTTGTCGGCATAAGATCGATGATCGAATCTCTGAATATGGATCTTCAAGTGATCGATACAGCAGGAAACGGCGAAGAAGCTTTAAAGGCTATGGAAAAGGAAATGCCCGATATAGTTCTTACCGATATCAAAATGCCTGTCATGGACGGTCTTAAATATATCAGGACCTGCAGAGAGAGGTATGGGGCAAAAAAACCCGTCTTTATCATGCTGACAAGCTATGAGGATTTCAGCATGGCAAAGCAGGCTATCACTTACAATGCCAGAGACTATCTGGTAAAAGTCGAACTTACCGAAGAACTGCTCAGAGAATCCATGCTTCGTGCAATGGAACATGTCGGTCCCGTAATTGATATAACGGATGAAAACGCTGTGGCAGGTTCATCTTTTCTCTATCGTATGCGTGATAAATTCATGATAAGTCTTCTGCATGATCTGTTCGAATCCGAAGATCAGTTTCGTCTGCAAGCACAGGATCTCGGACTCGCCTTTGATCATGAACAGTATATCTGCTGTTACGGAGAACTGTTGTCTCCACGCGGATCGTCTCTTAGTTACTCGCAATACAGCACACTGTTTTCAGGATGTGTCGGAATGCTGACCAATCTGGTGGAACGCACGGTTCCATGTCATGCCATTACTTTGGACAGCTCGCATTTCGCACTTATCATCTGTGCCGGAGGGGAATTACCCGACACCGGTATGCTGCTTGAAAGAGTCTTTTCAAGCATACACAACTATTATAATGTTACCGTCAGATGCGGTGTGGGGATTGCCGTATCCTCACCGATGTCGATCTGCGATTCATTCCAGTTTGCACGATCAGCTTTCCGAAGATCCGATGACGTAAATCCCATAGTGCAGAGTCCTTCCAACGGAAGTACCAATACTCACGATGCTTTCAACATTTCCCTGGTCAAGAAAGAACTGATCCGTGCTTTTGAAGAATATGATCCTACCCTGCTTTCACAAACCGTAGGCCGCTTGATCGACCTGCTGAATGAACATACTCATCACTATGTTCAGTCTCTTGATCTTGCCAGCAACCTTTTATATCTGTCCATATCCATTCTGCCCGACGGAGAGGAGGTTCTCAAAGAATACTTTTGTGACACCGCGGACTCATATTTATCATTGTATCGCATGAACTCAGTCGTACAGATCACGCAGTGGCTTGACAGATACAGGGACTGCATGTGCCGTATGTTTGAAGAAAGACGTCGTGATCACAAGAACCGGATCGTTTCGGATGTTAAAAAATACATCAGCGCGCACACACATGACAAACTGTCTCTTAATGAGGTCGCCACCATCTTCGGTGTAAGTCCGTCATACTTAAGCCAACTTTTCGGCAAATACAACGACACGGGATTTAACGAATACATTAACACGTGCAAGATTGAAGAGGCCAAACGGCTGCTTCGAACCGAAAACTATAAAGTTTATGAGGTCGCGGAAATACTTAATTTCGGCAGTGAATTTTATTTCAGCAAAGTGTTCAAAAAGATCCAGGGGGTAACACCTTCCGAGTATCTGTCGAAACCATAGATCAGCTTATCAGGCAGGACATATGCAAGGAGAAATCATGAATTCAGGCAGGTTTAATACACCTTTTCAGGACTGCATACACACATTTGATCGAACAGTTTCATCGTATGATCCTTTTCCCCAAATTCGCAACGAAGGTCTGAAACTTTCAGAGGAGATGCGAAAACAGTTGATCGATGACGGAAGGGCCTATCTTGGAAAACCCTACACCCCAATATCGGCACGGGATTTTATGCAGTTTGTCCGGACCGGAGATCGTCAGGCCTATGAAGAAAAATACTTTTCGAGACGTCATAAGTTATGCGCACTTGTAACAGCTGCTCTTGCCACAGACGATCCCGGATTCATCGACGGGATCATAGACGGTATCTACTGTATATGTGAAGAAACAGCCTGGGTATTGCCGGCACACAACACTTATATACGGGACACCCCGCAGCACATTCTTCCCGATCCCTCCCGGCCGGTCCTTGATCTTTTCGCATGCGAGACTGCTTCCCTTTTGTCCATGACATACTATCTGTTAAAAGATAAACTGGACACCATTTCACCTCTGATATGTGATCACATTCTTGAAATGATAAGAGAGCGGCTTGTAAAACCGTACCTTAACGATCATTTCTGGTGGATGGGAAACAAAGATGAACCCATGTGCAACTGGACGCCATGGTGTACCCAGAACGTTCTTTTGTCAGTGTTTCTACTGCCATTCGGCAATGACATCTGCATTAAGGTGATCAGTCAGGCTGCTTATAGTCTGGATTGTTTTCTGAAGGATTACGGAGAAGACGGATGCTGTGATGAGGGAGCGCAGTATTATCGTCACGCAGGTCTGTGTCTGTATCATTGTATCGATATATTAAATTCCGTTACGGATGGTGCTTTTTGCCGTATTGCTGCAACCGATAAGATCCGGAATATTGCTTCATATATCGTCAATGTTCATGCCGCCGGTGACTATTATATAAACTTCTCAGACTGTTCCGCCAAGGCCGGCAGAATGGGCATTCGTGAGTACCTGTTCGGCAAAACCTGCGATCTTGAAGTACTTATGAGGGCTTCCGCTGATGATTTTTATCATGATTATCATTCCGGCAACCTGTTTACGGATGAATCCATGAGATTAAATCTGTACTGCAGATCTCTTACGATCATGTTCTGCGATGAAATATTAAAGTATCACGAAGAACGATCCCGGGATCCTCATTATACAGTCCCCGATATCTATTATCCGAGCGTCGGAGTTATGGTTGCAAGAACACCACACTTCATCCTTGCGGCAAAAGCCGGTGACAATGCAGACAATCACAATCATAATGATACCGGCAGTTTCATCCTCTATTTGGATGAGAAGCCTCTGTTCGTTGATGTCGGCGTGGAAACTTACTCACGCAAAACTTTTTCACCGGACCGATATGATATATGGACTATGCAGTCAGGATATCACAATCTTCCCACTATATCCGGGCTTGACCAGATGGCCGGTGATCAGTACCGCGCAACGCGTGTGGAGTGTGATCTTCAGGACGACGAAAAATCGATCAGCATGTACATTGAAAAAGCCTATCCTCTTTCGGACAAGCTCAAAGATGTTACATATCTTCGCCGCATCAGTCTATGCGCATCGGCTGAAATATTTACGCTTACGGACACAACAAACTGCGATGATGTCATATTGAATTTCATAACATATGAACCACCGGAAAACGAAGAGTCAGCAAATACATATCGTATAGGAAACGCCATAGTCACGATCAACGGTGCCTCAATCGTATCCAAAGAAACTCTTCCCATTACGGATCCGCGTCTCGCACTTGCATGGGATCATGATCTGTTCCGCACACGTTTCAGTATGAATGCCAAAACGTTTATTATGCAGGTACGTCCCATATCCTGACTGCAGATCCGGACATGTCTGACTTGTGTATGCAGGATTTACGTACTCAACTGCTATTCCTTACATATCAAGGCTGTTCTCATTAAGAAGAAAATCATACAAATTCATTACAAGTATTCCCTGATCATTTCTCCATACCGGGGTATTGGAATTTACCACTATTATTTTCTTGAATGAGTCTGATATCTTTATCAGTGACGCCTGCTCCTGATCCATCTTTTCCTGATCCGATAATGCAAAAGCCGCTTGTATATAATATCTCTTATTGCCTTGGTTCGCCACAAAATCAACTTCGAGCTGTTTCCTGCTTCCATCATCGGAGCGGACTTCTACAACACCAACGTCTACATTGCAGCCCCGATAAATCAGCTCATTATATATGACATTTTCCATAATATGTGTCTCTTCATACTGTCTGAAATTTAAGAACGCATTCCGAAGACCCATATCTGAATAGTAATACTTTGCAGGAGTGCTGATGTATTTCCGTCCCTTTATGTCATATCTTTCTGCCTTCTGTACAACGAAACTCTCCTGAAGATATACCAGATAGTTAGCAATCGTAGGCATAGTAATACCTTTTATTCCATTGCTGTTAAAAGTATCTGAAATCTTTTGCGCATTCGTCAGAGATCCAATAGCGGATGCAAGAATCTTCATCAATTCTTCCATCCCGTTACCATTACGAATATCATATCTTTCTGTGATATCCTTCATGTAGATTTCTTTATTCAACCTGTCCAAATAAGCACTCTTTGCCTGATCATCCTTTTCTGATAATATGCGAGGCATCCCACCATAGTAGGTGTATGATCTCCAGGCATCCATCTTGTCCCCATCAAAGGCAGGGACAAACTCGGAGAAGGATAATGGTGCTATATGCACCTCATCACCTCGTCCTCTGAACTCTGTCATTATATCCGTGGACAGAAATTTTGAATTGCTTCCGGTCACATAGACATCAACATTTTCTTTTCTTAACAGACCGTTTAGAACACCATACAATCTGATCGGGATATCCGGATTCTTCATCTCCTCCCTGGTTATTGCATACTGCGCCTCATCTATGAAAACATAGTATTTTTGCTTTGGATTAGTTATTCTGCTCTTTATATAGTCATATAATCTGGAAGGATCGGTATAGTCAGCGTAATCATCATCATCCAAGGGAATCGTGATAATATTAGTCTCAGGCACACCGGTCTGAACAAGATAATTATAGAACAGATGGAATAAAAGATATGTTTTTCCGCATCTTCTGATCCCTGTGACCACTTTAATCATCCCATTATCCATTCGACTGATTAGCCGCTCAAGGTATCGTTTTCTTTTTATTTCCATAGCATCCTCTGAAATCCTGTGATATATTTTAGATTTTTTCCATTTCTGGCTTTTTTCTAAAGTAGATATACCATATGGCTGTTGTCTGTGTCAATTGTATATTTTAGTTTGATCGAGTGGCAGGATTCTGTGACAAGTGGCAAATATTAGTCCCCCGTAACCCACTTTTTTTATTAGTTGTGGGGCAGTTATCTTGACGCCAGGGTATCCCTTTGAACGGCCGATTATACTCTTATATGGTCTTTTGCTCTCTCCGCTTGTACCAGTCTTGGTTAATAGACAAAAGAGTATTTTTTTCCATGGAATCAGTTCCGATTCAAATTATAAAACTCGGATTTTTCGCAATGCAAAATATCTGTCACGGAACCCGGCCGCCGGATGCTACTCTTTTCTAAAACGCTCTGTATGCGATTTTTACAACTCATAAGTGGGAAAATGTATATATGACGATCTAAAAATCGCAAATTTGAAATTCATTGCCTGCCAGCCCACTCGATGAATCGCCAGATGAGTCTCCAGACAAGTCGGTAGATTACGAATAATATGATAGCAACGACCGGAGCAATCCATAACGGCTTTTCAAGAAAGAAAATCACAACACCGGCAATAATGGTCGCCACAACAAGAAACTTTGCAGCAAATATCCACCAGCTAAGGGTTACTATGGCTCTTCCGATCTTTTCTTCACGCTTATCCTGAGAATCTGCCATCTACACGTACCCGCATCCGCTTTTATCCTCTTTATCGATTTCTCCGGACACATATGAAGCCCGAAACTCCATATTTATATCACGAAGTTCTTTCTTACCATCAATATAATCCTGATACATCTCGATCATACCGGGAGAGCAGCCGTCACAGGCTCCGGATATGTTACCGAGAGACTCCGCTACTATCTTCTCCCGCTCTTCTTTTGTTGTTTCACTTATCAAATATCCAATCACTAATTAATCCGCAAAAAATATATTTTGATTATAACATCATTCCTTATGGGCATATTATACATTTTTCACAGGTAATAATATAGCTCGTAACCTATCAGTCCCTCCTTTTTGTTGTTTCTTTTCTCAACCTCTGTGACAAGTATACAACGATAGAGGCAATACAAGGCCCCACAAGGGTGACCTATATATTTATATAACATAATAAGACACTTTCCCGGTTCATATTCCGGAAAAGTGTCTTGTATCTGTCCACAATGAACCACAGACTCCGTCCCCTCAGGCCCATCAAGCCCGGTTGTTCTTAAGTCTGGCTAATTCTGCCTTTGCAGCATCCAACTCAGCTTGAAGGCTGTCAGCGCGCTGCTTCTCTTCCTCTGCACGTTGCTTCTCTTCCTCTGCCCGATGCTCCGCTTCCTCCGCGCGTTGCCTTTCTTCCTCTGTACGCCTTCGCTCATCCCTGATTAATTCTCTGTCCCGTTCCCAGCTCTTCATATACTTGATCCCCATCCCAGGCTTGTTCTTTGTATGCCTGACTATATTGTTCAGTTTATCCGTGTTGTCGTCCGTAACGTTCTCGTCTTTACTGTCGTTTATGTACCTGAGCAGATTTTGAAGGCGTCTCTCATCGTCCCCTGCGTCCTCCGGAAGTTTCCCTTTAACATACAGGAAGATTCTCTTAACACCGTCATCATACTCCACATTCGGATGAGTCTTGACCACAGTACCTGCCTCGTAGTACAGCGCGTTCTCTCCAAACGGGTCATATGACAGAATAAAGATTGATACAAGGTCCGGAAGCTTCTCGTAATCAATACCGGTGTTTAACAGCTGTGTATCGATGAGGCCTCCATAGTATCTACTTCTCCTCGGAAGGCTTTCCCTGCGGTCGCTTAGCTTATCCGGCTCTACATCGTAAACCCTTATGCTCTCCCCGGTCTGGTCCGGTTCCTCAGTCACATACACAT
>DFGA01000040.1:2875-3040 GCA_002371615.1 Lachnospiraceae bacterium UBA3762 | reverse complement strand
AACGAAGGCGTATCTTTCTACGAATATCAATCCATTGAAAAATACGCCTCCATGGCTACTTATTATATCGGTCATATTAACATTTTCCTTAATCACAAATACCTATATATCACAACAATGTCACGAATAGACGGTAAATATCTTAATGAGTCATCATCTGCATCT
>DFGA01000040.1:1944-2714 GCA_002371615.1 Lachnospiraceae bacterium UBA3762 | reverse complement strand
TTATCATCCGCTCTTTTCTTTCTTGCCTTGGCTTCCCTGCGTCGCCTTTCTTCCTGCCTTCTGGTAGCGTCGCTCTGCCTGCTCCTATTACCGGATGTGCTTATTTCCGATGTCATATCATCTCCGCTGACTCTCAGTCCTAATCCGTTTTGTTTCAAAGACAGATCCACATGCTGTACTGTACCGGCGGCACCGGTACTCTCCCGTAAAAAAACTCCCGTGGATCTGATCACACCATCTCTATAGCCATCCGCACCACCCAGGGAAAACTCCGTCTGTTGCTCCCCAAGGAATATGGCTCCGATATCAGCCTCCTTCAGATCCATCAGTATATCTTTGCCGTTTTCGTCTTTACACCAGACCTTGAGCTTTGAAAAAACATCATCATTTTCATCTATCCATCCATTGCCGTCACTATCATATTCTCGAAGATCTCCAAAGCCGTCACCACTCTTGGTACCAAATAATTCACTTCCATCATTTATCTTCCCATCACCGTTTTTATCTAACGCAAGAAATCCTGATCCTTTTCCCAGCATGGATATTTCATCCTCAGTTCCGTCAGCATCAAGATCAAACTTAAAGGTCTGATCTCTTACGTCCGCCGTATCAGATCCAATATTTACAACAAGAGGATCACACAGAGCATCCGCCATCGTCGGGATACTCACATTCATATATTCCATGTAACTTCTGCTCATCAAGATGTTTATATTAAAATCAATCGTCCGACCGTCTTCTGTACAAGCCCTGCCATTTGCATGGAAGCC
>DFGA01000040.1:1037-1830 GCA_002371615.1 Lachnospiraceae bacterium UBA3762 | reverse complement strand
CCTGCACCACCCATCATCCCATAAGAGGCAAATCTCTTAAACATTGCATCAAGAGTATTGTTCTGAAAAGACGAAGCACCTGCGCTTGTTCCAAACAGGCTCCCGGAAGCTATTTTTCCAAGGCCTTTGAAATATCCGATATCATCCATGTTATACGTGTTCATTCCGTTATTATTCTTATCCGTTTGATAAGTATCCCTTGTCATGGATCCACTCTTCTTCATGTCAAACGAACTGATCATTCCCATAAAGCTGCTTCCATAACTGCCCCCGGTGCGCATCCCAGTCTGTGTATAATTTCTGCCTGATAACATATTCACCGTACTGTCTGCTATTCTCATATCTGTCCTCCTCACATTGTCAGCAACTCAAAAAGCGCAGCCATCAATGGTTTTTCATCCATGATAATCTGCGCCTTCCATAGCCCCATATTGATATCTGATATTGTTTTTATCGGAACCATAAGAGAATAAATGATATATATGTCACGAACAGACGGTATGTTGTCGTGAATAACACGAACAGAATAGAAAAAGGGCCATGACATTATGCACAGCCCTCTTCATATATCCAATGGTAGTACCTTTCAGCCGGATTGTTATTGACTTGCCTATTCAGTAATTACCTCGGTCTTTTTTGAATTATAGTAATCCTCAAACAACTTATTCGCCGCATCTATCGTTTCCTTGCTGATGCTCGGCAGTTCCCTTCCCCAGGTTTTCGTTGCTTGCTTATATCCCTTTTCCATAGCCGCCTGCATTTCCTTCATCTTGTCAACATCATCACCTGCAAG
>DFGA01000040.1:0-920 GCA_002371615.1 Lachnospiraceae bacterium UBA3762 | reverse complement strand
TAACCGTCTTCGGAAATGTCCTTCTGAGCCTGTGCCTTTGTAGCTGCGTCAACGGTAAACTTACCGCTTGCAAGGGTTCTCCAGATGCTATTCTCATCGGAAGCCTTTCCATAACTATCTACCTGACCTGAAAGCGTCTTCTGTACAAGATCAATGAGCTGTGACTTTCTGGATTCCATATCAGCTTTAAGCTGATCCACTAAAGCACTTCTGTCTGCTTTACTCATTTTGTTAATCGAATACAATCCGGAACTCTGTGTGCTGCCCTTCTCGTAGGTAACACCCTCGCCTTCTGCAATCTTATTGCCGTTACGAACAGCGGTATCTACGTTTTTAAGCTTCTGCGCTGCATACTTTTCATCCTTTGCCATTCTCTCCATCTCTGATGTTGAGAATACGACAGACGTTGATTTTGTACTCTGTTTTACAAGCGCCTTCTTATCATCAGAGTCGTTGGCAATAATAAAATCATAATCGCCATACTTACTTCTAATATCTGCAAGATAGTCCTGCGCTTTCTTTGAAAGCTTGTCCTCACTTGATTTAACAGCAGGTGCCTCATACTGTGTACCGGTTCCCACCTGTGATACGCCACTTATTCCTATTGACATAAAATCAGCCTCCTTTACTTCATGATTGCATATTACTAATAAAAATTTGCTATAGTTTGTTCCTTTAGCACCATTTAATCAGTTACATCCTGAAATCTATTGAACGATACCTTATGACATTCATCATGTTCTTGAACAGGCTTTGGAATCCCAATATGTCCTGATTCAGAGCCTGTGACAAGTATCCATTCGCAGAGGAAACCCCAAGTGACATCTTAGCCGGAGTAATGTATTCCTTATACTTTTCAGAAACAGTATCAAGCGATGAACTGTCAGAATAGTCAAGTTTCGAGAACATATCCCTAATCT
>DFGA01000009.1 GCA_002371615.1 Lachnospiraceae bacterium UBA3762 | reverse complement strand
CACGATGTCTTCCACGCCGACAGAAGCCGTACCGGTGTCCAGTTGGTGAGCGGTCAGTCTGCCTCTGTGTTCCGTCAGGTCATGCAGTGTGTCGGACTGAATCAGGTGGAGGCGATGGAGAAGATCATAGGCTCCGAAAGATACGAGGCTATCGCGGTTGCCTGAGAGAAAACTCAGGCGGCCGCGCCGGCCCGGCTATGGGAATGTAGCTCAGTCGGTAGAGCGTCTGCCTGTTAAGCAGAGGGTCGCAGGTTCGAGCCCTGCCATTCCCGCTTCTGGAGCTTCGTCCAATGGTAGGGCACCTGTCTTATAAGCAGTTTACGCAGGTTCGATTCCTGTAGCTCCGACTTTTGTCCGTGTGGTGTAACGGCCAGCACATCTGCCTTCCAAGCAGATGATCCGGGTTCGATTCCCGGTACGGGCTTCGCGGGTGAGTGGAACGGAATACCATTCCAGCCTCATACACTGGAGATAGCAGGTTCGACTCCTGTGCCCGCTATTCACGCGAAGCAACGAGCCAAGTGGACGTGCTTGCATGTCCATTTGGCGACTGCCGCGGAAAATCATCTTTGATGATTTTTTGCAGAATGGCTCGACAGGGAGGCAGCACCCTCATAAGGTGTGATATGCCGGTTCGAATCCGGCTTCTGCAACGAGTGTCCCACGCGGACACTGTTCATACAACGAAAGATACGATATGTTATTACTGCCGGCGAAAAGCTGACGAATTATTTGATGAAAAGGAGTTCTTTATGGATCTATATGCGTATGTTCAAATTGAGGATTATGATGCACTGGCAAAGGCAAACGGAATCGAGATTCCGAGACTGCGCGGCTATCGATGGATGGAAAATGAAAAATGCCTTTCAGAGGAAGATATCGAGAATTGTCTGAATGAAGCACGAGCACGGGCATACGAGCACGTACTGACTGCCGATCCGCCATTTTCCATTAATCCGGAATACTACACTCTCAGCTATACAACAGACCAAAGGAAGAAAAAATATCTGATTCAGGAAGAACAGACCCGTGTATATTACCCGCCCGATAATCCGGAAGGCAAATCTTATACGACGACTGTTATAAAGGGGTAAAACGAAAATCTGGTTTACAAGATGGAAAATACCAACAAAACGGCTGAAAATTACAACAGTAAAACAAATAGCCGGTTTACTCTGAATATCAATAGTTAGGCCGTTGATATTATCCGAACTCGCCGTAAAAAAACTACGGATGAGATTGATTTTTTCTCCGGAACTGGATATACTAAAGAAAAAGTTCCAGGGAGTGATCGTTATGTTAAAGAAATTCAGTGTAGAAAATTTCAAAGGGTTTAAAGACAGGATTACCTTGGATATAGGAACCCCCAGTAATTACGGGTTTCATCCGGAAGTGATCGAAGGGAACTGCATAACCAAAGGAATCATTTACGGCATCAACGGATGTGGGAAATCTAATCTCGGCCTGGCAATCTTTGATATTATTACGCATCTGACGGAGAAGCAGAAGCTTCTTCAGAACTATGATTTTTATCTCAATATGAGCGGACGGAAGTCATTTGCCGAGTTTGAGTATACTTTTGTTTTTGACGGACATGAGCTTGTTTACCGATACTTAAAAACTGCTGTGGATACGCTGAGGGAGGAAAGTCTGTCCATTGACGGGAAAGAAGTTATCTATTACGACTTCCTTGCAGGAGATGGTTTTACTTTGCTTGAGGGATCCGATACCTTAAATTCATCGATTAAGAATGACAGCCCGATATCACGTGTGAAATATGTAAGCAGCAATTCGATTTTGACAGATACTATGCAGAATCAGGTATTTAAAAGGTTTATCGACTTTGTCAATCGCATGCTGCTGTTTTATTCTTTAGACAACCGTGGATATGAGGGATTCATGAATGGAAGCGAAGGTATTGCAGAGGGTATTGTAAATGCCGGAAAAGTAAAGGATTTTCAGAAATTCCTTAAAGAGAATGGGATTGACTATGAGTTGTATGAATGCGAGGTGGATGGACGGAAAGCAATCTACTGTCATTTTGAAAACAAAGATGCTGATTTCTTCAAAATTGCATCCACAGGGACAAGATCGCTTGCCCTATTCTATTACTGGTATATCCGTATGAAGAAAGCCTCCTTGGTATTCATTGATGAGTTTGATGCCTTCTACCATTTCGAACTGTCAGAAGCAGTGCAGAAAAAGGTAAATGAGATACCGGGTGTGCAGATATTTACAACAACACACAACACAGACCTTATGAGTAATGATCTTCTCAGGCCGGATTGTTATTTCCTGCTGAAGAATAATGACATCAGGCCACTTTCCAACCTCACGGAGAAGGAACTCAGACAGGCTCATAATCTTCAGAAAATGTATAAGGCAGGTGCTTTTAATGGCTGATAAAGACTATAAGGCGTTTATAGTCGAAGGAGAGGCCAGGGAACCACAGATCATTGATAATATCTCGAAAGTGTTCTTTGCTCATGGCAATTTTAAAATCATTACGCTTCCGGCAGGACAGAATATCTATATGCTCTGGAAAAAGCTTAAAGAAGATGATTTTGAAACAGACCTCATTGAA
>DFGA01000036.1 GCA_002371615.1 Lachnospiraceae bacterium UBA3762 | reverse complement strand
TATTACACACACAGGTCCTGTATCTGACAATATTGGTTTTCATACATCTAGTATATCACGTCAAACGCATGTTTGCAAACATTTGTTCTTGTCAATAGATAAAAAAGGGGCAATTCCTCTCGGCAATTGAATTACCGAGAATCCTTGCCTATTCTTCTTGAAACCTCAAACCGCTCTGCCAGCTCAGGGGCTGTAGTTTTCTCTTCTTGCAGCAGCACAGACAGTATTCCGATCAGTCTATCTATCTTCATTCCTCTCACGCTCCGTATATATCTTATCAAAGCTAACACGACATCTGTATGTCATGTTTGTTATAGCTGTGAAACTTTTTTTCGCCAACTGAAAAAAGCGAAGAGGCAACACTACAGCCTATCCGCTCTTTTCATATTCGTTTAGCCAAAGATCTGTCCCGGCATACTTCCCGGATCTTCAGGTCATACTTGCAGGATATATCTTTATCCGTTCATTTTTGATCATAATAAACTTTTCCCTTTTCCAATCAGCAATCCCTTCACGACCAAAATAGCCAGACAGATGATACCTGCATATGGCTGTCTTGTCAGAATAAATACCGCCGCACATGCTATGGACAGCACCATCCCCGTCACAAGCCGATGACGATTCCATACCGGCTTATCAAAATGGCTGATAATAACACCGCAGATACCGTTCAGAACAGCTACGACAATCAATGCAGCAAACACTATTTTAATCCATGTACTTAAGCCCGTGAGCGCATACAGCGATACCGAAGCCGGATTATCTGTTCCGTTTCCGAATACAGGCAGGAATAACAGCAATGCCAAGAAAATATCCAGTGTATTACAGATCAGGGATATGTACTTATCAATACACTCTTTCTTCTCATCTTCCGCCGCAAAAATAATCTCTTCCGAACAGATCAGATCATCAATCGACACAGAAAAGAACCTCGATATCTCCTTAAGCGAATCAAGGTTTGGATAGCCGCGGCCCTGCTCCCATTTTGAAATTGCGGCTCTTGAAACAAACAGAGCCTCCGCCAGCTCTTCCTGCGTCATTGATCTGGATTTTCTTAATTCCTGTAGTTTTTCATTAAACTCCATCTTTGCTCCTGTCGACTTTCTTTACCTTGTCTGTATACATTACAACTGACCGGTACAGCATATAGAGTCCCGCACTTAATAATATGGAACCAATTATATCCGTCGCCCAGTGTACCCCTGAGATCAGCCTTCCGATCACCATAAACATCGAAAAGACGATTACAAACATCGCAGCTGCTTTTCTGATCAGTGGATTCTCTACTCTCCTGTATGTCTGGAACATCAATGTCGGCATCACGCTCAGTACCAGTAATGTCGTTGATGACGGGTAGGATGCTTCCAGTCTTCTCTCTATCAGGACAGGCCTATAATTAATCGGAATCATCTCAAAAATCAGATAGCAAAATATGACCAACACATAATAGACACCCAATAACAAAATATCCGGATCAACTCTTAGCAGGCTCCGCCTCTTTATCAGTTGCACCAGCCCCAGCACGCCGAAGCACAAACAGATAAAAATGGGAACAAGTCCCAGCCAGTCCGTGATTGTATAGATTGTCATGTGCACACCGGTCAGCTGATGGAACCATACATTAAAAACAGCAAAACCAACATTCGTTCCATTTTGTCCCACAGCCTGAACATCAACACACCGGATCAAAACAGTCCACAGAGCAAAAGCACAAGTCAGCCCGATCCCCATCAACAGATTTCTTTTTTCCTTCATGTTCTCTTCGTCCTTTCATACGATATTGCCTATTCGCAATTTGAAAATAACAAAGGCCGATGATGAAGGAAAGAAACGCATCGTCACATCCGTGATACGATTCGTGTCATACCCGTAAATACGGGCTTTCAGGAATCCGTTCCGGTCAACTCTTCTTTATTGGAATCCGACGATTTAAGCCTGCCGAGATATATACTGTAAACGATTGCAACTATAATCGTCGTTACTATGTAAATCCAATCAAATATCTCATTATCCGCTCCTAACAGTGACAATACATCAATCGCGGAGTGAGCTATGATACATGGGATAATGCTGCCGCTCTGAAAGCATACCATCGTCAGGATAAAGCCCCAGCTGATTGCAAAGATAATCTGTATGACTGTCTCAAAACCCGTCTGTCCAATAAATAAATTAACGATATGACCTATACCGAATGTCACGGCGGAAACAATGATTGCAACTGTCGTCTTATTCTTTGACAGCATCGCCCTGAAAAGAAATCCCCTGAAAATCATTTCTTCCACAAATCCAACAAGGACCATAGAAAGTGCCGCTATCACCAATGAGACACCGTGATATGAAGGAGAAAAACCACCCCAGATATTACCCGTAGCCAGAATCCACATCGGTATGAAGAAAAGATACTTGTTCATATCCTTTGGCCATCCGGCAAGACCGTACTTGTCTTCCAGATGATTCGCTTTTACAAATATGATAATAGCAGCTGTAAAAAGCGCCAATGCCAAAAGCATATAAATACTCTCCATCCCGAAGTATCCCCTTATTGTGCCTACAATGACACAGTAAGCAACAATCCAAAGCACCGCAAATAGCATTTCTTTCTGTTCATACAGTTTTCGCATACTATTCTCCTTTCCGGGCAGCGATCATACCGAAGAAGACATTCTCCAGCATCTTTCTACACTGCCCTTCATCATATTCCATAGAATTATTGGCAAGCAGACTTGCCATACCGTGAGCCACACAAAAGAAGGTCAGGAACATTTCTTTTGCCGGCACTATATCTACCTCAAGACCTGCTGCCATGATCTCCATGATCTCCGAGAGTTCCGGGTCAGCCATAAGAACCGCTACATCCTTTCCGCCAAACTTATCCGTCTGGAACAAAAAGCGGAACAGGTTCTTTTCTTCCTGACCGAACCGCACATAATTAAGCCCCAGAGCCAGCATCGGATTCTCATCTGTATCTTTTGGCATTATGAATTCCGTATGATACTTATCCGCTATCTCATAAGCAGCTTCCCTGATCTCATCCACCGTTTTGAAGCTGTACAGCACCGGCTGAGTCGAGCATCCCAGAAATTCTGAAATTGTCCTGGCACTCAGGTTCTCATGTCCTGTGCGCCTTATCACCTCAAAAGAGGCATCCGCAACCATTTTCTTTGTAATCTTCACTTTCGGCGGCATAGCAACCCCCCTTTTTATAATCTCCGTTATATAATCCTTATTATGTATAAAAATATACAGTTGTCAAGAAGAAAAAAGAAGTACCGGTCACCCGATCCTTCTCTTCCAGACAATACATTCAATTGTTCCAACCTATATCATCAGCATATTCATGTTCAAGAGTTTATGAAGAGATTATCAGGATAGACTTGAAAGGAGCAGAGAATTCTGTCATGATTTTATTGTTATCACAGCGTTTACAGCCTATTTCGTTAAAGGATTGTACGGCTTTGCCAACGGACTGATTTTTACAACCATTCTGGGTTTTGTTGCATCGAATACGTGTATTCGGGAGGTACAGAATGATTTACACGAATGATTATGAATCCCCTTTGGGAAACATCCTGCTTGCCGGTGACGAGCAGGGACTAACCGGGCTTTGGTTTACGGATGGCGGAAGGTATATTGGACTTGGACTGAAGAAAGGAGCTGTTCGGCGTGAAACAGACTATTTTTCACAGACGAAAGAATGGCTGAATATCTATTTTTCAGGGCGCGATCCCGGGTTCTTACCGAGAATTCATTTGGTGGGCTCTGATTTCCGTAATCGTGTCGGAGAGATCATGTGTGAGATTCCTTTCGGAAAGACGGTCACGTACGGTTGGATTGCCGATAAAATCGCAAAGAAGCGCGGACTCGAAAGGATGTCTGCTCAGGCCGTCGGCGGAGCGGTCGGTCATAATCCGATCTGCATCATCGTTCCTTGCCATCGTGTAGTCGGATCTACTGGGAACCTGACCGGATATGGGGGTGGGATCATGCGAAAAAAAGCTCTTCTGGAACTGGAGGGCAATGATATGAGCCAATTTACAATTCCGACAAAAGGGACAGCACTTACCCTTCCGTTTCCAGACGCATAAGTACGACCTCCTGCCACCCGGTTAAGCGGGAGCGGAAGCCTTTGGGATTTCTGCCGTATTCCACGAAGCCTTCACTCTCATACAGGCCTATTGCAGACCTGTTCTCTGCCACGACTTCCAGCTCCAGTTGAGCATATCCCGCTTTTTTTGCACATTCGATGCAGGCTTCTGTCAGTGCCCGTCCGATGCCGTCCCGTTACGTAGGGTACAGGCTCTGCCGTCTTTCAGTGTAACTGTGCTGTTATATTCCATCTTGAAGCCCTTCCTTTTGCTGATCTGTCTTTAAAAAAATGCTCATCCCGGCATCTTCAAAAAAACTTCCTCTTTCACCCATCGTTATCGATTGGAATCCAGTAACGCTGGATTCTGCCAGATTTACTCAGTCCCACTGTGTCTTCGATCTCATTTTCCAGGACACCGCCATTCTTCAGAATGGTTTTCCTTGACGCCGCGTTATCACTGTCGCAGGTAAGTAGAACCCGCTTTTCTCCATAAGAATGGCATATATTCAGGATCAATCGAAGCATCTCGGAAGCGTATCCTTTCCGTCGCTCGGACGGTCGGACACTGTAGCCGATATTCCCGCCAAAGATCATAAGGAAGTCGTTGAGAGGATGCCGGTAATCGATGATCCCGACCAGACAGTCATCTGCCTCTCTGACTGCAAGAAACACCTCGGTGGGAACATAGCCCTCCTTGTACTTGACCCTCAGGCGTTCTTCGAAACGAATCCATTCTTCAAAAGAAGCGCAGTCCTCCAGTCCCGCGCATCCATCGAATTTTTCGCCGTTTTTCTTTAATTCATCCCGGAAATCCATTACCTGTCGGGCATATTGGCAGCTCGGTCTGCGCAATTTTATCATCTTAATATCCATACTGCTGTCATCCTTATCTGTAATTTCTCAATATATCCAACCCAAGGAGAAGAGCCTTCTCGTGTGACTCCATCCCAAAGTCTCTGGCATCATGCGCTTTCGCATACTTATGGACAACATCCCCGAGAAAGGCAAAGAAACATTTCTCCGGCAGTTTTCCGGCAGTCCAGTCATGATCCGGGGGGATGACTTCCAGCGTCGCGGTACCGTTCGCGTTGTATTTTTGCCCCTCACTCGGGAACCACTCCCTCCACACCGCCGTATTCAGCGTCTGCAGGGAATCCGGTATGGGTCCTCTTGCTGTGAAAACTGCCCAGTCGCTCGCCGGAAAAGAATACAGCTCCAGTCCCTCCGGTACCTCTCCGCCCCGGTACAGACCAGCAATCCAGTATGTAAAGCCGTTTTCACCTTCTGTACAGATCGCGTACATGCCGATCCCGTTATCAAGGATCGCTTTTTCGACAGCGTTTTCCGGCTGCATCGTCTGCCAGAGTCTTGCATATTTCGCTGCATACTCCTTGTCCCAGAATTCAGGGCATTTCTGATAGGCTTCCTCCGGGCTAATCTCCGTGTGATAGCCGATAAAGGTCATTTTCTTCTTCTTTTCATATGTAACGTTCATTCTGCTTTCCTCCAATTCACAGCTCTGCTTCTTTAATTCGATATTGGTAGTCTGGTTTGTACCTGGCTTCAATATACGGATAATCTGTATTCCATTTGGACATCAAAGGGCTCCGCTGCTGCCAGTTCCTCATTGATCTCCTCCGCAGAGGTACAGCCAAGTGCCCGGTATGCCGCCTGTGACTCTTTTGAGGAATGAGCTGAAATGTACAGTTTATCTGCACCCAGCCGCCGGGCCTCTTCACAAGCCATTAAAAAAAGCTTCCTGCCCTTGCTGATGTGCGGGTCATGCAGGATGTAGCGCATCTGTCCCTGGATAAGCTTTGCCACATCTTCTGCAGTCATGCCGGTCTTATCCTTTGTGAACTCCGGATTGTCCCAGTCTGCACGTACAAAAATCGAATGATCAGCATATCCTTTCAGAACGGTTTCGACAACAGTATCCAGAATATCCTGCTTATTGGCGAAGTGGCTGTAAAGGGATGCCTTACGGATACCTACCGCATCGGCGAGCTGCGAGATACTGGTCGCTTCATATCCATTGACAGCGAACAGATCAAGCGCTGCCTGCGTACCAATAAAAGCCCAGAACAGCAACATCAGAATATTTTCAAATATTACCAGACTCCCGGCCTTCTCATAATCCAGGAAAGCGAAGGGAACACGGAAGAACATATAATCCGGCATTCCGTTCTTCAGGAACAAAAATAGCCCAATTCCTGCTAGAATACAGAAAAGTACGGAAAGCGCCCATTTCACTTTGTTCGCCATCTTCCACTTTGCCGTCATAACCGGGACATGCAGTCCCAGATGTAGTCCCATCAGTACAAATGCCCAATGTGACATGGAAAGATGCATACTTCTTGCAAATGACGCCTTCGTCATCCCATAGAGGAAAGGCACAGCATATCCACTCATAGACATACCACAGAACGCAGTTAATGCAAAAGAAAGTAACAGCAATACGTTAACTATGGTTGTCAGAATCCGGTAAGCATTATATTTGCCCTTGCGACCGAAACGTCTTTCTACGAAAGTTCCACCGGAACTTTCTCCGCTCGCATGGCGACCGGACATTCCGTCTGCACGCTTAGTTGTAAAGATTGCCGCATACCATTTCCTGTTCAGAACTTGATGGATGATGACAAGCAGCGTCATCCCCATGCCGATCCACTCATGCGCCTGCTCACCGGTCACCTGATACGCCATAAGGCAGAGCAAGAAGATGGTCATGCAGACATCTATACATCGTTTTATCAATACAGTATTCTGTTTTTTCTGCATATGGTCACCCTCCACATTTCTTTACTGTAAGCTGTCGATCCAGGAGCTGACATCACCGCTGACATTTTATTCGCTCCTTTTTCCTTTATGGCTTAAGACTCCGGATGTTACTTCCGAAGTCTTTTCATACGCTTACTTATTCATCTTGGCGCAGTCACCGACCTTATCGCCTGTCACAAAATACTCATAAGTCGGGAAATGTTATTTCATCTCCTTTTCCCAAAAACGGATCACATTCAGTTCCAGGCTGTCTGCTATCTTTTCAAGTTCTGCCGTTTCTTCTGCGGTAAGGGCGACATTCGCCGCCTTGACAGCATCCAGTACCTGATTTTCCTTCGTCACGCCGATGATTGGAAGTGTCCCTTTTTCAATCGCCCACGCCACAGGTATCTGTGCCGGTCCTACGTGATATTTGTCAGCCAGCTTTTTAAGCTCTGCATTAAGCACTTCCAGCTTATCGAGCACCGGATTATATGCCTCGGCTCTCGCAGATCCTTCCGGCATCGGATGAGCCGTGTCATACAAAACATCCTTGTTTTTATTCTGACTCCGTGTCAATATATTATATTTATTTTCTGACACGATGTCAATATAAAATTAAAAAATAATGACCGGCAGAGAAATCAATCCCCACCGACCATTTTTTTAGAGCGTTTTTTCTATGACCACGTGAATTGTATCGCCATCACTTTTTTTCAGTTTTTTCCGGATTACCTTCAGAACACCGATGATATAGCAGATGGAACCGTCCGAATTCTTAACACCCATATTGACGATGCTTCCATCGTAGGGGATGCCGTCAAACAGTGCATGGACTTTCACACGGCCCTTTCCGAATTCTTCACGAATATCCCATGGAAAGGCGACATATGCCCCGCCATTATCGTCCAGCTCGTGGAGAACTGCGTCATATTCATATCGTTTTCCGCTATTCATCTCAACACCTTTTCCAACGGTCTGCCCTTTGCCAACTCGTCTACCAGCTTGTCCAGCCAGCGAACCTTCTGCATCATGTGATCTTCGATGCTTTCCACCTGAACCCCGCATACCTTTCCCTTGATCAGTTCCGCTCTCGGATTCATAGCAGGTGCCTGCTCGAAAAAGTCTCCGTAGGTCATTTCCTGATCGACTTGATTCATATCATAACCGGTCAGCCATTCAATGACGGTATCCAATTCTTCCTTAGACCGGCCTTTGCGCTCCACTTTGTGAAGCAGCAGCGGATAGACTTTTGAAACCTTCATCTCGAAAATGCTCTGTTTTGCCATAATCCTCCTCCCATGCCTGACTCACCTCACCCTGTATAAGCATCCTCGGCTGTATTCCTAAAGTCATGATTCTCCAGCCACTCCCGCTCTTCGTCATTCTCAGGTATATCGATGCGCTCGATTTTGAAGATGACCGGCCTCGTCCCATCATTGCAGCAGGCGATCATCATGCGGTCATCACTCGTCCAGCCCTTCATGATGGAACCACCCTGTAGCGCTGTGTAGACATACCGACTGACGGCATCCCACGCCTCACCGCAGAACTTGCCGTTCATCAGGTGGTAGAAATCGTCTTGTTGCGGCGTGCGCTTGAGCAGAAACGTATCTCCCGGCTTAAAGAACGGGCACGGGCCGGACTTGGGATCAGCCAGATATTGCTCCTGAAGCTCCGGAAAGCACTTTGTTTCCAGTACGGTTATTTTGCATTCGTGTTTCATATTTCTACTCCTTTCTTTACCCTGCTTGCAACGTGGGCATTTCCAGTCCTCCGAGTTTACTGTTTCTTTTCTGACGACCACACCAGGAAGGGCGATAGCCCCGACCTTTTGCAGGCCGGGGCAAATAATCACCTTGTAATACCTTAGTTCTTCTTCACCGGATAGCAGATCTCTGTTACAAATTCATCCGGATTCTGCGTCTCATGCGGGCTCACGTGGTAAATGTTAAACATTGGCTCCGCAGGTTCATATCCGTTCGCTTCCATCCATGCGATCACAGCAGAGTAAACATCCGTAATCTGGGTATAGCTGCCCTGGTAGGTGCAGCTTGCGACCGTAACCTCCGGCAGCGTGCGGAACTTCACATGCTCTGTGTCGGGATAACTGCCCTTCACAGTCTTCCAGGCAATCATCTCCACGTTTTTTTCCTTGTATTCTCCGTCGAGATAGGTCACCGCGCACAGGCAGGGATCATCCTCCACGAGGTTCATCCGGCAGGTTTCTTCTGCCATCTTTCCCCAAATGATCCCTTCATCTTCGTAGCAGGGAATTGTCATATGAACGGTCGCGGCATAGCGTTCGGGGATGGTCTTGAGGGTTACGTTATAACTCATGTTTTCTTCCTTTCTCAGCCTTTTCCGGGCTGCATCCAGAAGCGTCAGCTTATATGCTGTATCCTTTGATAAGGCCTCCAGTTCTTCCTGTCTGGCAGAAAAGAACGATTCCAGTTTCTCGCGGTCATCATAAACTTCAAGGATCCTGACGATATCTGCGAGCGAAAAGCCCATATCCTTCAGGGCGGCAATGCGGCCCGCTACAGGGAGCTGATCCTCTCTGTAATACCGATAATCCGTGAAGCGATCAATCTCGGCCGGTTTTATTAGGCCTATCTCATCATAGTGGCGGAGCATTCTGACGCTGATCCTGGACAGTTTTGAAAATTCTCCGATCTTCAGCATGGCGGTACCTCCTATTGCTGTTTTTTGAGCTCGCGTCCAGCATAATGCCTGCCACAGTGTGAGAGTCAAGCGTCTTTTTTACTTTTATCAACCAAAATGCCATCCATCTTTCTATGAAAGGTAAAATGCCGTGCTACTTTTCAAATCCGAGCTTCTCATATATAGTCCTTCTGCTCAGCCTCGATCTTGTCACCTCCGCAAACCCTATTATACCTAACGTTCGTTCGTTAGACAATGGTTGTTTCTCTTAATGCGAAAAGACTATGAAGCGAGGCCGATACATCATAAAATGCATCGGCCCCGTTTGTCACATCACAACTTCAGTTCCACGTCGCAGCCCATCAGCCTCGCCTGTGATAAGATCTGTTAGCAGTCGCCGGCGATTATCCAATTGTCTGTAAGTCTTGAAGATTAACTTCTTCGGACGGTATGCCTGGCTTGATATCTACAGAAGAGCGAATTG
>DFGA01000023.1 GCA_002371615.1 Lachnospiraceae bacterium UBA3762 | reverse complement strand
CTCCAGCACAGATGCTTGCTTTTGCTGGAATTGAACCAAGTGTAAATGATTCAGGTACTGAATCTCATGGCGGAAAGATGGTAAGGCACGGATCATCTCCATTGCGATATGTCTTGCTAAACTGCTGTCTTCCTTTAATTCGCTTCGATATGACTTTTGCAACTTACTATGCCAAGAAGCGTCATGAAGGAAAACCTCATCGGGTAGCTATAACCCACGTTGCGAAGAAGCTTTTACGAGTTATCTTTGCGTTAGAAAAGCAAAACATAGACTTCAATTCTCAGAAACTACGCTAACATCTGGCAATATCCACCCCAGTCACCATCTGAAATACGGTGTATTCAGATGGTTTGTTAAAGTTACCCTCAAACCAATAATTATAAAATATTCTCTAAAACCTATTGACTACTAATAGTTTGTCACCTCAATAAAACTGGAAGTTAGATCATATTAGGTGCATCATATATTGTTATCTTTTGAGCCTGTTTTGCACTAAATATTTTATAATGCCGGAATTCAAAAATTGTCATCCTACGCCAATTGCAGGCAATACCTTTTGCTCGATAAAATCCACTCTGTCAAATATCCTCGGCTTAAACGTACCTGTCACTCCAACAGATACTTTTTTCTCTTTGTTTATATAGATGATATTTCCGCTGTCACCAATCGCCGCATATACCTCTTTATCATCATAGGGTTTGTACCATAAGTAGCCATAGTTCATGAAGCCAAATCGTTCGCCTAACTTGAGATGGGGAGAGAGCATATCTTTCAGATATTCTTCTGAGATTATTCTATTTCCGTTATACAGGCCATCATTCAACACCATAGCGCCGATTACAGCCATATCTTTTGCTGACATACATAATCCCCAGCCCGCAGTAACGCAGCCCCGAGGGTCACTGTACCATTCATATTTCCTTGGATTCTTATTCATGAAAAAATCAAACTGATCTTCTTTGGAGCTGTCTCCATGCGCTATTCGCTCAGGAAGGTTCAACGGCATAAACAGATTATTGTTGGCAAAATCTATGCACTTCTCATCGGCTGCCTTCTCGATTATCCCTGCCAAAATCTGAATACCAAGCGTAGCATATCTGAACTCACCTGTAATTCCGCTACGCCCTCCGAGATAATCAAGTATCGCATACGTAAAATCCTGTGAAGTACACACCTTCTTCCAGGGTTCTGACCTGCCTTTATAAGGAGCTGTCATAGTGAGCAGATTCCTGATTGTGACATCATATATGGTCTTCTCCCCACGCTTTACAATGTAATCAGGGAAAAAATCTATCACCTTTTGATCCACGTTTTTGATAAAGCCCTTGTCCAACGCAATTCCTACAAGTAACGCCATAATTCCTTTGGTAACAGAATTGACATTCATAGCATTTAAGGTCTTAAATCCGTGCCAGCAGTCGTCATAAACATCCAGCCCCTCTTTAATCGCATAAATCTGGCAAATGTTACTCTCGTTTCCGGTGCTTTCAGAAACGTATTTATGAAGTTGTTCTTTCGTCATTAAAAAGCCTCCTCTTAGGAATGATTCGGATGTCCTAAGAAAAGGCTAATATGATTAAAAATTGTTTTCAAGAAAAATCTTAAAAATCTTTATCTTCCGAAATAATCAAACAGTAATCTCAATCTGATTTCCTTCAATTCCGACTATGCAGCTCTCATAATAGCCATCGCCTGTAGTTCGTGGACCACTTAATACCTCAAAGCCATCTTCCCGGAATTGTCTTGTCAAGTGATCGACTTCCTCAACACTTCCTACAGAAAAAGCAATGTGGATATATCCGGTACGATTGACCGGCTTAGCAATATTCTCCATAGAAGGCTTGTTCATTATCTCAAGTCTTGCTCCATCATCAAAACTGATAAAGAATGATCTAAATCCCGTTGTTTTGTTATGGTATCCATCGTTCGACACCCCTCCGAGATACTTTACAAAGAAATCTCTGGCAGTTTCCAGCTCATTCACATACATAGCAACATGCTCTATCTTCATATTCAATCCTCATTTATCCTGAAGATAATTCACTTTGCCTTGGTTATTACAGCTATGGCACAGGGCATACGCCCGTCAACCACATGATACCGGACTCCGGTATATCCCTTCTCTTCAAAAAATATCTTGTAAGAATCCATGTTAAACTGTCTCTTGAAATCTGCTCCAAGCAAAGTAATAAACTTAACCGCAGCCGTTCCCGTTCCCTTTGACATATTGATGTAAGTCGGAATGATGATCTTACCTCCGGGCTTAACCACCCGTTCCAATTCATGAAGTGCTTTCTCCGGTTCAGGCAACAGATGGATCACGTTGCCTGCAACCACTTTATCAAAACGGGCATCTTTGCATTTGATGTTTGTAATATCAGCTTTCTTGAACACAGCATTCGGGTAATTCCGGCATTTCTTTGCTGCTCTCCGAAGCATCCCTGGTGCAAAGTCTGTTGCGATCAACTTCTTACACTTCTGCGCAATATATATACTGATAGCACCTGTTCCACACGCGCATTCCAATACTTCATCCGACGGGTCTATAAGTTCTGCAACTTTTTTCCCAGTACCTGTATATACCTTGCCGTTATACACACTTTCAAATATGTCATATAAAGGTGAAATCTTATCCCAAAACATATCCTTGACCTCCTCAATGCATCGAGTATCTCTTCAAATAAGAGCAAAAAACACTACCAAGTATTTGGATGACATCCAATTATCTTTCATAGATACACCTCCAGATTACCGAAAGTCTATCATGATGACCGGAATGTTTCCACAGGCATAGGCAGATTTTGCAAATAACTGTCTATAAAACTGTATTCTTTCTAATCATATTAGCCAGATTGAGAAAATCCTTAGCTTTCATGATTGCCATCCCCTGTGACTCATCGCCAAGAACTATCAGCTGATCTCCAGGTGATATATCAAACAACTTCCTTGCCTTTGCAGGTATAACTATCTGTCCCTTATCTCCAACTGTAACCATACCGAATAAATGTTTGCCCTTTGGGGGTACATCCAGCCCCATATTGTCTTCTGGTTCATAATTTGCCAAATCATCAAGAGACACTCCGAAGAATTCTGC
The DNA here is from genome assembly GCA_002371615.1 of Lachnospiraceae bacterium UBA3762. GTDB lineage: Bacteria > Bacillota > Clostridia > Lachnospirales > Lachnospiraceae > UBA2868. Next base: position 7,497 of record DFGA01000023.1, on the reverse strand, counting down.
CAAAAGCTTGCACTTTTCTAAATCAGGAATTGTCTCACCACTCTCCCACTTTGCAACTGCCTGTCTGGATACGCCGACAGCTTCAGCGATATCCTCCTGAGTCATTTGATTTATCTTTCTAAGTCGAACTATATTTTCACTAAACATACTTTTTCTCCTCATTATTTTTAACCTTCTTCCTGCTGATACCAAGGACTGCCCATCTGAAGAACGGTATTCTTGAAATTATAGCGTATAATCCATATCCAAATACGAATCCCGCTACAAGACTAAGCAGATAGCAAAGAGGTGCAGGCAGGAGCGCATTCTTGGCAAAAACAAGAGCGACTGTGGATATTCCAAGATAATGGAATACATATAGTCCAAAGCTGTGAGAACTCATCCACTTTGTAAAATCGTTACTAAAATCTCCAAACCTCGCCATACCGGCGAGCATTGCTAGGGTTCCAAAATATGCGCTCGCTGCATAGAGCGGACCCCTGTTAACCGGTTTATCGGCATAGTTTGCTCCACCACGAATAATAAAGTTTAATACCGCAAATGTAATAGAGATTGCTACGCCTATCATAATCAGCACTACAGCATATTCCTTCAGCCTATCCATTACCTCTTCATTTGAAAATACATAGTATCCCAGCATGAAGAATACAAAGTAAAATGCAAATCTATATACCGAAATGATTGGTGTATTGAGTATCTGAGCCGCTCCCCAGATTGGAAAGAAGAAAAGAACTATCAGCCACAGCGGGGTCTTTGAACCGGCCTGAAGGAGCTTTCCCTTCTCTATATTTCTCACAATCACAAGCACCATGCTGTATATCCATAAAAGATGAACGAACCACAGTACTCCGCTCCCTGAACAAACCATTATAAGGAAGATAACAAACTTCGAAACTCCTGCCGCCTCCAGCTCTGCCGCTCCATCAGCCAGATGCATACTTACATATCCCTGAATAAACTGGAACACGAAGAGTCCTATGGTTGATGGGACAAGAAGCTTCGTGGTTCTGCTCTTTATATATTCCTTGTTCGTATGCTTATCCAGATAAAGCTTTGAGCTTATTCCTGCCACAAGAAAGAGCACCGGCATAAACCATGGATACACAAGGTACTGGAGGATATCGTAAGGCTGAACATTCAGCTTGGTAATCTGCCCAATTCCTCCCAGAATGCCCTCAGCATTATACATATAGAATACATGGTATAATACGACGATCACAACTGTAATCCATCTAATGTTGTCCAAGTAATACTTTCTCATTTATATCCCACCTATGCAAGAAATATTAACATCTTATAGTTCTAATTTTATCTGTAAAAAAGGAAATGTCCAGCAAGCAAAGCGAACATTTCCTTGTATCTTTTGTTATATTTAGTTGCATTTTATATAACTCCGGTGTCTGAAATCCAAATGATGTAAGCATCTGTTTTTTTGACTTCACACAAAAATGAGCATCAGAATATCGGATATCAAATGAGCCATTCCATGAGCGATCATAGCGTACCCGATCCCGTATTTTCTGTACAAATGTCCGAAAGCAAGTCCTTCTTCATATGTGTCAATTGCCTTTCTTAAGCCCACAAGTAATATGTTATTTTACAAACGGTTTAATCAGTTTTGCTGTAACATATTCCCCGTTCTTAAACTTTACAGAAGATCCCCTCATCCTGAATCCCACTTTTTTCATCTCCTGTAACAAAGTGTGCATATAGAATCCATGTGTGACAACAGCTACATCCATATCGTCATTTCTGATTAATTCTACAAACTCTTTTGCCCGGTCTCTCGTTTGCCTGCGTCCTTCAGCCTGCCTTTTGCAATTAATAAACCACTGCAGGCGTCCCGTCAAATTCCAAAACCACAGCGGCATGTTCATCTTTGTATCAAAGCTTGATTTAAGAGGGACTTCATTTATAAGACAGGATTCAAAGAATTCTTCATCCGGAAACAGTATTTTCGCTGTATCTTTACTTCTGGACAATTCGCTGACATATATTTTCTGATATGCAGTTTGCGGAACGCTATAAGTCACATTCCTGATTGGAGAAAAATCATATTTTCCACACTCTGAATCAAACATTTCCGATGTGCATCGTCTGCTCCAGCAAAAATCAACTTCCGCATGTCTGATAATGACTACGCTCAATAGAGTTCTCCCTCGTATTCAAGTATTCCAATTTCAAAAAGCCAATATACTTAGCAATATACTGATTACACCCACGACAATGGCTGAAATTGGCATCCAAAGAATATTGGCTCTTTTTACGGCGATATCGATTATAAGCATTATTAAGCCGATGAGTCCGCCCAAAATAGCAAATATCCATGTAAAAGCAGTAAAGAAAACCATTCCGGTTACCGACAATGCAGCGCTGTTTGTAATCGCCGTAGCGCTTCCTCCCTGTCCGGTTCCTGTTTTAGATATAATCAGGAGCAAAACCACGCAAATGAGCGCTAAGCCCGAGACCACTAATGCTATAACCGAAATGACAGTTGGAACTATCGATGTTGTACTTGCTGATTGATTCACCGCTTTATTATCCTCCTCATTCTGAAAACCATGCCGGAAGTTTCCAATCTATATTTTCTTTTAGAGAATCTATTTCAAACATCATACAGTATTTAATCAATGACCGTGCGGTACTTCGGAAAGCAAATCTCTTTCGTATGATAAGTCCGCATAAGCAAGTCTTATAAAAATTATTATCAATACGATTGCTACTCCCCAGATAGAGAAATACGAAAATATTTCACTACATACCTTCCCTCTATGTAAACATAAGGGATTCTGCCGGCACTATTACATGAAACTAAAGCTAAGACCATGATAGCTGCCATAAAAGTATGCAGAACGATATCACCGAGTTTACTGGCACAGTTTTGCCACTACACCGGAGATCGTCTTTCCGTCTGCTTTTCCCTTAAGTTCAGGCATAACGGTTTTCATGATCAGCCCTTTATTCTTCGAGGCAACAACCTCAGCAAACTTGTCGTTAAGAAGCGCTTCTACTTCTTCCGCACTTAGCATCTTCGGGGCATATTCTTCAAAGACAGCAAGGCGGGCCTTATACTCTTCGAGAAGCTCTTTCCTGTCGGCAGGGCAGGTTTCTATCTGCTCTTTAACGCTCTTTAGTTCTTTTAGGATCGCCTGATCTACCATCTCTTCCGGCACATTGTCCCTGCATCCGTTGTCTATACCGATTTTTTTGGCCGCAGAATACAATACCGATATAGATTCTTTCCTTTCCTTGTCATGGGCCTTCATAGCCTCCATCATATCTTTCTGTAATTTTTCCAACTTCATCTCCTAAACCTCCTACTCATTTGATAGTTATATATGTTTTACCGATATCTCCCGTTATCCCGTACCGCCTCTTAAAATCATCAAGATCCCTGTCGTCTCTTATGAACATGATCTCCTCGAAAGCTCCGGTCCTTAAATTCTTAAACCCCGCAACCTCTTCTCCGTTACAGATACTTGCGTGTATCATGGGAATCTTCTCCTTGGGGTCATATGATTTTTTCCTATCCTTCTTAAAGAACATCTGAAACATCCCTTTGATAAAAAGCGGCTTACGCGGCTTTTTTACCCTCCTCATCCTCAAACTCCTCATAGTATTCATCAAGAAGTTCCATTATCCTCGATGCGATCTGTACATAATCTTCTGTATTTAGATTGGCAAGGGATATCCTGACATTCCCTTTCGGAGCATCAAAGCCCGGTCCGTACATCAGAACAACTCCTTTTTTCTTTGCCAGATCATTAAGAAAATCAATATCGGAAATATTATCTTCTCTCCACTTGGCAAAATCTTCTCCGTATTTATCGCATATCAAGGCATTGATATCGATCAATGCATAATATCTGGCATTATCGTTTGCTGTATCAGCCTTAAGCCCGAGTGCATTCATCAGCGCACAATAACGCTCGTTTATGATAGCATTTGCCGTCTTTATATACTCATCTTCCTCATATGTTGTATGTGACAAGGCCATAATGTCCATAAAAATCTGTGACGGAGTGCTAAGCCCGGAAGTATGGTAAAGGCCTATGGATCTGCTGTCAGCCGTAAGACGGTCAATGAACTTTAGCTTGTCGGGTTCGGATACAGCAATACAGTATTCCTTTTCAAGGTCTTTTTTATCTTCATCCGGCAGCTCGCTTATAAGTCGATCCACAACATTATCACTGTTCATTGCAATAAGTCCGATTCTCCATCCTGTAACGCCATATAGTTTGGAAAAGGAGTAGACCAGAATCGTATTGTGCGGGATAGCACTGTAGACTGACTCAAACCCGGGGACAAACGTTCCGTATACATCATCCGTAAGAATGATCAGATCCGGATTATCATTCATAACGTCCTTAAGTATTTCAATGGTCTGCGAAGACAGAGCATGTGATGCGGGATTGGACGGATTAACGAGAAAAAAGGCCTTGATATCCTTATTGCGCAGCTTATCAAGTTCATCCGGATCAATGTCCCAGTTATGCTCTTTGTCCGATGTGATATCAACCGAAACCAAACCGTAATCATTGACATCGGGAATCTCCAGATACGGGGTGAAGATCGGCGTACCTATCGCTATCTTATCTCCCTGTTTCAATACATGGTTATGGTTTAATGAGTGGAAAACGTAACACATGGCAGCAGATCCTCCTTCTGTGGGGAATATATCCGTGCCACCCTCAATCGTCTTTCCGTTAAAAAGCGTAGATGTGATATACTCATTCAGTATCTTCTCAGTGTTTTCAAGGCATCGGCTCGGATCGGGATAATAGTCTCCTATGATCCCGTTCGAAAACTCAAACAGAAGATCATCCCTGTCCATACCAAGTTCCTTTTCACAATGACTGACCGCATCAAGAAGAAAACTGTCAATCTCATCTTCCTCATTCATAAAATTATCGAAGCGTTCCGAGATACCATCTTTATTGCCGTGTCCGGCCATATCTTTGTTCTCCATCGCAAGACGGCATTCCTCATTTGCAAAATCCATAAGCCTGGTAAATGCAGACCTAACTTTAGTGTTGATCCAGTTCGGATTTCCTCTTCCGGCATCAAGTTCCGGATAGCCGGCTTCATTGTTCGCGGCAAGTTTCCTCTGCTCTGCAGTGATCTCGAAGGCACTGAGTTCATCTCCAAACTGTTTGGCAGTATCATCTGTCATCTTTTGGGAATAGTCTCCCACTTTGTGCTCAACTATCGATGTGTCTGACACTCCCGACGATGATGGTACATTGACGCTTACATTACAGCCTGTCATCAACATTATAAAAATACAGATAACAGATACGATAATTCTTCTTTTCAAGTCGTAAATCCTCCTGCGTTTCTAATATTCCTGTCAGCTATAAACGATCTTCTTTGCTCCTTTGTCATCTCTCCTACGAATTGTACCATAGCTGCGTTTGATTTTGCATGTCAAAAAGAACCGTCCCTTTTGACACAAAGGTTGTACCAAATCACTCTCCCAGCCTAAACACAGGATAATAGTATGCATTCTCATTGATCGGGGTTATCTTTTCGCAGGAATCAATAACAAGTCCCGGTTTGATAGTCATTTTGTACTTTTCCAAAACCGAAAAATTCTTCGTTAATTTTTTTCCGGGAAAGATACTCTTTTTAATCTCGATCGGATATATCTCACCTGTCCTTACATACAAAAGATCAACCTCCTTTTGATCTTTGTCCCTGTAGTAGAACAGATACTCTTTTGGATCCATGTTATATGCATAGAAGTTCTTTATGAACTCACTGACGACATAAGTTTCATAAAATGCCCCACTCATCGCCCCATTTTCAAGCATCTTTGCATCAGGCCACCTGCAAAGGTATGCGCACAGGCCGGTATCCATAAAATAAATCTTCGGAGCCTTTATTATTCTGTTTGATATATTTGGCATATATGGTTGCAGAAGAAAAATTATTCCCGCAGCTTCCAAAATGGCTATCCATCTTTTGCAGGTTCTTACATCTATTCCTATTTCTCCGGCAAGATTATCATAATGAAGTTCTGTAGAAGTTCTGAGAGCTACGAGAGAGATAAAATTACGGAACGTTGTCTCGCTGTCTTCAGATATCAGTCTCTTGACGTCCTTTTCGATATATGTATCAATGTATGACCTAAAATAAACATTTCTTCCTGACTTCTTTAATACAACATCAGGCATGCCTCCGATAAAAATATCCTCAAAGACTTCGGCTCTTGTACGGTAGGACATGTGGCTGTCTTTTTCACGTTTTAACAATATATTTATGTCCGGATCAAACTTATGTCCCGGTTGGTCATATTTTTCTACACTCGAAAAAGATGCCATTTCTATTACTCCACATCTTCCAGCCAACGAATCTGATATACCCTGTTGCAGCTCAAATTTGTTCGAACCTGTAAGAATATACATGAGCTGCTGATCTTCATTATTTTCGGTCCACTTAAGCCGCATATCATCTATTCTTATCTTTATCTCATCTAGAAGTTTTGGGGCCTTCTGAATCTCATCAATAATAAGCGGCCATCCATATGTTTCAAGAAACAGTTTGGGATTATCCCGGGCAAGTGACCGATCATATCCATCATCAAGTGTTATTCTCCGTACCTTACTGCCAAAAATATGGTTAACAGTTGTCGACTTTCCAACCTGTCTTGAACCGTATACAACTATGCACGGAAATGAATCCGCCACCTCTTTGATTGCATTCTCTATCTTTCTATCTCTGTACATGGTCGTACCTTCCCATCGTTAGTTTTGATATGATTATATCGCATTGCGACCATTATTGCAATTCGATGCAATTTTGGTCGGATCAGGTGGTTTGTTCATATATGATGATCTATAAATGGTTTAGATAAATTGACTATCAAATACCAGGTTTCCATCTTTCCTCGTTTTCTCCCATACACGCATAAAGACCCGATCATGTGACCGAGTCTTTATGTATTTTAGTTCATGAACAGTTTATTTTTGACGGCGTACTTTTAGCGCTGTCATTTCTTTCACGCCGGATCCGCATATAGATCTTTTCGATTTCTTCGATGGAGAACTCTTTAAAAGCTTTCGCAACTTTCCGCCCTCGCCGGGTGGCATCTCGCACTTCGTACGATATATCCCTCGCCGGGTGGCAAGGGTGGTCTTTTTTATTTTCTGCTCAATGTGATCGACCAGAGGACTTCATGAATATTCATCGTTCCATCTTCTTTTATGAACTGACGGAAGTTGAAGTTTGCAGGGATCTTAACAGTGGTAGTCAGCCCTCCTGTTGCTAATTGTCAATAGTATCTTGTACTTTTTCTTGTGGAAATGCCCAAAAACCGCTCTAAATGTAGGCTTGGAAAATAGATTGGATTTTGTTCCGTTTTCACATTCCAAATAGCTTCTTTACAAATTCTCTGGATACAAATGACCACCTCCCTCCGGACATAATAAAAGCGCCTCCGGAGAGACGCTTTAAGCCTTACTTACAAATAGTTTTACAGATTATTGTTTATCCATT
>DFGA01000003.1 GCA_002371615.1 Lachnospiraceae bacterium UBA3762 | reverse complement strand
TTGATTACAGTGAAGATATGCTTGATAAGGCCAAAAAGAGGCTTAGTGATTGCAGCCATATTTCTTTTATTCAGGGAGATGTGGGAGCGCTTCCTATGGAAGACGCAAGCTATGACATAGTCATGAGCATGAACGGATTTCATGCTTTTCCGGATAAGAAAAAGGCTTTTAAAGAAACTTACCGAGTGTTAAGGAAAGGTGGTTTGTTCATCGCCTGCTTTTATATAAAAGGAAAATCAAAGAGAACTGATTGGCTGGTAAAAAACATCCTGTCGAAAAAGGGCTGGTTTACACCGCCTTTTCCTACAGAGGAACAGCTGCTCAGAGTACTTCATAAACTGTATTCTGAAGTAGAATATCATGTTGACGGCTCAATGGTCTGGTTTAAGTGTGTGAAAGCTCTTTGAAGAAATGGGCATAGAAGCAGATTATCGTCTTGCGCCGGGAGTAGTAAGCTGTTGTGTTGCAATCATTAAAGTATAGGAAAAATAATTGAAAAACGGAGAATGGGAGGATCATTGGAAGTATGTTCAAGACAACACTGAATATTGAGGGAATGATGTGCGGTATGTGTGAGGCGCATATCTCAGATGTGATCAGAAAGACGGTTCCTGATGCAAAAAAAGTATACGCATCCCACTCAAAAGGTATCGCTACGTTTTTGAGTGAGGCTATCCCTTCTGAAGAAGAGCTTAAGAATGCAATCGCAAAAACAGGATATAGCTGTCTTTCTGTCGAAAGCGTACCTCATGAAAAGCATGGGAAAATGGAGGAAATGATGAAAACGGATTACAAAAACTGGATGCCCAAAGGAATGGTAATGGGGAGTGCCTGCGGAGCAGCCTTGCTTCTGATAGGTAGTATCGTGGTTGCTTTGATTCCGATCGCAGAGCCGGTGAAGAAGGTGCTTGTACCGATATTGTTTGTAGTAACGGCTATTTTCTTGGTTGTTACCATTTGGATGTATCTTATGTACAGAGCTTTTTCATATAACGGGAAAAGAAAGATGTCAAAACAGATAATAGAGGGAGTCGCCTCCTATGTAAAACTTCCTGACGGTGGAAAAGGTCTCGATGTCGGATGTGGAAGCGGAGCACTGACCATAGCCTGCGCAAAAAGAAATCCAAAGGCTTCTTTTACCGGAATAGACAGGTGGGGAAAAGAATATGCGTCGTTCAGCAAGGCGCTGTGTGAAAATAATTCTAAAGCTGAAGGTGTCAGCAATACTTCTTTTTTGCAGGGTGATGCCGTCAAACTTCCATTTGATGATGAGACATTTGATGCGGTAACCAGTAATTACGTATACCACAATATTCCGAGCAGTGACAGACAGGCGATACTTCTTGAAACTTTGCGTACATTGAAGAAAGGTGGCACCTTTGCAATACACGATATCATGTCAAAGATGAAATATGGTGACATGCAGGAATTTGCGAAGAAGCTTAAAGACATGGGATATACGGAAGTAAAACTTGTGGATACCACAAACGGGATATTTATGAGCAGGTGGGAATCTGCATGGATGGGGCTTTCGGGATCGACTATCTTAGTGGGAAGAAAATAGGAAATCAAAATATTATGTTAAGGCGAGAAAAGCGAGGTAATTGAAAGATGAAATACAGCGGCATGCCTGCCGGAATGTGGATTTTATGATCTGGTTCCTGCAATGTGCCATCTGGACTATACAATGAGTGAACTGGGCGGTGCTTCCGATTTTGTCAGGGAATATACATTGGCATCAGGTGGCCCGTATTGTGATTGCGGATACAAGAAAAAGGCTTCAGTGTATTGATAAACGCCTGCAGGCATTTGCGACTATCTGTTTTGTGGTCATAATAACCTCCGGCAATCGTGATATTTAAAAATTAAATAAGGTATTAAACCTTTCTATTAGACATAGTAAGCTGCCTGTGTAAAAATGTAAACAGGAAATCAAAAGAAATACAGCACGGGAGCTGTAAACAACCAAACGGAGGATATTAGGATGGCAAAGACACTGATAGCATTTTTTTCAAGGGCAGATGAGAACTATTTTGGCGGAGCAATGAGATATGTAAAGGTCGGAAATACCGAGATCGTAGTGGAACTCATGAAGGAACTGATCGAAGCGGATACCTTTAAGATCGAGATGAAGGATCCCTATTCTCCGGTGTATATGACCTGCATAGATGAAGCAAAGAAGGATAAGCAGAATAACGCAAGACCGGAGCTTACAAACTATATTGAAAGCATTGATGATTATGACACTATCGTACTCGGATATCCGAACTATTGGGGAACGATACCGATGGCAGTTGCCACCTTTCTTGAGAAATATGATTTTACAGGAAAAACAATCCTTCCACTCTGCACCAATGAAGGAAGCGGCATGGGATCAAGTGAGAGTGACGTAAAGAAATATGCCAAAGGCGCAGATGTTAAGAGTGGGCTCTCCATTACCGGAAGCCTGGCAGCGGACTCCAAAGGCGCAGTAGAAAAGTGGTTTAAAGCAAACGGGCTGATGTGAGGATCCTTACGCCTTTTATCTGTGATTTCGGAAACAGGGTGAAATTCGGTAAGGGAGTTTTCCTGAATCATTCGGCTATTTTGTCCGCATCAGGTGGCATTGAATTTGAGGATGGCGTGGAAGGTGCTTGTTAAGAAGAATGCATGGCTTGAAATGAACGTAACCATATGTCCGGGCGTTACCATCGGAGAATACGCTGTAGTGGCTGCCGGTGCTGTTGTGACTAAAGATGTACCTGCCTACGCGGTTGTTGGCGGAGTTCCTGCAAAAGTGATCAGAATGCAGGATCCATCGGAACAGAGGGAATAAGTCCATTATTGCCTTCCCAATGATGTGATCCGCCTTAAAATGTGGTAAAATGAACCAAATATCAATACCACACAAGGAAGTACACATCATCGCTGATATAAGAGGAAGACTTACCGGGATGAGGATAATAAACCTGATTGAAAATACGGAAGGCAGCACGGGATGTGTATGTGCGCATGGTCTGTCATTCTACGTTGAAACAAGTAAACATAAGCTTCTTGTTGATCTGGGACCTTCAGAGGAGACGCTTAGGAATGCCGAAAAGCTTGGTGTTGATCTTACACAGGTCGATACGGTTATTCTAAGTCACGGTCACTACGATCATTCAGGCGGCTTAATGGCATTCTCAAAGATCAATCCCGGTGCAACCATTTATATGCAGGAATCCGCAGGAGATGATTACTATGCCGATGATGGCAATGGCGCGGATAAGGAACGCTACAGGTATATCGGCATAGATAAGGATATCCTGAATCTTGCGCAGGTAAAATCCGTTAAAGGAGATTATCGGATCGACGATGAGCTTGAGCTGTTTACGGTGAAAGAGAGAACACATAAGCTGCCGTTTACGAACAAGAGACTTCTGATCAGGGAAAATGGGAAATACATTCAGGATGACTTTAGGCACGAGCACTATCTGGTGATTAGTGACGATGATATGAGGGTGCTTATATCAGGATGTGCACATAACGGTATCCATAGCATCCTCGACGCATACAAAGATAAGTACGGCTCCTGCCCTGATGCGGTGATCAGCGGTTTTCATCTGATGAAGAAGGTCGAATATACCGATGAGGAACTTGGTGAGGTCGTTGATATCGGCAAGGAACTGAAGAAATATCCCACAATGTTCTATACCTGCCATTGTACAGGAGAGCCTGCATATAAGATGATGAAGCTTTCGATGGGCGAACAGCTTCAATATGTGCATTCCGGAGATGAAGTAACGATAAAAAACGGGTAGCAAATAATGAACGATTTGAAGAAGAAATAGTTGGTGAAGGCGAGGTCTATGGATGTTCAGAGGAATGAGACGTTTCAAGCAACAGATCAGTGAGGAGGAGTGTATCCGTATCCTGAAGGAAGAACCGAGAGGCGTTCTGTCTGTTCTTGGAGATGAAGGATACCCATATGGTGTTCCGCTGGATCATTGGTATTCGGAAAGTGACGGAAAGCTATACTTTCATTGTGCGAAGGAAGGTCATAAGCTTGATGCAATTTCAAAGTGCGATAAAGTAAGTTACTGCGTGATGGACAAGGGTTATCGAAAAGAGGGCGAGTGGGCGCTCAATATCCGCAGCGTAATAGTGTTTGGACGGATCCGCGAGGTCACAGATGCAGAAAAGAAAAAGGAGATCTGTACATGCCTTTGTCGGAAGTTTACGGATGATGAAGCTTATCTTGAGAAGGAAATGAAAAATGCCTTCCCTCGTGTATGTTGTCTGGAACTGGATATAGAGCATATGACAGGGAAACTTGTGAACGAGGCATAGAAATCATGCGCATTTCAGAGTGTTGAACGTAAATAGTGTCATTCCGAAAAAAGAATGATATGATATCATAAGAGAGAATCGTATAAGATTATTTATGAAGTCAAGGCTGTTGAGCAAAATACAAGGGAGAATGATCTGAACAAAAATGGGTAACTGGGTTGTAGTTGTGGACGATGAGGCACTAAGCCTTACAAGTGCAAAAACGCTTCTTGGATCAGAAGATATGAAAATAAGCTGCCTGCGCTCGGGCAGGGATCTTTTGAAGTTCATGGATAAAAATGAACCGGATCTGATCCTTCTTGATGTTATGATGCCTGAAATGGACGGGTTTGAGACGCTTGAAATACTCCGAAAACGAGAAAAAGAAGAAGGAAAACTGGAAACACCGGTTATCTTTCTTACCGGAGATATGGATGAGAGCACAGAACAACGAGGACTTAAGCTCGGAGCTTCCGATTATATACATAAGCCGTTTAACAAAGATATCCTTATCAGACGTATCAACAATACGATACAAAATAGCAGAAAGATTGAAAGCCTGACCGAGGATGCCACAGTCGATAAACTGACGGGTTTTTTGAACAAAACAAGCGGAATAGAGCATATCTGTGATCTGATCCTCAGAGAGAGCGGCACATTTATGATTCTTGATCTCGATAGTTTCAAGCTCGTAAACGACCTTCACGGACATGATAACGGTGACCGGGTTTTGGAAGCGTTTTCCTATGTGGTCAGGAATAATACGAGAAGTGATGATATTGTATGCAGGATCGGTGGTGACGAATTCCTGGCTTTTTTCTGCAATATGTCAAATGATACTGCCATTCGGGCTCTTACCGACAGACTGAATGAGCAGTTCACCTCCGAAGTTACATCTATCCTTGGGAACGATCATGGCATTCCTGTCGGAATATCAATAGGAGCGGTAAATGTTCCTTTGTATGGCAGGAACTATGAAACGCTCTTCAAGATGGCAGATGAAGAACTGTATAAAGCTAAGCAAAACGGCAAGCATTGCTGCTCGATATATAGTGATTCGTCTGACGCTGCCCCAGAGGCCAATTCTCCCGAAGATGAGCTGGAGCGTATTTCAAGGATCATAGAAGAGAGAAATGAGGGACGCGAGGCTCTTGTACTTGGTACAGAATCTTTTACGGCTGTTTATCATTTTGTCTCAAGATATAACAGCAGGTACGGGGGAAGGGCGTTAAAACTTCTACTTGTTGTTTCCATCGAAGATGAGACTGAACAGTTGGCTGAAAAAACAATGACGGAGCTTGGAAATGTACTCAAGACCGGTATACGAAAGAGTGACATCATTATGAAGAATAAGACCAATCAGTTCTTTGTGCTGTTTCCGGTAATGAATGTGTCGGCATATGAAAAAGTAATTGAACGCATTATTGAAGAATGGAAGAGAGTTCCCGGGTTTGACAGATGTAAGGTGAGTTATGCGGTTGAGGTGTGCTGACAAAATGACGAGAATAATACTGATCGCAACGATGCTTGCAGTCATTGCTTCATTATTTAACGGCTGCAGCACAAATACGGACAGTTCTCTTCAAACCGTCCTTGACAGCGGCCAGTTGGTTGTAGGCCTTGATGAGAACTTTCCTCCGATGGGTTTTAGGGACGATAAGGGCAATCTTATAGGATTTGATATAGATCTTGCAAGGGAGGTCTGCAAGCGACTTGGAATATCACTGAAATTGCAGCCTATCGAGTGGAATCGCAAGGAAGATGAATTATATTCGGGCAGGATCGACTGTATATGGAACGGTATGTCAGTAAGTGCCGATCGTAGAGAGAGTATGTTGCTGTCACAGCCTTACCTTGAAAATGAGCTTGTGTTTGCTGTCAGAAGTTATTCCAGTATTCAGAACATCAACGATCTGAGAGGGCATAAAGTGGGGGTGCAATCCGGCTCTACCACATATGAAGTCATAAAGGATTCTGAAATATATGAAGATATCGAGGTCGTATCACAAAGGGACAATCTGACACTTTTGGAACAACTTAAGAATGGTGAGATTGATGCGGCGTTGATTGATTCGTGCGTTATATATTATATTGCAAGAAACAGCGAAGATTTCGTACTGCTGTCCGGAGCTCTTGCCAAAGAAGAGATAGCTATAGGTTTTCGAAAAGAGGACGTAGAACTTAGAAATAAAATACAGGATACTCTCTCTCAGATGAGAGAGGACAGAACACTCGATAGAATCTCAGAAAAATGGTTCGGCAGTGACATTACCATTGTACGATAAGAGTCTGTTTATATCTGCTGATGAAAGAAATCAAGAATCCGAGTATTAAAAATAATATAGTCGTGTTTGTGCTGATGATTATGTTTTTCATAACAGTAATCACGGTTTATTATCATGTACTTAGCGAAGAGACCAAGGAAAACATTCTTAAGGAGTGTGAGCTAAACGCTGTAAAATCATCCAATGAGATTGATAAGTACCTGATCAAAGGTGTGCAAAGCATTAACACGACTGAAGGATCTATTAACAGCATGATCCGTGACGGACGCTCATCTGCTGAAATACTTGATTTTCTCGTAGGACAGTCCAAAGCGGTTGAGTGCATACTTCCCGAGGCAACGACAGGACTCTACGGATATATTAACGGTGAATATCTTGATGGTGACGGATGGGTTCCGGATGATGACTATGATCCGCTTAAGAGGCCGTGGTATATACAGGCAAGAGCCCATATGGGTATGATGGCTGTAGTTGACCCGTATCTTGATGCACGGACCGGTCAGATGATAATAACACTTGCAAAAGAACTGTGTGATGCGAAGAGTGTTGTTGCAATCGACTTGTCGCTTAAAGAACTGCAAAATATAACTGAAACGATTACAGGTAAGAATGAGACTATCATGGTACTTGGCCGTGATTATCACGTCATAGCACATTCAGATCGGAGTGAGATCAACAAGGATTATCGTGATCCGGACGGATCATTTGGCAGTTCTGTTGTATCTGCATACAGAAGAACGGAAGGTAATTCTTTCAGAGTAAACTATGGTAATACCGAATATATAGTCTATTCAAGAAAGCTGGATAATAACTGGACTGCCTTGTGCGCAACCGATACTACGGATGCGTATCGTGCACTAAGAACCCCTTTTATAATTACTATCATAGTATCGGTTATCATAGCGGGATTTATTATCCTTAATCTTGTCCTTTCGGAACAGAGGAGACGGCGGACACAACAGCTTGAGGAAGAGACGAAAACTGCTGTGGCTGCAAACAATGCCAAGACCGCGTTCCTTGCAAATATGTCTCATGAGATACGTACTCCGATAAATGCGATACTTGGAATGAATGAGATGGTATTAAGAGAATCCGGGGATGAAACGATTCTAAAATACTCCGAGAATATCAAAATAGCAGGAGATAAGCTGCTTGATATAGTTAATGATATGCTTGATTTTTCCAAGACCGAATCGGAAAAGGTTATTGTCGGCAGGAGAAGGTTTAGCGCTCCATTGGCTGATATACTTGTAGTTGATGATAACCCGATGAATTTAGAGGTCTTCAAGAGCCTCGTAAGAAGAACTTTTGTTACGACCGATACTGAGTTATCCGGTGAAGGCGCCATATCAAGAACCGGCTCCCAAAAATATGATCTGATCTTCCTTGATCACATGATGCCTGAAAAAGACGGTATTGAGACACTGGCGCAGATCAGATGTGATAAACAAAACCCTAATGTTGGGACTCCGGTTGTGTGTCTTACTGCAAATGCCATATCAGGTGCAAAGGAATTCTATCTTAATGCGGGATTTGATGATTATCTGACCAAGCCGATAGATCCGGATCGTCTTGAAGCGATATTGTTAAAGTACCTTCCGAATGAGAAGATAACGTTTTATGAGAACAAAACGGAAGGAGACATATCAAAAGAGATTCATATTCCTAAAGAACTCAGCATACTAACAGATCTTTCGGTGGATGTTGCTTCGGGAATATCGAATAGCGGCTCTGCCGAAGACTATATGATGCTTATCCGGGCCTTTCGTCAAAGCTATGACGACCGTAAGCAAGAACTTGAAAGAATGTTTAAAGATCGTGATTATAAGAATTATACGATCAAGATTCATGCGCTGAAAAGTTCTTTACTTCTAATTGGAGCGAAAACTCAGGCAGAGGTTGCACAGAAGCTTGAAGATGCAGGAAAGCACGGAGATTATGATTACATTGCGAGTAATCATGAGCAGTTTATGAGTGGATGTGATCGATTGGCAGATCCGCTTGATAAGGTTTTGGAAACCGGGGATGACGCGGATGATAAAAAACCATTGGCAGATGAAGGCAAACTGACAGTAGTTTATGAAGCCTTAAGAGCTGCGGCCGATGATATGGACTGTGACAGGCTGGAAAATATAATGAATGAACTAAGAAGCTATAGGATACCTATAGAGCACAAAGAGCGTATCAACAGTTTATATACTGCCGTACGCAATTATGAGTATGATGCGGTTATATCGATCATTGACGGTGTTGAAGATAAGAATAAACAGTCGAGGCAGGAAAATTGAAGATAAAGTTTGACAGAAAAGACAAAAGATTTAACCTGATGGTAATGTGGACATTAATTACGATCGTCCTTGTTATTATGGTACTTATCATATATTTCGGACTTAACAGAAGTAACAGGATGAAGGCATATCAGACGTCAGACCTTTTGATCAAGCAGGTAGAGGACGTTATCGAAGAGAATAAGCGAAAGGAAAAGTCACTTACCGACTCGCTGAAAGAAAACTACATTTCCAAGGCAAAGGCAGTGGCGTATATCATAGATTCATCTCCGGAGACGGAATATGACCTTGCTGAACTGATACGTATAGCAAAGCTTATGTCGATCGATGAGATACATCTGTTTACTGAAGATGGGGAAATATACAGCGGCACAGTTCCAATATATTATGGATTTTCATTCGACTCGGGAGAACAGATGGCTTTTTTTAAGCCTATGCTGAATGACAAGGCGCTTTCGATGTGCCAGGACGTAACGCCTAATACGGCCGAGAGCAAGCCAATGATGTATGCGATATGCTGGAATGATAGCGGAACACGTATGGTCCAGATAGGGATCGAACCCCGCCGTCTTATTGAAGAAATGCAGCGAAACGAGATTTCGGAAGTTGTAGCAAATCTTCCGACAAATGAAGGAGTTAAAATCGCTATAGCAGACAAAGAAACCGGGGAGATACTCGGGGATACCACGGCAGATCATATCGGAAAAACTATGGAGGATATCGGAATCACGCCGGTAAGATCAGAAAACGGAAGTGCCCATTTCCAGGTAAAGACCGATGGTGAAGTGTTCTATTGTTCTATTGATGAATCGGAGGATTACCGGATCGCTGTTGCCCAAAGTAAAGAATCCGTGAACGGGGATATACCGCTAACATTATTATATGTTTCTGTTTATCTGCTTATTGCGGCCTCGGCGATTGGACTGATCGTTAAAAATATGACTGCGAGGAGAGAACGCCTAATAGCCATTTCCGAAAGGGCAGTTGCCGCCAGCGAGGCCAAAACGTCATTCCTGTCGAATATGTCCCATGAGATCAGAACACCCATTAACGCCATTCTCGGAATGAATGAGATGATACTGAGGGAATGCGGGGATGACTCTGTCATAGGCTATTCCGAGAATATCAAGACTGCAGGGAACACTCTGCTTGGTATCGTAAATGATATTCTTGATTTTTCCAAGATAGAAGCGGGCAAACTTGAAATAATACCGGTGGAGTATGACCTGTCATCAGTAATAAACGATCTTGTAAATATGGTCAGGACAAAGGTTGATGAAAAGAGATTAAGACTTAATCTGGATATAGACAGGAATACTCCCAAGTATCTGTACGGTGATGAAATAAGGATCAAGCAGATAGTTACGAATATACTTACGAATGCAGTCAAATACACGGAAAGAGGAGTCATCAGTTTCTCAATAAATTACGAAGCGGATACTTCTGATAAGAGCCTTATAGATCTGATCGTATCCGTCAAAGATACCGGAATAGGTATCAAGCCGGAGGATATGGAAAAACTGTTCTCGAAATATGACAGGATCGAAGAGAAAAGAAACAGAAACGTCGAGGGTACGGGGCTTGGCATGAACATTACCAAAGGTCTGCTTGAAATGATGGGAAGCAGGCTTGAGGTAGAAAGTACCTACGGCTTTGGGTCGACATTTTCATTCAGACTCAAGCAGAAGGTTATGGAGTGGAAACCTCTTGGCAACTATGAGGAAGCATGGAAGAGTCACGTATCTTCGAGAAGTGTGTACCATCAGCAGTTTACAGCCCCGTCTGCCAGAGTACTTGCAGTTGACGATAACGAAATGAATCTTGCCGTGTTTGTTAACCTGCTTAAGAAGACAGAACTTAAGATAGATACAGCGCTTAGTGGAAGCGAATGTCTGGCACTGGCCGAAAAGAACAAGTATGATGTTATATTCCTTGACCATATGATGCCTGAAAAGGACGGAATTGAAACACTCCATGAGTTGCGAAGCAGGTCTGACAACCCCAATCTTCAAACTCCTGTAATTTGCCTTACCGCAAATGCGGTTTCGGGCGCGAAAGAAGAGTACATGGATGCGGGGTTTGACGATTATCTGGCTAAGCCCATTGATTCAAACAGATTAGAGGAACTTCTCAAGTATTATCTCCCGGCTAATAAAGTGAATAATACCGGTGAGACTGAAGAAGTCTTTGGAACTAACGGGGGCATTCGCCCATCAGTTCCGGCTGAGCTTAGGCCGCTTAAGGAAGTAGGCATCGATGTTGAGCAGATGATTTTAAATACGGGGGATGAAAAGGCATTTTTGCCGCTCCTGCAGATGTTTAGTGATACTCTCGATGACAAGGCAGGAGAGATCGACATGCTGTTTTCCCGGGAGGAATATAAGGATTATACGATCAAGGTGCATGCAATAAAAAGCTCGCTCCGTCTTATCGGGGACGATATTCTTGCAGACAGGGCGCAGGAGCTTGAGAGTGCCGCAAAGAGTAAAGATTATGATTTTATAAAAGAGAACCATGGCGTTTTTATGGAAGGCTTAAGAAGACTCAAGGCTCCGCTTAATTCTGCGCTTTCAGGGAGATCCGGTGACGAAATTGAGAAAACGGCAGCTACTTCGGATATAATTGCTGAGGCATATTCCGAGCTTAGAGATGCCGCATGTGAAATGGACAGTGACCGGATCGATGAGATCCTTGACAGGATGGCTTCATATACAATCCCCGATGGTGACATGGACAGATTCAATAGTATTAGAAATGCTGCCCGGGAGTTTGATTATGATGCGATAACGTCACTTGTCAGTATGTGATATCAGAATATCAAAAGCGTAGATTGCTTTCCGATTTGTTGCAACAATTCTACCAAGTTCACAAGAGTTCGGGACTAATCTGTAAAACGAAAAAAATTCAATGTAGTGGAGGGAATCTTGAACCTGGCAGAATACGATGGAAAATATGTCCGCATCCGGGATACATACGGGAATGATTTTGCGGGTCGTGCAAGCTATGGAAGTGTTGATCTCCTGAAATGTGAATGGGGAATGGATGAGGATGGCGTTTTTATTGAGGACAATCTCATCTGCATTTCCCAGATTGAATTAATCGAAGAAATTGTTCCGCATGGCACGGCTGAATTGCGGACGGAGAACCTTGTGCTTCGAAGATATCGTCCGGATGATGCCGAGCAGCTGTATCAGCAGTTTGGGACAGATCCGGAAATGTATAGGTACTCCGGATGGAATCCGTATGGGACTCTTGAAATGACGCAGGATGCAGTGCGGCGCTTCATCGAAAGTTATAACAGCGAACATACATATTCATGGGTGATGGACGCCAATGGAGACGATGTTGTCGCCGGGGTGATCGGTGCATACGATTATAGTAACGGTCAAATAGAAGTGGGATTCAGTGTGGGGCGAGGATGGCAGGGACGAGGTTTTGCGACTGAGGCACTAAAGACGGTTCTTGCATATCTGACGAAAAATGAAGGAATATCCTGTGTGACAGCCTGGTGTGCAGCAGAGAATATCAGTTCTCGCAAAGTACTGGAAAAGTCCGGAATGCAGCTTGTCAATACAGAGAAGGATGGTCTGATCGTTGATGGCAGGGTATATGACAAAATGATATATGAATACAGGCACTCATAGTATTGACTGCCTATAAAATACAGAAAGATAAACCAGGAAGATAAAACGTGAATTTTGCTATGGTTAGTGGAATGATGTCTTGATCTGAGCAAGAAATTCTTCTGCTATAGGTGTAAAGGATGGATATTTATGCCAGATCAAGTATAACTCAGATGTCTGCTTCGGAGATAACGGACGAAATACCAGACCGTTCTCATCTGAGCATTCGACCAAATGCTCAAAGGTCAGCAGTATCCCCAGACCTTCCTTAGCAAACATAGAGCCGTTATATGACAGACGGAAAGAACCTTCAAGATGAAGTTTATCAAAACTATCCCCCGCCCATTCAGGAATTTCGTTATTCCAGCTTTGTTCAGAGCAGAATAATGGCTGACCGACAAGATCCTTAATTTTAACGGACTTCTTCTTGGCAAGAGGGTGGTCAGCAGGCATGACGGCTCCCCAGACATCGGCTTCCGGAAATTTCAAATAATCGTATTTTGCGGAGTTTGGTTTCTCACATAATACCGCAAAATCAAGCAGACCTTTATCAAGTTTTTCCGTTACCTGCTCGGTATCGCCGCTGGTGATGTGGTAGGTAAAACCGGGATATCGGTTCTTTAATTTGTGTATCTCTTTTGCAAGGTACCGTATCTGAAAGCTTTCTGCCAGGCCAAAATAGATATCCCCGCCGGTGATATCGTCAAGAGTGATGAATTCCTGTTCTATACGGTCGGCCATGGCAATGAGATCCTCCGCCCGGTCGCGAAGAAGCATCCCCTCATCAGTCAGGGATATGCTAAAGCTGTGGCGTGTGAACAACTTTTTTCCCAATTCATCTTCGAGTGATTTTAATGTTTTTGAAAGCGTAGGCTGTGTGACATGAAGCATGTCCGCAGCTTTTGTCATATTCTCTTCCCTTGCGACAGCGAGGAAGTATCGCAGGCTTTTTATCTCCATAGTGATCCCTTCCGCAGTGCACTCAAAAATGCTTCGCATTTTTTCGCTCTTCTGCATTTGCCGAATACATGTATATATGACATTCCATTTTGGAATATCATGATATTCATTTTATTCATTAGCGAAGAATCCGTCAAGTAAATATAATGAGGATACGAGGTAGGACAGATGGAAGTAAAAGCCCTGATAGAAAATCTTACATACAGTGGATGCTCTGCGGAAGGAACAAGAAGAGCAAAAGCACTTTACGAAGCAGGAGATATGGATGGGCTCGTAAAGTATCTTCGAAAATGCCGATGTGATCTGGTGGAGGAAATGCACGACAGTCAGAGGAAGGTTGATAGGATGGACTATCTGATCAGGCAGACACAAAAAGAAGCGGATAAACAGTGATAAGAGAACGGAGGATGAAATCATGATCAAAAAGGAAGAACTGAAACTGGTAACTGAATGGGACAAAACATTCCCTAAGAGCGATAAGGTAGACCACAGCAAGGTGACCTTTGTGAACCGATATGGGATAACACTTGCAGCAGATATGTATGTACCCAAGGATAAAGAGGGCAGACTTCCCGCAATCGCAGTATGCGGTCC
>DFGA01000008.1 GCA_002371615.1 Lachnospiraceae bacterium UBA3762 | reverse complement strand
TGTAAAGTTTTCTATGAAAACTTTATATGAAAGGAACATGATGGATAGTACAGATAATAATCAGATTGAAGATGCCGCATTTGAAGATCTTGATACCGAAGTTAGTACAGATAATACTGATCCGGACGCAGATGCCTCCGGTCAGGATCACTCTTTGCCGGGCATATATCCGACTCAGGTAGTACTTACTATCAGAACAATAGTAGGGGGCTATCTGATGTATCTTGCGTACCAGATAATAACATCGGGGAACCCGATAAACGCTTTTATGTGGATAGCTGTCGGTATTTTTATAATAGCCGGAGCTGCTCTTGTTATAATGTCGGTCAAGCATTTTATCTGCGGTGAGTACGAGGGCGGAAAAAAAGACGAAAATCGTTGAAGAATAGCGAATTTGCGTGTATACTACAAATGCGTAGCCGGCAGGTTGTGTGTTGCGGTTTGGGTCTTGCGCAACAGAGCGCCGCGAATCGTGTCAGGCCAGGAATGGAGCAGCACTAAACGGATGTCTTTGTGTGCCGCAAGGGTGCCTGAACCCACCATGACCCGTCCGGCTACTGTTGATAGGGGGAACCGCGAAGCGGTAGGACCCTGTCTACACGACGAGCCCTCATCGCCGAAGGCGATCCTAATGGGCGAGTCACCGCATTAAGCTATCGTAGCATAGGGGGAACCGCGAGTGGATATCAAAACTATAATCATAATAATCATCGGCATTGCAGTTCTCGCCCTTTTGGCTGCCTGGTTCTGGTACATGAGAAGGCAATCATCAAATGACGAACTGTTTGATGAAATGGAAGGTACGGAGTTTGAAGAGTACTGTGCGGAGCTTCTTGAGGCCAAAGGCTTCGAGAATGTAGAGATGACCCCGGCAAGCCATGACTACGGAATTGATATCATTGCGGACAAAGACGGCATAAGTTATGCCATACAGTGTAAGTGTTACTCCGATCC
The DNA here is from genome assembly GCA_002371615.1 of Lachnospiraceae bacterium UBA3762. Classification (GTDB taxonomy): domain Bacteria; phylum Bacillota; class Clostridia; order Lachnospirales; family Lachnospiraceae; genus UBA2868. Next base: position 10,198 of record DFGA01000008.1, on the reverse strand, counting down.
GATTGGTATTAAGGCGATTCAGGAGGCATATGCCGGGAAGGATTATTACAAAGCCATGATCGGTGTGGTGATGACCAATCAGGGATTTACCAAATCAGCCAGGGAATTTGCCGACAAACTGAATGTTGTTTTGTGGGACGGGGACTATGTTATGGACCTTATCCATGAAGTGGCACTTCCGGAGAAAAAGGGAATAATCGATCTTTTCAAAAACTTAAGAAAAAAAACATACACTCAGGCTTCTGTAAATGATGATTTAGGGAATAATAACGATGAAACAAATACTGATGCTAACAAGCACATGGGACAGTGAATACAGCAAAGAAGTCATTTCCGGTATCCTTGAGCGGATAGGGGATGACGATACTGAACTTCACATCTGCAATGCTTACGATAATCTGATGGAAACCGACTTTTTCCGTAAAGGAAGAGAGATATATTCATTACCTGTTCCGGAAAAGTATGACGGTTTGATAATTGCACTTAGCAGCTTGGATTCCATTAAGTATGTAAGTGAGATTTCAGAAAAGTTCCGGAAATATAACAAACCTGTTGTCAGCATAGATACAAGGTGTGACAATGCCCTGTTCTGCGGTCTCGATAATTATCGTTCAATGTATCAGATCGTTGAGCATATGATTACTATCCATGATTGCAGAATTTTCAATTTTCTTGGCGGGCCGGAAGACAATTATGAGAGCAATGAACGATACCGGGCCTTTTGCGACTGTTTAAGCGAGCATGGAATTAATGTATCCAAGAGAAGAGTACTGCACAAAAGATTCTGGAAAACAGACGGTGCTGCCGCATATAATGAATGGAAAGAGCAGGGAGTCCATATGGCTGATGCGATCATATGCGCAAATGATTATATGGCTCTGGGCTTTGTAGAAGAAGCGATGAAAGACGGAATCACGATCCCCGATTATATGAAGGTTACCGGATTCGATAATATTGAAGAAGCCCAGATGTACTCTCCGTCGATCACAAGCGTTAACAGAAACCGTAAGGAACTCGGATATGACGCTACCGATGCACTTCTCCTTGCTATGGACGGTGAAAGGGATTATGATACCCGTTTTGTTCAGGGATACATTAGTTATAATGAAAGCTGCGGTTGTGAACTGACCAGGGATATCAGAGGCGATTACAATAAACTGATAGAAAGAGGCAGGAAGGAAACAGAAGCCAGGCTCGTACACGCATATATCAAACAGATACTGTTTAAATGCAGGACAATGGACGAATATGCCCAGGCGATGGAAGAATGCAAGAAAATGGTAAAGATAGATGAAGTTGCGATATGTCTTAACCATTCATTCTTTGAGGGTGATCCCGATATGGATGTAGTCGGTTTTGAAGATGATATGATCCTGTTTTCCGACGGGAAAAAGACAGAGATAAACCGGAACACAGACATGTATCCGTCGGAGTGGAAGGGTAAGGACAGAGTATTCTTGTTCGGCCCTTTGCGCAGTAACAATCAGACATATGGGTATACGGTTATGCCCTACAGGGATGATTTTTTCACAAGGCTGAAACACAGAAGCTTTGTGGAGAGTTTGTCATTATCACTTGAGAGTCTCAATCAGAAGCTTGCAATTGCGAGACTGAAGAAAGAATAATTAATTAACCGGATTTTGGTAATGAAAGGATGGAGTTGTTATGGAAAAGAAGAGCTCGGCGTTAATTGCCGGAATAATCTTCGTGGTAATGGTTGTCTTGATAGGTATAGTGTCAGCGGGTGGCGCGTTCTCCTTTGAAGCCACTTTCTGGGCGCTTGTACCTCCGCTTGTAGCAATAGTGCTTGCCCTTATCACAAAAGAGGCTTATTCATCCCTGTTTGTCGGAGTAATTCTCGGAGCACTTATGGCTTCCGGGGTATCATTTACAGGGACACTCAATCTGGTCACGGTTGAAGGATTATCCGATGCGGTTGCGGGAAATGCCGGTATACTGATATTCCTTGTGATACTCGGAACCATTGTTGCGCTTATTAACAAATCCGGAGCTTCAAGAGCGTTCGGGGAATGGGCATCAAAAAATATCAAAACAAAAGTAGGTGCAGCTCTTGCAACGTTTGTACTTGGTGTACTGATCTTTATAGATGATTATTTTAACTGTCTGACCGTCGGTTCGGTTATGGCACCAATCACCGATTCGAAAAAGATATCAAGGGCAAAACTTGCATATCTGATTGATGCTACGGCAGCTCCGGTATGTATGATCGCACCGATCTCTTCATGGGCAGCTGCTGTCAGCGGATGTGTTACAAGCGAACGATATTCCGGAATTGAATTGTTTGTAAGGGCAATTCCTTATAATTTCTATTCGATCCTTACATTTGTTTTTATCATTACCATTACACTTCTGAAATTTGATTACGGCAAGATGAAAAAATTTGAAGACAGAGCTGAATCAACAGGAGATCTTGGGATACTGAGTCTGTCGGAAGACGAAGAGTATACGCTTAAACACGACGGCCCGATTGAAACTCCGAAAGGAAAACTTATAGACCTTATTATTCCGGTTATTATACTTATAATTCTTTGCGTATGGGGCCTTTTGTTCAACGGTTTTTCCGCGATAGAAGAAGGCGGTATTATCGATGCATTTTCTTCAACTGATGCTTATGTGGGACTCCCATGGGGAAGTATTCTTGCCTTGGTAATAATCGTGATCTATATGGTGGCAAGAAAGGTTATGACATTTAATGAGGCGATGGAATGCATACCGAAAGGATTCTGTGCTATGGTTCCCGCTATCACGATACTTACACTTGCAACTGCTCTCAAGAACATGACCAATCTGCTGGGAGCTAAGGATTTTGTCGGAAATGCGATGGCCGGGGCCCAGGGACTTCAGTGGGCACTTCCCGCAATTGTATTTATTGTGGCATGTCTTGTTTCGTTTGCTACAGGTACAAGTTGGGGAACATTCGGAATACTTATACCTATAGTATCTGCCATATTCCCGGAGACAAGTTCCCTGTTCTTTGTCGGAATATCAGCATGTCTTGCAGGCGCGGTTTGCGGAGATCACTGTTCACCTATTTCGGATACGACGATCATGTCATCTGCGGGTGCACATTGTAATCATATCAACCATGTTGAGACACAGCTTCCGTATGCGATCTCGGTTGCTGCAATCTCTTTTGTCTGCTATATACTTACCGGGCTTTTTGACATGATGGGGGTAACGTGGCTTTCACTGCCGATAGGAGTTGTACTTACGATAGCTTTCCTGTTCTTTATGAAAAAGAGGTCTGCAAATGCTTAAAAGAAAATGGTATGAATGGTTTTTGACAATAGTATATTTTGCAATGGTTATTTTGTGTATATTTTTGAATCTGGAATGGTTCAGGAATATATTCAAACCGGAGAACCGTGAACCGTTTAATTCGTTCACCATGGCTGTTAATGCCTTTTTGTTCATAATAGTTGCCATAGTATTCTTGGCAGCTGATTTTGGCAGTTTTGCCCCTATGAATGCAATAATCAAAGACCTGAAGGAGGCAAGCGACAAGATAAGGTCCGATGCCATGAATGCACATTCATATTTGTGGGAACCGTACCAGTCAAATAATATCAAACTGTTCAGAACCGAGAAACTGAACCGGTTGTTTACGGATTTCATTTTTGAACTTAATCGTGAAGATGATGCCGAGAATGCTTATTACCGCCCGAGCATTAACGACTATATCAATGAAGACCTGGTCGATACCGTAATGCACAGAAACGAACTTAATCAGGTTCCCGGAATGCTGACAGGGCTTGGGATACTTGGGACATTTATAGGCTTATCCATAGGGTTGCAGCATTTTAACACTTCCGGCAGCATTCAGACGATGACGGACAGTATTGACGGACTGATGAGCGGAATAAAGGTGGCCTTTCATACTTCTATCTTCGGTATGGTATTCTCGCTTACGTTCAACGCCATATACAAAAGAAAACTGTACGAAGGGGAATGTGCCGTTTCCGAGTTTTCCACGGCATTTAAGAAGTTTGTTCTTCCCGACACCCAGAACAACGGTATGAACCAGCTGATCATGCTTCAGGGAGAACAGCTTACCGCCATGGACAGAATGTATGAAAGAGTTGCGGAAGAACTCGGAAAAATCATTGAGCCGCAGTTTGACAGGCTTAACAGGACGGTTGCCGAATTTGAAACAATTATGGTAAGAAACGAGACCGAGGCTATCAGGCAGATAGTGGACAATTTCATAAAAGAGATGAATACGTCTCTCGGAAACAGTTTCTATCAGCTTAGCGAATCCGTAAATGAGCAGTACAAGGCTCAGAAGGAAACTGCGGATATGATGACTCAGCTCCTTGCAAAAACAGGAAGCGGTAAGGATACACTCCAGAACATCAATCAGGAAACAGAGAGACTTGTCACTACTCTTAACAGTTATACGGCAAGTATACAGACGATTCAGAACGAGCTTCAAAGAACACTTTCGGGAATGTCGGGAGAGGATAAGGCTGTAAGGGATCTTATCATGCAGGAGAAGAACATGCTTCTCGAGCAGGGTAACATGATCATGGAATTCAAGAAGTCGGTTACCGATATTGCAAAATATTCTGCGGAGACAAATGAGAACATGAATGATGCCCTTGAAGAGATAACTAACGGAATCGATTACCTCCGTAAACTGAACGATAAGAGAAATCAGGGCAATTAAGCGGTAGATACTTATGAGATGGCAAAGAGCACACAAAAAAGATGAAGAGATCACATACTGGCTTTCGTATTCGGATATGATGGCGGGGCTGCTGCTGTGCTTCGTGCTCATAATAGCTTTTACGATGCTGCGATCCAAAGTCCAGTACGATGAGAAGCAGAATGAACTTGCGGGGAAAGAGCGTGAGCTCATTATTCAGTCGCAGGAGCTTGAAAACGAACGGCTTACTATTGAAGAGCAGGGAGCAAAGCTTAATGCCCAGGAACTGAAGCTTTCCGAGCAGGAAGGAGAACTTCTTGCCCAGCAGAGGAAACTTGAGGAACAGTCACAGCTGCTCAAAGAGCTTGAAAAGCTTATGGGAGAGCAGCAGGCAAAGCTTGATAATATCATTGGTATCAGAAGTGAACTGATAGAAGCTCTTCGAAGTGAATTCGAGAATTCATCTCTCAGCATAGCTGTTGATGAAAAAACCGGTGCGATCTCAATGGATTCGAACATTCTGTTTGAGTATAACAGGGCAGCACTCAAGTCCGGCGGAAAGGATTTTCTTGGGGAGTTTATGCCAAGATATCTGAAGATCCTTCTCAGTCCGAAATACAGCAAATATGTTTCGGAGATTGTTATAGAGGGGCATACGGATACGGACGGAGATTATCTCTCAAACCTTGAACTCTCGCAGCAAAGGGCATATTCAGTGGCGGACTACTGTACACGCAAAAACAGCGATTTTCTGACCGACAGGGAGAAGGAGGAACTGGAAAAGGTTTTGTCCACAGTCGGAAAATCATTCAGCGAACCCGTATACAAAGCCGATGGATCTGTGGATGCCGCAGCTTCAAGACGAGTGGAGATACTGTTCAGGTTAAGAGATGAGGAAATGATCCGTGAGATGATGGAAATACTTAACGAGACATCTGTAAATCAGTAGAAAGGGACTAAAATGCAAAGAGCACTGTTTATAGGCGGAACGGGAACAATTTCAATGGCAATAACCAAAGCCGTGGCGCAGAACCCGGATTGGGAATTATATCTGATCAATCGCGGAAGCAGAGCGGACGAGATACCTGATAATGTGAATCTTATCAATGCCGATATCAACGATGAGGAAATGATAGAAGAGGCAATAGAGGGGCTTCGGTTCGACTGCGTGTGTGATTTTATAGGGTTTACGCCCGATCAGGTTGAAAGGGATTACAGGCTGTTTCGCGGCAGATGCGGGCAGTATATCTATATAAGCTCTGCCTCGGCGTACAACAAGCCTTGCAGGAACTATATAATAACCGAGGGGACGGCGCTTGCCAATCCTTTCTGGGAATACTCGAGGAACAAGATATATTGTGAAAGCTTTCTGATGGACAAATATGAAAAGGAAGGATTTCCGGTAACGATAGTCCGGCCGAGCCATACCTACGATGTCAGAAGTGTGCCGCTTGGTATTCACGGAAAAAATGGAAGCTGGCAGGTTATAAAGAGAATGCTTGAAGGAAAGCCTGTGCTTGTTCAGGGAGACGGAACATCACTTTGGACGATGACTTTTAACGAGGATTTTGCAAAAGGATTTGTGGGTCTTATGGGCAATCCTCATGCAATAGGAGAGAGCTTCCAGATTACAAGTGATGAAACACTTACATGGAATCAGATATATGAGGCGATTGCCGATGCCCTTGATGTCGAATACATTCCTTATTATGTGTCATCCGAGTTTCTCGCTTCGGTAAGTGATTACGATTATTATGGATCGCTCCTCGGTGACAAGTCGAATTCCGTTGTATTTGACAACAGCAAGATCAAGAAGGCTGTTCCCGGATTTACATGTACTGTAAGGTTTGATCAGGGAGTCAGAAAAGCCATAGATTATTGTCTGTCTCATCCGGAGTGCCAGGTTCCGGACCCTGAATTTGATCTGTTTTGTGATAGGGTAATAGATGCACTCGAAGAAGCAAAGGACAGATTAAGGTAGAACGTCATGAATATCAGAAGAGCCGTTAATGAAGACATTCCGGGTGTATTGAATCTCTTGTCCCAGGTATTGGAAGTTCATGCAAAGATACGTCCGGATATTTTCATATCCGGTACAACGAAATACAGCAGCGATGAGCTTAAGGAAATGTTTCTTGATGACAACAGGCCTGTTTACGTTGCCGTTGACGGAGAAAATCATGTAATGGGCTATGCATTTTGCCAGTTACAGCCACCTCCCTTTACAAGTACCATGATTCCGAGAAAGCTTCTGTATATTGATGATATATGCGTCGATGAGAGTTTCCGAGGACAGCATGTGGCAACAGAATTATTTGAGCATGTCAAAACGGAGGCAAAGAAGCTTGGATGTTATGAGCTTACTCTTAATGTATGGGAAGGTAATGACGGGGCTCTGGCATTTTACAAAGCCATGGGAATGAAGCCTAAAGAGACCCAGATGGAGTATATTTTGAGTTGATATAACCCGCAAGAGGAGCCGGAACTACAGCAGAAATGTGAGTTCCGGCTTCTTCATATTCTTCGGATATATTGACACCTTCACTGTGTATACGGCTGATGAGATCTCCGTCCGTATAGGGAATGATGACATCGATGCTCCGGCTTCCGTGGGAGAGAAGTTCAAATAGTTTATCAAGGAGTTCTTCTATACCGTAACCTGTCCGGGTAGAAATATAGACGGCATTTTCTTCGCTGTCAGAGACGGGCCTCGGAATATTGTCACGCAGATCAGACTTGTTATATACATATATCCGGGGAATAGTATCCGAATCAAGATCACGAAGAACTTCTTCGGTCACACGTTTATGGTCTTTGTGATGAGGATCGGAGGAGTCCATAACTATCAGGAGAATGTCCGAGAACTTAACTTCGGACAGAGTTGATCTGAATGCTTTTATAAGACTGTGGGGTATATCCTCTATAAAACCGACGGTATCCGACAGAAGAAAAGGTCTTCTTCCGGGTATGTCGATCTTCCGGATCGATGTATCGAGAGTAGCAAAGAGCATATCTTTTTCGAATACTTTTTTATCGGATGCAGCATCGGACGATGATTCGCACATGGATAACAACCGGTTCATAAGAGATGATTTGCCGGCATTTGTGTACCCTACAAGGGCGACGTTTATGAGACTGTTATTCAGTCTTCCGCTTCGCTGAACATTTCTTGTTCTGTCTATTTCACCGAGCTCTCTTCTAAGCTCCGCCAGACGCTTTGATATCTGGCGTCTGTCAAGCTCTATCTGCTTTTCGCCGATACCCTTATTTGCCCGGCTTCCGCCACCTCCAGACTGTCTGCCCAGATGCTGCCACATTCCGGAGAGCCTTGGAAGCATATACTGCAGATATGCGGACTCCACCTGCAGTTTTGCCTCGCGGGTTCGTGCCCTCCTTGAGAATATCTCCAGTATGAGCCGCGTTCTGTCCCATACTTCCACTTCTATGATCTTCTGGAGATTTTTCATCTGGTTGGGTGTAAGGTTTCCGAGACAAACCGCGTAATCTGCCCCGGTTCCGCGGACAAGGTATTTGAGTTCGTCTGCCTTTCCGGACCCGATCCACGTGGCGTTTTCGGGATGGGGAAGTGTCTGCGTAAGAGTAGATCTTACACTTAAGTCGCATGCTTCGGCAAGGCTTTCAAGCTCTTCCATTGAGTGTTCGAATTCATCGTCGGACTCATCTGTTCTTAGTCCGACGAGAATTGCGGGGTATGTATTTGTAAGAGATGTGTCTTCTGCCATGTTCAGATATCTACTTTGGTATCTCCGCCAAGGAAAGTGGGAAGGGATTTGCCGTCTTTTTTCCACTTGGCATATTCTGCGGTTGCAGCAAACATAACGTCACCGGATGAATTAAGCGCAGTCTCAACCGAATCCTGAACAACACCTATGATAAATCCCACACCTACGACCTGCATCGCTACATCAGCCGGAACACCGAACAGTGAGCAGGCCATGGGAATGAGAAGCAGAGAACCTCCGGCAACACCGGATGCTCCGCAGGCTCCGAGAGTTGCAATAAGACTGAGGACAAGTGCGGTAGGAAGATCAACGGAAATACCTACCGTATTTGCAGCGGCAAGGCTCATAACTGCTATGGTTACAGCCGCTCCATCCATATTGATCGTTGCCCCGAGTGGTATGGATACCGCATACATCTCTCTGTCCATACCAAGCTTTTCACACAGTTCCATATTTACCGGAATGTTGGCCGCTGAGCTTCTTGTGAAGAATGCGGTAATACCGGACTCTCTTAAGCATCTGAATACCAGGGGATATGGATTCTTCTTAAGTGTGAGAAATGCAATAAATGGATCCACGACAAGGGCAACCATAAGCATACATCCTACAAGGAGCAGAAGAAGTTTTCCGTAGTCGGTGAAAATGGATAGTCCGTTTGTGAAAACATTGCTGTACACAAGTCCCATAATACCGAAAGGAGCCAGATTGATTATCCATCTGACAGCACATGATATTATTTCCGCAATGTCTTCCATAAATTTCTTGGTTGTATCGGAGGCAAGCTTTTTGGCGGCGATTCCGACTACGGCTGCCCAGAATAGTATTCCTATATATCTTCCCTCTGCAATAGAATTGATAGGATTTCCTACCATTCCTTTGAGCAGGTTACCAAGGACCTCGCCGATCCCGGTGGGAACCGATTCTGCCTCAGCACCTGCTGAAAGCTTGAGAGTCTGGGGAAAGATGAAGCTTCCTATAACCGCAATGACAGATGCGAGGAATGTGCTTATCATATACAATGCAATGACAGTTCCGAATCTGCTGTCAAGCTTGTCGTTGCCCTGTGCGAGAGCAGAAACAACAAGTACAAATACGAGAACCGGTGCAATTGCCTTGAGTGCACCTACAAACAGATCTCCGAGAAGTGCTATAACTCCGAGATTACCGGAGATAAGCCCCAACACGGCACCTATGACAAGTCCGATGATTATCCTGAAAATAAGACTTGTCTTATTATAGCGTTCTACAATATTTTTGATTGATTTCATATCAAAATCTCCCTCTAAAAATCATTATCTATAACTATATCATAAGTTCGCGATATGTTATAGTGTAAAAGGGAAGAAGAGGGACCGGTAAATATATTCGCTGTGTGACAGGATTGTGACAGATCATCTGATACCATAAAACTGCAGAAGGAAATAAATCAAAAAGGAGGAGGCCCATGAAAGATACGAATAAGATAAGCGATGAAGCGCTTGAAAACGTAAACGGGGGAATGATTGTATACGCAGAAGGTCTTCCGGAATATGATCCCTTTTTCCCGTGGGAAGTTGTGGAGAACAACAATTGCCGTGTTCTCGGTAAATTTTCATCAAAGAATGATGCAATAAGATTTGCCAAGTCATTTGGTCCCGAAAGCTACAACGCTCAGGATACCGACATCGCAACAGTGCTAAGGCTTCGCGCCAATCCACAAGGCGGGGGCTGAAGATTATCATTTTGATGCCTGATTAAAAATGAGAAGGGATAACCCCTTCTCATTTTTAAGTTTGCACGCCATGGGCGC
>DFGA01000039.1:3509-41054 GCA_002371615.1 Lachnospiraceae bacterium UBA3762 | reverse complement strand
GCGGTCTTATCGGCGGCGCAAGCCTCAAGCCCGATTTCGGCCAGATCGTTAATGCATAATAGAACATAAGAATTGTTGGAAATGCACGAAAAAGAACGCTGAAAATGGCGTAAAACAGGGAGGTCTATTGTAAGGATTTACAGTAGACCTCCTTTTGAGTTATTAAAGGTGTCACTATTTTATATCACTTTTTCGTTTTGGCCATTATTTTTACTATCACTTTGATAAATAGTATGCTATATTTTGAAAGTGATAGTAAATCAAATCCTTTAAGGATAAGGAGTTGGGTGTATGATCCTGAAGGGCATGCCAGGATGGCGCAGCTTGTTAAAGACAAGATCAACGAGATTTTTGCTTCATAAGGGATAATCTGAAAGGAAACTGAATGAATCAGAAAAGAACCGAAAATTTTATTCTACTCCTGATGACGTTGGCTTGTGCCGGTCTGACGATAGAGAGTATCATGCTGGGGTGGGAATTCTGGGTACCGCCTCTTATCATCATCGGAACGATCTTACTGTGGGTAATGAATGTTCTGTCCATCCCGGATTATCCGATCCGCAGGGTCGGATATCTGATCTATGCCATGCTGACTGTTTTTTTTCACGGAGTACATGAAACAAGTATCTTTGACGTAGTAGCTATCGTCACGCTTGTCATGGTAGGATTCTCCTTCTTTGATCAGGTCTATATGATGCATCTCTTTGTTGCGGAATATGTGATCATCATGTGCATGCAGATCGTGATGGCCCGTGGCAGTGGCAGTATCGTATTTGACGGACTGAACATATCCAGAGTCATCCTGCACTTTTCTGTCATCTTTCTGGTCTACTTCAGCTGTGTCAAGGCGATAAGCGACCGGGCGGAGTACAATGACAGCATACAGGATATGAATGTCCGGATCGATCGCAACGAAGCAGATATGGAGGATTTTCTTTCAAATATTTCCCACGAGCTCAGGACGCCGATCAATGTCGTTAACGGTATGTCGGATCTTCTGATAAATGAGGGTGTCGGCAGCGAAGCGAACTCGATAAAAAAAGCGGGAATAAGGCTGGCGTGCCAGGTTGAGGATATCCAGGATTATACAGAGTGTAAGAGACAGAAAGTATTCCTGGAAGAAGATAATTACATGTGCATATCCCTTATAAATGATGTAGTCACAAGCTTCCGGCAGTATGATAATACAAAGAATCTGGAAATGGTTGTCGATCTGAGCCCGCAGACTCCGACAATGCTGAGAGGCGATATTAAAAAGCTTCACAAGATATTCAGACATCTTCTCGAAAATGCTATCAAGTTCACGAGAAAAGGCGGTGTATACGTGAAGATGTTTGCGGAATCCACCGATTACGGTGTGAATCTGTGCATCGAGATGACGGATACCGGTATGGGCATGAGCAGGAACGACATCCGGTCTATAAGCGAAGGAATGTATCAGGCCAATAAAAAGAGAAACCGCAGTTCAGGCGGTATAGGGCTGGGTCTTTATATTGTCCACGGATTTGCTCACAAAATGGGGGGCTTTGTTAAGATCGAAAGCGATAGAGGAAACGGTACGACGATAAGAGTCACGATCCCCCAAAAAGTTATTGATAAAAAACCATGTCTTTCCCTTGCGGAAACATTTGACGGAGCGGTTCTGTTCCATGTCAGACCCGATAAATACAAGGTTCCTCGGCTTCGTGAGTTCTACCGCAATATGGCCGCCAATCTGGCAACAGGAATAAAGGTTCCCCTGTATCCTGCCGATACGGTGTATGAGGTTGAACGCTTAAAGGAAAAAATAAGCGCCACCCATGTGTTCATGGGTCAGGAGGAGTATGAGGAAAACAAGGGATATTTCGAGGAACTGGCAAAGGAAGATATCATAGTTGTTGTATCGGCTGAGGCGGGATTCGAATTGCCGGAGGGCAGCCGTGTGATACTGATGCCCAAGCCGCTTTATGCGTACCCCATAATAAAGATCCTAAATGAAGGTCGTAATGTCACGGACATTGAAGATGATGAGAGTCAGGAAAGACCGGTATTCAGGGGCGTGAAGGCACTTATTGTGGATGATGAGCCGATGAATCTCGTTGTGGCGACATCGCTCTTCAAGAATTATGAAATGGTAATAGATACCGCGGGAAGCGGTAAGGAGTCCATTCGAAAATATCGTGACAACGATTACGACATTGTGTTTATGGATCATATGATGCCGGAAATGGACGGTGTGGAGGCCATGCAGAAGATCAAAGCCGTGGCTGCCGATATGGATAAAAAGGCTGTTGTTGTCGCACTTACCGCAAATGCAGTCTCAGGTGCAAGGGAAATGTTCATCAACGAAGGTTTTGACGGGTTTATTGCAAAACCGATAAACATAACCGATTTTGAAAGGGTAATGCTGAGAGTCCTTCCCGAAGCAAATGTGAAGGGAGGCGGCAGAGCATGAAGAAAAACGGACTGTTCAAAAGATATATTGAGGCCATCAGGGATCATGACAGGGATTTTACGGAACGGATGTTCCTGATAGTTACGATAATCACCGAGATAGCAGTTACCATTGCGCTTATCGGTGACATATACATCGGCGAGAGTCCGGGAGAGATATTAACGGTACTTGCCGTGGTGATCATGGTACCTGCATGCACGCTGACGGGTTTGTACAAAAACAGGCTCAAGCCGGCTATCAAACTGGTTGTTTTATGCCAGGTGTTCGGTGTTGTTCCGTCACTGTTTTTCTTCGGAGGCGGTCTGAACGGAGGGGGATTCCTGTGGATCATCTTCACCTTTATGTATATCGGAATGCTTCTGACGGGAAGATGGAGAACGGTGATGCTGTCGATCCTGTCGGCTCTGACTCTTGTCTGTTATCTGGTATCATATTACATCGATTCGCCACTCTGGGTCCATTCCTTCCGGGAAACCTATGTGGATTCATTTATTTCTGTTCTGCTTGTGGGATTGGTGTGCTTTGCCATGTCCATGGCACAGTCTGTTCTGTTTAAGAAAGAAAACGACAGAGCTATCAGAGAAGCCGAGAGAGCGGAGGAGCTCACCCGAGCCCAGAACAGATTTTTCTCAAGCATGAGTCATGAGATACGTACGCCCATCAATTCCATACTCGGACTTAACGAGCTGATCCTCCGTGACGAAAGCGCTTCGGATGATGTTGTAAGGGATGCAAACGGCATACAGGGAGCAGGCAAACTGCTGCTGGCTCTTATAAATGACATCCTGGATTTTTCTAAGATAGAAGCCGGAAGCATGGATATAGTACCGGTCGATTATAATGTGGGTGATATGCTGTCGGAGATAGTGAACATGATCTGGCACAAGGCACATGAAAAGGGTCTGGGATTTGAAGTGAGTGTTGATCCGGAAGTGCCGACCGTCCTCTATGGTGACGAGGTACGCATAAAGCAGCTTATCATAAATCTTCTGAACAATGCAGTGAAGTATACCCAGAAGGGACATATAGAGCTTCGTGTTGAGAGTAAGGATATAGATGAGAAGACGGCTGAACTGACGGTTTCCATCGCGGATACCGGAATGGGGATTAAAAAAGAGGATATACCGTTCCTGTTTGATGCGTTCAAGCGTGTTGACGAAGGTAAAAACCGTCACATAGAAGGAACCGGACTGGGACTGAGCATTGTAAAACAGCTTATTGAACTGATGGACGGGACCATTACCGTTAACAGTGTATACGGCGAAGGATCAACATTTACGTTTGTCATAAAGCAGACCGTGACCGATCACAGCAAGGTGGGTGAACTGAATATCCACAATCAGCAGACGGTTAAGAGAAGCAACTACGAGAGCAGTTTTCTGGCACCCGAGGTCAGCATTTTGATCGTTGATGATAATGAGATGAATCTGGAGGTTGAAAAGAGGCTGCTTGCGGATACCGATATGAGTATCTACACGGCTCTTTCCGGACAGGAGGCACTGGAGATGAGTCTGAAGACTCATTTTGACGCCATATTTATGGATCATCTCATGCCGAAGATGGACGGAATAGAGTGTCTTGACCAGCTCAGAAATCAGTCGGGAGGTCTGAACAGGACAACCCCTGTTATCGTTCTTACCGCCAACGCCGGCAGTGAGAACAGGGATCTCTACACAAGGGCGGGATTCGACGGATATCTGATCAAGCCTGTTTCCGGAGAAGCCATGGAGCAGATGCTTATCCGCCATATTTCCGGCGAGAAGATCATCCTAAGATCCGTAATGATAGGTGATGATGAGGAAATACATACCTCCGAGAGATACGCAGATAAGGCTCCTGTCATCATTACATCCACAAGCATGTGCGATCTTCCCGATGCAGTGGTAAGGAAGCTTCATATTCCGATATTGCCGTTCGTTATCAAAACAGATGAGGGTGTGTTCAAGGACGGTATTCACATTGATGCCAACGAGCTTATCAGGCATATCAGTGAGGGCAGGGAGGCAATCTCGTCTCCTCCGGATGAGGCAGCTTATACTGAATTTTTTGCGGATGTGCTTAAGAGAGCGCATCACGTGATACATATATCTCTGACAACGAGTATGAGTAAAGACTATCATTTTGCAACAGAGGCGGCAAAATCATTTGATAATGTTACGGTCATCAATTCGGAATGTCTGTCCAGCTCCACCGGTTTACTTGTGCTTATTGCTTATAAACTTGCTCAACAGGGCATTCCGGTTCAGGATATCATTTCCGAACTCGAGGAGATAAAATACCGCCTGCGCTGCAGCTTTATTATCGACACTACGGAATATATGGCGAATAGGGGACTGATCAGTCAGAGACTTCATAAGATCGCAAAGGCTCTGAACCTTCACCCTATGCTGAGCATCAGAAACGATAAGAAAGCTATCGGCGGGATATGGTTGGGCCGGACAAAGCGGGCTTACAGAAGATATATCCGCAAAGCACTTCCGCCGGATTTAATACCGGATTCGGATATTGCTTTTGTTACATACGCTTATCTTCCCGGTGAAACACTTGAGTGGATCGCGGAGGAGATCAGAAAGACAGCTTATTTTGAGCATGTCATATTCCAGCAGGCTTCTGCCGCCATATCCTCCAACTGCGGCCCCGGAACATTTGGAATACTGTATTTCCTCAAGTCAAACAAGATGTATAATATCGCATCGTATATCGATGATGACCGCAGGACGGAAGAGATTGAAGACTCAGAGGAGCCGGAGGAGATTCAGGATGAATTACAGGATGAATTATGGGATATGATCCCGGATGAGATCCCGGAGGCTGCCGCAGAAGAAGCAGATACCGTTGAGCCGGAAGGTACAGATAAATGGTATCAGAAGCTTGACTGTATCGATGCCGCTGTTGCCATAAAGAACAGCGGTTCCGAGGAAGCCTTCAGATCGGTGCTGGAAATATTTTACAATTCAATACCGGACAAGCATGAGGATCTTGAGAAATATTATGTATCAAACGATTGGGAGAACTACACGATAAAGATACATGCCCTTAAGAGTTCGGCAAGGCTTGTGGGAGCACTGGAACTGGGTGATATGGCTGAAGCGCTTGAGATGGCGGGCAAGGGTGATAATATCCAGTACATCAGAGAAAATCACGGTGCTGTAATGGATTATTACCTGAGTTATCAGGAGGCACTTTCACCTGCATTTGGCAATAAAGATGCCGGCGGGAAGGAGGAGAAATCTGAAAAACCTGTTGCAGATGCCGATCTTATGGCAAGTATATATGAGGAGCTTCATGATGCGGCGGACGATATGGATTGTGAGAAGGTTGAAATGATCATGAAGGAGATCGGAGAGTATTCAATTCCCGATCCGGATAAAGAAAAGTTCGAGCTGATCCGTGAGGCGGCAAAGATGCTGGACTATGACAAAATACTGGAAGCACTGGAATAACAGATGATAAAAGGAGGCGAATGAATGGAAGCGTTGGCACAGGAAAAGATTGAAAAACTCCTGCGCGGAGAGGTTAAGTACACATCATCAAATCTTGCACTTAACATGCTCATATCCAAAATGCAGAAGAGACTGCAGTCTGATCCTCAAAGCATGGAAGCGTGCATAAAAGAGATGGATGAATTCATGTCAAAGTATCCTATAGTTGCGAAGGTTGATCTTGCAAATATAGTGGCACTCTGACCGGTTAAGGTTTTGGTGCATATTACGGAGGTAAAAATGCTTATTACGTTGGAAGATACAATCAGGCTTATTGAAGAAGGAAAGATCCTGCATATCGCGGCGGATGATTCGCTTCTTGAAAAACTCCCGAAGGGGAAATGGATCGGCGGTACAACACCTTATTTCATGAGTGAGGAAGGCGGGATATTCACCAAAGACAGATTGTTCGTAAATGAGATAGATTATGCGGAGGATATCAGGATCTCGACATACGGAAAATATAACATTTTCCAGATCGTGGAGGAGTGCTATGACAACGGCCTTACAATGCTGATAATGCCATACGGATCCGAGGTGGCAGCCAAGTATTCGAAGGAGGCTCCCGAGGTTGAAGAGCTTCTGATGCATCCCACCATCGGATGGATCGCAGGAGCAGATCTTGAGGCCATGGGCAGCATAAAGGTGTATGACGGCACTACATGCAATTCGTATACGGACAAGGCAGTGGTTATGTATATCAAGATTCCCGGGGGCAAGAGTGCCATGATCAATATGGTGAACATCTTCACCGATGACAAGACCGACCCCATCATCAGATTCAATGATAATGATCTGAGTGTTACGGATTGCGTCGTAAACGGTCAGAAGGTGAATTTTGCCGAGTATATCGAGAAGAAGGGTATTGATACCAAGATGCCGCTTGTGGCTGACTATAACGGTTCATATATCAACACCTCGATCAAGTCCGTTGAAAACGGTACGGTAGGATTTTACGCACCGGTATTCAGAAATATTGACTACCGCTTTGCCACAAAGGTGGACGATTACTCCGGACAGTTCAAAGAAAGAATAGCCGCAATGGAGGCAAAAGATCCTGTATTTTCATGTAACTGTATACTTAACTATATGTACGGAAATCTTAACGGACAGAAGATACCGCCATTTACCGGACCTGTTACCTTCGGAGAGGTTGCATATCAGCTCATCAACCAGACGCTTGTTTATTGCGAGATCATAGGATAGTTATATGGATATAGCTGTAAGGATAAACGATGCGGCCAATAGCTTCGTGTGGGGAACGGTCGGTCTTGTACTGCTTATAGGAACGGGTCTTATATGTACCGTCATTACCGGATTTTTCCCGATAACACATCTGAGGCACTGGTGGAAGAATACCTTCGGAGCGATCAACAAAAGAGCCCGTATCATAAATGATGCAGGTGCACTGTCGCAGTTTCGCGCATTCTGCACCGCACTGTGCGCGGTTATCGGAACCGGTAATATTGCCGGTGTTTCGACTGCCATTTGCGTGGGTGGTCCCGGCGCGGTCCTGTGGATGTGGGTTGCGGCCTTTTTCGGAATGATGCTCAAATATTCCGAGATAGTTATGGGTATGTACTACAGACGGCGCAATTTAGAAGGAGCATGGTCGGGCGGTCCCATGTATTATCTTGAGGACGGTCTCGGATCAATGAAGCACTGCAGATGGCTGGGAAAGCTTCTGGGGGTTCTGTTCTGTATCTTCGCAGTACTGGCATCCTTTGGAATAGGGAATATGGGTCAGATCAATAAGATCACCATCAATTTCCAATCCACCTTTCTTGCGGATATTGAGAGTGAGCTGCTTTTCGGAGTCCCGAAGATCAACTGGATGATCGGCGTGGTACTTATGTTTATGATGGCACTCATCCTCATGGGAGGATTCAGGAGAATTGCAGCGGTTTCCGAGAAGCTGATACCATTCATGTCCATAATGTACATAGCCGGATGCATCATCATGGTGTTCCTTAATATCACTAAATTACCGGATATCTTTTCGGCTATATTCAGGTTTGCCACAGGACCTGATGCGATAAAGGGTGGCGCAGCAGGCACTGCGGTACAGCTTGCGTTCAATACCATCAAGAACGGATGTAAAAGAGGAGTCTTTTCCAATGAAGCCGGTCTGGGCTCGTCTGTTATGGTCCACAGTAACAGTTGTGCCAGAGAACCGGTCCGTCAGGGATTGTGGGGTATCGCTGAAGTGTTTCTCGACACCATGGTCATATGTACTCTGACAGCCATCGTGGTGCTTTCCTCCGGTGCGATAGATCTTAAGACCGGTCTGACACAGGAGGGTGTAAATGATTCGACACTTGTTGCCAAGGCGTTTGGTGCGACTCTGGGAAAACCGGGGGAATGGTTTGTGGTTCTTGCGATAACGCTGTTTGCCTTCACCACGGTACTGGGCTGGTCGTATTACGGGGCAAAGGTTACGGAATATCTGTTCGGAGTTTCATTCGCGAGAGTGTACCGTGTTGTCTTTGTTTTGATCATAGTACTTGGTGCGGTAATGGAGCCGAATCTCGCGTGGGATATATCCGATACATTTAACGGTCTTATGATGATCCCCAATCTTATCGGGATACTTGTTCAGATACCGCTTATCATAAGGCTTACGCGAAACTACACTGACAGAAGGATAAAGGGCAGGGATGTTGAACCACTTCTTTCATATAATGCCGATATTCAGCGGGATGCGATGGCAGCCATTGCAAAAGGGGCGGATTAACATTATTATAGTGAACAGATTTAATTCGTCTTCAATATATTCAAGGAGCAGGTTATGGCCACTGAAGTGAAAAATGTTGCGATCGTTGTGTTCCAGTACAGCGTTGTCGTAAAGGGAATCGAGAGAAAAATGACAGGGGCATACAATGTTGAGATCATCGAGGATTTTACCCTGATCAAACCCCACGCGGACAGGACGGATGTCTACGTGATATATCTTCCCGAAGATGTTGTGGAGGATACTGTCAAGCTGGAGAAGTTCAAGCATATCGTAAATGATATCAATGAGATCGACGGGAAGATGCTCCTTATCGGAGAAAACAGATTCCACCGTGAGCTGTTGTCATTTGTTCCCGCGATCAAATACAAAACATGGCTTGACCGCCCCGTGGAGATGGAAACTCTGCAGCCTGCCATCGAAAAAGCATATATAAGTGCCGGCGGAGCAAGCGGCAAAAAGAGGGTTCTCATAGTGGATGATGATCCTTCGTATGCAAGTATGGTCAGGGAATGGATCAAGGATGAGTACCAGGCTGATATCGTTACGGCAGGGATGCAGGCAATAAAATTCCTGCTGAAAAAATCAGCGGATCTCATTCTTCTTGATTATGAGATGCCGGTTGTAGACGGTCCCCAGGTGCTGCAGATGCTGCGCGAGGAGCCGGAGACCGCTAAAATACCGGTCATATTCCTTACGGGAGTAGGGACAAAAGAGGCGGTGGAGCGTGTTATGGCCCTAAAGCCTGACGGATATGTGCTCAAGACAACAACGAGGGAAGATCTGCTGAATTACCTAAAAGGGAAACTGGGCTGACATTTAAGGAGAGATGAATGATTCGTTTGCTTAACAGAGAAAATATAGCAAACCCTCCGCTGACGTGATAGAATGTTGGCGGAGGGTTTTTATTATGTCCAAGGGAAGAGTGATCATAATATCCATAGCAAGTGTTGTGATGGTAATAGCGGCTGTAATGCTGTTGAAAAGCACACTTGAGTATAAGCGGGCCGAAGCAGAGTATTCAAGTCTTGAGCAGTATGTCAAGACCGGTGTTGGGACCGATTCGGCGGAGAGTACGCAAACCGTGCCTTCTTCCGAAGACAGCGAAGACGAAGAAGACGGGAAAACCCTGAAGCGTAACTACAACAGAAGTGATTTTCCGGACATGGAGATCGATTTCGACAGTCTTGAGAAGATAAACGGGAGTTTTGTGTGCTGGCTCTATGCGCCGGGCGCGGAGGTAAACCACCCGGTTGTTCAGGGACAGGACAATGAATTCTATCTTCACCACACATTTGAAATGCAGAAGAACAGTGCAGGATGTGTGTTTATGGACAGTGAAGTCGATCCTGAACTTACAAGCTGGAATACGTTCTTCTACGGTCATAACATGAAGAACGGCTCGATGTTTGGACATCTGAAGAACTATATCAATAACAAATCAACTTACGACGAGTACCCGTTCATATACGTGTTCCGTCCTGAGGGGATATACCGTTATGAGGTCTTTTCTTTCTATCTCGATAAGCCGGATTCCAAGATGTACTACAACTGCCAGAATTTCAAGGAATACAGAGCCTATCTCCACGAGGCGGATGCCAAGTCTGTAAGAGAGTGTTCGGCCAAGTCGGACCGTGATAAGAATATAGTCACCCTCGTAACGTGTTCGGGAGCCGGAGCAAGCAAGAAGCGATTTTTCGTCCACGGTGTGTTCAAGGATGTATATCTGTTTGAAGAGTGAGCCATTTTGTAAAAATCATACGTCTTTAATTGTGATATGAAGAAAGTTCAGTTTTCAAATTTCAAACATAAGGTTATTTTTTTCAGAGTATTTACCATACTCTGTTTCGTTATGCTTATCTTAAATGCGGTTGTATCCTTGACTCTCGGCGGCAAGATGCTGAGTGTGGGAGAGGCGCAGATCCCCGGAAGCAGTCTGAACGGCTGTATTCAGGCTGTTATGGCTCTTATTGGTATCATTCTGGTGTTAACAGATCACAAAAAGGGACTCGTGGTGTTCTGCATAGTTATGGGTCTGTCGATCGTTGGCGTGGTCAGGACCATTATTGTGACACATAACCTTTCTATTGCCCCGGGTGCCTTTAATGCGGTGCTGTTTATCATTGCAATAGCATTGATCTCGGGACAGATCAAATACAGCAACAAAATGGCCGAAACGGACAGCACTACGGGGCTTTTGAACAGATACGCCTTTGACCGCGATATGCGCAAAGTTCTATGGCAGGGTGGAAAGGGGTGTGTTGCCTTTATCCGTATCGAAGGATTTTCGCCCGTAAACGCCAATCTCGGACGCCGATATGTGGATGAACTCAAGAACGTTGTTGCTGATAGAATATCAAGCGTTATTGATAGCAAGTGTACGGCATACAAGATAGAAAGCGCAGAATATGCCGTGATCTTCCCCAAGGCAGACGATGTGGAGACTGTCATTGACAGGACTCTTCACAGTATCGAACAGGCTATAACCCTTAATAAGGACGGGGTGGATTCAAACTGCTATCTGACGGCGTATGCGGGCATAGCGGATTACGGCGAGTCTGCAAAAGATGCCGATACAGTCATGAAGCACGCCGATATAGCCATGAACTATGCTGTTAAATCAGGAACCGTGAAATATTGCAGATTTAACGACGAGCTCAAAGAGGGAATGGAGCGGCAGACTGTTGTTGAGAACATGGTCAAGGACAGCCTGCAGAACGGATGGTTCTATCTGGTATATCAGCCGCAGTACACGGCGGAAGACAAGAGATTGCGCGGATTCGAGACTCTCATCAGGATGAATGTACCCAACGGGGAGAAAATCGCCCCGTCGGAGTTTATCTCAATCGCCGAAATGTCCGATCTGGTTCTGGATATCGACACATTCGTGCTTGACAGAGCTATGCGTGAATTCAGGGAAGTGTGCTACTCATCGGGAAATACCATTACACTAGCTGTCAATATATCGGCGAAGGATATAGCAAGATCCGGTTTTGCCGAGAAACTTCTTGGTATTATTGAAGAGACCCAGTTTCCGCCGGAATGTCTTGAAGTTGAGATTACCGAGTATTCATTCGCTGAAGAGGGCAATCGAACGATCGAGAACATCAAGATACTGCGTGATAACCAGATAATGATAGCCCTTGATGATTTTGGAACCGGATATACGTCTCTCGGGCAGCTGATGAATCTTCCGATCAATCTTGTGAAGATAGACAAATCGCTTATAGACAACATTCTCCGCAACGATGTCAATACGGATTTCGTCAAATCAATTATCTATATGGGGCATCTGATGGATGCGGAAGTTATCGCCGAAGGAGTAGAGCATGACAATCAGGTGGAATGCCTGAAAAATCTTGACTGTGATTTTATTCAGGGCTATATCTGGGGCAGACCTATGGAATATGATGAAGCCAGGGAACTTGCCTTCGGAGCCTACGACTGATCCCTGTAAATATCAGGGTTTTATAACTGGATTATAAAAGTTGCACAATTTATGTTGTGCAACTTTGTTTATTATTTAGGCCGGTTTTTTCGGAAAAAAATCATTTAAATGTGAACCTTTTTTGCCCCTCAAAGAGTCATTATTAATATAAAGGGGAAAGGGGATACTATGCGTGTATGCCCTGCCCGAAATTATTAGTAAATGTAAACCCACTAGGAAAGGGAACAAGGAGAAAACTTATGAGGAAAAGAAGAAACTGGCTTAGAACCACAATTGCGATGTTAACACTTATCGCAACAGTTCTGGAGACGGGCTTTACGTCTGTTTCCACACTCGCAGCCGAGATCACCACGGAAGACGGTATCGTTGTTAATACCGACGGTGTCGAAGAAGCGGAAGCCGTTACCCCTGACGGCGGACAGGATCTGGACATCCAGATCGAGACAGAGAGCGCTTCGGCAGTTGAAACAGAGCCTGAGGTTAATGAGCCGGAAGAAGTTGTTGAAGAAGCAACGGCAACGGAAGATACCAATACGGAATCTCTGACCATGGCAGAGGATAATACCGAAGAGCCTGTTGAATCGGACAATTCTGAAGATCTCGCAATGGAAGTTGAGAGCGAAGGAATTGTCGAAGAAGAGGTATTCGAAGAGGCGGCAGAACTTCTCGAAGGAACACTCGATGTCTCCGACGACGGAATATCGGGTTTGGGATATGACGAGATATCGGTATACGTCTATACGGACAATCTTGCCAATAAAGACAAGTTCCGCATTGAGTTCACAGGGCCTTCGGGTGCGTCTTACAATCCGGTCCTTAATAACGAACTTGACAAGACGAACGGCGGAAGATACGACTTCGAAGGTCTCGAAGGCGGTGACTTTACTGTTCGTGCAACCTCCTCAGATGATGTGATCCTTTCCTACAGATATAATGAAGACGGATATCCTGCAATTTACGTTGAGAGCGAACCTGTTGAGAAGATCCTTGAGACCAGAACCCTTACATCTGCAAATGACAGTGAGATCCAGGCAGTTACAGGTCAGGGCTATGAGAGCCTCAGGGTAGAGTTCAAGTCTGACGAACTGTCAGATAAGGCAAGATTCAAACTTGTTGTTGAGAGTAATGCAAATGCCACGGTAGACGGACGCAGTGCCATCGACGGCATCACGGGTCTTGATAAGGAGACGGGTTCTCTTACCATCGAAGGTCTCGGTGAAGAGAGTTTTACCGCATATGTCCTTTCAGATAATGATGATGTACAGATACAGACGATCGCCGATGTAGACAGCGTTGAGGACGGTGTTGTTGTATTTACCGTTGATAACGTTGATACAAAGCGTGTGTATGAATACGAAGATGATAAGGTCCAGGTTACAGCGACGCTTGAGAGAGCCGATGCGATCCCTGATGATGCGGATTTTGTTGTTACAGCTGTTACACCCGATTCAAACGAATACAACTATGCTGCATACATGGAGGCATTGAATCAGAATGCGGATGTAATTACAGGAGAAGAAGATACTTCGATCAACGAAACTGATGTACTTTTATATGATATAGCATTCCTGATTGATGATGAAAACGGCAACAAAGTCGAGATTCAGCCTGAAGAGGGAAGCGTTAATATCAATATTTCATTCAAGCGCGATCAGCTTAAGGATGAATTGAGTGCTGAAGCAGATGATGAGGTTAAGATCATTCATCTTCCGCTTACAGACGAAGTCAAGGAAAGCGTTGATAAAACGGCTGATGCCACAAATATTGAAGCTTCAGATATCAAAGTTGAGGTTGTTGACAGTTTAACATCTGTTGATGCAGAGAATACTGAGTTCAATCTTTCGGATTTTTCCGTAACTGTTGTATATAAGGAATACAGTAATGGCAAAATGGAGCCCAGTAACCAGTATACCTTCAAAGATATCCTCGGAGAAGCAACAAGATATGGTATAGTCGGTAACAATGTTTATTACAAAGGCCACTGGGAGACAACCGTTGCCGCCGGAGAACTTCATGCAGATAATAATTCCGGATGGGCATCGCCGAGAAATGATGGCGGCAATGCCGGCCAATCACTTATAGGCGCATATAATGGAAGTACTGTTATAACGTTTGACAACAACTCAAATGATTCAAAACATATAGTATATACAACCCCTGCTGCAAGGTACAAAAATCCGAATCTTCCTACCAGCCCGCAGGATAAGCTTAACGAATACAACAACAGCAAATTATGGTCCAATAGTGCTGATAAGGTTACATTTAACACTACTGCATATAGTGAGACCGATATAAAAAACAAAGTCTCAACTATCGTTACGGATGCCAAGGCCATGTCATCGCAATTGGCAGGAGTAGAAGGATACAGCTTTGCAAAAGCATATAATGCTTCCAAAAAGGAATTTGACTTTGCCGGCAGAGGTACGGGTGAAGGAACGTATTATGTTAATTTTGCAGAAGGCGAATATGCCAGCCTTCCGGGTAATGATTTTACGATCAAACTTGCCGCAGGACAGCGTGTCGTATTCAATATTCCTGACAGCAAGGTTATTTTGAAACAGTACAAGATTAGTCTTGGAAATTTCAACGGATCAACTTCTGCTGATAAAACTGAAGATCTTATATGTCAGAGTGTAATCTTCAACTGTTATAACGCAACGGTTGCCGGGCTGCAGGGAGCAACTTCCGGAACATTCCTTATTGGAGGGGAGAATTCATACTTCAGCACTGTTTGGGATGAGACGCGTGGAATACCTGGCGGCCCTGGAGCAGGATGGGTTATAGCGGATAGTGTAGCTGCAGGTGGTCAGGAGTGGCACTGTGTTTATCATGATATGCCTTCACCCAGCAACCTTTCACTTCCTTTATATGCAAAGAAGACTGTAAACGGTCAAACCCCCAATTCTGATCAGGTATTCGAATTCGACCTGTATCAGTGGATATTTGGTAAGGGAGCAGAGTATATTGAGACCAAAACGAACAATGGGGAAACCATCTCCTTTACGGACCAGGTTGTCAGTTCACCCGGAGTATATTCTTATCTGATCATTGAGAAACGACCGACGCAGAGCGGATATGTTATAGCAAAACCTTACAATGTTCATTATAAAGTTGAATGGGCTGATGATACGCATACAGAACTTAAGGTTGATACGATAAGTGTATACAGAGCAAAAAATGATTTTACAGAAGACGCTCTTACAAATGTGAATTTTTGGAAAAATGACAACATTGAAACGGTTGCCACGGGTGCTTCTGACCTGAGTTCTGTTGTTTTCAACAATGAGACGACGAATGAGATCAATGATTTTACATATTACGACTTTCCTGTTGAAAAGATCGTTAAGGGATCTGACGGAACGGTAGTTCCTGTAGAAAAGTGGCCCGCAGACTTCACTTTCACTCTTACCAAGAAGGCCGGAAATGCTGGTGAAGGTGTAGATCCGGTAAGCGTTATGCCTTTCCCCGGAAATCACTCGGAGAACGAAGAAAATCCCAGTGAAACGATAACTATTGGTCCTTCCACAGGTCAGACTAAAGGTAACTTTGGAAGAATTGAGTTAAATGCCAAAGAATTATTCAAATATTCAGAGGAAAACCGAGGCAGCTGGGGTAATTCTGACGATGCTCATTACCAGGCATATAGAGACGATGCCGGCGAATATGACTTTATAGAAGTCAGGAACGTATGCTTTAAGTATGAAATAACCGAGACAATTGATAATACCCTCGGATCCAGTGAAAACTATGATATTGGTGACTGGGTAAATGTTGATGATAACGGATTTGCCATCAAGGAAAGTGCTGTACGCGGTCATAAGTATATCAAACTCTGGGTCAATATCGGTAAAAAAACACAAGGAAATACTACGGAATATCGGTTTGTTACAGTTAACGCCCTTCCGGATGGGGCCCCCAGACTGGAGCCGCACTTATCGTGGGATAATGATTTATGCTATGCATGGCATACTCCTGTTCCGTTTACAAACAGATATGATGTTCCGATAGAGAAGAATGTCACACTTTCAGGCATTAAGAAAGTATTTGCAACTGTTGATAACGAGAAAACACAGTTGAATGTACCTGATCATGCGTTCAAGTTTGGACTTTTCTATTACACAACAGGTGGGGCATTTGTTTCCACTGCTGCGCAGGAAAAGTGGAATTCAACAGATGATAACAACCGCTTAAGGGCAACGGTTACATTTGATCCAATGCCCCTCAAGTTCTACGCAGACGCGAACGGAGGGCCTACCGGCTATAACACCGACAGGACTGAGGCGTATTATTACTATAAGATAAAAGAAACCGGCTATGATGCTGCCAAGATCGATGCCAATTCTTATACTATGGATCCTCGTGTGTTTGTAGCAAAGGTTACAATTTACAAGAACGAGAACAATTCTCCAAAGGTTGAATACTACGAGTATACGAACGAAAATCAGTTGTCCGGATCAAATATTGATGAAGTTCTGGCTAAAGCAGTAAATGCGGACGCGCCTTATGCCGGGTTTGATTTTGCTTTCGAGAATGAGCGTACGGCAACCGGCGAGGCAGTGATCCACGGATCCAAGACACTTACCGGTCGTGAGATGCAGGTTGGTGATGTATTTACATTTACGCTTTCAAGTACTGATGACGATCAGGAAAAAGCAAACCAGACCTATGATTTTACAGTGACGCAGGAAAATGTTGAAACAGTCAAAACAGCCGGATTTGATTTCGCATTTGACGCTCTTAGCTATGATCTGAGTGATGACGGCAAAGAATATCACTACACTGTAAAGGAAACTGCAGGTTCTGCTGCCGGTGTAGTATATGATACAACTGAATACACTGTTACCATCCGCATATCTGATCAGGGTAACGGTTCGCTTAAGGTCGATCAGGATAAGGGTAAGGACAAACCTCTGGAGTTTAATAACACTTATAGTGCAAGCGGAGATATTTTCTTCAAGGCTCATAAGATATATGCGACCAACAGTGAGCTTTCTAAAGATAAGGAGTTCTCCTTTATACTCGAAGGAGGCAAGGAGGGTTCCACTACAACCTCACAGACCGAGACGCGAAAAGGTGAGGGACCGGTTGAGTTTGATACGATAAAGTTTAATGATATAACCGCCGCCGGAACCTATAAGTATACTATCAGGGAATATATTCCTGATGGAGCAGAAGCATATAACAACGATCCTACCAAGAAGACTCTTGATGGTGTTATTTATGATGCACGTGTATACCATATTCTGGTGAAGGTTTCCGATAACGCCAGTGGCGTGCTCCAGAAAGCTGTTTACGCTGCATACGATGTGGAACCAACGGAAACGGCTGATTACAAAGTCCAGCTTGATGATAATGAAAATCCTATAATTGATCCCGGCTTCACCAATGACTATTTCTCCAGAGAGACCGAGGACGCAGTCGGTGGAACAAAGATACTTAACGGCAGGGATTGGAAGGATGCAGACAGGAATAAATTCGCATTCAAGTTGTATTATGATAAGAATGATACATTAACGGCAAATGCCATAACAAACGGTGATATTGTTGTACCCGGATCTGATGGTGAGCAAACTGTACATAACGGCGAGCATACCGGCGAGAGGATAGAAGAATTCAATTTTGACAATATCACGTTTAAGAAGAAGGGCACATACAGATTCTACGTTGAAGAAGTTAAGCCTGGCGATAACGATAAAGAAGAGAATATGACATACTCTGATGAGAAGTATGTTGTTAAGTTTAACGTTGCCGATAACGAAAAAGGACAGCTTAATGCTACGCATAAGATTTATAAGATCGTTGAAGGAAGCGAAGTTGAAGTTGGCGCGGATAGCGGTATCAGTATTTCCTTTACCAATACTTATAATGGTAAGGGCGGAGTGATCCTTTATGCGCAGAAGGTCGTTAACGGCAGCAACGCCCCCGAAGAAGGTAAATTCGGGTTTACACTTACGGGATATAAGATTGATGGTTATCAGACCAAGTATAACGATGCAGAAGGTAAGGTTACATTCGATAAGATTGAATACACGAATGAAGATCTCGAAGGAGAATCGAGTAAGCAGTTTACCTATACGGTCAAAGAGACCAAAATCAGAATTCAAAATGAATATGTTGATATCCCGGCAGACGGTAAGATAGGCGGTTATACGTGTGATACTGCAGAAAAGACCATTACGGTAACCGTTACGCGTAAATCTGACGGGTCACTTGAAACTGTTCCTGACAACAGAACGGCCGGTTTTGATGCCAGATTTGACAATACGTACAGCGCTATAGGTTCCACATGGATCGAAGGCACCAAGACTCTGACCGGACGTAACTATACCGGTAATGACACATTCACGGCAGAAATCTACAGCGGTTATCCTGCAAACAAAGATAATCTGCTCGATACGGTCGCTATTACAAAGGATACTCTGTCCAGGAGTAAAGGCTCATTTAGTTTTGGTACCGAAAAAGAGCCTAAGAGTTACCTTACATTCACCAAAGCCGATGATTATATATTTACTGTTAAGGAAGCCGTGCCGGTAGGTGAGGGTGTTGAGGTAAAAGATAATGTCTATTATCTTAACGGAGTCAGGTTTGATCCGAAATCATATAAGGTAACTGTTACAGCAAAAGATAACGGTGACGGAACACTCACTTGTGTTCCTACGATTGAAGGCGGCCCGATTAATTTCATCAATACATTTGAAGATGATGGTGAAGCGGTATTTGCCGCTGAAAAGATCCTTAAGGTTGGAGAAAAGGACGGCGATCTGAAAGGCGGAGAATTCAGCTTTACTATCAAGAGTGTTGAGGGCAATCCAAAAGCACTTGATGTATCGAAATCGAATGAAGCCGGTGGAGCAGTTACATTTGATGCGATCCGGTTCACTCAGGATGACCTTCTTGATCCGGATCATCCCGGGGAGTACCTGGAGAGCAAGACGTTTGAATATACCATCACAGAAGATCACGACAGTGATGCCATACCTGTAGAAAAAGACGGAAAGGTTCTTTACTATGAGAAGGGTAACTACAGGTATTCTGCTGAAGTATTTACAGCAAAAGCTATTGTCAGCCTTGAAGGAAACGATCTTTCTGTTGTTAAAAAGTACTTCAATAGCACAGGATCGGAAATAGATGCTGCTCAAGTCAAGTTTGAGAACAGGTATCTGACAACAGGGCCTGTAGATATCAGTGCGTGGAAAGTTCTTGAAGGTAGAAATATCACTAAGGATAATCCGTTCACATTCCATCTCAGGGAAGCAAACGGCCAGAAGATCAAGGATGCAGCCGGGAATGAAGTAACTGAATTGACAGCATCGACACCTGTTGATGATGGTACTGATATTGCGGCCGGAACGAAGGTTGAGGCCAAGTTCCCGACTATCTATTATACAGCGGAAGATCTGGATCCTGATAACAGCACGCCGGTTTCCGATGGGAAGTTTGCGAAGTATTACATTATCACTGAAGACATCCCGGACGGCGCTACTCCGATAGAGGAAGGAAAGTATTACAAGTATAACGGATATACGTATGATGCGAGACCTTATATTGTAGAAGTTACATTTAAGGATAACGGCAGAGGTGAGATCGTTGCCGATACCCCTCGTATGCGCAGACCCGGAGAAGACTATAAGCAGGATACTTTCTGGACATCATTGTGGCATATGATAGCCGGCAATGTACAGGAGTTCTTCACGGGAACTAATTCATTTGATCCCATGGCTTTATTTACCAATGAGTATGCCGCAGAAGGTGCTCTGGATCTGTCGGTGAAGAAGTCGGTTACAGGGATTGCTCTTGAGAAGGGTGATTTTACATTCCTGCTCAAGGAAGGCGACGATGAAGTAGGCAAAGAGTCAAACGGTAATAAGGGAGATCTGTATGTTGCGGAATTTGGCAGGATCTCCTATACCGAAGCGGGAGAACATACCTATACCATCAATGAGGTTCTTCCTGCCGAAGCAACAGAGGAGAACGGTTACGTCGGTGCAGACGGTGTTCACTATGATCCCACGGTTTATACCGTGATCGTAAAGGTCACCGATCCCGGAAACGGTAAGCTTGATGTAAAGGCATACCTTACAGCTGATGGTGATCCGATCGCTACAAGTGCTGAGGTAGAAGATGGCGAGAAGACTATCAGTCTTTGCGCACCGGAAGCATTT
The DNA here is from genome assembly GCA_002371615.1 of Lachnospiraceae bacterium UBA3762. Taxonomy (GTDB): domain Bacteria; phylum Bacillota; class Clostridia; order Lachnospirales; family Lachnospiraceae; genus UBA2868. The sequence continues at coordinate 20,797 of DFGA01000039.1, read as the reverse complement.
GAATTTAAAAATACATACACTCCTACGGAAGTAAGCATAGTTCCGGGCGGATACAAGACACTTTCCGGCCGAGACCTTGAGGATGCCGAGTTCACATTCTCATTGGTGAGCAAGGAAGGCAATCCGAAGCAGTACAGCGAGACAACGGTAAACAAAGGCAAAGAATTCAAGTTCCCGGCTATCACGTTTAAGCCTGAGGATATGCTTGGGGAGAACGGTGGATATGTTGCGAACAGAACGTTTGCGTACACCCTTACCGAAGTTGCCGGCAGTAAGGACGGAATAACAACTTATGACAGTACAGAATATGATATAGTTGTTACCGTTTCAAATGCCAACGGTGTTCTTACGGCATCCGTGACAAGCAATAATGCTCCCGCAGAGTTGATAAGCGGTGAGGGCGGAAGCTGGTACAATCTTGCAACGTTCTACAATACTTACAGTGCTGAGGATTCCGAGGACTTCTTTGTACATAAGCTTGTTGAAGGTACGGATGATGATACGAAGGAATTTACCTTTGAGCTTACTGATAAGAAGACGGGCGAGAAGTACAGAACAACATGTAAAGCAAATGCTACGGAAAAGATAGCTTCATTTACATATAATGTCAACGATCTTACACAGAAGAAAGAGGACGGAACGAAATATGATGTCTATGAGTACACCTGTGAGGAGATCAAGACCGTAGATGAAAACGGTGACTCCGTAAATGACGGCTACGAGTATTCCAAGGCCGTATATGAGGCAGTAGTTACCGTTACGGATAAGAAGGACGGCACACTTGATGTCGATACAGTTATCACGGTAACAGGAAACGAAGAGGATGAAAATGTCAATGGCAGCACGATGTACTTTAAGAACAAGTACAGTGCGACAGGCAAGACAAATATCCCGGGTTCAAAGATCCTTACGGAAGGTCTTGATCTTGAGGACGGCGAGTTCTATTTCGTACTCGAGCAAAGAGACAATGACGGTAATTATACAGAGATCGACAGAACCACCAACGAGAACGGAGGATTTGGTTTCGAGCTTAATTACGACCAGAGCAAAATATCGGCCATACCTTATGTTTACAAGGTCAGAGAGCTTGATCCCAAGAATGATAAGGATGCAACTGAACTGACGGAAATCCTTGGCGATGAGAAGTTTGAGGCCTACAAGGAGAAGTACAGCGGAGTCATTTTTGACAGCGATGTATATGATGTTGAAGTGACCGTCAGCGATAAGAAGGATGGTACTCTGGATGTTTCCAAGACCATTACAAAGGATGGACAGCCTCTTGGGGCATGCTCATTTACAAACGAGGTGATCAAGCCGGGTTCAGCCAGCTTTTCAGCCAAGAAGACACTTTCCGACAGACCTCTTGATAGTGGAATGTTTACGTTCGTACTTGAAGGCGACGGTAAGGACGGCAACGATGAATACCAGCAGGTTGAAAATGACGGTTCCGACGTTAACTTTGAGTCCATCCAGTATAATCTTAAGGATGCGGGCAAGACATTCCATTACACGATAAGAGAGCTTGGAAAGGCAGAACTTGAGAAACTTGGCCTTCCTGTACCGGCTGGCGATATCACATTTGATGATACAAAGTATACGGCCGAGGTTAAAGTTGAACTTGAAAAGGTTTCGGCTAAGGAAAGCAAGCTAAATGTTACAAGAAAGTATCTGGATAGTACCGGCAATGAGGTTCAGGATATCACATTCAATAATGAATTCAAGGCCGAGACAAAAGTTACGTTTAGCGGGTCCAAGACGCTTAACGCACCCGAAGATGCCAAGGCGCTTGTAGGCTATACTTACACATTTAAGCTGACAGGCAAGGATGACGGCGAAGAGCGTATAGTGGAGGTTACGCCTGAAAAGGCAAATGAGCCGGTAGAATTCGATTTCGGTGAGATCACCTATGATCAGACAGATTATGTCGAATCAAAAGAGAGGGATCACAAGTTTACGTATATAGTTGAGGAGATTATTCCCACGAATGAAAGCGAGAAAGCTCCCAACGTAATCTATACGGACAACAAATACGAGGTTACTGTACAGCTTCATTACGATGCTGAAATGAACCTTGTGGCCGACAAGTCGGATAACTACAATAAGCTCGCATTTATCAACACCTATGCAGCTGAAGGTGATGTTCCTTTCGAGGGTATCAAGACCATTACAGGTAAGGATCTTGAGAATGGGGCATATACATTCACACTTTCAGGCCAGGTGGGTAACCAGACTGTTACCAAGACAGCGAAGAATGCTGAAGGAGTATTTGCGTTCGAGCCTGTGCACTTTACACAGAACGATATCGGTGTTCATACATTTACGATCACTGAGGAGGCTGAAACAGCTGACGGAAGTAAGTATGATCCTTCGGTATATACCGTTGAAGTTACGGTATTTGTAAATGACGAGGGTAAGCTTGACTATACCAAGAAGACATCCAAGTTAGATGGAGAGGGTAATGAGTTTACAATCGATTCAAATAAGATAGAATTTAACAACACCTATGCGGCATACGGTGAGCATCCGATCAAGGTTAAGAAGATCATGCACAACAGACCTCTTCTGCAGGATGAGTTTACATTCATTCTGAGGGATGAAAAGGGCAATGTCGTTGAGGAAAAGAATAACAAAGCTGCTATGTACAGCAGGGAAAACCTGATGGCCGAGGATGAGATATACTTTGAGGCACTGAAGTTTACCCAGGAAGATCTTAAGAGCCCGGATGGCAAGAGTTACCTGCCTGAGATCCAGAAGTACTACACAGTTGAAGAACTTCATGGAAACAAGAAAGGTTATACATATGATCCGACAGTCTATGTCGTAGAACTTACGATCAAGCCTACCAAGAACCTTATAAAGCAAGGTCAGTACGAAGGCGATGAGCATGTAGGAGATTATGATCTTGAAGTAACCGAGAAGATCGTCAAGAAGAACGGCGGTACGGCAGAGAACACCAGCGAAGGACTGTTTGCACGCCTGTTCAAGGGTCTCGCTGGAAACAGTGACAATGCTACAACAGAGATCATATTTGAGAACAGTTACGAAGCTTCTTGCTTGGTAGATCCGCCTATTTTTAACAAGCAGATAATGGGCAGAAATATTCAACGCGGAGAGTTTGAGTTCAGTATTGACAGCAAGGACGGTCTTCCGAGCATGAAGGAATTCGAGAAGTCAGTCTCGAAGCGTATGGTATATGTCCCGGATGAAAACGGAGAACTTGTCAAGTCAGAGTCCGACAAGGGATACCACAGGGTTGTTAAGAACGGATATACCGTAAAAGGTGATCAGACAACGAACCCGGGTGAGATATCGGTTGACGATCTCAAGTTCTGGAACACAGATCTTTGGGCATTTGATGATGCCGAAGGAGATCTTGAAACAGGTGTTATAAGCAAGAAATTCGTTTACACGGCTGTAGAGGTAAGTGATGTTAAAGTTGAAGGCGTCATTCCTTCACCCGCGGTATTTGTACTTGAATTTACCGTAACTGATGACGGCAGCGGCGAACTTAAGGTTTCTCCTAAGCCCGAATGGAAACAGATAACGCCGAACTTACTTACCGATGAGCAGTATAGTAACATTTTCCTGAACCTCTACAATATGGAAGGCTCTGCTGAGATCAGGGGTATCAAGAAGATGGAGGGCCGTGAACTTACCAAGGATGATATATTCGAGTTCACGATCACGGATGACAAGACGGGTGAAGTAGCAACAGTTAACAATACTCCTGATGCTCTGGGAGTTCCGAGCGAGATAATATTTAACGGTGATAACGTACCGTTCCTGAACTACAAGGAAGGTGTATTTGCAAATGATAAGAATGAGCTTATTGAGATTCACGATGTAAGCGAAGATAAGGATGTATTAAGCAAAGATTACACCTACACGATCGCCGAGAAACTTACCAACAAGAACGGGGTTGAATACGACAAGAGCACGTTCAAGGTTACTGTGACTGTTACCAAGGTTGCATCCCCTAAGGATAAAGGATATCTGGAAGCAAAGGTCACAAAGGTTGACAAGATCGTTTCCGAGAACAATGTTGAGCGTTTCGGAATAGCCGACGGTAACCACTTCGAGTTCAACAATAAGTTCAAGGCGACCGGAGAAATGTCGATCGACGGTATCAAGAACCTTGTAGATACTGAAGGTAATAAGCTCGTATCAACGGATTCAATGGCCGGACAGTACGAATTTGCACTGTACAAGTACGATGATCCGACAGTACGAGCACGTAAGGATGCCAAGGGTCTGCTGATCGACATAGCAACAACAGCAGCAGACGGAAGCTTCTCACTTTCAGAGCCTAAGGGCTATACCGAGCAGGATCTGAGAGAGAAGGATGGAAGCTTCAAGACCGGCGAGCCGAAGACTCTGCTCTACAAGATAGTAGAGACCAAACCTTCAACCGCAAGAGTAAATGCGGACGGCAGGATTGAGAGTGACGGCGTTGTATATGATGATACAGAATACTATGTAGACGTAACAGTCAGGTACAACGGAACCAATACGCTTGATGTTTCCAGAACCGTTACAAATGCGAAGACGGGTGAAGTCATAGCACAGGATATTCCGGTTCCTTCAAAGGTCAGTGTAGGATTTAACAATATTGTGAAGAAGTTCACGACTGTTGAAGGTGTCAAGTATTGGAATGACCGTGAGAATGATCCTTCCAAGAGACCGGATGTTCATGTAAATCTGTATTCAAGGACAGCAAGCGGTGTAGTTCGCAAGATCAATACATACACGATCAAGGCACCTGATACGACTTACAGATTTGCAACAGACAGCGAGGGCAATAAACTTGCCACAACAGACAGTGCAGGAAGACCTATAACATATGAGGTTGAGGAAGAGCCTGTTTCGGGTTATCTGTCAGAACAGAACGGATTTGACTTCTATAATACAAAGGGAAGTATTCTGATCAGGAAGATCGATGCCAATACGAGAGTACCTCTTTCGGGTGCGGATCTTGCAATATTCGATGGTGCTACAGAGGTTGAGAGATGGACAAGCAGCACAAGTGCTCATGTTATAGAAGCAAACCTCACAGCGGGCAAGACCTATACTCTTAGAGAGCTCAAAGCTCCGGAAGGATACGGAACAGCTGCTGATATGACGTTTACCGTACCGGCTGACGGAAGCGGAATTACAGTTACAATGTCTGATCCTCCGATAATCGGATCAGTCAGACTTACCAAGCGTGATGAGGCAACCCGTGAGACTCTTGCGGGAGCAGAGTTCGCACTTTACACGGATGCAGGCGCAAGGGTATATGCAACAGGTTCTGCAGGAAGTTACAGAGCTACCGATCTTACAAGTAACGGTATCTTCGTAACAGATGCGTCAGGAAATCTGGTAATTTCAGATCTTCCTTACGGAACATACTACTTCGTTGAGACGAAGGCACCTGACGGATATGCTTTATCGGCTGAACGTTTGGGATTCACGATACTCAGAAGCGGTGAACTTGTAGAGGTTACATTCCTTGATGTGAAGGCACTCGGTTCGGTAAGACTTCGTAAGGTAAACGAGGATGGAACGAGAGCACTTGCAGGTGCAGTATTTGAGCTGTACGCAAGAACACCCAGAACTATAGGGCAGGCAGCTTCTTCGACAATCTTCTCGGATGCATATTTCAGATACGGAACATACCGTACAAATTCCGAGGGCGAGCTTTATGTAGGTGACCTTCCTTGGGATGATTACTACTTCATAGAAGTTGACGCACCTACAGGATACGTAACAGCAACCGATGTGGACGGATCCGACCTGGTATATACATTTACTATAGACCGGTACAGTTCGGACAGAGTGATAGATCTTGGCGGAATAGTTAATACGCCGGAGAGACCTCCTATTACTCCTCCTCCCGGACCTTCACCTACACCTACACCTACGACGGTTGTAACAACATCTACACCTACTCCTCCTGCGGCCGGAGTTCTTGGGGCAAGAGTCAAGAGGGGCGGAGTTGTTAACGGAGTACTCGGTGTACGTGCTAAGCCTTCAAGCGGCGTTCTCGGTGTAAGAGTCGGACCTGTTACGGGTGATGCAAGCAACATCATACTGTGGCTCCTTCTCCTGACCGCATGCGTAGCTACGATAGTAGCAACGATCGTTACTGGCAGGAAGAAAAAGACCGTAACAAAGTAATTAAATGTAATGCTTCGTAAATGAGGCAGTTGAAGGGTCGGCTGATGCCGGCCCTTCAGTAATAAATGTTTCCGATTATGCTTGATTTTAATGGCGGAATGTGGTAGATTAGCAAAGTACGCATAAGCGTTTAGTGTTTGGAGGAAATATATGGGAGCATTAAGGATTATTCTTACGATATTATTTATACTTGTGAGTGTTGTATTGGCAACCATTGTTCTAATGCAGGAAGGCAAAAGCGCCGGACTCGGAGTTATCAGCGGAGCTGCTGATACATACTGGGGCAAGAACAAAGGTCGTTCTATCGAAGGAAAGCTTGAAAAGTTCACGAAGATTCTTGCTGTTGCATTTATGCTTCTGGCTATCATTCTGAACCTGAATGTTTTCTGATTTTATCTGAATTGATATGACAAGCATGGCACTCACATCTGTGGGTGCCTTTATTGTTATGATGATATGGTTAAAAGGGTGGTGTAAAGTTTTAAGGAAGGCCGGGAATCAAAACCTATGAAAGACATAATACAGCGTAAAAACAAAATACTGGCGTTATTTAAAGATCCGGCCTATGTTCCGATGCGGGAGAAGGATATAGCGGTACTGATGGAGGTATCTTCAGAGGACAGACCTCTTTTTAAGCGATGCCTTGAAGAACTTCTTGCCGATGGTGCCATTACTGTAAGTAAACGGGGAAAGTACCAGCTTCCGGAGCTCAAAACTTTAACGGGGGTATTTTCATCGAGCGGGCATGGATACGGTTTTGTGCATGTAGACGGCATTGACGGAGATTTCTTTATAAGCGAAAAACATACCGGGACTGCACTCCATGGAGATACGGTGCTGATCGACCCGTATGAGATAACACACAGAAGACGCATAGGAGAAGGCAAGAGCCGCGAGGCGGTCGTAGTTGACATAGTAAAGCGTGCAACGGATATAGTTGTAGGTACATATGACGCTGCCAAAAATCATTACGGTTTTGTAATCCCGGATTCTAACAGGTTCGATCGTGATATTTTTATTCCGGTGGAAGATTCCATGGGTGCGGTCGATGGGCATAAGGTAGTTGTAAGACTGTCGGATTACGGAGATGAGAGAAGAAGCCCCCAGGGGAAAATCATTGAGATCCTGGGACATTCCGGTGATCCGGGAATCGATGTGCTTGCAATACTCAGAGCGTATGGAATGGAGACCGGATTTCCCGAAAAGGTTTCAAAACAGGCCGGGAAGATTCCGGGGGAACTTATCGAAACGGATTATAACGGCCGGGAGGATCTTCGTTCTCTCACCATGGTTACAATTGACGGTGAAGATACAAAAGATATAGATGATGCCGTAAGTCTTACAATGGACAATGACTTATATGAACTTGGAGTTCATATTGCGGATGTTACGCATTATGTCAGGGAAGGCTCGGCAATTGACAAGGAGGCACTTGAGAGAGGCACAAGCTGTTATCCTGTTGACCGGGTTATACCTATGCTTCCGCAAAAGCTTTGTAACGGAATATGTTCACTTAATGAAGGGGTCGACAGACTTGCTTTGTCCTGTTTTATGACGATTTCTTCCAAAGGTGAAATAACAGATCACAGGTTTTCGATGACCGTGATCAATACGAACCATAAGATGACTTATTCCGAAGTTAATAAGATAATTACAGACCATGACGATGGCCTTATTAAGAAATATTCCGATGTTGCCGATATGCTTATACGGATGCATGAACTCGCTCTGCTGTTACGCCGCAGGAGGAGAGGGGGCGGATCGATTGATTTTGACCTTCCGGAGACTGAAATTGAACTTGACAGTAACGGACATCCGCTTGCAATACATCCTCACGAGAGAAATAATGCAACGAAACTTATCGAAGATTTTATGATAGCCGCTAATGAGACTGTGGCTGAACACTTCTTCTGGGCTGAGATACCTTTTGTATACCGTATCCACGAAAAGCCCGATATAGATAAAGTAAGAAAACTAGCGGCCTTTATCAGAAATTTCGGGTACGGTATCAAGGTTAAGGATGATGCGGTTCATCCGAAAGAGCTGCAGAAACTGCTTGCGGGGATAGAGGATACTCCGGAAGAGGCGCTTATTTCAAGGCTTACACTTCGCGCAATGCAACGGGCGAAATACGCGATGACGTGTGAGGGGCATTTCGGACTGGCTCTTAAGTATTACTGCCATTTTACTTCACCGATCAGAAGATATCCTGATTTACAAATACACCGCATAATCAAAGAGTACCTGCGGGGTAACCTGAATGATGCCAGAATAGAGCATTACAATAAGATACTCGGCGACGTTTGTCAGCATTCAAGTGCCATGGAAAGGCGTGCCGACGAAGCTGAACGCGAGGTCGATAAACTCAAGAAAGCCGAGTATATGAAGGATCATATCGGAGAGGTTTTTGACGGAGTGATCAGTGGTGTTACGAATTGGGGATTGTATGTTGAGCTGCCAAACACGGTAGAAGGACTTGTGCATATATCGAAAATTGAAGGAGACTATTATTCATATAATGAGGATACTTATGAACTTGTCGGGGCCGTAACAGGGAGACGATACTGCCTCGGATCACGTATAAAGGTGATATGTAACATGGTAGATATCGGAACGAGGGCGGTTGATTTTGTCCTTGCGGATGGAGTAGAATAAAATAATACGAGGTGAATAAAACTATGAACAGGAAAATCAAATGTATTTTTTTTGCGATTGTAGCTGCGTTATTGTTCGGCAATATCGGAGCAATAAATGTATACGCCGATGAACCGGCAACACCTGTTGCGGGTGATAACCAGACGGTACCTGCTAACGGAAGCAAAATCGTGATCACGGGAATAGAGATCACGGATCTTGATGAGCCGGAAGTCGGAAAGCCGTTTGATACTGAGGCAACTGTCAGGGCATTTAGGGATGGGACCGATATTGGTGCCAGCTGGAAGATCCCGGTTATCTGGATCGATGAAAGCGGTAATACAGCGATAATTGCCGAGTATGGTAAAGCGTATTTTCCGGTATTTGTATTCTATATTCCGGATGGATATGTGCTTAAGGATACCGGTTTGTCGATTAAGGGGAAAAACATTGACAATCTGTTATCTGTGACAGATCCCGCAAAAGGAATTACCTACATTAAAGGAAAGGCTGTAATTCCGGGATCCGGAGAACCGATAGGAAGAGTTATAGAATGGGGTCGCCCGGATAACGTTTCCGCCCAGGATGCGCAAAGCTCCGGTGAGGACAACAGTTCTGAGGATGAAGTTCGAGACCTTGTCTCGATACACTGTACCGATAGTGCAATCGCAGAGTATGATCATGATTTTCTTGCATGGTTTATAGGCATAATCAGGGATGAAATACAGCCTAAAGCCGTTAATCTGCTGTGCAGCGGTCTGCCGTCGTTTTCGTCAGCTCAAAAGAATGGATGGTTTGCTGAAAATATAGGGTTTTGTGTAGATGTACAATCAGGTTCAACGATTGCCTATGTTAGTGCAACAAACTGGACCGGAGATGCGGATGAGGGAGAAGATCCCGATCAGTTATACGTTTCATTGAGGATGGTCTACAATATAAATGCATTTGCTTCCAAGGACTCGGAAGGAAAATGGACCATAAAAGATGAGAAAATGACAGAAGTCGAATCAACGTCCGTTCATGAAATGCTTCATGCTTTTATGTATGATTACAATAGAAACGGCTCATTGGGAGTTAGTTCCGGTTTGGAAAAAGACAAAGACAAATATGCGTTTCCGGATTGGTTTTGTGAGGGCTCGGCAGAAGCCGTATCCGGGGTCTACGCTGAAAGAATAGGTGAGTTCACTCAGTATTTGGATGATAACAAGACTTATACCGGAGAAAAACTATTCACTGAATACAGTGATAAATCAAAAAGCACTTCAGAACTTAACGGCTACGGAGCATACTCTGTGGGAATGCTTGCCTCTTATTATATTTCCGGACTTTCAGCACAAAAATACAATGGTGCTGATTTTAGTGCACTGTACTTTAAGGACAGCAATTTATACAGAAATGGTCTTGACACGATACTTTGCAGGTTAAACTCCGGGCAGACACTGGACAGCATAATAAATGAGATCTCCGGCGGAATGTACTCCGATACGGCGGATTTTGAAGCCAAGTTTATCAGTTCGGCAGACCATCAGTCTACAAAAGCGTGTGTGAATCTTCTTAATTATTTCGACAGCATTGAGAAGGCAAGCGGTAGTACTAAAAATATAAGCGGATCAATGCTCAGTACTTTTGGTGAGTATCCGGAGGATCGCCTTAAAGGAGTCAGTACGGATAACAGTGTATACGTAATATCGGATACAAAAGAGAGTGTTATTTCAAGTGTAGACAGAGAAATGGCTATTCATACGGGAACGAAGTCGGCTGATAATGGTTCGGCCGGGAATATTGTTGAGATGCCTGCGGCTGCAACAGCAGACGATCAGGCAGCCCGTGTTATTGAAGCGCCCGCCCCTGCCCAGACAGTTCCGGAAGCAACAGTTGCTGATGAAGTACCGACCGCAGATGAAGTACCTGTCGCAGATGAAATGCCTGCCGATATAACATCAGATGTCAACAAAAACACAGAGCCGATAGTTACTGAACCGGTAGTTACAGAGCCGGTAGTTACTGAGCCGGCCCCCGTAGAGCCGGTAGTTACTGAACCGGTGGCCGTAGCACCGGTAACAGAGGAATCTGTGCCTTCTGATGCCGGATCATCAGATGAGGGCTCCTCAGACGAGACTTCAGGGGAAGATGTTCCGGAAGAAGATACGGAAGACGATTCCGAAAATGAAGAGTAAGAATCAGAACAGTTTTTATTATGGGTAAGGAAAACACCGGCATCAAACTGATCGCCAACAACAAAAAAGCATACCATGATTTCTTCATCGAGGAGAAGTATGAGGCCGGGATCGAGCTTTCCGGAACGGAGATAAAATCACTCCGTCAGGGGAAGTGTTCGATCAAGGAGTCATACGTCGGGATCGAGAATAATGAGACTTTTATATACGGAATGCATATTCCGCCGTATGAAAAGGGTAACATATTCAACAAAGATCCGCTGCGCACGAGAAAACTCCTGCTGCATAAGGCGGAAACCCGTAAACTTCTCGGGAAACTGACAGAGAAAGGTTACACGATCGTACCTTTGCAGGTGTACCTGAAAGGGAGCCTTTGCAAAGTGGAGATAGGCCTTGCCAAGGGTAAGAAGCTTTATGATAAGAGAGAAGCGATTGCCGCAAGAGACCAGAAGAGGGAGGCAGAGAGAGATTATAAGGTAAGTTTGAGATAGGATTGGCAGGATTTACAACCAACATTATGGGCCTGTACCGGTTTCGACGGGGGTCTAGAACTTAGGATAGCCATCCGCGGCCTCATACCGCGTTACCAAATGAGAAATTAAATTTAAACGCAGACAATAAGTTAGCGTTCGCAGCCTAAGCGCTGCGTGTCGCCCGCAGTTAGCCTACTGATTGCGGATACGGCATCAAACAGGTAGGGAACCTCACATGCAAAGCTTTGAGTGTGTGAGAGATTTATGAAGCTACCGGAGCTGCCGGTTTGTCGGCTGCCTTGCGGTCCCGGGAATCAATTGCAACTGACTGTGATGGGAGAAGTCTTAACGGAAGGGCTTTCGGACAGGGGTTCAACTCCCCTCAGGTCCACTAAATGTCATAAGGAGGGACCCGCTTGCGGGAGGATGCCTTATGACCTACGCAGGCGCAAACGAACGGAGTTCGTATACTAATGCGCCTGCTCCACTACACCGTGTTATGACGAACACCTGTACATAAAGGTGTTCAAGACATGCATGTACCTAATATGTGGCTTTCGTAATCCATACGAAGCGGAGTCCGAAAAATGGCAGAATTCATATCAGCTATCGATCGGGCTTATTTTCTGTTAGAGACAAATCAACCATCAAATTCATCCATGGAAACAATCTTCTTCCAAAAATTCGTGCATTAAACGCACTGTAAGGCTGGAGGAAACTAAACTCATCTCCGTCATCAAATTTGTGATTACGAATAAGTGAAGCGGGATAGTTTTTGGTCTCAACAACATAAGACCTATTGACATGAGGGGGCACGTGATAGGCTTTGCGCCTACAGCAAACAAGCCCTATGGGGTGGGATGCCCTTTTGCCAAGGAATCACGTGGACCAGGAGGCTCGTGTCAATCGTGTCAATAGGTCGATTCAACTATGAGTCTTAACAGTTTAGCTTCATATTGCGATAGTACATTGCTGAGAAACTAAAGTTTAACTCTTGTTTTATGACAGACATAGTGATATAATTGAAATTGGTGTTTTATACGCATTTTTATGATAAAACCGGGTGTTCAGTTCAATAATTGAGGAGTCTGGCATGGTAGTAAGTTATAAGAAATTATGGAAGCTGTTGATTGATAAGGACTTGATGAAGAAGGATCTGCAAAGCAATGCAGGCGTTAGTTGGGCTACAATCACGAAAATGTCAAAAGGTGAGACAGTCAGTACAGAAGTCTTGATGAAGATCTGCAAGTATCTCCAATGTGATGTAGGCGACATTATGGAGTTTATTGACGCCGATAAAAGCGAGGATAAGACAAAATAATTGAGATAAATCTGAGATTAAGACCGTTTTATGGGACTGCTCTTGAGTACAATGGATAGTAGAGGAAGTTTTGGATTAATCTCAATTACCAAAATAAATAGATTATTCAAGGAGAATATTTATGGATAACAAGAGCATTAAGAAATTGGAAGCGGATCTTTGGGAGGCAGCGGATCTATTACGTCAGGGATCCAAGCTGACTTCTCAGCAGTACTGTATGCCGGTGCTGGGTCTGCTGTTCCTGAGATATGCGTATAGCAGATTTAAGAAGGTTGAAGAAGAGATTCTGAAGGACAGACCGGTCAGGAACGGTCGCGTGATGCCTGTAGAAGCCTCTGACTTCGCGGAAAAAAGTGCTCTGTATCTTCCGAAAGAAGCACAGTATTCATACCTTGTAAATCTGCCGGAGGATATCAAGGCGGCGAATATCGTTGCTGAAAACGGGCAGCAGATGAACAGTCTGGGAGAGGTCGTGAATCATGCTATGGAGCTGGTTGAGGCTCAGTCTGAACAGCTGGCCGGTGTTCTTCCGAAGGAATATACCAATTTTGCTGATGATCTGCTGGCTGAATTACTGCGTATTTTTAACAATAATGCCCTTGATGATGTGGGCGGCGATGTCATCGGACGCATCTATGAATATTTCCTCAGTAAGTTTGCTCCGGCAGTGGCATCTGATGACGGCGTATTCTTTACACCGAAGTCACTGGTAAAAATGATCGTAAATATTCTGGAACCGACCTCAGGCGTGCTGGCGGATATTGCATGCGGCAGCGGCGGTATGTTTGTACAGTCCGGTGATTTCGTCAACAGTAAAGGAATGTCGGCCAATAAGGCTATGACGTTCTATGGGCAAGAGAAAGTAGAGTACAATGCTCAGCTCTGCCTTATGAATATGGCGGTTCATGGACTGACCGGTGTTATCAAGTCTGGTGATGAAGCAAACTCTTTTTATCATGATGCGCATAACCTTGCAGGTTGTTGTGACTATGTGATGGCAAATCCTCCATTTAACGTGGATAAAGTAAAGGCAAAGGGAGTATCAGACGCAGGTCGTCTGCCATTTGGATTGCCGAGTGTGAATAAAGCGAATGAGGTTGGCAATGCAAACTATCTGTGGATTTCTTATTTCTATGCCTATCTAAACGAGACTGGAAGAGCCGGCTTTGTTATGGCTTCTTCAGCTACCGACAGCCAAGGAAAAGATAAAGATATAAGAGAACAGTTAGTAAAGACCGGGCATGTTGATGTAATGATTAGTGTCGGAAACAACTTCTTCTATACAAAGAGTCTTCCGTGCAGTCTGTGGTTCTTTGATAAAGGGAAGAAGGATGAACTGAAGGATAAGGTCCTTTTCATAGATGCAAGAAACTATTACACAGTTGTCGATCGTACCCTTAATGAATGGAGCGACTGGCAGCTGAAAAACATGAATGCCATTGTGTGGCTGTATCGTGGAGAAATTGACAAGTACCAGCAGCTTATTGAGGAATACCATTCTGTTCTGGGAGAAGGTGATCTTGAGGAGATTCTTCATGCTCAGGAAGATTGCATTAAAGAACTGAGAAGTGAGGCTAAGTCTGCTGCAGACTCTGCTGCAAAGAAGGACAAAAAAAAGATTCAGGCTGAATTTGATGAGAAGATTACCGAACAGGAAGAACAGCTCACGATAGCCAAAGAGGCCGTATGGCTTTACAGCAAATATGGTGAGGGCGAATATCAGGATATCTCTGGACTCTGTAAGATTGCTGATATAGAGGAAATAGAAGACAAAGGATGGTCATTGACTCCGGGGGCGTATGTTGGTGTTGCTCCAATCGAAGATGACGGTGTTGATTTCCATGAGCGTATGGGTGAGATCCATGAAGAATTGCTGAAACTTCATGAAGAAAGCAATCAGCTGATGGATACCATCTCAAAGAACTTAAAGGAGATGGGATTATGATATTCAATAAAGTATCTATTGGAGAGGTGGTTACCCTTAGGCAGGGTTTCGCTATTAATAAAAATACTAAACATCATATGTCTGATGAACCAACAGACTTGCATTTGCTGCGGATAGGAGATATGAAAGATGGTTCCTATTCGATATATGTGAAGGACACAATTCCTGCTCATTTTATTGCTAATGAGGATGACATTATCTATACAAGAACTGGCCAGGTTGGATTAGTTTTCAGAAAACAACATGGAGTGATTCATAATAATTGCTTTTCTGTTACACCACAAAATGAAGATGTTTTGGATAGAGGCTTCTTGTTTTATGTATTACAAACAAAGGAGTTTTACGAGGAGGCTAATTCAAAAGCGTCTGGAGCAGCACAGCCAGATTTACCTCATGGAGCTTTTAACAGTATATCAATTCCTATACCAGATATTGATATCCAACGGAAGATATCTAACATTCTTAAATCGTATGATGATTTGATTGAAAACAACCAGAAGCAAATCAAATTACTGGAGGATGCGGCACAGAGGCTGTATAAGGAATGGTTTATCGATCTTCGCTTCCCCGGATATGAGGAAGTTGAGAATATTGATGGTTTGCCAGAAGGATGGCAGATAAATACAATTAATGATTTATGTGTTCGCATTAATGCCGGCGGAACGCCAAGTCGCAGAAAAGCAAATTATTGGAAAGATGCAGATGTTACTTGGTATAAAACTGGAGAATTATTAGATTGTTGGCTTATTGATTCTGAAGAGAAGATAAGCATGGACGGTTTATCCAATTCTTCCGCGAAGATTTTTCCGCCCAATACGATACTGATGGCTATATATGCAAGTCCGACATTGGGACATTTGGGGATTCTTTCATCAGAAGCATGTTGTAATCAGGCGTCACTGTGCCTTTTAGCAAATGAAGATATCATTTCCTGGCAATGGTTATATTACAAACTTTTTGAATTGCGCGATGAGTTTAATGCTATAGCTAAAGGTGCTGGTCAACAGAATATTAGTGCAGATACAGTCAAGAAAAAAGAAATAGTAGTTCCAGCTAAAGCCGTGATAGAAAAATACACTAGGATTGTGGCTCCTGCTTTTGAAAGAAGGTTAAACTTACAAGTGCAAAACAAAATGCTCACAGAAGCCCGTAACAGATTACTTCCAAAACTTATGTCAGGTGAAATAGAACCATGAGGACAGTATAATCCCTAGAATCGATTACAAGGAGGGCATCTCTTATGAAATATGAATACTCCGAAAATGTTTTAGTACAGGATAGTGCGGCAGCTCTTTTGCATGATGAGCTGGGGTGGGATGTCGTCTTTGCATATAATCAGGAAGTGCTGGGTGAGAATGGTACGCTTGGCAGAAAGAATTACCATGAAATTGTTCTGTGGAGATACTTTGATAAGGCCTTGAAGAAGCTGAATCCGTGGATCAACGACGCGCAGGTTAATGAGGCTCATCAGACGCTATCATCATACCTGTCTTCCGCATCGCTCCTTCAGATCAACGAGGAAAAGTATTTCATGATCCGTGATGGTATTCCGGTGACTGTTAAGAAGCCAAACGGAAAGACGGAAGAAAAGAAGGCCATTGTAATCGACTTGAATGATCCTGATAATAATCATTTCCTTGCTGTTAAGGAACTGAAGATTCACGGAGATCTTTACCGTAGACGGACAGATATCGTTGGCTTTGTAAATGGCCTGCCGCTTTTGTTTATAGAACTGAAGCGGAATGATGTTGATGTGGAGAATGCTTATACAGATAACTACACAGATTACCAGGATACCATCCCGTTCCTGTTCTATTATAACGCCTTCCTTATGCTCTCCAACGGCATGGAAGCTAAGGTTGGAACACTTGGCAGCAAATATGAATTCTTTCATGAGTGGAAGCGTCTGTCCGAGGATGATGAAGGCAGTGTTGCGCTGGAAACCATGCTCCGGGGTATTTGCAAGAAGGAGAATTTCCTTGATCTGTATGAGAACTTTATTCTTTATGATCATTCCGATGGAAAGACTGTAAAGATTCTGGCAAGGAATCATCAGTATCTGGGAGTAAATGAAGCAGTGAAGGCATATAGAGAACGCCAGCTTCGTGAAGGAAAGCTGGGTGTTTTCTGGCACACGCAGGGATCAGGCAAGAGCTATTCTATGCTGTTCCTTTCACAGAAGATCCGCAGGAAAATCCCTGGATCTCCGACGATTGTTGTATTGACAGACCGTGATGAGCTGAACAGGCAGATCTGCGGTACTTTTGAGGCTTGCGGCCTTCTTGGTAAGACTGAAGGCAAGAAATTTATGGCAACAAGCGGAACGGATTTGGTCAATAAACTGAAGGGCAATCCAAGCTTTATATTTACACTGATTCAGAAGTTTAACAAGCCGGATGAGCCGCCAATCTATCCTGATCATGATATTCTCATTATTTCGGATGAGGCCCACCGTAGCCAGTATGGCGTATTCGCTGATAATATTGAGAAGTTGCTTCCTACAGCATCCCGTATCGGATTTACCGGAACACCGCTGTTATCATCCAATGAGATTACAGCCAGGACATTCGGTGGCTATATTT
>DFGA01000039.1:0-3463 GCA_002371615.1 Lachnospiraceae bacterium UBA3762 | reverse complement strand
TTCGGTGGCTATATTTCCGTATACGACTTTAAGCGTGCTGTAGAAGATAAGGCTACGGTTCCGCTTTATTACGAAAACCGAGGCGATAAGATAAAGGAGATCAAGAATCCGGATATCACGGATAAGATCCTGGATGCCATTGAAGAAGCGGATCTGAATCCGGATCAGGCTGAGAAGGTGATGCATGAATTCGAGAAGGAAGTACACCTTCTGACAGCGGAGCCGCGTCTGCGTGCTATCGCCAAGGATTTTGTCGGGCATTACAGTGATCTTTGGACTACAGGCAAGGCTATGTTTGTTTGCCTGAATAAGGTCACGTGTGTCCGTATGTACAACTTCGTACAGGAATACTGGCAGGAGGAAATCAAAGCACTTGAACAGAAGATTGCAAGTACCGTTTCAGATCAGGAGCAGATGGAACTGTCCAGGAAGTTGAAATGGATGAAAGACACCGAAATGTGTGTGGTCATAAGCCAGGAGCAGAATGAGATCCAGACCTTTAAGAAGTGGAATCTAGATATCCTGCCGCATAGGACAAAAATGGAGAAGCGGGAACTTGATAAGGAATTCAAGGATTCCGACAGCAATTTCCGTGTTGTTTTCGTTTGCGCGATGTGGCTGACCGGTTTTGATGTTAAGTCGCTGTCTTGCCTGTATCTGGATAAGCCATTGAAGGCACATACGCTTATGCAGACTATAGCCAGAGCGAACAGAGTAAACGAAGGGAAGAGCAATGGACTGGTTATAGATTATATAGGTATAGTTAAAGCGTTAAAAAAGGCTCTTCATGACTACACACAGAATAAAGGTGGAACGACAAGAATAGATCCCACGATTAACAAGGAAGAGATGATTAAGCAGATTGACAAGGCTATAGCAGATGCTGAACAGTTATTATTGGATAATGATTTTGACTTATCTGAGCTTGTAGGAGCAGAAAATTTTAAGAAACTTCAGTTGCTGGCAGACGGTGCCGAAGCAATGTGCAATTCTGCTGAAGTAAAAAAATCCTATGAGACTTATTCTAATGAAATCAGCAGAATGAGTAAGTACCTTGATAGGAACGATATTTCGAAGGATACACGAAGGAAACTCGACGCTATTTTAGCTATTTATCGTGAGATGCAGAAGAAACGCCGGCATATTGATACTACTGACCTTATGGTGGAGATTAATCATATTATTAACGAGAATGTTGAAATAGAGATACAGGATGAGGGGCAGGTGGAGTCGAGACAGTTTGATATCAGTAGAATAGACTTTGATCTTTTGGCCAAGGAATTTGCGAGAGTGAGGCATAAGAACCTTTTGATAAAGGACCTTGATAACTTGGTTCAGGTACGTTTGGAAAAAATGCTTGCTATTAATCCTTCTCGCATTGATTATTACGTCCGCTACATGCAAATCATAGAAGAATATAATTCTGAACAGGACAGATCCACAATCGAAAAAACGTTTATGGAGCTTATGAATCTTGCTCAGAGTATGTCTGAAGAACAACAACGTTATGTTCGGGAGGGATTCTCCAGTGACGAGGAACTTTCAATATATGATTTACTCTTCTCAGAGAATCTGTCGAAGAGTGATATTGAAAAGATAAAAAAGGTTTCGGTTGATCTTCTGTCAAAGATAAAGGAAAGAATTGCCGGTATGGATCACTGGACAGATAAACAAGAGACCAGAGCAGCGGTTGAAATCCTAATCAGGGATGTACTGTTTGAGGAAATACCTGACAGTATGTTTAATCGTTTGGAAGCATACCGAAAGGCTATTTTTGAACATATCTATACGCATTATAAAGGCGTAGCTTAATATACGAATATCGAGAAGATGTACAAGGAGATTTATATGGAGATATCAGATGTTAAGGAACTCCTTAATAAAGGGGAAAAGGTAGATATTGAATGTAAAGAGTCTGACAGTAAGCTTTCCAAGTCTATATGGGAAACATATTCATCTTTTGCGAATACAAATGGTGGATATATATTCCTGGGGATTAAAGAAGATAAGAAAAAGAAGTTGCCGGAGGAGCGTTTTCAAATTCAGGGTATAAAGAATTATGATGTTCAGGTAAAAGCCTTCTGGGATACTGTTAATAGTGACAAGGTTAATAAGAATATCCTGAAGGATGAGGATGTTCAGATTGTCATGATTCCATCGACAGCATTAGCAGTTGTTTCGATTCATGTGCCCCGGGCTGATTATAATAACAGACCTGTTTTTATAAATGGGAATCCTTACACAGGAACATTTAAGAGAAATCATGAGGGAGACTACCATGCTTCCGAAGATGAAATAAATGCGATGCTGCGTGATCAAAAATCCGAGGGAAATGACGGGATAGTGTTGGAACACTATGGTATGGAAGATATTGATCTGGAGACCTTGGGTCATTATAGAACCATGTTTCAGAATAATAACCCTGATCATGTCTGGAATCAAGAAGATAACAAACAATTTCTGACAATGCTTGGGGGATACAAGAAGGATCGCAGCAAGAATATCGAGGGGCTGACTATAGCAGGACTCCTTATGTTTGGCAAAGGAATTGCGATCAGAGATAGGTTTTCTAATCTGATGATGGATTACAGAGATGAAAGCCACGCTACAGATGATATGCGATGGAGTGATCGCGTAACATATGATGGTACCTGGGAAAACAATCTCTTCAATTTCTTTATGAAGGTATCACCCAAATTATCGGCTGACTTGAAAAAACCTTTTGTCCTTGATAATCAGCAACGCGTGGACGATACGCCGATACATAAAGCAATCAGAGAAGCGTTTGTTAATATGATAATTCATTCAGATTATCTGTTGGATTCCGGAACGCTTAAGATACTAAAGAAACAGGATGAGTTTATATTTACAAATCCTGGAAGCTTAAAACTCTCAGTCGAAGAGATATTTAAGGGTGGAAATTCGAAATCGAGAAATCCGGCTATGCAGCTAATGCTGCGGATGGTCGGATTTGGAGATAATGCGGGTTCTGGTATTCCGACGATACTTAACACATGGAAAGAAGCGGATTGGGTCGAACCAAGCTTATATGAAGATACACATTTGAATCAAGTTACACTTACGCTTAAGACATGGGCGACCTGGACTGAGTCGGTTGAAGAATTACAGAACAGTATTGTGTATCTGCCAGGTATATCTGAAGAAAGCATGACAGCGATGAAGAATGCTTTATCCATCTATAATCTCGGAATATCACCAGAGGTGCGAGCAAATCTGACGCAGGTTGCTATTGCTGTTTCCAATGCAATGAAGACAGTAAATCAATTGGATTTTTCTGGGTTATATGAAGCTGTTTCACGATTCGCTGAAGTAAGTAAAATGGTGCAGCCTGCCAGTGAAAATGCAAGAAAATTAGCAGCATTGATATCAGATGAATTAAAGATAAGCATCGAATCAGCGAATAAATCAGCGAATTCAGATGAAAAATCAGCGAATAAATCAG
>DFGA01000005.1 GCA_002371615.1 Lachnospiraceae bacterium UBA3762 | reverse complement strand
GGTTGAGGATATTGTTTGATATCAGTGATATTTAACTTCGCCAAGTCGTCCATAAAAATGTAGAAATGATACAAAAAGACGTCCATAAAATTGTTGACATTAAGACATAAGATCATTATAGTATAGTTATGAATCGAAGTATAATGAAAAATCTGAAGCTTTGGAAGGAATCCCCCGGTAGGAAGCCACTTATACTGGAGGGAGCCAGGCAGGTCGGTAAAACGTGGATTGTCAGGGAATTTGGCAGGAAATACTTCTCTGATGTTGCTTATATCAACTTTGACCGGGAAAGAGCGATGAGCGAACACCTGGCGAGAACCTTATCACCTGAAGCACTGATACATGCAATTGAAGTTCTGCATGGTAATAGGGTTGATCCGGACAATACACTTATTATATTCGATGAGGTGCAGGAGGAACCACGTGCACTTTCCAGTCTTAAGTATTTCTGTGAAGATGCTCCGGATTATCATATCATAGCTACCGGCTCCTTTATGGGAATAGCGCTTCATGAGGGAACCTCGTTTCCTGTCGGTAAGGTTGAAGTGGAAAAAATGTATCCGCTTTCTTTTCTTGAATTTCTTGAAGCCTATGGAAAACCTCAGCTAAAAGAGGCGATTGAATACAGAGACATGGAGTTGGTGGCTTCGTTTAGAATGATGCTGATTGAACTCCTGCGGATATATTATGCTATTGGCGGTATGCCGGAGGTAGTCTCAAAGTTTGTTGAAAATGGAGATTATCTTGAGGCAAGACAGACTCAGGAATTGATTTTGGACCTGTACAGAAATGATTTTTCCAAACATGCCCCAATCACGCTTGTTTCAAGGTTGAATCAGGTGTGGGATTCCATTCCGGCCCAATTGTCCAAAGAAAACCGTAAATTTATGTACGGACAGATCAACAAGGGCGCCAGGGCAAAAGATTTTGAACTTGCCATAAAGTGGCTTGAAGACTGTGGGCTTATACATCTTGTTCATCGTGTAAGCAAGCCGCAGATTCCGCTGAAAGCATATGAAGAATTGAATGCATTTAAAGTGTATTTAAATGATATAGGGCTTCTGGGTGCACTCGGACAGGTTCCGCCGAAGGCTATACTTGAAAAAAACCGTATATTAACCGAGTTTAAGGGGGCAATGACTGAGCAGTATGTTTTGCAGCAAATGGTAAGTGAAATGCATATCATGCCATACTACTATTCAGCAGAAAATTCCAGAGGAGAGATTGATTTTCTGATACAGTCGGATGAAGGTCCTGCTCCTATTGAGGTCAAGGCAGAAGAAAACCTGCAGGCAAAGAGTCTTCGGGCTTTCTATGATAAATACGGCTATAAGGGTATAAGGATATCTATGTCTGACTACCGCGAGCAGGAATGGCTGACTAACATCCCGTTATATGCATTTATGCGGTGGATGCCTGATTTATCTAAATAGCTTTGACCAGACATATCCACAGCGGCAATGAAATGGGAATATGGAAGCCCCAAGGGATTCGCTTAACACATCAGACATACTTTACAGCCGTTGTGATATAGTCATCAATATTTGTGATTTCACGATTCTCATTGTTGATGAAGACCCTGAAATCCGGTGTGACTTCAAATTTCATAAGATAGTTGAGATTGACCGTGACATCTTTCTGACGGCCGATCTCAAGGAGCCATTTGGCACAGTTTCCGCCGCAGCTTGTTGCATCGAATATAAACTGTGGCTTATCCCGGATTATGACTGTTGATTTGCGTACTCTTCAAGCTGGGCTTGGAGTTTGGCAATTAGGGCATCTTTGTCGGCAAGCAGAGTGTTCTGGGTAGCAATCAAAGAGTCTTTGTCGGCAAGCAGAGAGTCTTTGTCGGCAACTATATTCTTTAATTCTTTGATTTCATCAGCGAAAAGTTCATTAACGGCTTTACACATGGTTGGTTCCTCCAGTTGTTCTTTCATAAGGTCATTGTTGGCACTGGTAAATATATCCATTACATTATCGGCATATCGTTTGTTGTGCTCTTCGAGTGCCGGAGTATTTGATACAATGTTTGCAAGGTCGGCAGGCTTTCCGTGACTTGTCAGACACCTGAGCCAGGATTTTCTCTCGTCTGGGATTTCGATTGTTACAATTACCCGGGTTCTGAACGGAAGGTTACCGTCAAGTTCATATATACCGGAGATGTTGCATTTAATATCTATCCCGTCCGCTTTCAGCCGCTTGAACAGTTTGTACGGGTGAGACTCTCTTACAAAGGTCATTGTATAATCAGAAGCGTTGTGTTCCTCTGAACCTTGTGTTTCATAAAGATATAGTCCGGTATAAGCAAGTACCTTGTAGAAATCTCCGTATGTAAGTGACTGCCCGGGACTCTTGTATTCGCAGATGTTAAATCTGCCAAACATCGAACCTATAGGATTACGAATTGTAACGACATTACTGTTTTTAATTATGAGAAGGTCGATCCTTTGCGCTCTGTTGGCGATCAGATGCTCTTCCTCGTAAATGAGATCCTTCTCGTTCTCAATTAGTTCGAGCTTCATGGCAGACACGAAACCGGCGTGCCAGTCAATATTTTTCATAGATGCTTCTCCTTGTATTATATGATTCGATAAAATCTGTTTCAAGTGGATTATTGACCGGATGCGGTCGTGAAATTCAAAGTGAAACATAGAATTGAATTCTGATGATGAGTATAATGTACGGCGGCAGATTTGTTAATATCGGAAATGTAAACAAAAATCGGACACGAATTGACAGCTTGGGAGAATGTATTTTGTTCAAATTTCACAAATTCTTTAAATTCGCTGCTTTTTGAATTAAACTTGAAATTGTACTCCCACGGGAGTACAATTTTTGTATGAAGGAAATACTATACCATGGTTCAAATAGAAAAGTGGATAAGCCGGAATACGGGTTTGGAAAGCCTAATAATGATTATGGCAGGGGTTTTTATTGCACTAAAGAGTTTGATCTTGCCGGGGAGTGGGCGGTAGCATCTGACCGTGACGGATATATTAATGAGTATTTGCTGACAGATGATAAGCTTCGAATACTTAATCTAAATGATTCAGGGTATTGTATACTGGATTGGTTGGTAATCCTCCTGGAAAACAGGCGGTTTGATATCCAATCCGATTTCGGATATGAGGCGGTGAGTTTTTTAAAGGATAATTTCAGTGTCCCTTATAACGATTATGATGTCATAAAAGGTTATAGGGCAGATGACAGCTATTTTTCGTTTGCACAGGATTTTCTGAACAATACTATTTCTCTGGCTACGCTGGATAAATCGCTTCGCCTTGGGCATCTCGGAGAGCAGACGGTTATAAAGAGTAAGAGAGCTTTTAACAGCATTGATTTTGTCAGATATCATAAGGCAGAATCAAGGAAGTATTATCCTTTAAAAGAAAACCGTGATACCAAAGCGAGAGAAGAATACAGATTGCTTCGGGGAGAGCCGTGGAAAAAGGGCGAGATCTACCTTATGCAGATAATTGACAGGGAGCTTACAAGAGATGAACTGTTCGTATGACAAGAACTTATTATATAAGGCGCAGACTTCAATGGCGCATATGCTTGATGCGGCTGTGGCTTTATATGGTTATGAGCTTGAGGACTATTATGATATGTTTCTCAACTCAGCTTATTCCCTGCGGTTTGAACGGGGCGAGTCTTCTGTTATTGCCGGAATGTCTGGACATGAACTTGCGCATGCGGTAATTAGTAAACACAAGGATG
This sequence comes from Lachnospiraceae bacterium UBA3762, assembly GCA_002371615.1. Classification (GTDB taxonomy): domain Bacteria; phylum Bacillota; class Clostridia; order Lachnospirales; family Lachnospiraceae; genus UBA2868. The sequence goes on along the minus strand of DFGA01000005.1, from coordinate 211 downwards.
TTGACCTCCATGACTATGTATTCACTGTTGATAGAAGCTGTGAATATTGGATAGGATGGTGTCTGTCGTTTTATCAGTGGGAGAGCTCCAAGTCATTTCGCTATATCAACGAGCTTGTTCCGATCAGTGATATGTACTCGATGTATCCCAAGTACCATGAAATGGATATCTCACAGTTTGTTGACCGGGTAGATGAAATCGACCATGATAG
>DFGA01000007.1 GCA_002371615.1 Lachnospiraceae bacterium UBA3762 | reverse complement strand
ATCCGCCGAAATATTTAGCGCTTACAACGAATCAGATAACGCAGATAAGTCTCCTAGTCCAATAATAAATATTGATGATAATGCTCAAATTGATACATCAAGGCCAAATTCTCCGTCTATAACAAAAACGGTTATTCGTTTACTATACAGGTTATTTAGACTTATCAAGAGATTAGTTATACTGGCGGGTGTTATTTGGCTTTTTTTATGGTGTCGTTCTAAATTTAATAAATTAATGGATGAACTTAAAGAAACAGAAACACAACCTGTTAAGTTGGAGGAGAATGAAGAACCAGTGGCTTCTGAGCCTATCATTACACACCCCCCATACCAAACCCAACGCAAATAAATGCTGAAAAAGAATTGAAAAATGAAATCAGAGGTGATGCTCCACGGATTGGTGTTATATCGTCAATGGAGGACGAAGACGACAATTATAATGATGTTGTTAGAGTTCAAGATGAAGTTGAAGATACAACAGAAGAATCTTCCATTACTCAAATGGACATAGATAATACTATAGATATTTCAGAATACGTATTTATGAGTTATCTGGATTTATATGATCGAATAGAAGAGAGCAGGTTCGCCAGCAATGGAAATGGATACACGCAAACCATTGATAGGGAAAACCCGCAGTTTTTTCTTGATCAGTTCGATCATTATGTTCAAAAGGTTGTTTTAAGTAAGGAATACACAGGATATGAAAACTACGATGCATATGGGATTAAAATAGGGGACGATCGAAATACTGTTAATTCTATACTTACTAAACAAAAAGGTCATTTGCAAAAAGAATATCAAGGTAATGCCGGAGGAACGCATTATGACTTTGTTCTTGATAATGGATTTTGGATCTCGATTGATTTTGATAATTATGACGAGGTTCATACTATAACTATAGAAATGAAATAATATGCTTTACGTTTGTGAAGGGAACGGCTATGTCGGATTACAGACTTGGAAACTTTGAGTTTGATACGGAAGAAGAACTTGCAGAAGCAAGGAAAGAATTGCAGCTTGTAAAAGCTGTAAAGGATAAGTACGACATTAATAATACAAAAGTAGCAAAGACTATTATAGATAAGTTTACCCCTAAAACAATAATAGGACACCGGTTTTGCATCCAACTTCACGATATATGTGCACAAGAAGAGAATGAGGCAATTTTGGAGGCAATAGATAAGGGTATAGTCGAAAAACGATTAATTGCAAATAAAACAGATGATAAATTAAACACAATATCTACAAAAGATGGAGAAAAATATCCCCTTAATGATGAGTCGAAGAATCATAATGATGAAATACAGGTTCGCGAGGATAGCTCTATTCATGATCAAGAGAAGGTGTCAGATAGTACGTATTCTTCATCAAGTGAACTGGCAAATTCATTATTGGAGTTTGCTGCTCAGGTAGCAGTTGCATACATGGATAAACAATGGGAAGAAATGAATGCACCGGAAATCAGAATATACTCTGGGACTGGGGGAAAACAAATGTACACATTAAAAAACGATAAAATATACGAGGGATGGGATACAGGTAAGTATTCCGGTAAGGTGGCATATATGATTAAAGATAATGTAATATATAAAGGTACGGATACAGGTAGGTATTCAGGTAGCATTGCCTACAAAATTTTAGACGGTGTTGTATATGAAGGAACGAATACAAGTCGGTATTCAGGCAAGGTAGCTTATACAATTGTTGATGATGTGATATATGAGGGAACGAACACGAACAGATGGACAGGAAAAGTACCATTTACAATTAAGAGATGATATTTGATCGCTTATAATCGATACTAAAGATACAGTGGATAAATAGGAAGGATATTACATGTTAGACATCGATCGTGCTAGTGAAATAATAAAAAAGCACACAAATAAGTTTTTGAATAGAATTAAAGATGTAACGAAAACGGTGAACAGACCTAATATTTCTTCAAGTTTTATATTCCCGGCACTTGAACCTGCCGATAGCATGTATTTCGAATATGAGTATTATGAAAGATTCTTGGAGGACGGAATACGGATTGAGCTAATAACAGGTGTACTGACAGATCTTATTCGAGAATTAGGTGATGATAGTATAAGTGTTGAACCTATTAATTCTTATGGTACGGAGCCATACTATAAAAACTTTAGAGAAATAGATGACTTTGGTTTCGAGTTCATCATTAAGATGGGTAAGGATCGTGTGGGCTTTTGTTATTCCAATATGTTTTTTCACTCTGACATACGGGGTAGTTTTTCATTATATAGATTTATAAAGAAAAACCGGATTAAGTATGTATATGTAATAGAATGGAACGATTATGAAACATCTGAAAAGAAAGACGCATACGTACCCAAAGGTAGTAGATCATTTGGAAAATGTATAACGATGAGAAGATTTTTTAAGGATATGTTTTCAGATGATATTTATGAAATATACTATGATGAAATCACCAAAGCGATCGAATATGCAAATAAAGAAGTGGGACTAAAAACAATTCCAGAGATGTCGTTTAGATATCTATCGGATTTTAAGGATGAATTAAAAATATTACTTCGAGAGATTGATTATAGGTCGCTAAAATACAGAGTGATAAAGGATGACGATAAAGATATAGTTGAAAGAGCATCCAAGATATTGTCAGAGGAAGATTGCAAAATCATTGAGAACAATTTTGTGGGTTGTGGTTTGTACAAGGCATTGATTGGGCGGTGCAATTTCGCGAAATGCTTTCTTACGTCTGAATATATGTACCGTATTTTTGAAAAGGGCGGCAGTTTTGAATATACGTCGATAGTATCTGGTTACTTGAAATCTGTAGAGCAATTGATGCATACACTTGTATTTAATACGGATTTCGGTGAAAATCGGTGGATAAGTCGTAAGAGTAAAATACCAGATAATATACCGATAACAGATATTAAGAAGCATCACAAAACACACTTCCCTGTTATTAAGTTTATTGAAGATTATACAAAATATTTTAAGAAAGACATGGGTTCATATAGGGTGTTCATCGAGGACAATAAGGACAAATGGACTATTAGTAATGACGGTGTCGGCGTTGTATGTGATTATCTGAGGAACTATGGTGACGAAGATAGAAATGAACATTTTCATAGAGATAATATTACCGATTTTGATGAAGTAAAGATTATTAGAAATAATACAATATTATTATTATATTTGTTGATTGGTGGGTATAGATTCAAAGATTCACTGAAGGAAGAAGAGGAAATTCTTGGAATAATAGATGATGAGTATGATCGTTTATATAAGGCGCTTCAACGAATACATCGCGGCAGCGATAGATTCTATTTGCAGTTCAGCGGAGATGATGAAATAAAGGCAATACGAATGTATGATCAGCCTGATGTAAAATATGATGAAGAAGGATCTCTGGCACAATCAGTAATCCGATTTATAAGAGTGAACGACTTTGATATAGGGAATTATTGGGATTATATTGAAACTGTTGGAGATGATCAGATTATTACACTTTCGAAGAATAATATGCCCGAAAGAATCTGGCACCAAAAAACAAAAAAGTCAAAAAGATATGAAATAAGCTGGAAATAGAAAAGGCATCACCCGAAGGAGATGCCCCTGTCAGGCTGATCGGTTGTCTGATTATCGCTTAAGTAGCGTCAGTACAATTGCTTCGACAGCTTTAATGACAGTGATGATTACCTCTTCGGTTACAATGTTTTTCATAGTTCTCCTCCTTTTGTTGGAAAGCATATGTTGACAGTAACAAATATGAGGTAATCACTGATTAAAGTATAACATTTTGGCTATTTTCGGTCAACGAAGAGAGGTTTATTGTTGTATCCCTTTCTCTTCAAAACCTTTTTCAATCATGTAAGCATCACCTTATTATCCAATAAATCATGGGAGTAAAGAGACGACCCTGGACCGTATGAGATTCGAACTCACGACCTCCACACTGCCAGTGTGGCGCGCTCCCAACTGCGCCAACGGCCCGAAATGGAACCAGCAGGACTCGAACCTGTGACCCTCTCCACGTCAAGAAGATGCTCTCCCAGCTGAGCTATGGTTCCATATCTACCCGCTGTCCCACAGATCACCGCTCAGCCTACGCAATGAAAAAAAGTGTCGTGGGCAATACGGCATAAGCCGCACTCATAATTATGAACGAGTAGATGAGGATATTATAACACAAAGCTTATTTTTACTTATCTAATTATACGGTCCTTTTCTCAATATCTTCAATAAAACCGTATTTATCTGCTAGTTTATTGATCTCTTCATCAATATATGTCTTAGCATCCAATGTCATCTGGATATGAGATCTTCGGCATTGGCATTGCGCCATATTTTTTACCTCTTCCTTATCGATAGTAGAAGTGTAGGTCCTTTTATCAAGCACGTCATATACTTGCGATAGAGGAATACAGTTCATACGTTCAAGATTGAGTAATTGTACATCATATACCTCACAAAAGTATTTATAATAATCCATCCACGGGTATTGCTTAATCCAATCAGGCTTAACAATACATCGATTAATAAAAGTACGAGCCTTACCTCTCCCAACTATTCTTGTTGTAGGTTTTTCATTAGAATCATTTGTAAGTGAAACAATAAAGATGGCATCATCATCCTGTATCCCTCGAGGCCTGTTTCTGAAATTTAGAATGTATCGTTTTGAGCCTTCAAAATCTACTTGTGTTAAGGAAGGCAACTCATTTCCCGGCTGTCGGTTTTCTGACTTCCCTTCAAACTTAACCCAAACATTATGGTTAAAGATGGTGTGTTTCTTCACATCAGAAAAAAGATCAAAAACAGGATCTTTATCTTCAATTTGACAATCTGTAGACTTCCAATCGAGCGATTTGATCTGAATGCCTTTATTCATTCGCTCTGCACCGTACATTTTAATCGTTGAAAAACCACTATCTTTTTGCCTGTTACGGTAAGCATCGGAATAATCAGCTTCAACGGTTTCTAACAATTCCTCATCGACTATTCCGGCGTTATCGATACAGTGGCTTAACAAATCATCAAATATTAGAGATGCTTTTTCTATCACACAACTTTCGTCTGTTAGTATCGATAGTTCAAAGTTCTTACTTATGCCGGCCATAGTAAAATTTGCCGAGCCTATTATTACGGTTTCTTCATCAAACATATATAGTTTTGCGTGAAGCCCCTGCAAAGAGTAAACTTTTACACCGGATGATAACAATATCGAAATTGCTTTAGTGCTGTTGACTCCTTCGAGAAGGTCCTTCAAGTATATTCTTGTAATAACTGTACACTCTATATCCTTTTTTTTCTTTAGAACACTCGAAAGAAGCTCTGCTGTTTTTATAGACAAAAATGGGGAGATTATCTGAATTGATGAATCTGCATCGATGAACAGTTTCTTTATGCTCTCACGCGTTTCTTCAGAGATTACTTTTATCATAATACTAATCCTCGATTCTTCATGTAGTTTTTAATGGCTAGTTCTATCCTCAGTCTTAATTCTATCATAGAGAACAGACGATTCAATGCTTATGTAGTTTAATAAACCCTATGAAACAGAACTACGATATTATAAAACAGAAGATTACTTTGGTAATGGAACGATACGGAAACGATGATATTTCCCGTGATGAACCTTCAGCAGAATGTGCAGCCATCCGGAGACATTTAACGTCAGTTCACCAGCTTGATCTCATCACTACTGAAGAACTGATGGATTTGATGGGTTATAGTTGTGAATTGTTCAAATAGAAGTCTATAGGCGTTTCCCGGTTGCCATCGTCCAAACATGGTCAAAGCTGCTGTAATAGAGAAATACAGTCTTTTCTTTTCCGAAGCAATCAATCTTGCATTCAAACGGAAACATGGTCGCAGTGGCTATAATCCCATTCGGCATTTCAAAAGGTCCTTTATGTGAAAGGTCGCGATAGGACTTTACTTTATATTCCTGCATTAGGCCATCATCATCAGCCATCCGGAACTTGATAGGTATCATAGCCCCATCTGCTTTATGTTGGCATATCATATCAATTGTCCTGTTATGGAAGTCGCTCATGGTGGTATATCTTGAGGAGATTGCATCGTCTGCCGGGATAAGTCCGCGTGAATGTACACGTTGCTTCAAGAGACAGATAGGACATACTCCGACAGTTACTTTGGTAAAACGTTCAAGCAGTATATGGGCTGTTCTCCGCGCGAATACAGGAGGAAAGCCGCTGCCTTGGAATAACTGAGAGAAAACGACCGGGTCAAAAGGCCGCCGTGACAGACTTTTTGGCAGATATGATCAATTTGATTCGAAAAGTGATATAATGCACATATGGTTGTCGATCATATCGAAGAACAAATAATAAAACATACATACAGGGAAAACAATGGAAAAGAATGAAAAAGCAGAAAGCATAGACCATGGTGTAGGACAGTTTGCCGCAGAGGCGAGTGCTGCGGTGGATGATGTGTCGCTTTTGTTTGATGTCAAAGATTATCCGGAGGAGATGCATGAACTTATAATCGAGTGCAACCGGAGGATCGATGAGGCGAACAATAAATACCGGATCGCCAAGTTCCGAGAGGATATGTTCGCCAAAGGAATGAAAGCGGGCATGTATTTTTGCACGTTTGATCGAGATGAGAACATGTTGAGCTTTGAGTTCAATGAAGAGACCAGACAGATGCTTGGCTACGATGGACTTGGGGATCTGCCTAACGAATTTGAAAGTTGGGTGAAGACTCTTGTCCCGGAAGAGCGCGACGCAGTCGTAAAACTGTTCTGGGATTCGGTCCGAGTACACCGGGATCTGCCGGATATCACTCATGCCACATATCGTATGCAGAAGAAGGACGGCAGCATCATTTGGGTTACGGGAGCAGGAAGATTTATCAGACGTCCCGATGATGGCTCTTTGGAGATATACATGGGCTGCTATCGCGATATCACTGCACAGCAGGAACTGGAGGAATACTTAAAGATCATTGAGGCTTTAGGCAAGGTCTTCAATTTCTCCTTGTTTATAGATGTAACCGATATGAGTTACCGCATGATCAGTACCAATGAGTATGTGGAGGCAGTTCCGAAGGATCCGGACGCCATTGTCTTTCTTAGAAATATTGTTGCCGCATCAGTGGCTGAGAGCTTCCGCCAAAGGTTATATGACTGGCTTGACAAGGATGCCATTCTTGCTTCTATTGAAGAGCATGGATCGACAAGCATGGAGTTTTACAGTGAGAGCGCACATAGGTGGTTTGACGGGATCTTTATGGTCGGTGACCGGAACGAAGACGGAAGCATCGCACACATCGTTTACGGCTGCCAGGATACAACTGATGCAAAACTCCAGAGTCTGGCGCAGCAGAAAAAGATTTCGGAATTTGAGACTGAGATATATATAGATTCTCTTTCGCAGATCCACAACAGAAAGTTCCTGGATGAAAAACTCGTATATGAACCATGCCAGGCTGTTGTTATGGCCGATATCGATCTGTTTAAGGATATCAACGACACCATCGGTCACCAGGGAGGTGACGAAGCGATCCAAAAAGTAGCCAAGCTGCTTGAACAGTCGGTTCGTAAGGATGATGTGGTAATTCGCTACGGCGGAGATGAGTTCATGATAGTGTTCTTCGCTATAACAAGAGAAGATCTGGAAGGAAAACTATCATTCTTAAAGTCTGAGCTTGGAAAGATCACCCTGGAAAACAATCCCGAGATCAGAATAACCATGAGCTTTGGTGCCGCATTCGGAACGGAGCTTGTTAATAATCTGATAAGAACTGCCGATAAGGCACTTTATGAATCCAAGAAAATAAGGGATACATATACAGTGATAGAAATCTGACCGACTTTCGAGAACTGTTTAAATAAGAGGATACGTATTGCAAAACAAAAACACGGAGTTTATATGAAATCTGCTGTAGGGATTAAATATGACCGATCGTGATAAACGTGCAATCGAAAACATGGCCAGAACCGGTATGAGTTTTGATGATCTTCGCAAAGCTTTCTCACAGTTCCCGATAGAGGAAGTAGAGAAGGTCTATATGCGTATCCGCAAGGAAGCTGTGGGGAATGCGCAGGCTGGGATGAAGATTAATTGTTCGTAGATGAGTACAGGGGAGTAAGGGAATGATCGAGACTTATGACATAGCATCGTTTGACAGATATAAACACAATTCACCTTTTACAGGGAGTTATAAGGGAATGCGCTTCCGCATTGTACATCCCAAGAAAGCTGACAATGAGGAAGATGTCATTATCGTGGATGTGTATCCGGGACCATATTGTTTCGAGAAGACTGCTGATGACCTGAAGGTAAGGACTACATATCCGTACAGCGTGGAAGGTTATGAGCAGATAGTTCCATATCTGAACAAGTATTACGAGGAACATAAGGATATGTGGGTAGAGAGTATGTCGGAAGCTTTGAGTAGATACTCTCCTAAGGAATAGGGCAAAGGCATGGGACTGTTTAAGAGCAAGGCCGAGAAGGAACTTGATGCCATCATTCAGCGGCTTAACATGAAATATGTCGAACAATTACAAGGATAATGCACAGGATGACCTCAAGGAGCTTGAGACGGCCATCAACGGACTGAAGACGTCCGGAGGTATCAAAGCCGGTGCATTGACCAAATACGAGGGCATCCTGGATGAACTCAAAGAGAAGATGAAGGGATACAGCCACAAAGACCAGAACTCAAAGATGAAAACTTGTATTTTTATTGATGCTGAAAATATTTCAGTAAGTGAGTACGAGAGCAAGTATAAGAAAAAAATACGAAAGTTTGCTAAGAATCATGGCCTGCTTTCGGAAGATAGTGAAGTTCGAGCATATGCTGTTGAAGGAGGACCTACAGGTAAAACATGGAAATCTGATGGGGTTTCTATGAAAATGATACCAGGGGACCCTAGAAAGAATAAGGCGGACAATCAGATAGTAAAGGAACTGATCGATAAAGCTGACAAAGGAATAATATGTTTACTTGTGACGCATGATAAAGGGCTCCAGACAAGGATTAACACTGAGTTAAGAGATGTATATATTTTTGATGAATAGAATAGATTGAGAACTACCAGATCCTTATGGCATCTACCTAATGGTAGGTGTTTTTTGCGCTTTTTGAGGAGGTGGGGAGTAAATGCAAAAGAAAACGCAAGAAGACCGGAAAATGATAATTGCAAAAAGCGGTTTACATGCTATAATATGTGTAAGTGGTAGCGATACCCTTGACAGTTTAGCAGAAAAAGCCGCTTAACTTCTCAGGTTAGGAGCGGCTTTTTTCTTGTCTTATCTCAAATATCTTGAGAGCAAGCCCAACGGCATTGATAACGCAATTACATATTGCTATGAATAGCATTACTTTATCCATTGGCACGCCCCCTTTCCCTTAATAATTCTATCAAGGGAAACCGCTACCACAAGCGAATTATATCATACTTTCAATTGATAAGTGTAAAATCCTTTTGTGAAAGCTTGTATTTTGACCATATAGGGCATTATCTGCACTGATTAGAGGTTTATAACATTGAAAGTGCTATATTGCGTATATGGGGCAAATACGAGTATAAAACATGGATTCGATGATAACAGATCAGAATCACGGAGAGGTTGAGAGATACTTGATTATGATACGTATTTACGGCATTATCGGAGTTGATTTCGTGTCATATATCGTGTCATATAGTTGTCTAAAATAGGATAAAATCCTCTTTAATTGTTCAAGTCCCTTTTTTTGCACTCAGATTTTGCCGGAATGGTAATATTCATGCACCAGGCTCTTATAGCCAAGTCTCTTGAGTTCGGCGTAACGTATCCGGTAACGTTTTTTCGCGAATGAGCCGCATATGACGTAACGGACAGCGTTCTGTATATAATTGTCCAGCTCTTGCAAAGAAGCAGTATGGGAGATGACCGGGAAGATCCATCTTGACCAGGTGAGTTCGGTTTTATTCACCTGTCCGAAAAACAGCCTGTTACAGTATCCGGTCATCAGTCGTCCGGCTTCCTCGTCGGAGAAGCCTTTTGCCTGTTTTAGGCGGATCAGTTTCTTTGCCTGAAGCCGAATCTTGCGTTTAAGCTTGTGCATCGCATGGTCGGAAATGTCTAATTCTCCGTCCTTCAGCTTAAAGCCAAGGATAGTGACCTCTTTGCCGGGTGGGATCAGGGATGTTTTATCCGGATTGGAACGGAGCTTCTTTTTCTCCAGAATCTGATAGAAATACGCCATATACTCTTCGGCCTCCTCGCGGGTATGCGTAAGGATGATGATATCGTCTGAATACCGGCAGTAGAGCGGAGCGCGTTCCTCGAAATACTCATCCAGTTCCATCAGATAGACATTCATGAAATGATTGCAAAGCGGCACACCTCCCAGACCTCCGGGTTCGCAGGATATGAGCTGTCCGTCTTTTTCAATGCACTCGCGACGAAGGAGCAGGAATTCCAGCAGATCATAAAGGGAAGGATCGTCCTTCCAGATCTGTTTAAGTCTGGGCAGGATCAGTTCAGGAACGATCGAACCTACGTAATTGGATATATCGGCTTTCACGATATAATACTGACTGATCTCCGGTTCATTTTTCAACTTCATAAGAAAATCCCTTGAGGTTTTCGTGCTGCGGAATGAATACAGACCGTCTGAATATATATAATCATAGTCCCTCATAGCAAAGCAGATCAGACTCATAAGGTATTTTGTAGTGTCATGCCAGGTGTAAACATCCCTCTTACGTCCGGTAAAATCCTTCGGCACGCGAAAATGTTGCGGAGGCGTCATAAAATAGTCTCTTGAAATAAGCTTCTTCAGGTCACTGACACAGGCGGGACTTGATATATAGGATGACAGTGCATTGAAGGAAGCCTCATCATATATTGTCTTGCTCTCGCGGTTTTTTATAAAAGCCTCCCTGACTTCTTTTTTCATCGCCATATCCAGGATGCCCTTCTTTTCAAAGGTAAATCCCGTCCGTACAGGAAAGGAGGAAAGCTTTGATAAGATCGGCAGATCCATCAGACAGCAGACTAGTCTGCGCGGATCACAGTTGGTGCTGTTTGAAGAAAAATACAGACACCCGTCTCTTACAGAGGCGTCAGTTACAAAGGGGCGAAAATCCGTGGTCCGTACAGAATGCCCTGTTTTTGTGGGGAAGGAATGCAACCATTCTTTCTGAGCCATTTTATTCTTCACATTTTCGGAAAGGATGACCTCATCAGTTTTGTCAGGCAAATCATAACAATACGAAACAGAAGTGACCCTTAAGGGCGTTTCGATCTCCGAAAGGGATGTGATATGAAAATTCAATGCATGTTCTGTAATGCGCCGGTTGAGTTCTGAAAGTCCGAGCCGTTCGTCAAGGGCAATGCAGGTCAGGTTTGGTCCTGCTCCCGAAATGCCTGAAAGCTGTCCGGAATCAAGTGTGGCAACGGATGTGGGATCGTATTTTATGCCGGCAAGATTCAGGGCACGGCGTACCTCACAGTCCCAGTAGGACGAAAAAACAAAGGAATATGGCAGGTCATATTCGAATTCCATAAGAACATGCTGCTTAGGAACATGTCTTTCTTTCGGATATATATGTGTCAGTTTGATTTTCGAATCCTGCTCCCTGCGCCCGGCAATCTCTTTCATATGACTCTTATCCTCCCCGGTACATCCTCCGCATCCGCTGCAGGCTTTAGTACAGACAGAATCATTTTCGGGGAAGTCGGCTTTCATCATCTGATATCTTTTCCAGAGATATTGTTTTGTGGCCGGTGCCTTAATCAGATCCCAGGGAAGCGGATCCTCATATGTATATTCGCGAAACCATTCATCTAATGACGGGAGAGAGTTTTCTGACAGGTAACGCTCAAGGGAATCGAGCACTTCATCAGGGTAGGGTTTATCATGACGAATCAGGCCTTCCCTGGCCAGCTTGACCAGAAATCCCTCCAGACGGCTGTCACTGCGCAAAATCAGCTGATGAACGAGTGCATCGGAAGTGATGGTTGTCTCATATGCATGGCATCCAAGCTCATTCAAACGCTTCACCCGGGAAGAATAGTCTGCATGAAGATGGTGGTTGATCCTTGTCCACTGCAACGGCGTGTGGGGATAAACTATCAGAGAAGTCCAGGTGATCAGGAGCTTCGGGTGTGGAAGTCCCGGCAGGGTCTCCTCCTCAAAAATCGCCATGATTTTACGAACGAGGCTGACCAGTTCATCAAGATCATCATCGGTCTCACCGGGCAGACCGCTGATCATCATTAGTTTTACAAGGTATATGCCACAGCGACAGATTTCGCGCATGGTATTTAAAATCTGTTCCTCTGACAGGTTTTTAGACACGGTATTGCGGAGCCTTTGAGAGGCTCCTTCGATTCCGAACACAGCACGGGAAAAATCGGAAGAAGCAACAAAGCTGAAGTATTCGGGATTGGTCGCGTAGGTGTCGGCTCTGAAGGTCAGAGAACGGACAGTGCCGCAGGAGTCTTCACCGGCGTCATGAATGATACGGTTGATTTCCGGATGGGAGGCGGAGTTGAAGGAAACCAGATTAGACGTAAGGTTTCCGGTAAAGTATGCTGCTTCCCGGCGGTATTTTCTGACCAGCTGCGCGGAACGGGCACGAAAAGGAAGTGAAGTAAAACAGGGGGCGCAGAAGCTGCATTTTCCTTCGCAACTTTTTGAGATCTCCTGAGGAGAATTCAGCGAAGCAGTGACTCCGAAGCTGAATGGGGGCTTAGTGCAAACGAAGGATTTGTCCAGATCCTTCACACGATAAAACGAGATTTGCTCAGGTACATCCGGACGCAGAGGGTAAGTCCCCGTGTACGTGCCGGATTGTGTAAACCGCTCTTCGTAAAACCGGGGTACATACAGACAGTCCCAGGACTTAACGGCTCGCAGGAGAATCTCTTCTTTTGTCATACCAATACGCCTGTTTTCAACGATCATCGCGAGCAGGTCGGGAAGTATATCTTCGCCTTCTCCGAAAAATATAATATCGCAGAAATTCATGTAAGGGGCAGGGTTGTAAAGAGCAGCGCCGCCCAATATGATGAAGGGATCTTCCTCGGTCCGTTCCTTTGAAAAAACCGGAATACCGCTTTCGTACAGATACCATGGAATACTGGCGGTATTATGGTAGAAATCCATTGACATACAGATCACATCGAAGCATTCTGCGGGCATCTTGCTTTCAACAGCGAAGGGACGGATCCCGTCCAGTCTCATGATATTCAGATCATTTGAGGTTGCCGGGCATAAAGAACGTTCCACGATCCAGGAGGGTTTCAATGTATGCAGTTCATCATAGAACAAGAGCAGGGCCGGGGCATTGAGGGTGTTTTTGTAGGAGCCTAGGTTCATAAGAAGGATCCGCGGGATCTCATCAATCGCTCCGGTTTCTATTGCATCGTCCCAGTCAAAGTGAAAGGTGTTCATCTCGTTTCCAAGATAAAGCGATGGATAGTCAAGTTCAAAAAGGCGGTTATTCACCCAGCCTATGTTTCGGTCACGTTCTACTGACCGTTTTTTCCATGTGTTCATTTCCGTGTTTTGGCTCCCCTTCATCAGAAGAAAATATCGTTTGCGGTTTATTATTTACGAAGCTGAATCTGTTGTCAAGACAATGTAAAAAGTCTGTTAAAAGTATATTGAAAATAACGATTTCCTGCTGTATACTTCTGTATGAAAATGAGAAGGGTGCGGTGGAATAACCGCGTTTTCAAGGAAACGGATAAGTCTTCATGATATGGCTTTTGAAAACAGCCGAGGATCAAGCCGTTTTCGTGCACGCTGCAAGGCTCCCCTTCTCTTTTTCGCTCTAAAGAATTGGAGAATGCGCAAAACCAGACATGAAGATTCCTGTTGTGATCCAAATGCAGACCGGTGAGAACGGAGCAGCGGCTCTGTCTATGATATTGGGTTACTATAAACGTTTCGTATCAATCGCGCAGTTGCGTCAGGTCTGCATTTCCTCAAGGAACGGCTCAAGTCCGGATGAGATCGTGCAGGCGGCTGCACGTTACGGTCTGGATGCTTCAATCGAAAAGATCACGGCAAAAGAACTTAGAAATATGGAATTTCCTTTGATGATTCAGTGGAAGAGGCGGTATTATGCTATCATTAAATCTATCAGGGGAGATCTTGTAACTGTCGTTGACCCGGCAAGAGGCGAGTACAGGCTTGAGATGAAAAAGCTGGAGCAGCTGTTTACCGGTACGGTCATTTCCTTCCGTAAAAACAGTTCGTTCAAAACCGGAGGAAGACGGGAATCGCTTCGTTCACTCATCGGGAACCGAATCAGACCGCTTATAAAGTCAATGATCGTGCTGGCCTGTTTCACGGTTGCGTGCGTTCTGCTTAACCTGGCCATGGTCAGTCTGCAGAAAACAATTCTTGACGGTTCCATAGGAAGTACGGATCGTGCTAAGATCGTTGAGGGATACGAGAACATAGCCCTTTACATTAGTCTGATGATCATCTATGTGGTTGCCTCCATCATCAAAATGTATATTCTCAGCCGTACCAGCCGCAGGAATTCCGCGCTGTCCGGGAGCATATTGTTCAAGAAAATATTCCATCAGCCACTTGATTTTTTCGAGACCTTCAGCGGCTGGGAGGTCATTTCCCGAATAGAAAACAATGTCACGCTGGACAACTCCATTATGAACGCACTGGTTCCGAGGACGATCGACGCGTTTATGTGTGTCATTTATATTTTCTATCTGTTTTACTATAACGCATTGATTGCCGGCGTATGTTTGGTTGTTGTGGCAGTCAGTATTGCGGCGAGCACGCAGATACAGGAAAGGAGCGCGATTGCCGCCAGAAGTATGACGACGTCTGCCAACCGCGTGAATTCCTCTCTTCTGAACGGGATGAATATGATCGATACTATCAAGTCGACCGGTGCGGAACGTGATTTCTATAACATGTGGCATTCCTCCCAGGAAAACCGGAATGAGAGCCAGATAACACAAAACCGTTTCAGGGCTCTTTCTACTCTCAATACCAGCCTGTCGGGCAATATTCTTCAGGCTGTCCAGCTGTTTATGGGTGCCTGGTTTGTGGTGCACGGAAGCTTTACGCTAGGTACCATGGCGTTGTTCCAGGGGATTCTGGGCAGTATGATCACTTCGGTGAATAACTGTATTTCTTCGGTAGATGCGCTTCAGAACATGAGAACCAATATCGAAAGGGTCAATGATATCATCGAAAGGGAAACTGAAGCACCTGTTCCGCTTAAGGCAGAGGAACGGGAAAGTGCGGAGAAGCTGACAGGACATCTTAGGGCACAGAACCTGTGCTATCGTTACTATACCGGCGACGAGCTGGCACTGGATCATGTCAGTATTGAAGTTAATCCCGGAGAAATGGTAGCGATCGTGGGCGCGACCGGCTGTGGCAAAAGCACTCTCCTGAAGGTTCTTGCCAATCTTTACAAGCCGGAATCAGGGGAAGTCTTATATGACGGAAAAAAACGTGACAAGATCGCAGACGTCGTATTTCATTCCTCTGTTGCCACGGTAGATCAGGAGACTGTCATGTTCGAGGACTCCATTTATAATAATATCAGAATGTGGGACAGCACCATTGAAAATATTGAAGTTGTTCTTGCGACCAGAAATGCCCAGATCTATGACAGGATCGCCAGAGAGCACAAGGGATACAGTTCTGTCATAGAAGAAAACGGGCGCAATTTCTCGGGAGGAGAACTGCAAAGGCTTGAACTTGCCAGAGCGCTGGCGCATGAACCGACTCTTCTCTTCCTTGATGAGTTCACCTCCGCCCTGGATGCGCTTACAGAGGACAAGGCTATGAAGGCGCTGAAAGAGAATGGGACTACCTGCGTGATCGTTGCGCACCGTCTGTCAACTATTGTCGACTGTGACCGGATCTACGTCATGAATCACGGACGGATCGTTCAGGTCGGAACACACGCGGAGCTTTATGCACAGGATGGCCTTTACAAGACGCTGATCGAATAAGAAAAGAAATTCTATGTCTATATTTAATGAAATTCTGCAAAAAAGAGAAGACAATAACATCCGCCTTGAGTCTGAAGCTGACGGGTTCCTCTTCAACAATAAAAGAAGAATCAGGATTGAAGAAGAAATCGACGATGCCCAGTCGGCAGTTCTTTATATCCTGCAATGTTTCGGCATTCAGTCCGGCAGACTATACGGATTTAATGTATTGACCAGCCTTCTGGACGCTATGCTGGATCCGCTTGGAATGATGTATGAATACTCGGAAGATCTCATGCGGGAATGCAGGACCAGATCTAAGTACATTCTGGCATTTTGGGAAGATGGCAAAGCGGTCGCGCTGGTACCGACAATAGCAGGATACCGGTATTTCTGTCCTTCAGACGGAACCTCCGGCCTGGCCTTGCGGAAAGTTCTGCTGCATCTTCGAAAGGACTGCTATATTTTCTGCAGACCGATTGTCGAAAAGAACAGCATCATCGGAACTTTTATCGCGAACGTTATGAAATCGCTCACACTAGGGGATGTTGTAAAGCTTCTGGGTGCAACAGGCATTACGACCCTTCTCGGTATGGTGATTCCCGCAGTGTCCAACCGCATCTATAAGTCATATATTAACGAGGCGGATCATAACGCGATGCTGTTTGGGTGGTCGCTTGTTATCTATCTGACCGTTATTATCGCAAGATCGGTGATCTCATTGATAAAGACTCTGATCCTGTCGCAAACCAAACTCCGCATCTCCATGGAGATGCAGTCCGCGGTAATGGCGAAGGTCATGCATCTGCCGCATTCCTTCTTTCAGCAGACCTCTTCGGGAAAACTATCCAGCCGGATTAACAGCTGTTCCAGATTGTCGGATATCATTCTGGACATATTTATGGATGTGCTGTTGAATCTTTCGTTTTCTGCAGCCTATCTGGTCGAGATGCGCTATATGTCGCCGATACTTTTCATCCCGGCACTGATCTTCATCGCTCTTAAGATTCTCGTTTCGCTGATCAGTTCGCTCCTTCATATGGTCAATGAAAAACGTCTTTTAGATCTTGATATGGAATACACGGGCTTCCTGTACTCTGCCGTAAGAGGAATCCAGAAAATCAAAAGCCTCGGTGCGGAAGTTTTTATTTACTCCAAATGGGCTGAGATGTACAGGAGAAGGCTCTTGCTGACCTATAATCAACCGTTTTTTCTCAAATACAGTACGGCGATAGTGTCCGGAGTGTCTATTCTGACGACGATTGCTCTTCTGGGCACATCGCTTACCAGGAGTCTTGCACCGCAGGATTATCTTGCTTTCATATCAGCATTTTCGCTTGTTCTGACGGTCGTTGGAAGCCTTACGGATATTATGGACAATATGTTTCTGACCCGTTTTCTGTGCAGAAACAGTTACCCGCTCTTTACTGCCGAAACCGAACAGACCGAGGCACTCGAATACATAAGGAATCTTCGGGGGGAGATCAAAGCGGAAAACATTTATTTTGCCTATGATGACGATAGGATCGGATGTCTGAGTGGCATTTCTTTGCATATCAAAAAAGGGGAAAAGCTGGCAATTGTGGGAGAAAGCGGATGCGGCAAAAGCACGCTCTTAAAGATACTGATCGGCATGGAAAAGCCGGACTCGGGAACGGTCTCTTACGACGGAAAGCCTCTCGCATCCCTGAACCAGAAATCTTTACGAAAATGCATAGGATCAGTCTTCCAGTTCAGCCGCATCTTCCCCGGAACGATTGCGGAAAATGTCGCTTTCGGCAATGCTGACGATCCGAAAGAGAAAAAACTCTGGGAGGCTCTTGACAACGCCGAGATCGGTGATTATATACGCTCACTTCCGCTCGGTCTGAACACTGAGGTCTCCGAAGCTAATTCCTGCGGTTTCTCCGGAGGACAGAGACAGCGCATCCTCCTTGCACGAGCGCTTCTTGATCATCCGAGGGTCCTGATTCTTGACGAGGCGACATCAGCCCTTGATAACGTGACACAAAAAAAAGTGCTGGAGAACATCAGAAAAATGAATTCGACCGTGGTTATGGTCGCGCACAGGTTGTCGACGGTCAGAGATTTTGACCGGATCGTTCTGCTTGATAAGGGAAGGATCTTGGAAGAGGGGACATATCAGGAACTCATGGATAATAAAGGAAGATTTGCGAGACTGGTGCAAAAGCAGATGCTGTAACGATAGTGGCAGTATGATAAGAGATGGGGCTCTCAAGAAGGGATTGGAGGATACGCAATGAAGATATACGTTGATTTTGATCTGAAAAAGAAACAGAGGGTGCTTCAATAAAGCTTAATAAATGGATCGATGACGGTATTGAGGTTTCGGTCATAACCGGAAGACCCTACAGCGCATATGAAGCATCGAGGCAGTGGCTTGACGAGCATGATCTTACAAGAGCCACGCTTTACTGCCTTAACAAATACGGAAGGGACAGCTTTATCAAGGGTAGCGAATTTAATCTCGAAGTGGATGATTTTCGCAAAATGACGTTTGATTATGCCATTGAGGATTCTCCTGCGGCGTTTAAGTTCTTCAAAGAAGTATGGTATAATTATTCAAAAATCGGTGGAGGTAAATCATATGAAGAAAACGGCTGCAATATTGCTGATAGCTACACTTTCATTAGGGCTTATAACAGGATGCGGAAATAGCGAACAACAGGCGCAGTCAGGAGCAGAGACAGCGCAGCCCGAGGCTTCGCAGGACACAGCCCAAGCTACCAAGGCTGCCGCTCCGGAGGACGGTATTATAAACTATACGGTAAAGGATCTGGATCTCAATGACGTTGCCCTTGCTGATTACGTAAAGGGAAACAAGGTGACCATGATCAATTTCTGGGGAACTTTCTGCGGACCTTGTATTTCGGAGATGCCGGATCTTGGAGAGATAGAGCGAAAATACAAAGATAAAGGCTTTGAGATTGTCGGACTTACCACTGATGTAGCTGATCCGCAGGGAAACTATGACGAGAGTGTCATCGATGATGCAAGATCAATAATAGAAGATACGGGAATTACCTATCCTGTTCTTGTGGCACCGGTACAGTTAATGGAGGACATAGGACTTCAGTATGTTCCGACAACCTATTTCCTTGATTCTGAGGGCAACGTCCTTGGCAGTGCGGAGATAGGTAGCAAGCCAAGCACGGAATGGGAAAATGTTATTGACGGATATCTTTCAAAGGAATAATAGAGAGGTCATTATGAAAAAGACTGTTCCGAACTACGTGACGCTGATTCTTCTTTTACTTGCCGTCGCTTCCTGCATATTTGGTGTCAGCAGAGGAGAAGCAAATACAGTAAATAAAAAGGCAACCAATATTTGTATGGAGTGTATCGGAATTGGCTGACAATGGCTTGAAGAAACATAAAAGAATACGAAAAGGTATCCAGGCGGGGTGGGGCATCCTGACAAACGGATATTTTAAAGGATTTCTGACAGCCTCAATTTATAAGGGTCCCCTCAAGAACTTCTGTGTTCCCGGAATGAACTGTTATTCCTGCCCGGGTGCTTTGGGAGCATGTCCCATTGGAGCCATGCAATCCGTCTTCGACGGAAGGAAAAGAAAATTTGCCTTTTATGTAGTCGGATACCTGGCTGCAATAGGACTTTTTGTGGGAAGGTTTATCTGCGGATGGCTCTGTCTATTTGGCCTTATCGAGGAGCTTCTATACATGATACCTACTCCCAAGTTCACGATACCGGAGAAGATAGATAAGCCCTTAAGATACCTTAAGTATTTATTCCTTGTTCTCTTTGTGTTTGCCCTTCCGTTCTTTTACAGGACAAGTCTTGGCACGGGAGATCCCTTCTTCTGCAAATATATATGTCCCGTGGGTACGCTCGAGGCCGGGATTCCTCTGGCAATTCTGGATGGCTCCGTAAGATCCGCACTTGGTGCTCTCTTTAGATGGAAGTTTGCAATACTCATAGTCTGCGTTGCTGCCTCAATTTTTATCTACAGGCCTTTTTGCAAATATGTATGTCCTCTTGGAGCATTCTATTCACTGTTCCAGAAATTGAGCTTTCTCAAGATGTCTTTTAACGAAAATGCGTGTGTGAGTTGCGGAACTTGTTCACGGACCTGCAAAATGAATGTGGATCCAATAAAGAACCCCAACAGTGCCGAATGTATCAGATGCGGAGAATGTGTCAAGGCCTGTCCGAAGGGAGCGCTTAAATTTGGTATTACTAAATGAATTCGAATCAGATGCGTCGGAGGAGATGCAATGAGGATATATGTTGATTTTGATGATTGCCTGTGCGAGACAGCAAGGCATCTGTCGGCTCTTGTGAATGATCTCTTTAATACAGACATTCCATATGAAAAGATGCGGAATTTCGATCTGAAAAAGACCTTTTCGCTTATGGATGATGACTATGAACTTATGATGATCAAAGCCCATAGTCCGGAATCTTTGTTATCTCTTAAAGAGACAGAGGGCGCTTCGATAACGCTTAATAAATGGATCGATGACGGCATCGCAGTTTCGGTAATAACAGGAAGACCCTACAGTGCATATGAAGCATCGAGACAGTGGCTTGACGATCATGACCTTAACAGAGCAGAACTTTACTGCCTTAACAAATACGGAAGGGACAGTTTTATTAAGGGGAGTGATTTTAACCTCGAAGTAGATGATTTTCGTAAAATGACGTTTGATTATGCCATTGAGGATTCACCGTCGGCGTTTAAGTTCTTCTCCCATCTGCCGCATCTTAAGGTTATGGTATTTGACCGCCCCTGGAATACAGACTGCAAATTTCCCGAAGGAGATTATATGCGTTGCTATGACTGGGATACAATAGATAAAGTGATACGGGGGAACAGGAAATGAAAGCGGAATACAAGAGTGAAACAACCGATTCCTCAGGATTTGTCCTGTTGGCGGATTTTGTTCCTCAGATCATACAGGAGATCCGTTATTATTCAACATACAATTTCATCGGAGACCGCATAGACGGTTATGAGGAGCCCTGTGCATTGCTTACAAAAGAGGCGGCGCGTGCGCTAAGATCAGTAGCTTCCGAGGCTATGGTTCAGGGATACAGACTGAAGGTGTTTGATGCGTACCGGCCGGTAAGCGCTGTAAAGCATTTTGTGCTGTGGGGAATAGAGGACCAGGATATTCGTATGAAGCCGTATTTCTATCCTGATCTTGAGAAACAGGAACTGTTTATAAAGGGATATATTGCGAAGCAGTCAAGCCACAGCCGCGGAAGCACGGTGGACCTGACACTGCTTGACATGAAAAGCGGGAAGGAACTTGATATGGGAAGCCCGTTTGATCTGTTTGGTCCGATATCGCATCCGGACTATAAGGGCATTACGGACGAACAGTATGAAAATCGCATGATTTTGCAAAACGTCATGATCCGTAACGGATTCAAAACTATAGACTGTGAGTGGTGGCATTTTACTCTTGATGACGAACCGTATCCGGATACATATTTTGAGTTTCCGGTTTCGTCAGCGATCCTGTGATTTGCCGACTGATCGTTCACAATTCTTTCATAGACGTAATAGCAAAATTCCTATATAATCTCTAATGGTGTAATAATTACCGTTATTATGAGATGAACTAACCCGACAGGTTTTTAATAGATGTATGCAATAAGATTGGAACTTGGCCGCGAGCTCGAAGATGTTCTGTTTCAGAGAATGCAGCAGAAGAAGGATGAGCAGGAGCGCGAGGCTGAAATATACAGAGCAAAGCGTGCATATTTATTACGCAAGCTGTTAAAGTTTTCGGTTCATTTAGGGTTCTTGATAGGAATCCTTATTTTTGTGTTTGCCGATATATCCAAGATTAGGGAGTGGGGCGAACTCAAGGAGGAACTGGCCAAAAGACCCGAATTTATCGCGTCTAATCCGATAATCGACACCTCCGTTTTGGACGAGATACGTAAACGTGAAGAGGAGCTCGAACTGTTAAAGAGTACTTCGTATTATGCGGAAGAAACGTCCGAAACCGAGGGGATGAGCGAAGAGGTTATCGGAAAGTACGGCATCGTCGTAGATATAAACAATAACAGGATCCTCGCATCAAGAGAGGGCAGAACAAGAATGGTTCCGGCTTCCATGACCAAGGTAATGACGGTTCTTGTAGCGGCGGAGAATATTGCGGAAGATGCACTCGATGATGATTTTACCATAACGCCCGAGATCAATTATTATGCGAGCAGCCACGGTGCGAGCCGTGTAGGATTCAAGGATAACGAAACGGTCAAGGTCAGAGATTTGTTTTACGGGACGATCCTGCCTTCCGGAGCGGATGCGGCAGTAGGTCTTGCTACATATGTTGCCGGAGGTCATGAAGAGTTTGTCGATCTTATGAACAAGAAACTGGAAACTCTTGGTCTGTCGGAAACATCGCATTTTACGAACTGCGTCGGATTATATGATGAAAATCATTACTCCACCTGCTATGACATGGCCATGATCATGCGTGCTGCCATAGCAAATCCTCTGTGCAAGGAAGTTATGTCAACTAGAATCTATACTACAACTCCGACCGATCTAAACCCGAACGGTATAGAGATATCAAACTGGTTCTTAAGAAGAGCGGAGGATAAACCTATAGGAGCAACGATCACCTGCGCCAAGACAGGATACGTCAAGCAATCGGGAAACTGTGCGGTGAGCTTCGCCTCGGACGGAGCAGGTAATGATATCATAGTGGTGATCGGGAATTCGAATGGCAGCTGGCGCTGCATTTATGATCATATAGCGCTTTACAGGAAATATATGCCGGGCTATGACCCGTCTACCGCGGATGTTGCCAAAGAAGAAGCGGAAGCCGAAGGAAACGCTGCGGAATAGACATTTAATGTAAAAACTTAATCAAATTAAAAGGAAATCGGCCGCATTTGCGGAATAATACTTGTAGAAACCGGTATTCAGCGGGATTACACCACCATTAATCATGAGAATAAGAGAAGAAATAGAACAATGGGAATATAAATATCTGTCTCCGTATGCTTCAAAGAGCGCCGAATCGGCAGGAAGGGATATTCCGGAGGAAGAGTGTGACATTCGTCCGGTATATCAGCGGGACAGGGACAGAATACTTCACAGCAACTCATTCAGGAGACTGAAGGACAAGACCCAGGTCTTCCTTGCTCCCGAGGGTGACCACTACAGGACCCGGCTTACGCATACCCTCGAAGTGTCGCAAAACGCCAGGACCATAGCCAAGGCGCTTCGCTTGAACGAGGATCTTACGGAAGCAATAGCACTTGGACATGATATAGGTCATACCCCGTTCGGACACGCAGGGGAGAGAGCTCTTCGCAGAGTGTGTCCGGAAGGATTCGAGCATAACGTACAGTCGGTCAGAGTCGTTGAAGTACTTGAAAAACGTGGCAACGGCCTGAACCTTACCAAAGAAGTCAGAGACGGGATTTTAAATCACAAGACCAAAGGCTCTCCGTCTACGCTTGAAGGCAAGATCGTCAGATTTTCCGATAAGATCGCATATATCCATCATGACATGGATGATGCAATACGCGGGAAGATCCTTTGTGAAGACGATATCCCGAAGGAGCTTCGCAACACCCTCGGGGATACCACGACCAAGAGATTTGACTGCTTTACGCATGACATTATCAGGAATTCCGAGGGCAGGAACGATATCTGTATGTCCGATGAAATATCGGAAGCCATGATGGAACTTAGGCAGTTCATGTTTGACAGGGTATATACGAATCCTCTCGTCAAAGGTGAGGAAGCCAAAGCAGAGAGGCTTGTTGAGTTTTTGTATGAGTATTATCTTGGGAATTTTGATGATATACCGGACGAGTACAAAAATCTTGTTAACAGGCACGGAACCAGCCGCGAGAGAGCTGTATGCGATTATGTTTCATCAATGTCGGACAGATATGCGGTAGGAGTGTTCAATGAATTGTTCCTTCCGAATTCCTGGAAAGATATGTAGATAGGAAGGACCCGCGAGCGTCCTATAGATATGAATTGATATAGAGGCCACAATGTACCTACCGGATGAGATCGTGGAGGAGGTCAGACAGAGAAACGATATTGTTGATGTCATATCCTCCTACGTACGTTTGAATAAAAAGGGCAGCAATTATTTCGGACTCTGCCCGTTCCATAATGAGAAGACCGGATCATTTTCGGTAACACCATCCAAGCAGATGTTCTACTGTTTCGGCTGCCATGTCGGGGGAAATGTTATCAGCTTCGTTCAGAAGTATGAAAACATGACTTTCCAGGAAGCGGTCCAAAGTCTCGCCGACAGAGCGGGCATACAACTTCCGGAAGCGGAAGATGCAGGAACTCGCGAGAGAGAAAATCGCAGGGCACAGCTTCTGGCCGTTAATAAAGAAGCAGGCAAGTATTACTACGCTCAGCTTCGGAGCAGTGCCGGAGCGCGGGGTATGGAGTACTTTAAGGGCAGGGGTCTTTCCGATGAGACAATGCAGAGGTTCGGACTCGGATTTGCCAGATCGTCGAGAGATGAGACCTTCAGATACTTAAGAAGCAAAGGCTTTTCGGATGAGCTTCTTCGGGAGAGCGGATTGTTTAATTTCCGGGAGAATACCGGAATGACGGACAAATTCTGGAACCGTGTGATTTTCCCCATAATGGACAGTGGACACCGTATCATCGGTTTCGGCGGAAGAGTGATGGGCGAAGGCGAACCTAAGTATTTAAACTCTCCGGAGACACCGATATTTGATAAGAGCCGTAACCTTTACGGATTAAATATCGCCAAGTCGACGAAGGCGAAGAATATAATAATCTGCGAAGGATATATGGATGTTATATCGCTCCATCAGGCAGGATTCGATCAGGCTGTGGCATCGCTGGGAACGGCATTTACTTCGGGGCATGCAAACCTTATCGCAAGGTATGCCAGAGAAAATGTCCGTCAGGGCGAGATGACAAGATATAAGGATATTCTGCTTTGTTATGACTCCGACGGAGCGGGAGTCGATGCCGCAAAACGGGCACTTTCGATACTCCGTCAGGCGGGACTAGCTGCAAAAGTCATAAACATGCGGCCATACAAGGATCCCGATGAGTTCATCAAAAACGAGGGTGCCGAAGAGTTCCAAAAGAGAATAGATGATGCCGAGAACGGATTCATGTATGAAATACGTATGCTTGAAGCCGAGTATGATATAAAGGATCCTTCGGGGAAGAGCAGATTCATAACAGATGTGGCAACAAGGCTTCTCGGTTTTGAAGATCCGGTTGAGAGAGATAATTATATAGGACATATCGCATACAAATATGATGTTTCCAAAGAATCTCTCGACGAGGTGGTAAGAAAACAGGCTATAGCCGGTGCGGGGGTAACGATATCGCCGAGACCGATGGCAACAAGGAACGAGGGAAGGGATATAAATGACGCGTCGCGTCTCCCCCAGGGAAGACTTCTTTCGTGGATAAGTGATAAACCCGAGATATACGGGATCGTAAAACAATATATTTCGCCGGATGATTTTGCGGATCCGCTTTACCGCAAGGTGGCACAGATACTGTTCGGGCAGCTTGATTCCGGTTCGCCGAATCCCGCAGACATCATCAGCATGTTTGATGATGAAGAGGATCAGCGGCAGATCGCGGAAGCTTTTCATCAGAACGTGGGGAACCTTGAGAGCATCGAAATGAAAAAAGGAGCGCTCAAAGATCTGATGATAAATATAAAGAGACTGTCGGTGACCCGTACCGATCGTGAAGACAGCAGCTTTGATACGATCAAAAAGCTTCGCAAAGAATTGGAAGATCTTCAGAAAGCCAATATAGATATCAGTTCGATAAAGGTGGTGTAAAGTTTTCTCTGAAAACTTTGCAGCACGTAGGCCACGCCCGAGCGAAGCGAGCTTCTAATGGCGTGGCTCTCAAGAAAGGATAGGAGTGTTATATTATGGAAGATGAAATGCAAAAAAAATTTGAAGAGCGTCTTGCAGAACTCAAGGCATTTGCCAAGAAGAAAAAGAATGTTCTTGAGCCCGGGGAGATAGCTGATTTCTTCAGTGACTATGAACTTACCGAAGATAATTTCGACAGGATCTATGAGTTCATGGAGCAGAACGGGATCGATCTTCTGCGTATTGTTGAGGAAGAGGAGGAAGATGTTCCCGATGATGAGATCGACCTGTCGGAAGAAGAGGAAGTCGATGTTGAGAACATTGACCTTTCGGTTCCCGACGGAGTCTCGATTGAGGATCCCGTACGTATGTACCTTAAGGAGATAGGTAAGGTGCCGCTTCTTTCCGCGGAAGAGGAGATCGAACTTGCAAAGCGTATGGAAAAAGGTGATGAAGAGGCCAAAAAGAGGCTTGCCGAATCAAACCTGCGCCTTGTTGTTTCCATAGCAAAGCGTTACGTGGGTCGCGGTATGCTGTTCCTTGACCTTATTCAGGAAGGAAACTTAGGACTGATCAAGGCCGTTGAGAAGTTTGATTACACAAAAGGATACAAGTTCAGTACTTATGCAACATGGTGGATCCGCCAGGCGATTACACGTGCGATCGCGGATCAGGCAAGAACGATCAGGATCCCGGTACATATGGTAGAGACGATCAACAAGCTTATAAGAGTGAGCCGTCAGCTCCTTCAGGAACTCGGACGGGAACCTACCCCGGAAGAGATTGCTGCAGAGATGAACCTGCCTGTTGAGCGTGTCAGAGAGATACTAAAGATATCACAGGAGCCGGTGTCGCTTGAGACTCCTATCGGAGAGGAAGAAGACAGCCATCTCGGTGATTTTATACAGGATGATAATGTTCCGGTTCCGGCCGAAGCTGCAGCGTTTACGCTTCTCAAAGAGCAGCTTGTGGAAGTGCTCGAAACGCTTACCGACAGAGAGCAGAAAGTGCTTCGTCTGCGTTTCGGACTGGATGACGGAAGAGCCCGTACTCTTGAGGAGGTCGGCAAAGAGTTTAAGGTCACGCGTGAGCGTATCAGACAGATAGAGGCAAAGGCTCTTAGGAAACTGCGTCACCCTTCACGATCCAAAAAACTCAAGGATTATCTGGACTGATATATGGCTTATTTGTCAGACAGGCTGATGGCGGTTGCCCAGATGATCACGCCAAACCTTCCGGTTGCCGACATCGGATGTGATCACGCGTATCTGCCCATCTATCTTGTCCGCGAAAATATGACGCCTTACGTCATAGCATGCGATATTAATGCGGGACCGGTTGCCAGGGCGACGGAGAATATTGAGGACGTCGACCTCTCGGACCAAATAGATGTAAGACAGGGAGATGGACTTACGGTAGTAAAGCCGGGAGAAGTTAAGTCGGTCGTTCTTGCCGGGATGGGCGGAAAGCTTATGATGAAGATACTGTCGGAAGGGATGGACGTTCTTGCGCAGGCTTGTGAGATCATAATGGAGCCGCAGTCGGAAGTGAGTGCGCTCCGCCATTTTCTTCAGGATAACGGATACAGGATCATAAGCGAAAACATGGTAAAGGACGAGACAAAGTTCTATCCCGTCATTAAGGCTGTTCCGGGACAAATGAGCTGGGACAAGGAAATATATTTCAGATACGGCAAGATACTCCTTAGGGAAGAAAATCCCGTGCTGCACGAATTCCTGCTCCTGGAGAGGCACTATTGTTCGGAACTTCTGAAAGAACTTGCCGTCAATGAGGAGATACCCCATGTTTTTGTGAGAATGGAAGAGATCAAGACGGATCTTGCACTTAATGCGGATGCACTTCAGCTTGTATCAGAACCGGGGCTGTTCGAAGAGGGCAGACTGATCAAATAGAATTAAGATATTGAATATGAATAAGGGGGCTCACACATGAGAAAAGTCATAGTTACCATTGCAAACGAAGAGTATGAGTACGAAGCGGGTATCATGTACGAACAGATAGCGAAAGATTTCCAGAAGGATTACGAGGCCAAGATCGTCCTCGTTTCCGCTGACGGAAGGCTTCGTGAGCTTCACAAAATACTGTCGAACGACTGCACTATCGAATTCATCACACTTGCCGATAAGATAGGAATGGAGACCTACAGGAGAAGTGCCACATTTCTTCTTGTAAAGGCTGTGCAAGATGTTTTGGGCGATGATGGCAAAAATCATCTTGTGGCACAGTATACGGTAGGCAGAGGCTTGTTATGTAAACTAATTGATGCGGAGCCGTCAGAGCAGTTTCTGCGAAGCGTTCACGCGAGAATGGATGAACTTATCTCTCAGAACATTCCGATATGGAAATCATCATATTCGGTAGAAGAGGCGCGCAGGATCTTCGCGGAAGCGGGAATGGAAGATAAAGTCAAACTGTTCAAGTTCAGGCGTGCATCAAAGGTCAATGTCTATTCGATAGGCGATTACAAAGATTATTATTACGGATACATGGTTCCGTCAACGGGATATATCACGCACTACGAACTGTATCCGTATGATGAGGGAATTATACTCCAGCTTCCTTCAAGGCATTCACCGAACGTTGTCCCTGACAAGACCGAGTCTCCCAAGCTTCAGAAAACTCTTCAGAACACGAGTAATTGGGGATCAAGCATAGGGATAGAAGATGTTGGTGATCTTAACGAGACGATCTGTGCCGAAGGTGTTCAGGATGTTGTTCTGCTTCAGGAAGCGTACATGGAGAGCAAGATTGCAGAGATCGCGAAAGATATTGTTAACAGGGGAAGCAAAAAGTTTATTATGATAGCCGGTCCTTCATCTTCCGGCAAGACTTCGTTTTCCTACAGGCTTTCGATACAGCTGAGGGCTCTGGGGATGCGGCCGCATCCGATTGCGCTTGATAATTATTTCAAGAACAGAGAGGATACTCCGAAGGATGAAAACGGAAATTATGATTTTGAGTGTCTTGAGGCAATAGATGTTGAGCAGTTCAACAAGGATATGTTAGCATTGTTGTCGGGACAGACTGTGGAACTTCCTTCGTTTAACTTCAAGACCGGAAAGCGGGAATACAAGGGAGATTACAAGAGACTCAACGAGAACGAGATACTTGT
This sequence comes from Lachnospiraceae bacterium UBA3762, assembly GCA_002371615.1. GTDB lineage: Bacteria > Bacillota > Clostridia > Lachnospirales > Lachnospiraceae > UBA2868. The sequence continues at coordinate 16,257 of DFGA01000007.1, read as the reverse complement.
TATCGAGGGCATTCACGGACTGAACGAAAAGATGTCATATGCACTTCCGGTTGAAAGCAAGTACAAGATCTATATCTCGGCACTTACCGCTCTTAATGTTGATGAGCATAACAGGATCGCTACGACGGATGTAAGGCTCCTGCGTCGTATGGTTAGAGATAACAGGACAAGGGGGACGTCGGCATCCGGTACGCTTAATATGTGGCAAAGTGTCAGACGTGGCGAGGAAAAATATATTTTCCCGTTCCAGGAAAGTGCTGATGCGGTATTTAATTCCGCGCTTATTTACGAACTTTCAGTTCTCAAACTCTATGCTGAACCCCTCCTTTTCGGAATCAGCAAAGAGGATCCGCAATATTATGAGGCCAAGAGACTCTTAAAGTTCCTTGATTATTTCCTCGGAATGACGAGTGAAGGATTGCCTAACAACTCACTGATAAGGGAGTTTGTTGGGGGATCGATATTTAATGTTTAACATGACACGACTGTTTTACAGTCGTGTCGCGGCGACATTTGCGAAGCAAATGTTGGTTGTAAATCAAAAGATAATCTGTGTCGCGATTACTTCGTGATCGTGACATTAGTCAACCGGACAATCGCTTGAAATACAGAGGAAAGTCCGGGCTTCACAGGGCAGGATGCCGGATAACGTCCGGTGGAGGTGACTCCAAGGAAAGTGCAACAGAAAGTATACCGCCTGTCTTTACAGGCAGGTAAGGGTGAAATGGCAGTGTAAGAGACTACCGCCCGGGTGGTAACACGCGGGGCATTGTAAACCCCATCCGAAGCAAGACCAAGAAGAAGCGATACGGTTGCCCGCCGTGCTTCGGGTAGGTCGCTTGAGGTCGTCGGTAACGGCGATCCTAGATAGATGATTGTCGCGGATATTCCGTACAGAACCCGGCTTATGGTTGGCTAATGTCACGATCACTGGGTAATCGTAACACTGCGAAGCAGTTATAGAAAGAGTAACACTTCATGTACACAGCCCTAGTAACATTACAGATTATAGCAATGATTTTCAGTTTCGTATGCGTAGCCGTTCTTCTCATTCAGAAGGGCTCAGAGGTAACGAAGCTTATTCTTGTTGGCTGTTTATGCTCTTTTGTTCAAAATGCGGGCTATCTTCTGGAGATGCTGAGTAATAACCTTGATGAGGTTATGATTTCCATCAGGCTTGAGTACGTGGGTGGCGCGTTTATCTCCACCATGTCCATGCTCTTTGTGTTCAGATACTGCAGGGTCAACTTTATTCCATGGTTAAAGTATACGATCCTGGGACTTGACGCACTGGTTCTTGCATGCGTCTGGTGCTATGAATTCGTTCCCTTCTACTACACAAACGTAGCTTTCGTATATTCGGGTGTATTTCCTCATGTTGTGCTAAGCAAAGGTTTCCTGTACATAATGTTCAGCGTTATGTTGTATTGCGAGTTGATTGCAGGCCTTGTTGTTGCGGCTGTTTTTGCTCTGAGAACCACAGATCCCAACATGAAGAAGAACTATATGCTTCTTGTTGTTAGTAATACGGTTCCTCTTTTTTTCTACATAGCCGGCGTAGTCAACCTGATAGACGGATACGATCCGGGCCCTTTAGGCGGTTCCGTCGGAATAATGATTTTCTGTGCAAATCTTATTTTCAGACGTGTTTTTGATGTTGTTGAGACCGCTCACGAGAATATTCTTATGGAACTTGAAGACGCCATAGTTGTCCTTGATTACAGAAGAGGCTTTCAGGAGGCAAACAGGGCGGCAATAGAGTTGTTCCCCGAACTTGGCAGGACACCCTTCGGAGAACTGGTTGACAGCAAGGAATTCTATAATCTGTTTGAAAACAAGGAAAAGAATGAGATAAAGCTTGGCGATAGATTTTATGATGTTCACATTAATGAACTGTATGCAAGGGGCGGAATAGAGTCCAATTTTATCGGCTATTCGATCATATTCTTTGATGTTACCGAATCAAAACAGCAGATAATGAAGATGAATGAACTGCGTATTGCCGCGGATTCTGCGAATCAGGCCAAATCGGCATTCCTTGCCAATGTTTCTCATGAGATCCGCACCCCCATCAATGTTGTGCAGGGTATGAGTGAAGTCATATTGAGAGACTATGATGAACCCAAGCTTCTCGAATATGCCGATAACATTCAGAAGGCAGCTAATCAGCTGTTGGAACTGATCAACGGCATACTTGATTTTTCCAAGATAGAATCAGGCAGGATAACTCTTTCCAATTCCGAATACAGAGTCGATGATTTCTTCAGGGATATCATCATGGTATTTGAACATAAAGGTGAGGAGAAAAACCTGAAGTTTATAACCGATATTGCGGGGGATATTCCGCTTGTATTGTACGGGGATGTTTTAAGGATCAGACAGGTAGCAACAAACCTTTTGTCCAATGCTTTCAAGTATACGCGGGAGGGCAGTGTTACCCTTCGTACCAGATTTGAGAGAGTGACGGAGGAAAAAGGCAATCTGATCATATCTGTTGAGGACACCGGAATCGGGATAAAAAAGGACGAGATAGACAAGGTGTTCGAAGTGTTTGTCAGACTTGACGAGAGGCTGAACCGTTCGGTGGAAGGAACAGGACTTGGTATGAACATAACCAAGAGACTTGTGGATCTTATGGGAGGAGAGATAAAGGTATATTCCGAATACGGAAAAGGATCGGCATTTACTGTTATCATTCCACAATTCGTCAGATCAGAAAAAGACGAGACAGTCGGTGACCTGTCAAAACGTGATGATATAAAGCGTCGTGTCGGTGCCAACTTTACGGCTCCGGATGCCAAAGTGCTCATAATAGATGACAGCAAAACAAACCTTATTGTTGCCAAGGCTCTTCTTCGCGACACCAAGGCTAAGATCGTGACGGGAATGAGCGGAGATGAGTGCCTTGATTGCGTTCTTCGTGAGCATTTTGATGTTTTGTTCATTGACCACAGGATGCCGGGAATGGATGGTGTTGAAACCCTTCACAAGATGCAGATGATGGATCATAAGTGCAAGAATTCACCGGTAATAATGCTTACGGCTAATGCGATGAGTGATGCCAAGGATTTTTACCTGCGGCAGGGATTTACGGATTTTATCGCAAAGCCTATAACCGAGCAGGCTATATGCAACATACTGCTTAAATACCTTCCGCCCGAACTTGTACATATGAATGAGGTGTAAGATGGCTTTTGATATTAATGAAACCGGAAGGGCAGCAAAGGATGCTGCCTTTTCATTACAGGCACTTTCCTGTGATGAAAAAAATAAGGCTTTATGTGCTGTCGCGGATGCTCTTATAAAAAACAGCGCTCTTATAATATCCGAGAATGCCAAAGATGTAGCGGCTGCAAAAGAGAAAGGTACATCTCCGGCACTGATCGACAGGCTCTGCCTTGATGAAAAGCGTATAGGCGATATGGCAGTCGGTGTGAGACAGGTTGCCGGACTTTCCGATCCTATAGGAGAACTGATAGACAAATGGGAGCGTCCAAACGGGCTTCGTATAGAGAAGATCAAAGTTCCGATGGGTGTTATCGGCATCATTTACGAATCACGTCCGAATGTTACATCGGATGCTTTTTCACTTTGCTTCAAGACCGGAAATGCAGTTATTCTGCGGGGTGGAAGCGATGCCATCAATTCAAATACGGCAATAGTCAAAATCATTCGCGAAGCACTGGAATCGGTTGACATAACTCCCGATGCGGTAAGTCTTATTACGGATACTTCAAGAGATGTTGCAAATGAAATGATGCGTCTTGATAAGTACATTGATCTTCTGATCCCCCGTGGAGGTGCCGGACTTATCAGAAATGTTGTGGAAAATGCAACCGTTCCGGTTATAGAAACGGGTACCGGTAACTGTCATATTTTTGTGGATGAGAGCGCTGATATTGATATGGCGATTGACATAATATTTAATGCAAAGACCCAGCGCATGGGTGTATGTAATGCATGTGAGTCACTTCTTGTGCATGAAAAGATCGCGGAAAAAGCGATCCCTGCAATATGCAAAAGCCTTAAAACCAAGGATATCGAGATAAGAGCGGGACAGAAGGCATTTACACTTGTTCCGGATTCGGCAGCCGATATGATCCCTGCTACGGAAGAAGATTACGGCACGGAGTTTCTCGGACCGGTAATTTCGCTCCAGATCGTATCGGATGTTGATGAAGCGATCGCTCACATTAACCGGTATACTACCCACCATTCGGAGGCGATCATAACAAAAGACGCCGCCAATGCCGAAAAATTCTTAAACGGTGTTGACAGCGCATGCGTATATTTTAATGCAAGTACACGATTTACCGACGGATTCGAATTCGGCTTCGGAGCCGAGATAGGTATCAGTACCCAGAAACTGCACGCAAGAGGTCCGATGGGACTAAACGAGCTTACCTCATACAAATACAAGATCTACGGGGACGGACAGGTGAGAGGATGACTATGGAAGAACAGAATTAAGAGGAGGATTGCTATGTTTAAGTTAGAACCATTGAATTCTGAAATCGAAGCAAAGACACTGCCACTGAGCGAGCGGATATTCCATGAGGCACTGCGGGAAGCGCCGGAAAGCGCAGCTCGCTTCCATATCAAAAATGACCGGGGAGAGGATTTTGATATCGTCTATTGGGACAACGAAGACGATATAGAGCCGCTGGAGGGCTATCCCGCATATGTGAAGCCGCCCTTCATTGCGAAGTACCCGTATTATGATGAGATGGATACCGGCACCCTGTACATGGAGTTCCTTCAGCAGTTTGAGCGGATGATGTTTGAGGAACTTGACGAGTATACCATCGTCCTTACAAGGGTTATCCTGGCCAACATGGAAATGGACATCTGGTGCCGGGACAAGAGAATCTTCTGGTTCACAGGGGAGACTGACCGTATCCACATCGTAGAGCAATTTCCAGAGGATCGCTTTGCGGACAATACCCTCTATATCCAGGAGCAGCACCGCTGTGGACTGGAGGATGGAAACTTCAAACGTCTGAGTCCCGTCTACGCTTTCCACAATGTCTTTTTCATGCAATGGATATTAAACGGGCGTGATCTGAGCGATTTCAGGTTCATGACGCTCCCGATCAATGACTCGGGTGGTATCGGGGCACTACTGTCCGCATACACCCGCAATCAGGCTCTGGCACAGCGGTTTGGTCTCATATTTGTGGCTCCTGACAAGGATCACTTCGGCAAATATCCACGCGAACTGGTGGAGAAGTACTTCGCTGTGGACATCTGGAATCCCGAGGCCACTGCGGAGAATACACTGGAGGTTCCCGGCGCGGTAGTCATCAATAAGACTCAGTATTATACCTGTCTGCCGGCCACACTGGAGGTCTCATCTATTGCCCGCGGCTTCAAGGAGGAGATGGATGAATACTACGATGCTGTCCTGGGCAGCCAAAAGGTTCTGGGCGTGCTCATCCGGGGCTCCGATTATCTCGCTGTCGGCTTCGGCGGTGCCCGCAAGATGGCAAGCGTCGAACAGATGGTGCCGAAGGTGCGTCAGTGGATGACCGATTATGGCTATAAAAAGCTGTTTCTCGCCACGGAGGACTCCGACATACTGGCTAAAATGAAGCAGGAATTCGGCAAAGATATGATCGCCCTCGCGCAGGAGCGCCTCTCTGTAAAGAACCTGAAGCAGGGGCAGATTATCACGGACTACGAAAAGGAGAACAACAAGGAGGATTATGCGGCCAAGCTGGAAGACACCACCATCAATTACTTCTATGCCCTTTACATTCTCTCCAGATGTGATGCCTTCATATGCTTAGGCCAGTGCAACGGCTGGGACAATGTCCTCAGCTTAAACGCCGGAAAATTCGAGCGCAGCTATAAGTTCACCGTTGGTATCACCGGAGACCCGGTGACTGAGGATTGGAAGGAGATCAAGCAGATCACCGCCGGCATGTTTGCTCGAGCCGCATACCCGGCGGAAAAGGCTTTCTTTATGACTTATCGTTTCGATCTCGCTGAGCCCGTGGAGCCGGAAGCCCTGCGGCAGGCCTGGGAAAAGACCATGACAGTCTACCCTTATATGTGCTATGCGGTGGTATCAAGAAACGGCAGACTGGTGCTGACGGAAAATCCCTTGCCCTTCGTGATCAGGGAGACCGGCGAGATAGTAGAACCCTATGAGCGCTCCGGCAACTTCCACATGGTTACCTTATGCTATCTGGGCAGGACGCTCCATGTTTACATTGATCATGTGCCGGTGGACGGAACAGGTATCAACCATGTGTTTGAAACCTTCTTCTACCATTATTTCTGCCTTGTCGATGGCGTGGAATACCCGGTGCCAACGGGTGTGTTCACCGAAAAGGACGGACCGGTGCCGGGTCTGGATGTGGACGGCTACAGGATGGCAGATGCTGTAGATCTGAGATCATTTTCAGCCGGGATGATGGACGAGAAGACTTTCGCACCGCCGGAGATGCCAAAGGGCATGTTTGGTAACCGTCCGGATTGCCGTGGCTACTGCCTGTCAGTGCCGAGCAGCGAGATGATGCAGTATGCCGGATCGGTGAGTGGAAGCCCGGTCTCCGTGCTTTCGGTGGCGCTTTCAAAGGCGGTACAGCGGGTACACCCGGACAATGGGCTGCCAATTAAAATTCTGTATCCGGTAAGTATCCGCAAAGCGATGGGCAACGACACCTCTCTGGTCCATCAGGCAGTTTTCGCCCAATACTGCTTCAGTCCGTCTGATGTTACCGACAAGAGCGACGAAGAACTCAACACAGCCTTTAGGACCTACCTCAGGGAATTCACATCTGAGCCAAGCATCCGCAGGAATGCCGGAATTTTCCGAAGTATGTGTGAGGGCTACACAAAAGCATTCGCCTACAACGCACTCGATAAGATCACCCTGGAGCAGCGCAAGAATGCGGGCGGGTCACTGGAGATCAGCTATATCGGTACGCTACATACAGCTGATTATGGCAGGCGCATGCGCATGACAGCTTTCCATGCCATGCCGGAAAACGGTGTCATGCTACAGGTAACTGAGGTGGGCGATACCTTCTATATTGACTGGTATCAGGGTATGCATGATGCCACTTATATTTGTGCCATGCGTGATGCTATGGCCGATATGGGCATGAAAGGTCTGTGCCTGGAGCGTGTGGAATAAGCATAGCATGCAAAGGAGCTTATTGCTTTAATGAGAAAAAAACATAGAGTGCTGTTCGTTATATGCATACTGACTTTGGGATTGAGTCTGCTTACCGGCTGCGGAGCAGGCGATGAAGATGTAATCACTTCTTTGGACCAGCTCAATGAACCGGGGCGGATAATCGGTGTTGCAGATAACACAAATGACGACAAAATGGTAGCTGAGAAATTGCCACGGGCGGAGATAAAATATCACAAAGATGCCATGATTGGATACACTGAGGTTAGCCAGGGGAAACTGGATGCCTTTGTTTATGGGAAAACTGCCATGGAGACAGCTATCCGAAATGGCATGTCCGGGGTACATCTTTTGGATGAAACACTGGGAGAAAGCTACACTATGGCAGTAGCTATTGCGCCGAATTCGAAGATTCCCGATTTGGAGAATAAAATCAATTTGTTTCTGGATGAGGTAAAAGAAGACGGAACGCTGGATGACATGATTGACCGCTGGCTTGTCAAGCAAGATAAGACCATGCCGCAGATTTCTGTTCCCGAGAATTCGGATTTACATCTGGTGGTGGGAACCACCGGTGTATACGAGCCTTATACGTACTATTCCGGCATAGAGCTAAACGGTTACGATATTGAGCTTGCTTATCGTTTTGCCGCGTGGTTAGGTGCGACAATTGAATTCAAAGTCTATGACTATGGCGGGATTGTCGATGCAGCTCAGGGTGGTGACGTGGACTGCATTTTTGCCGCTTTATTTGTTACACCTGAAAGGGAGGAAGCTATTCGTTTTTCTCAGCCGACCTATGTAGAGGAGATTGCCGTAATGGTTCGGGATTCTGAAAGCACCCTTGATTCTGCCGGAGAATCCGGTATTGAATCGGGTGTTGGTCCTGAACTAACCGAGTACTCTGAACTATCCGGCAAGACCGTCTCCATGCTTACCGGAGCACCTTTTGAGGAACTGGTTAAAAGTAAAGCTCCGGACGTGAGGGAGTTTACTTTTTATAACAGCACTCCGGATATGATAGAGGCGTTGAAGACAAAAAAAACAGACGCTTTTCTGATGAACAATGCTGTCAGTCAGTTGGTGCTTAACAGGAATCCCGACCTCGCATTGTTTCCGCAGAATCTTCAGGATGGAGAGTTCGGCATTGCGTTTGCAAAGGGTAATAACCGTCGGGACGAATGGCAGGCTGCCTATGATTCGATTCCCAAGGCAAAGATTCAGAAGGCGTGGGATAAGTGGACAGGAGCGGACGATAGCATAAAAAACCTTCCCGAACAGGACTGGGCGGGCTCGAACGGAACAGTTCGGGTGGCGGCCTGCGATACACTCGAACCCATGAGTTACGTCGGGGGAGACGGCGAGCTGAAGGGCTTTGATCTGGAGGTCATTCTGATGGTCGCACGCGAGCTGGATGTGAAGGTGGAGTTTACCGGAATGGAGTTTTCTGCCATTTTGGCCGCGGTGCAGTCAGGGAAGGCTGACATGGGTGCCGGTAGCATCATCATCACCGCGGAACGTGCGGAAGCGGTGGATTTTCTGGAATATTATCCGGCGGCTTTTGTGCTTGTAGTGCGGACAGTTGCCACATCGCAGGCGGAAGCGGTCCAGAACGATTCCATCCCGGGCAAGATCCGGGACAGCTTCAACAAGACCTTTGTTCGAGAGGATCGCTGGAAGCTGTTTGTAAGGGGCATCGGGACGACATTGCTCATCACGCTGCTTACCCTTCTGTTCGGCACGATTTTGGGCTTTGCGGTGTTCATGCTGTGCCGGAGAGAAAACCCCGTGGCTAACCGGATCACACACTTCTGCCTGTGGCTGGTGCAGGGAATGCCGATGGTCGTTCTGCTGATGATCCTCTATTATATCATCTTCGGATCGTTTGCCATAAGCGGTATAGTCGTGGCAGTGATCGGATTTACCCTCACCTTCGGATCGGCGGTGTTCGGGCTTCTCAGGATGGGTGTGGGTGCAATAGACAGGGGACAATATGAAGCTGCATATGCACTTGGTTATTCTGATTACAGGACATTCTTTAAGGTAGTTCTGCCCCAGGCGCTGCCTCATGTATTTCCGGCCTATAAAGGAGAGATTGTCGGACTTATCAAGGCTACAGCCATCGTAGGCTATATCGCCGTACAGGATCTGACCAAGATGGGTGATATTGTGCGCAGCCGCACTTATGAAGCGTTTTTCCCGTTGATCGCTGTAACTGTTTTTTACTTTGTATTGGAAGGAGTGATTGGGGCACTCATCAGGAAGATCAACATCAATCTGAATCCCAAACGCCGTACTCCATCGGATATTCTGAAAGGGGTAAAGACCGATGATTAGAATAGAGCATCTGAAAAAACAATATGCAAATGTCACACCGCTTAAGGATGTGAGTGTGGAAATACATGATGGTGACGTGATCGCTGTCATCGGCCCATCCGGCACGGGTAAGAGTACGCTGCTAAGATGCATCAACAGGTTGGAAAAGCCAACTGCCGGCAGAATCTGGGTGGATGATATTGAAGTTACGGATCCGGATTGCGACATTAATAAGGTGCGGCAGAGAATGGGAATGGTGTTTCAGAGCTTTAACCTGTTCGATCACAAGACCGTGATCGAAAATATAATGATGGCACCGATGGATTTGCTGGGTAAGAGCAAACAGGAAGCTTATGATACCGGAATGCATCTGCTGCGGACGGTGGGGTTGGCGGAAAAGGCACTTAACTATCCTGACGAGCTGTCCGGCGGACAGAAACAACGTATTGCCATAGCCCGCACACTGGCAATGAATCCGGAAGTGATTCTGCTGGACGAGCCTACCAGTGCTCTGGATCCCACAATGGTGGGAGAGGTGCAGGCGGTCATTCGGGATCTTGCTAAGACAGGAAAGACAATGATGATCGTTACCCACGAGATGAATTTTGCCAAGGCAATTTCAAATCGGGTATTTTACATGGATGGTGGCGGTATTTACGAGGACGGCTCACCGGAGCAGATTTTTGATCAGCCCAAGAGGGAGAACACCCGACGCTTCGTGCACAGACTCAAGGTACTTGAGCTTATCATTGAGAGTCGGGACTATGACTTCCTTGGAATGGCTGGAAAGATTGAGGCTTGGTGTGGCAAGAATCAAATCGAATCAAAACTGACAAATCGAATCCGGCTTGTCTTCGAGGAAACAATGCAGCTGCTGATACCTCTGCTTACGCCGCTGCATGTTCAGGCAGTCTGCGAGTATTCTGAGCAGACATCAGTGGCGGAATGGACGTTTAGATATGCCGGAGCAAAGCTTGATCTGACACAATCAGCTGATGATCTGGGAATTACGGTATTGAAGAGTATGGCAGAGCATATGGAGTATGACAGGAAGGAGACGGAGACGCTGCCTAACAGTCTGTATATTAAAATCAAATCTACGGTGCAGACAAAATAGTGATATAATAATCCTGTCTTTGACAGTGTTTTGAGTTGGCCATTATGCATCTTGCATTGGATGAGTTGGGATTATATATAGACAGTGCCAAGATCACCGATGTCGAAAGCAGACGTCTGAGCCTTTATGACTATCTCTCTGATGAAGTAAGCAAGGTGCCGCCGGGCGCAAACGGTGTGATCTTTACTCCGTGGCTTCACGGAAACAGATGTCCGTTTGAAGATTCAAATGCAGGTGGGATTTTCTTCAACATTAGGGTTGAGAACGGAAAGAGGGACATGATAAGGGCTGTCCTCGAGGGCATTTGTTATCATTTGCGCTGGCTGTTGGAATGTGAAATGAGAAAGGTAAAGACTTCCGATACAACATGCCAAATGCTGCCAACAAGGATATCTACGATAGAAATTACAAGGTATTTAAGGGACTTTACCGTTCCAACGCAGAGAAATTTAAGCTGCTCAATCGAAGCTGAGGAACGTATGCTCTCAGGCGAAATTTGAGGGAGAATAACAACATATTATGTCACACCAAACCACAATATATGTCGGGCTAAATGATTCCGAGACAGGAGTCCAGAAGTTTGGAACCGAAAAGTATCTCTCCATTCTGAAAAATGTATGTCGAAGCTATCGGGTAGCTTTTTCCGTTCAGTTGATAAATGGGGGATATTTTCATGAAGATGGGCATTACACAGAGGAAAACTCGTTAAGGCTTACGCTGATGAACGTCCCGGAACAGGAAGTTATGGAGATTGCAAAGGATCTTTGTGTATTTTTCAATCAGGAGAGTGTTATGGTTTCATCCTTAACAACCTCAACGATCTTTGTTAATGAAAAGTTGTAGTAAGAAATAATAACAAAACATAAGAGAGTGAATAAACATGTTATCAGATTATGGAGGCAAACAACATGACAGGAATAAAAAAGAAAATAACAATCACTCTATTTATTATGGCGCTGATGATCATTAATTCTGTTCCTGCTTTTGGAGCTGAAAAGTATGTTCATAACCCAATGGAAAATCCCAAGGCAGCAGCGGATATAGTGGTCGATCCAAATGCGGTATACGGATATTCACCCAGTCCGGATTCAGAACGTCTGAAGGAATATGCCGCTTATGACTGGTCGGATCCTGTTTTCGTGGAGGAGATGAGAAAGCAGAGAGAAGAATACCATGACAGCATAAAAGAGCTCTATGGGATGATTGCCACAATGAAAACAGCGGGAGCAGATGTAAAGGATATAGCCATTGCAGTCAGCACCCGAAGGAACGAAATACGACTTGAGAGTTATAAGAATGATCCGGTTGGGCTTGCCAAGGTTAAGAAAAGTAATCTTGAGAATTATGGTAACGAGAATGGCGGAACACCGGAGTATTACTATAATAAGTACGGTTCATGGGAGACAGTCGCAGAAAAGGCTCTTTCGACAAATCCGGGGGCGGATGCATGCCTGGGAATGTATGACGAGTATTATGATACATACTTCATTACGGCTTCAAGCACACAGGCTTCAGATAGTTCTGCTCCGGCTAAAGCAGAGGCAGATACGTATACCGTCGTTTCCGGGGATACATTAAGTTCAATCGCGAAAAACAAACTTGGAGACAGTAATAAATGGATCGTCATTTTCAATCTTAACCGGGATGTGATAAAGAATCCCAACCTGATCATACCCGGGCAGACACTTAAGGTAAAATAGCGGGATGAGAATGGTTTATGAATAATGAAAGCCGACCGGATCTTGTTCCGGGCTTAAGCTTTTATGTGCACAAAGACGGCCGTGTTACGGGAAATGTATATGAATCGGCGGGCTGGAGATTCATTTTTGACCACTTGGGAGAACTATGACACCGACCTTCTGACCGCAGAGCACGAGGAATTCAGCCACAAACAGCCGCAGGAAGTGTATTTTGGCGGAAAGAAAATGAATTGATATAACACTTTATCGGTTAACTCTCTTTTTGCTATATGATATCGCATTCTGCGGGCATACCAAAAGACATAAATGACATCCTACACACTTGTTGCCATCCAGTTTAGGACAGCGTCCATCAAATCTAATTGCCTGATGCCCACCGTCATTGCATGAGATTACGCATCTTCCACAGCCTATACATTTATCGGTATCAAATTTTGGAAATAGCACGGTATCTCTGTCCAATACATCAGTTGATTCGCTGATTGAATCAAGTCCTGCACCAATTATGTCTTTAATAGACTTGATTGCCATTTGCGCCAAATAATAGTTAAGGCCTGATTTCAAATCATCAATTATTCTGTATCCATATTGCATAACCGCAGTGGTAATCTGAATTGAACCCGCGCCCATTAGGATAAATTCCAATGAATCCCTCCAGGTCTCTATTCCGCCCATTCCACTAATATGCATCCCTTTTAGATTCGGGTTTTGTCCAAGCTCTGCAATAAACCGCAGGGCAATCGGTTTTACGGCATTTCCACTGTATCCGCCTATTGACGATTTTCCTTTTATAGCCGGTGCAGAAACAAAAGTAAGAGGATTGACTCCAATAATACTTTTTATTGTGTTAATTGTCGCAATGCCATCGGCTCCGCCTCTAAGTGCTGCTTCTGCTGCTGGTGACATTGTTGCAACATTTGGCGTAAGCTTAGCAAGCACAGGTATTGACGTGTTTCGCTTGGCAGCCCTTGTATATTTTTCAACCAGTTCCGGAATCTGACCGATATCAGAACCCAGGCCGTCCTCCTGCATGTTAGGACATGAAAAGTTGAGTTCTATGGCATCGGCTCCATTTTCCTCACAAAGCCTTGCCAAAGATTCCCACTCTTTTTCATTCTGTCCCATAATAGATGCCAGGATGAATTTGGTAGGATAATTCTTTTTTAACTCTCTGAAAATGTGCATGTTTTCAGTTACACTATGGTCAGAAAGCTGCTCGATATTTTTGAAGCCTATAATACTTCCATTGTCCCCGGTGATTGCTGAAAATCGGGGCGAAGCCTCATGAATATCAAAAGAACATATTGTTTTAAAACAGGCCCCCGCCCAACCAGCTTCAAAGGCTCTGGCACACATATCATATGTAGATGCAACCACTGAAGATGAAAGCAGAAACGGATTCTCCAATGGCACTCCGCAAATGTCGCAGCTTAACCGGTCCTCATTTTCGGGCAATTCTATATCTGTCATAGGACGAACTTTCTCTGCCAATTCGGTCATCAGGTTTTTGACCGGCACTTTGGAATTGCTTATACAAGCCTCTTCGCATGGAGCATTGCAATTCATGCATGGACTTCCTTTGGGTAACTGCAAAGAAGCAACATCAGCATTATCAAACCATATGCTTCTAAGGGCATTTCCCGGTTCGAACAGTTTACAAGCTTTGCTGCATGGAGCATCCATACACAATAAACATGAAATCATATCTGATCGTTTAATCTGATTCCGTAATAACATATTTTGCACCTCTCACAAGAGCACTTATCATCTGTCTGATGGCAGGAGAATAGCCAACTCCTGAGTAATACCAAAGGATTCCTTGATTTTATATCCTTGAATAAGTCTCCTCACAATACTTACATCTGTATGTTTCGGTTTCGGGATCGGTCAGAACGAAAATGTGATCGAGTTCCTGCTCAATGCTCGTGATGCATCTGGGATTTTTGCATTTAATAACGTTTTTGATCTCCTTGGGCAGATGCAGACGCTTTTTTTCAACGATCTCCCCGTCCTTTATGACATTCACGGTTATCTTATGATCTATGAAACCGAGTACATCAAGATCGAGCATATCAATAGGACACTCTACCTTCAGAATATCCTTTTTGCCCATTTTTTCGCTTTTTGCGTTCATTATCATGGCAACGGTACAGTCGAGTTCATCAAGCTTTAAGTCATGGTATATACGAAGACTCTCACCGGCATTCATATGATCAAGAACAAATCCTTCTTCTATCTTTCCTACATTTAACATATCTTCGCCTCCTAATAACCGTCCCTTCCGACAACTGTCATAGTCATTTTATCTCAAGCAGTGTCAATATAAGTGCCATCCTGATATACATTCCGTATCTGACCTGCTTGAAATACATAGCTCTTTCGTCTTCGTCAACTTCAACCGAGATCTCGTTTACTCTCGGAAGAGGGTGCAGGACCATCATATCTTTCTTGGCAAGCGCCATTTTTTCTTTGTTGAGTACATAAAAATCCTTGAGTCTTACGTAATCTTCCTCATTGAAGAATCGCTCCCGCTGTACTCTTGTCATGTAGAGTATGTCAAGCTTTGGCATCACATCGTCAAGCTTTATCACTTCCTCGAATTTGACGTTGTTTTTGATCAGCACATCCTCCCTGATGTAATCGGGTATTTTAAGTTCGGGCGGAGATATGAAAACAAATGATACATTCTCATATCTGATCAGAGCATTGATGAGGGAGTGAACGGTCCGCCCGAATTTGAGATCTCCGCACAGTCCTATCGTCATGTTTGACAGGCTTCCTTTAAGTGACCTTATGGTCATAAGGTCGGTAAGTGTCTGCGTGGGGTGCTGGTGCCCGCCGTCGCCCGCATTGATGACGGGTATCCATGATTTGCTTGCCGCAACCATCGGAGCACCTTCTTTGGGATGACGCATTGCACAGATATCGGCGTAGCTTGATATTATCCTTATCGTGTCCGAAACGCTTTCACCTTTTGCCGCGCTTGAAGAATCCGCGGTGGCAAATCCGAGTACCTGTCCTCCCAGACGAAGCATTGCGGATTCAAAAGATAATCTTGTTCTTGTTGACGGCTCATAGAAGCATGTGGCAAGTATTTTGCCGTCGCACTTATGGGCATATTTTGCCGGATCCTTTTGGATGTCATCGGCAAGGTCCATAAGAGTATCCAACTCTTCCACGGAAAAGTCCATGGGGCTCATTAAATGGCGCATTACATTCTCCCTTCCTTATCTGCATAACAAAAAAGAGTCTCCGAAAGGAGACTCTGAAAATCATTTGTAAGACAACAGATCCGATACCGATTTTCTCTTGGGCATTTCGGGTGCCTCGGCCGGATGTCCTATACATATGAGATTGACAAGTTCCTGATTCTCGGGAATCTCAAGAACATCTGAAAGAGTATCGTCAAATATTCCCATAATAACGGTGCCGAGGCCGTATTCATGAGCTGCGAGGCAAAACGTTTGCGATGCGATCCCGGCATCAAACATCTGCCATGTATCCTTGCGGCTGGTGGTGTATGATCCGTCCTTCTCGAAACCGCATCTGCCCTTGATAACCGTAACCGCGATTATCATCGGCGCCGAATCCATCGTTCCGGCATTGTAAGTAAATCCGGTGGTGCATTCCTTGGCGATCCTTGCTTTAAGAGCCGGATCTTCAACTGCGATGTATCTGACTATCTGAGTGTTCTTCCAGGAGGGTGAATAAGATGCTGCCTCCACGATTTTCTCCAATGTGGTATGGTCAACCGGCTCGTCGGTAAACTTACGTATGCTTCTTCTTGTGCGGATGTTTTCCAGTGCTTCCATAGCTGCCTCCTTACAGTATTTCGTACAAAAACTGATAAATAATAATCAAATGCAACAATATGTTGTGTGTTTCAATTATCAGAAACTATAATATCTTATATTGTTATAATTTGCAATGGGACATTTTGGGCCGTATACATAGCCATTGCTTTTAATTCCAGATTTCAG
>DFGA01000065.1 GCA_002371615.1 Lachnospiraceae bacterium UBA3762 | reverse complement strand
ATTTCCCGCAATATCTCCGCAGGGATCTATTACTCCATCTTCGCCTTTACCGACATAAGTTGCATAGTCTTTATTTACCCCCGGTGACCTGAGCCAATACCACTGGTAACTAAGCTCGTACCACTTGCCGCATTTTCGCATACTTTTATTCAGGGCATTTGCCTCATCCACGCTTAGCAGATAGATATAATCATCTGTGTCATTTCCGCCGTCGGTGCCGTATTCAATGCTGTCAGGAGTGACATTGTGCGTCCTGGCGATCAGCGCTTTTTCCTCATCCGTAAAAGTGTCGTAGAACTTATCATTGAGCCAGGCTCGCAAAGTGGATTCTTCCCAAGTGGCGTTGAAAATACCGGCTCCGGCTTTTCTAAATGCCTGTTTTATCACAGGTTTTTCGCTCAAAAGCGTGTATCCGGTATTTGTTTTGGCTATCACATACCACCTGATATCGCCGAACACAACGATATCTCCCACGGATGCATCCGTCAGTTCCACCGCATCCCTCGGGGATCCGTGACGTGCGGAATTGCAACCGGATATAATAAATGCAAGGCCAAGCACAGCAGCCGCTGAAACAGCAAGCAAATATTTTTTCATCTTCATTTTCCTTCTACTACCTTATCCTGTACTTCTTTTTCATAAAAGAAAACCATTCCAACCGGTCCATTTGCAATTCCTACTACGCAAATGATCAGAAGTACAAAGCACATTACGATTCCTTCCAATACGGCCAATGTCATTTATTATTTCCTCCGAACATCCCGGCTGTCTACTATTCTCAGATTTTGGCTTATTACAGTTTTCACGCTCTATAATTCCATGCTTCTGCTTTACCTGAGCAATATTCAGATTTGTCACATGAAATCCATAGTGTTCTTGCACCCACTCTTCAATCTCTTTATATGTTGCCTTAGCTTCTGCACTTGTAAGATCAAGCTCGTCCATATCTACCTTTACGTTGATATGATACTTAGCCTCATGAGGTTTGGACAATAAACATACAGTCTCAACGGTTGACTCTGATTCCAAGGGTAAGCTCTTGATTTCCCTCCCCTGTACCGGCATAGGAAAATTGAAAACGATATTTCTGATCCAACATCCGTTATCGGGCTTTTCGGGGTAGATGTCTATGCGCTCAATGAACGCCCTCATAAAGTCTCTCTGCTCTACCTCGGTGAATGTATTATACAGCTTATCAAAAGCAAGCAGGAGCTGATATACATTATCGGCGGATATCTTTTCCTGCCGCACGCTCAGAAGCCTGCTGTTCCACTCATCCATCTGTGTTTCTACGATTTCCGCCTTGTCATACTGCTCATCGTATCTGCGCTGGAGATCGGATATCTTCTTGTTATAGTGGGCGTCGGTCACATCCAGATTGTCCATCTGATGCTCCAACCGGGTCTTTGTCCCCTGTACCTGCTTTAACTGAGTGCGGAGTGCTTCAATACGCTCTTCCATCTCCGAAGTATCCACTGCGGTACCGATCTTGGCTTTGATTGCATCCTTAAAGCACTTATCTTTGACCATCTCTGATATGATTGCAGCAACCATGCGATTCATCTCAGTCTGCTCGATATTGAGTCGGAATGAACATTTATGGCCGGTCGCTCCGAGCGTATTCTTGCAGTAATAGTAGTATCTCGTGTATTTATCCTTGCTGTGTGCCTTGGCTATGTTTCCATACAGGCTCTTGCCGCAGCAGGGGCATTTCAGCAAACCGGACAGTATATGCGCGTGTTCGATATCATGCACTTTCTCACGCTTGAAGTTATTGGCTTTACGCTTTTCCTGCGCCAGCTGCCAGTCAGCCTCCGATATGATAGCCTCATGATGTCCGTCATATATTGGATACTCATCCTGCACCACGATATGCATCTCATTACGGGTTCCGATCTTTTTCTCGGTGCGACGCCTGCCGTATGCTATCTTACCCATATATACAGGATTATCAAGCACACTCTTCACAAAGCCGGATGAAAAGCCGGGGATTGTGTTATTCTGACGAAGCTTCTTGGTGTATCCGTTATCGTTAAGATATGATGCCACGCCGTTGATACCCGAATTGGTATGGATGTATCGGTCATATATGATACGGATGATCTCCACCTCATCATCCGCTATCAGCAGTTGTCCGTTTTCAAGCTTATAGCCATATGGCGCAAATCCGCCGTTCCACTTACCCTCCTTGGCTTTCTGCTCCCTGCCTGCCATGGTCTGGGTGCGGATGTTCTCACGCTCTATCTCGGCAACGGCTGACAAGACAGATATCATGAGCTTACCTGCATCCTTTGATGAATCAATCCCATCCTCCACGCAGATCAGGTTCACGCCATAATCCTGCATGGTCTGAAGGGAATTCAGCACATCAGCAGCATTACGCCCGAAACGGGAGAGTTTGAACACCAGAACGAAATCCACTCCATCCTCCCCGCTTTCGATCTTCTCCATCATCCTCGTAAACTCGGGTCTGCCCTTTATATTCTTCCCGGAGAAGCCCTCGTCCGAAAACTCGGAAACAATGGTCATATCCTGATAGTCGGCGTATTTACGAAGCTTGTCTTTCTGCGCATCCAGACTATACCCGTCCACCTGTATCGCCGTGGATACACGGGTGTATATATAACATTTATGATTTTTCTTCATCTTCTTTCTCCATCAGCCTCCCGATCAGTTCACTGTATATCAGCCTCTTCAATCCATTCCTGTAGTTTCTCCTTGAGTAGCTTCTTATCCGGCAGATACAGCTTGTATTCCTTTGCATAGATATTGGAGTCCTTCGGCAATGTCAGTTCTACCAACGCCTCATCACTCTGCTTACACATCAAGATTCCGATTGTTGGATTTTCGTCCTCTATAATCTCGTACCGGTCATAATAGTTCACATACATCTGCATCTGCCCCAAATCCTGATGCGTCAACTCTTCTACCTTAAAGTCTATTAGGACATAGCATCGCAGAAAACGATTATACAGAACCAAATCCAAATAGAAATTCTTATCATTAAATGTAAATCTACGCTGCCGTCTTTCAAACAAGAAGCCTTTACCCATTTCAAGCAGAAAATCCTGAAGCTTATTCAAAACACCTGCTTCCAAATCATTCTCATGATAGCTGCTCTTATCATCAAGGCCAGCAAATTCCAATACATATGGAGATTTCAGTATATCCTCTGGCCGGTATGGCATAGCTCCCTGCGTGGCCATTGCCATGACCTCATTTTTATCTCTGCTCAATGCAAGACGCTCATAAAGACTGGAATGATACTGCCGCTTCAATGTTTTAACATTCCAGACACCTTTTATAGCTTCAAGTTCATAGAAGCTTCTTTCGGCAGGATCTTCAATCGTCATCAAAACTTGATAATGCGTCCAACTCAGCTTGAAAGGAAAGTTCTGATGATCAACCGTCAATTGTCCAATCGGCGATTGGACAATTCCGTTTTC
>DFGA01000006.1:159335-167649 GCA_002371615.1 Lachnospiraceae bacterium UBA3762 | reverse complement strand
GATTAGGCAGTATAAGAGAACTGTATGCGGATCTGTAGACATGGTAAGCATTCCCTGCCAGATGATAAATTGTTTCTGTATGTTTTCAGATTATGTTCCGTTAACGCTTGATGAGTGGATTCTACTGGATAAAAAGCGTAGGATGAAGATCTCTATTTCAGATTATGATGATTTAATGTTGTGAGTATAAACAGATGAGGACAAAGTTATCAAGCATGGATTTGATGTAAAGACATCTTTCAAAAAATGGATCGGTATATATAATCTCGGATACTCATTTTGATGATGTCGACTGTAAACTGATGGATCCTAATTGGATTACTCCAGAGGAGCAGATTGAGATCATCAATTCTATAGTAGGTAAAGGAGATACTTTTGTGTGTCTTGGTGATGTAGGAGATCCGAAGTATGTTCCGATGATAAAGGCACGGAAAAAGATACTGCTTCTCGGAAACCATGATGCGAGAGGAGCATATAAGGATTTGTTCAGTGAGATATACGCCGGACCATTGTTTATTTCGGATAAGATCCTGCTGTCGCATGAGCCGGTGTATGGTCTTACCTGGTGTCTGAATATCCATGGCCATGATCATAGTGGGATCGAGGCATACAAGGATGGATGCAAGCATATTAATCTTGCCGCTAATGTCTGTGGATATACTCCGATAAACCTTGGGAAGATCATCAAAGACGGAATCCTTTCAGATATCGAAAGCATTCACAGAATTACGATTGATAAAGCTATAGAAAAGAAGATGAAAAAAGAGGAAGAAAAATGGGAAGAGATGAAAATATAGCTGTATTTAAGGATACAGAGAAACTTTGTAAGACAAATCCGAAATTATCGGAATCAGTAAAGAAAGCAACAGCCTCACAGAAACTGATCCTTGAAGGTGATAATCTGTCGGAACAGAAGAAAGACATTTATAAGGATGCGGCAAAGGTTATTGTTTCTGGAAAGAGAACTTATGAAGCTGCGGCTGCGTATAAGGAGAATCATGTAGCAGTACACAATTTTGCATCGGCATCGAATCCCGGTGGAGGGGTTGTGAATGGAGCAAGCGCACAGGAGGAGTGCCTTTGCAGATGCTCCGGACTGTATTTTTGTCTTAACTCTCCTACCATGTGGGATAGGTTTTACAAGCCGCACAGAGATGCACATGATCCAATCCATAATGATGATATTATTTACACACCCGGTGTTACAGTATTTAAGACAGACACAGCCTCTCCCCAGCTCATGAATGAATCCGAGTGGTACGATGTGGATGTGATAACATGTGCGGCACCCAATCTCCGGAATCAACCGAGCAATCGATATAACAGCGGCGATGGAAACAGACAGATGATGATAAAGGATAAGGATCTTTTAACACTCCATGAAAAGAAATTGCGCAGAATACTTGAAGTGGTGTTGTCAGAAGGATGCGATACAGTTATATTGGGTGCCTTTGGATGTGGAGCTTTTCAGAATAATCCGGAGGTTGTAGCGTTGGCAAATAAGAATGTGATAAAGGATTATTTACATGCCTTTAAGAATATCGAGTTTGCGGTATACTGTTCTCCAAGAGATGACCGCAATTTCAAGATCTTTGAACGGGTATTGAAACCTTATTGTAAGTAAGAGGTCAAAAGCTATAAGAAGTCGAAAAGGAGCTGTACGTTGTTCCGGCCTGGAGCTGCGTATAGCTTTTTGTATGCTGAGCGTGATCTTATCATCAGGAAGATCGGGAAGCAATATAAGGATCATTTTATACTAGCGGTACAATGACAAACGTTGATTTTATCAGTAAAATCAAAGAGAAGATATTGCTTGGGAGAGGATTGGAATGGGTACTAATTACTATCTGTTTACAGGAAGCAAACAACTTGCCAGAAAGTATTTTGCTGAAGTCTCAGAATATGGCTATGTTGATGCAGAATATGAAATCGTTGATGAACCTCGGCTTGGATATGAGATACATCTGAATAAGTGCAGCTGCGGATGGAGACCACTGTTTCAATGCCATAAGGCATTTAAGTCTTTTGCAGAGCTGGAATCATTCTTCAAGAAGCATGAGAAAAGCCTGATCATTTATGATGAATATGGAGAAGAATTTGAATGGTCAGATTACAAACAAATGATAATCGATCATGGGGATGTAAAGCCGGATCCCAGAAAATGGGTATACGAGAAAGATATGACATTCAACGATGGCAGAAAACACCTTATGACAGTCAGATGTGATCCTGATGAAGCCGAGATCTGGGCACCATTTGATCATCTGAAATATGCCCAGTCAGAGCAGGAAGCAGCAAAGCGTCTTAAGTGCCCCGATAATTATCTTCACGATCCGAGTGATTTTTACAGTCATAATGATGAAGACTATCCAATAGATTGGGCAGTGGGAGATTTTTCGTAGATAAGAGATATTTGATGGTGCGCCGTCACCTTAATCCGGAGGTGGTGTGAAAATCAGATAGGGTCCACCTATCGGGCCTTGCCGTAACAGTCGGATATACAAGGAGGGATCATTATGAACAGGAAACTAGCAAGTATACAGGAGATTATAAAGATCGAGCCCATAGAGGGAGCCGATAGGATAGAGCTGGCTTATGTTCTCGGGTGGCAATGTGTAGTAAATAAGGGACAGTTTAAGCCTGCGGATAAGGCCGTCTATTTTGAGATTGACAGCTTTCTTCCAATAAAAGAAGAATTTGAGTTTATGAGGGCTTCAAGTTATCGAAAGACCGATATCATGGGTGAAGGATTCAGGCTTAAAACAATGAAATTTCGAGGACAGATATCACAAGGACTTCTGCTCCCGGTTGATCAGTTTCCGGAGATCCGGGAGGACGCTCAGCTTGGAGATGATGTGACGGAATTGCTTGGTGTAAGGAAATGGGAGATCGAGGAGCGGGCAACAACTGGCGGAACAACTATAGGTACTCTCCCGTATGATGTACCTCATACTGATGAGACGAGAATACAGGCGGAGCCGGAACTGCTTAAAGAGTTTTCAGGACTTGAATATTATATCAGTACAAAGATGGATGGATCTTCTCACTCAGTATCTCTTGATGAGAACGGATTCCATGTCACAGGGCACAACTATGAGTACAAGGATGATGGAAAGAGCGCGTTCTATGAGCTCATAAAAAGTATGGAACTTGAGAAGAAAATGAAAGCATATGCTAAGAAGAATACTCTTCATGTTTTAACAATCCAAGGAGAGTTTTGTGCGCCCGGAATTCAAAAAAACAGATTGAAACTATTAAAGCCTGAATGGTATGTGTTTACGATCCGCGAAGATGGAAAGCGTGTAGGCCTCAACAGAATGCTTGAGATTTGTAGGGAACTGGAGGTAGAAAGTGTGCCGATAGAAGAGATAGATATGGATCTTCCATCCAAGTATACGACAGTAGAAGCATTACTCGAAAGAGCGGATGGTGAGTATCCGAACGGCGGCAAGAAAGAAGGAATAGTGATCCGTCCTACAGAACCGGTATTCTCAGAACGTATCAGCGGAGCACTTTCCATGAAAGTAGTGAACAACAAGTATCTGCTTAAGAATGAGGACTAGGACTGTGATCTATGTGACCGGTGATTGCCACCAGAATTTCGAGAGGTTTAACAACAGCATATTTCCCGAGCAGAATGAAATGACCAAGGATGACTATGTGATCATCCTTGGGGATTTTGGCGGTGTGTGGAACAAGGATAAGGAAAGTAACGAAGAGACCATGTTGATGGACTGGTTGGATTGCAAAACTTATACAACACTGTTCATAGATGGCAATCATGAAAACTTCGATCGCCTCTATGCTTATCCGGTAGAGGCATGGCATGGCGGGAAGGTTCACATGATACGCCCATCAGTTATTCATCTTATGAGGGGACAAGTTTTCGATATAGATGGTGCAAGTTTCTTTGCCTTCGGAGGGGCATCAAGCCATGATATCGATGGCGGGATCCTGGAACCGGATGATCCTGATTTCAAGAAAAGGAGAAAAGAGCTTAACAAAGGAATCCTTCCCTACAGGATCAATCACATCAGTTGGTGGAAAGAAGAATTGCCGTCACAGGAAGAGATGGATGAGGGACGAAGAAATCTTCTGAATCATGAGAATTCTGTAGACTTTATCATAACGCACTGTTGTTCATCCAGTACACAGGCACTTCTTGGAAGGGGATTCTATACGACGGACATCGAGACAAAATATCTCGAAGAGATTAAGCAAACTGTGAAATATAAAAAATGGTTTTTCGGTCATTATCATGACAACAAGAATGTGAGTGCAGAAGAAATCCTGTTGTATGAGCAGATCATAAGGATCAGATAGGAAACGAGGCACGTATCATAAAATACTATGACTGGCAATTTGAGGAAGTCTTTCATAATGCAAGGAAGATGGCAGACTACGCCCGAGCGCTTTATGAAGAATATGATCATGACCGGCGTGCAGTAGCGTTAGAGATAAAAGATTCGCCATATGCATGGGCTGGGTTTGTGGCTATAGACAGTGATAAGTCACCGGATGATTTGATAACAATGCTTAGCGTATCAAAACTGGAGAAGCTTATCACAGAGTACTGTTTCAACATTACTTAGGGTTTTTTAACCATGCTCCGTTAGCTCATCTGGTAGAGCATCTGACTTTTAATCAGAGGGTCGGGAGTTCGAGCCTCCTGCGGGGCACTGATATACACAAGTAACAAATTTGAATCCAACCTTATTGGGTGGAATTTTGGTGCCTTCTTGAAATTACATCGGTCAACCGATATAATATGTAAAGGAGAGAAGGAGGCCGATATTATGCTGATAAAAGATAAGTTGGATGAAAAAAACATGACGATGTATAGACTAAGCAAGGAAAGTGGAGTACCTCAGGCAACGATTAATGATATCTGTAGCGGAAAGGCTGAAATGGAAAAGTGTGCCGCCGGTACATTATACCGTCTTGCAAAGGTATTAAATATTACTATAGAAGATATCCTGGAGTCTGCCCGTGAGGAATATCGCAGCACATTTGAAACATTTAAGAGTAATACCTGTCATCATGTGAAGGATATGGGAGATATCGATTTTATGATTCAGGTGCTGGAAACAGATGAGATCCGATCTTTGTATGAAAAGCACTGGTATCTGGAAGCCTTATACCTTCTTGCGATGGTAGACTATCTTTCTCGTGAAAACGGTATTCCTTTGTGTACGAAATATGATGACATCCGTTCCCGAAAGCTTAAGACTCCCGTCTATCCCGTGGGAGTTCTTCTTGCGAGTGAGGTATTAAAATCAGATGAAATGAAGAGAAAAGCCGAGGAAGAAGCTATTCCCGAGTTTTTGCGATTCAACATCATAGAGAATGAGGTGAGGAACGTTGTCTGATAAACCATTTACAAAAGAAAATCTTGATATGTATCTGAAAGAACTCGCCAAAGAATATAGAAAACGGAGTGGGAAAAATACGCCTGCGGAGATCATCCTGATCGGAGGTGCTGCCGTAGTGCTCAACTATGGTTTTCGTGAGATGACATATGATGCGGATGCCATAATAACTGCTTCGTCATACATGAAAGATGCGATAAATTCTGTGGGTGATAAATATGGTCTTCCGACAGGATGGATGAATGATGATTTTAAGAAGACAGAATCATATACACCAAAGATCGTGCAGTTTGCCAGATATTATAAGACATATTCCAATATAGTTACGTTCAGGACAGTTTCGGGTGAGTATCTCCTGGCAATGAAACTGAAATCCGGGAGAAAGTATAAGTATGATATGTCAGACATAATCGGGATTTTATGGGATCAGGAGAAGAACGGGGATCCTCTTACTTTTGCGAGGATACAGGGTGCAGTCTGTAATTTATATGGATCCTATGAATCCTTATCTGAGGAGATCAGAAATTATCTTGAAAATGTACTTGAGGATGGGAATTATGAGAAATTGTATTCCCGGACTCGTCAATTCGAAGCAGAAAACAAAGATAATCTTCTAGAATATCAGAATGAAAAAACGGATATTATCAGCGTGGATAACATTAATGATGTTATTGCGGCTCTCCGAAAGAAGAGAAACCAAACTGAGTAAGATATGTAAATTGCATCCGGTATATACCGAAGCCCTGCCTGCGAAGAAACAACAACGTGATTTGCCTGTGATAAAAAGGAATCGTCCGATATAGACGTCGTGAATGCCGAAGACGAGTTGAAGAGATTTAGATACTTCCAGGATGGAGTGGACTCGTGAAATGGGCTGGACTGGTAGGATGAGTAAACCGGAAAACATTCTCTGATTGAACTATGCCGTCAATGATTTCTGATCAGTGCTCGTTTATGATGGAAGTGTGGAGGTGAGCACTGTGATGAAAACAGACTATTCCTGCTTCGAGCAAAGAGAGCGTGGATTCATAAATCCCATCAAGCACGTTAAGCGCTGGGGACGGAATATAAAACACTCATATCAGAGAATAAAGTACGGTTATTGCGATCGTGATGTCTGGTCGATCGACTGGTGGTTCCTAAATGTCGTTCCGAATATGCTTGAGGATCTTAAGGAAACCACTCATGGATATCCTTGTATGCCTAATAATTTCTCTCAGGCACTTGTGGGTACAGGTGCGCCGGAAGAGGTAGATGAGGAGGGCATGGAGCGATGGAAGGACATCCTGTCCGAAATGATATTTCTCTTTAGGGAGGCTAACGAGGATACCTGTACAAAGAAGAATCCGTATGAAGAAGAATATGACAGAGAATTTAAAGAATTCACGGAGAAGTATGGATTATTTGGTGATGGACTAAAGACAGATGAGGAAAAGGCAGAGGAAGAAAGAAAGGGATCATATAGGATGTATATGCCCTCGGATGTACCGGAATACAAAGAGCTCTCGGAGTTGTATTTTGCGGAAGAGAGAAAAATTGATGAATACAGGTATGAGTGCAAGGACAAGGGAATGGATCTCTTTAAAGAATGGTTTTGGAATCTGTGGGATTAAGTGATACACTATCGTAATTCCCCATTAATCCAAGTAGCGCGTACTCGCGTATCGAGTACAGGAGGAGGAATGAGATGATCTATCGTCCGGAATATGACATGAAGGTCGTAGGACAGAACTTAAAGCGCCTTCGTGTTGCAAAAAACCTCTCCGTAGATGACGTAAGAGAGTATCTTTGTCTCGGATCGGTTCAGGCCGTTTACAAATACGAGAAGGGCAAGAGCTATCCCCAGGCAGATACCATGTTCGCATTGATGGAGCTTTACGAAGCTAATCTTTACGATATAATCAAGGACCACGAAGAGGACGAACAGTCCTCTTCTGTTCATTTTATGGGGCACTTAATGGTTGCGTAGGAAGATAGTAATGTGTGATAGTTTGTTTGACTAGTTTTAAGGTATAGGAAGGACTATCTACATGACTTGCGGGCAATTTTGGATCGGGTAAAAGTAGTGTAATAAGGACATATGAAAGTAACCATAAAGATCTTTCTTTTATATATTATGAAGGTTTTATTCGGAAGGAAATCAATATTACATCGACATCCTTCCGAATAATGTTTAAACTGTAGGAAATGATAGATACCAAGGATCTCTTCGGAGGTCCTTTTTTGGTGCATTTATATTAATAGTTGTCTACCGGTCAACTTTCGGTTGTCTGTTTGGGGAACGACTTTTTACATAGAGTTATATTCTTCTGAATCAAGCATTTAACGTGTGCGATATTGTAAAAATATCAAAATCGCTAACGTTAAAATCAACAAGTATGGTACTGTCAAAGAATAATCGCGCGATAGCGGATGATTTTAACATAATCTATCCGGTTTACAATGTGGTGCATAATAACGGCTTCAAGAACTGGGTATGACGTGACACAGAAGAGGTTCTTTGATAAGACGGAAGGTGGGAATAGGTTGAATTATAGCTACATAGTGGGATATACTATGGTTAAAGAATGGAGGTGTTTCTAATGACCATAGATACTAACACAATGATCTCTATTACAGAAGCTAACCAGAATTTTTCGAAAGTTACAAGACTGGTGGATGAAAAAAGAACTGCGGTTATCCTTAAGAATAATGTTCCCAGATATCTTGTTATTGAATTTAGCAAAGCAGACGAAAGTGCAATTGCAACCGATGAAGATGTATTAGCCATTTCGAAGAGATTATTGGCACAGAATAAAGAGGCATATGAGGTGCTTGCTAAATGAGAAGACTGAGTAAAGAGCAGATCTTGTTGCTTCATACTCAGCTGATCAATGAGTTTGGCGGATACTGACATAGACGTAAAGCTGTGTGCTTTTACGGCATCGGAGATGAAGGAAGCAGAG
>DFGA01000006.1:158296-159231 GCA_002371615.1 Lachnospiraceae bacterium UBA3762 | reverse complement strand
TTGGGAGTGTGTCTGATGTTTTCATTATTTGGATGCGGAATGCAGAAACTGGATGGTGACGGCATGGTATATAAACCTGCGTATGTCAGTATATCACAGGACGAGGCCAAGCTTATGATGCAGGATGATGACGGTCACGTTATCGTAGATGTCCGGAGGGCTGATGAATATGCACAGGGACACATTCCGGGAGCAATCCTGATTCCGAATGAGAGTATTACCGATACTCCGCCGGAAGAGCTGCCGGACAAAAATCAGATCATACTGGTTTATTGCCGTACCGGCAGGAGAAGTAAGGAAGCATCTCAAAAGCTGGCAGATATGGGATATGTGAATGTCTATGAGTTCGGCGGAATAGAGGACTGGACCGGAGAAATCGTTACGGAAGAGGCAAGTGATAATGCCGGTGGTGAGAAAGCAAAACTTAGCTTTGAGTCTTTTGATGGGGGCGGTCCCGATTTTAATGTATTGATCGCTGACGAAGGCATTGTTTCTTACGAAACCGAGGTGAAATATCATAGCTCTGATCACGGGGAAATGACAGGCTCCGGTTTTGATAAGATTATCACCTTTACTGGAATAAAACCGGGTGAGACGACGGTGGTTGTGGAGGAAAGGTCACCGATAGCCGATAATCTTGATCACAAATACAGAGTGACAGTGGATGATGAGCTTAATGTACAGATTGAGCAGTTGTCAGTAAAAGATATAAATGAAGATGCAGGTGAAAGTATGATCTTAATGATTGATGGTGAAGAATACCCGGTTGAATGGGAAGAAAATGAGTCGGTAGAAGCATTGAAGGAACTGTGTCCGCTGACTGTGAAGATGTCTATGTACGGTGGATTTGAGCAGGTAGGATCCCTTGGAGAAAGTCTGCCGAGAAATGATGAACAGATCACGACCGGATATGGAGATATCGTCCTGTATTCCGG
>DFGA01000006.1:0-158203 GCA_002371615.1 Lachnospiraceae bacterium UBA3762 | reverse complement strand
TATACGAGGCTTGGCCATATCGACATGACACAAGAGGAACTAACCGAGCTGCTGGGAAATGGCGATGTGGAGATTACTCTCGAGTAGGGAATAGGTAAGAGGTGCCGGATGAAATACAGGGAAAACAGAAGAACCGGAGATAAGATTAGTGAGATTGGCATGGGGACTGCATCAGTGTATAAAATATGCGCTCGATAAGCCGGGAATCCTTACTGTATTACCGGGAGCACAGAGCGTAGCAGAAATAGATGCGCTTTTGAAATATTATAAGAAATCCGAGGAAGAGCTTGACTATAGTATCATCGGAACTTTTGCGCCACCGGAAGCAAGCGGCAAGTGTGTATACTGCAATCACTGTGAGCCTTGTCCCGCAGGAATAGATATAGGTGCGGTTAATAAGTTCTATGATCTGGCCTGTATCGGGGATGATATGGCGAGAGAGCATTACCTGGCACTTGAAAAGAATGCCGCTGATTGCGTCAGCTGCGGTCATTGTAACAGCAGATGCCCGTTCTCGGTGAATCAGATGAGCAGGATGCAGGAGATAAAGGAGTTTTTTGATAATGGAGCTTTATGACGGAAGACCGGATAGTACAGAAGGCAGACTGCCAAGGGAGATAAGGACATATGATTTTCTCGATAGTCTTGGCATTGAATACAAGCGTACAGATCACGAGCCTGCAAACAATATGGAGGCCTGCAATGAAATAGATGCGGTGCTGGGAGTGTTGATCTGCAAGAATTTATTTCTTTGCAATAGGCAGAAGACCAGCTTTTATCTGCTGATGATGCCCGGTAACAAGAAATTTAAGACAAAAGAACTGTCATCTCAGATAAATTCGGCAAGACTTTCCTTTGCAGAGCCGGAGGATATGCTTAAATACCTTGATATAGAACCCGGAGCGGTCAGTATTATGGGACTGATGAATGACAAAGACCACGCAGTACAGCTTTTGATAGATGAAGATGTGCTTAAGGGAGAGGATATTGGATGCCATCCATGTGTATGCACTTCAAGCCTAAAGATGAAGACCAGGGATGTTATAGAGAAGTTTCTTCCGGCAACAGGTCATAACTATATGATGGTGCATCTTGTGGGAGAGGATTGATCACAGGAGGGTTTATGTTTCGATTAGTGCATTTTGATGAAGATAATACAGATCAGAAAGCTTTATACCAGATATATGGTTAAGATATACTGTTATCCTAAGTGTTCTAAATGCAAGAAAGCTCTGAAATGGCTGGATAAATCAGATGTACAGATTGAGCAGACCACAACTAGCCGGTGTTGACAGATATTCCGGTGGGGATTACAATACATTCAATCTGACGGAAAGATGTGATCTGACCGAAAGTGCGAACATGAAACGTATGATTTTTGCCGTGCTTTCGCACGGCTTTTTTTTCTGCAATATCTGAAGATGTTATGTATGAAAATGATCAGATAGGGAGGACTAAATGGGACAGACGGATACACGTGTTGCCGTGATCGGTATTATCGTCGAGAACCCGGACAGTGTGGGCAAACTGAACGATATTCTGACACAGCACAGGGAGAAAATCATTGGACGGATGGGACTGCCCTACGAGAAGAAGAACATCAGCTGTATCACCGTTGTTGTCGATGCGGCACAGAACGAGATCAATACCCTTTGCGGGCAGATCGGGAAGTTAGACGGCGTTTCTTCGAAAGCAGCATTTAGCAATGTATAATACCGCTGAGCTTATAGACAAACTGAAAACGGAAACTATACTCAGCCGTGATGAATATCTTCATCTGATTAAAAATCGTGAGGTGATACGCGAACGGGCGGCAGAGCTTGCCGGTTCGGTGTGTGACGGGATATACGGGAAGAAGATATACATCCGCGGACTGATCGAATTTACGAATTACTGCAGGAATAACTGTTATTACTGCGGAATCCGTGCCGGGAACGATAAGGCGGACAGATACCGCCTGACACCTGAAGAGATAATCGGGTGTTCGGATAGCGGATATGAACTGGGCTTTCGAACCTTTGTCCTTCAGGGAGGAGAGGACCCGTATTACAGTGATGAGATCCTTAGTAAGGTTGTCAGGGATATCAAGGAGCGGCATCCGGACTGTGCGGTAACATTATCCATTGGGGAAAGATCATATGAGAGTTACCGCAGGCTGAAAGAGGCGGGTGCGGACCGTTACCTGCTGCGGCATGAGACTGTAAATCGTGAGCATTACGGGTTATTACATCCCGATAATATGAGCTGGGATAACAGGGTGCAATGTTTAAGGGATCTCAAGGAACTGGGATTTCAGACCGGCGCAGGTTTTATGGTCGGATCACCCGGACAGACGGAAGAGGATCTGGCAGACGAGCTGCTGTTTCTAAAGGAACTAAGACCTGAGATGGTCGGAATAGGTCCGTTTATTCCGCATCAGGACACCCCGTTTGGAAAAGAAACGGCCGGAAGTGCGGAGCTGACACTGTTTTTGCTGTCTCTTATCCGGCTGACGCTTCCCGATGTGCTGCTTCCGGCAACAACGGCACTGGGAACAATAGATCCGATGGGGCGCGAGAAAGGGATATTGAGCGGTGCTAATGTGCTGATGCCGAACCTGTCACCCGTAAGTGTAAGAGGAAAATACCTGTTGTATGACAACAAGATATGCACCGGTGAGGAGGCTGCACAGTGCATAGAATGTTTAAAAGGGCGTGTCAGAAAGATCGGATATGAAATAGTGACAGACCGGGGAGACCATAAGGACTGAGGTTAAATAAAGCATAGAACCGGGAATGGTGCGGCTCTTGAGAAAGAAAGTGAGGAATTACAAATGAAGTATGACATGAGGTCAATGAAGGCCGAAGAATTCATCAATGACGAAGAGATAAGGGAGACTGTGAAGTATGCCGAAGAACATAAGAACGATCTTGCTCTCGTTGATGAAATATTAGAGAAGGCCAAAAAGCGCAAAGGCCTGAGTCATCGCGATGCAAGCGTTCTGCTTGCCTGTGAGGATGAAGGAAAGATAAAGGAGATCTATGATCTTGCGGAGCAGATCAAAAAGGATTTTTACGGGAACCGTATCGTGCTCTTTGCCCCGCTCTATCTGTCCAATTACTGTGTAAATGGCTGCCTGTACTGCCCATACCATATGAAGAACAAGCACATCCCGAGGAAGAAACTGACGCAGGAAGAGGTGGCAAGGGAGGTCATTGCCCTGCAGGATATGGGACATAAGAGGCTTGCCGTAGAAGCCGGTGAGGACCCGGTAAACAACCCTATCGAATACATCCTTGACTGCATCAAAACTATCTATTCGATCAAGCATAAAAACGGTGCGATCCGCAGGGTCAACGTCAATATTGCGGCCACGACTGTCGAGAACTACAGAAAGCTCAAAGATGCCGGGATAGGTACTTACATCCTGTTTCAGGAGACATACAATAAAGAGCAGTATGAGATACTTCATCCTACAGGTCCGAAGCATGATTATGCATATCATACGGAAGCCATGGACCGTGCCATGGAAGGCGGAATTGATGATGTGGGAGTCGGCGTGCTGTTCGGACTTGATAACTATGCGTATGAATTCGCGGGACTCCTTATGCATGCGGAACATCTGGAAGCTGTTCACGGCGTCGGCCCCCATACTATCAGCGTACCGAGGGTGAAGCCCGCCGATGACATCGACCCGGATGATTTTGACAATTCCTTAAGCGACGATATGTTCTGCAAGATCGCAGCCTGCATCAGGATCGCCGTACCTTATACCGGAATGATCATCTCCACCAGAGAGACTCCGGAAGTAAGAGAGAAAATAATACGTCTCGGTGTCAGTCAGATCAGCGGCGGATCGAGGACCTCAGTCGGCGGATATGCGGAGAAAGAGCGCCCTCATGATACGGAACAGTTTGACGTATCCGACAACAGAACGCTTGATGAAGTTGTGAACTGGCTGATGAGAGCCGGCTATATCCCTTCGTTCTGCACGGCATGCTACCGTGAAGGCAGAACCGGAGACCGCTTCATGGAGCTGTGTAAATCAGGACAGATACAGAACTGCTGCCATCCCAATGCCCTCATGACATTAAAGGAATTCCTGATAGATTATGCATCGGAGGATACAAGACGGATCGGCGAAGAAGTGATCGAAAGAGAGATAGAAACGATACCGAAGGAGCAGGTACGCAATATTGTACGGGACAGGCTTGTCAAGATCGTAGACGGTGAGAGGGATTTCCACTTTTAAATAACCGTGGCTCCCAAAGACATCAATGAGGGAAAATCATGAGTTTGAATGATACGCCGATGGCGGAAAGAACACATATAGGGTTTTTCGGACTGAGAAATGCCGGGAAAAGCAGTCTTGTCAACAGGATCACGAATCAGCAGGTTTCACTTGTAAGCGGGATCAAAGGCACGACGACGGATCCTGTCAGAAAAAGCATGGAACTTCTTCCGTTAGGCCCGGTCACAATAATTGATACTCCGGGTTACGATGATGAAGGGATGCTTGGCGAGCTCAGGGTCGGCCGGACTAAAGAAGTGCTGGCAACCTGTGATATTGCCGTGCTGGTCATAGAGAAAGATGTACTCGATCCTTCGGAGACAGAACTTCTTGACCTGATCAGGACCAGGCAGATCCCATGTGTTATTGCAAGGAATAAAACGGATATTGATGCAGACGGAAACCTTGAAGCCGGGGATAATCCGGCGGGTATTCTTCAGGGCTTTCCGGTAATACCCGTTTCGGCAAAAAGCGGGGAAGGTGTTGAAGCACTCAAGGAGGCCATCGCCGGAGCAGTTAATAGCGGCACAAAGCAGGTAAGACTTGTTGCGGACCTTATCGGCAAAGGAGATACGGTAGTCCTTGTTATTCCTATCGACACATCTGCCCCGAAGGGCAGACTGATATTGCCACAGCAGCAGGCGATAAGGGATATACTAGATGCGGATGCGGTAAGTATGGTCACATCCGTGGAACAGCTCCCCAATACTCTTTCCGGTCTCAAAGATGACCCTGCGCTTGTAATCACGGATTCGCAGGCTTTCGGAAAGGTCATGAAGATCGTCCCCGAGAGGATACCGCTGACCTCGTTTTCTGTGCTGATGGCGCGCTACAAAGGATTTTTAGAGGAAGCAGTGGAGGGCGCGAAGGCAATAGATCGCTTAAGGGATCATGCGAAGATACTGATCGCGGAAGGATGTACGCATCACAGACAGTGTGAGGATATCGGTACCGTTAAGCTTCCTGCATGGCTGAAAAAATATACAGGTAAGGACCTTGAGATGGCCTTTACTTCGGGACACGGCTATCCCGATGATCTGAATGATTTTGACCTTATTATTCATTGCGGTGCCTGCATGCTGAACGACAACGAAGTCAGAAACCGTATGATCGCAGCACAGGAGAGCGGAGTTCCCTTCACGAATTACGGTACTGCCATCGCGCATATGAATGGGATATTGGGCAGAAGCATTGCTCCGTTAGGGTTATAGATATTTGAAGAAGGACAAGAAAAGCATTAAATGAAAAAAGAAGAAAAAACCAATGTAATGAGAGCTCTGGATGGGAAGAAGATACCTTATGAGAGCCATACATACAAGCCCGATGCTACAATGACCGGTGAAGAGATCGCAGCAATTCTCGGCGAGGATTCCGCTAAAGTGTTCAAAACCCTGGTAACACAGGGGAAAAGCGGCGCTTACTATGTTTTTGTTGTGCCTGTGAAGGAAGAACTTGATCTCAAGAAAGCCGCAAAAGCATCAGGTGAAAAGGCGGTCAGCATGATAAAACAGAAAGAACTTCTGCCGCTTACCGGCTATGTACACGGCGGGTGCTCTCCCATAGGCATGAAGAAGCAGTTTCCCACCTTTATCCATGAGACGGCGGCAGGCTTCGATAAGGTATTTGTCAGCGCCGGTAAGGTTGGGTATCAGATAGAGCTTGCTCCGGGGGATCTGATCACGGTGGCAGGATGCAAAATCGCGGATATCGTTGTTTGAACGCTGTCTCTTGACGAGGCAGCAGTTTTATGAGATACTCGCTTTAGCAAAAGTAAAAAGGGCAAAACCAAATGAGCAAGAAAGACAAATACGAATCAATAAAACTTAATAATCAAGTGTGTTTTCCGCTCTATGCGTGCTCCAAGGAACTTGTGAGCCAGTACGGTCCGCATCTGAAGAAACTCGGGCTTACATATACGCAGTATATCGTCATGATGGTAATGTGGGAGCATGAGAGTGTATCGTCAAGAGAGCTTGCGGAATATGTGCATCTTGATTACGGAACGCTTACTCCGGTCCTGAAGAGACTTGAGTCGGCGGGCTACATTACAAGACAGCGGGATCCGCATGATGAGAGAATGCTTCTTCTGTCGATAACGGATAAGGGTAGTGCTCTTAAGGAGGAAGCTGTCAAGATACCTTCGTGTATCGCAGGCCGGATGGGGCTTACAGTCGAGGAGTTTCAGACGCTTTATACTCTTACATATAAGGCGCTTGCCAATATGGAAAGCGACACGGACGATAAAGATCCGGCAGGAAGGGATAATTGATATGTACGACGGAATAATACTTGATATAGACGGAACACTCTGGGATTCGACGGAGGTTGTGAAGGATGCATGGAACAGAGCACTTCGCGAGAGGGGATATGACAAGAGCGTTACGGCGCAGGACCTTAGAGGACTGTTCGGACTTCCGATGGATGAGATATTCAGAAATATCATTCCGGAAGTATCCGATGAAGAGATAGAGGTGTTTGAGCCCTTGTGCAGTAAGTACGAGTTCTCTTATCTGGAGGAAAAGGGCGGAATGGTTTACCCCGGTATGAAAGACACAATTGAGAAGCTTTCAAAAAATCATAAAGTCGCGATCGTCAGTAACTGCCAGAGCGGATATATAGAGCTTGTTATGAAGAAGACGGGTATTGAACCTTTCATAATCGACCATGTATGCCCGGGAGATACGGGAATGCTCAAGGCCGAGAACATAAGGCTTGTTGCTGACAGGAACAATATGAATGATCCTGTATACGTCGGTGACATTGAAAAGGATGAGATCGCAAGCAGAAAAGCAGGTGTCGCGTTTATTCATGCAGCATTCGGATTCGGGACTGCCAAATCTCCCGATCATACGATCAATGAGTTTGCTGACCTGCTAAAGATAGTTTAAATAGAGAATACCAAGAGGCAAACCTCCGGCAATACAGCCGGAGGTTATTTTTTGTTTGAAGTGTCAAATATCGCAAATACATTTTTGTGCAACCCAAACAAGAATTGATTTTTTGGGAAGAATCTGTTGACACAAAACCACAACGGCGTTAATGTATTAACAGAGTTAAGTAATTAACTCCGAAAAGTGATTTTCGAAAAGCGGGGACAAGAGTAATGACAAACAAGAGTGCTGTAGGCAGTAACAACAGTGATCTTACCGAAATGAACAGATCTGCGATAGTTAAGATACTTCAGCAAAGAGATGTCTGTTCAAGAGCTGAGATAGCCAAGATAACCGGGCTGACTCAGGCATCGATAACCAAGATCACGGCGGTGCTGATCGAAATGGGTATAGTATCCGAGGTCGGCACGATCAAAGGAAACGGAAACAGAAGATCGATAGGATTAAGACTCAATGCCGAGGAAAAGCAGGTCATAGGAGTCAAATTCTCAAGACACATGTTCGCTGTAGGGGTATTCGATATTTCAGGAAAACTCTACACGATGCGCGAGACAGAGTTTGAACTTGAACAGGATACAAGAGAAGTTCTCACTGACATGAAGGATCAGATACATGAGACTTTGAAGAAGTACAAAAATGTTGTGGCCATAGGACTGGCACTCCCGGGACCTTACATAAGGGAAGAAGGGCGGATAGCGATGGTAACGAGCATGCCGAAGTGGCATGACATTAACTTTATAGATGAGTTCAGGAATGAATTCAATAAACCGTTGTTCATCGAGCAGGACGCAAACGCCGGTGCACTTGCCGAATGGTGGTTCGGCAATCACGGAAGACCGCTGAATACACTTGCTTATTTTCTTGCGGGCGAAGGCGTCGGCTCGGGGATAGTAGAGAATGATAATCTTCTGCTCGGAATGCAGGGAGTTGCCAGTGAGGTCGGTCATATAAGCATAGATGTGAATGGGCCGAGATGCGAATGCGGCAATTACGGATGCCTGGAACTGTATTGCTGCGCATCTGCGATGCTTGAGAGAGCTAAGCAGGAAATGCCGGATCTTATGAACAAGAAGTACAAAAACAGAGCCGAAGCCTGCGGGGATGTATTCGAAGAAGCGCGCAGGGGCAACCGGAAGGCAGGCAAGGTCGTTGATGAGATCGCAAATTATCTGGCATACGGGTGTGTGACTCTTATAAATGCTTATAATCCGGACATCATTGTGATAGGAGATATCATATCAATGGGAGGCGATCTGCTGCTTCCGACTATAAAGAAAACGGTGCAGGCGAGGGTTATCCCGGAGATGTATGAAAAAGTAAAAATAGAGTTTTCGAAACTTAGTGTTGACCCCACATTGTACGGGGCTGCTGCGATAGCAACGGACAGACTGCTTCGGAAACCCAGTGAATATTTGAAAGCAAATCAGAAATGATAAGGGAGGAGGCAAAGGAATGGAGAATAATCCCTATATACTGCAGATGCAGTCGATCACAAAACAGTTCCCGGGGGTTAAGGCACTTGACGATGTAACACTTGAAGTGCGAAGAGGCACGATTCACGTGATCTGCGGAGAAAACGGAGCTGGAAAATCCACTCTTATGAAGGTTTTGTCGGGAGTTTATCCTTACGGTTCATATGAAGGCAAGATCCTTTTTATGGGCAGTGAGATGAAGTTCAAGAATATCAAAGAGTCGGAGAGTGCAGGAATCGGAATAATACATCAGGAACTCACAATGATACCGGAGTTGTCTGTGACCGAAAATATCTTTGTCGGTAACGAGATCACAAGGAAAGGTCTTGTCGACTGGGATGAAGAGCGAAGGAGAACGGTTGAGATACTTAAAAGAGTAGGGCTTATGATAGACCCGGACACTCTTATCAAGCACCTCGGAGTCGGACAGCAGCAGCTTGTTGAGATCGCCAAGGCACTTTCGAAGAATGTTAAGCTTCTCATACTTGATGAGCCTACATCGGCTCTCAACGAAGATGACTCGGCAAACCTTCTCAATCTTATGAGAGAACTTAAGGCAAATGATATCACCTGTATCATGATCTCTCACAAGCTCAATGAAGTTGCGGCTATCGCGGACGCGGTTACTGTAATACGTGACGGGCATACTGTTGAGAGCTATGAAGTTGAAGCCGGATCAGTCGACGAGGACAAGATAATAAGAGCGATGGTCGGACGTTCCATAGAAAATCGTTATCCGGAGCATGTATCTAACCCCGGTGAAGTGATTTTCGAAGTATCGGACTGGTGGGTAGAAGATCCCGAAGTCGAGGGCAGGATGGTCTGCAAAGGTTCAAGCTTTAATGTAAGAGCCGGAGAGATAGTGGGATTTGCCGGACTTATGGGCGCCGGAAGAACCGAACTTATGAGATCGATCTTCGGACACAACTACGGAATATTCAGGGGCGGAACGCTTAAGATAAAAGGCAAAGAGGTTAAGATCAATTCGGTGGAATCGGCTATAAAACATGGTATCGCATACGTTCCCGAAGACAGGAAAAACCTGGGACTTAATCTCCTCGATTCCATCAGGCAGACGATCGTATCGGCTGATCTTGACAGGATAATAAAGAGAGGGCTTTTAAGCTTCGAAGAAGAACAAATTGCCGCGGAAAAATACAGGGAATCGGTTCGCATAAAAGCACCGAGTGTGGATGTCGGAGTAAATACGCTTTCCGGTGGTAACCAGCAGAAGGTAGTACTTTCCAAATGGATGTATACGGAACCGGATGTCCTCATACTGGATGAGCCTACAAGAGGAATCGATGTAGGAGCAAAATACGAGATATATAAGCTGATCCATGAACTTGCGGATCAGGGCAAGGCAGTCGTTCTTGTGTCATCGGAACTGCCGGAACTGCTCGGTATGGCAGACAGGATATACACGATATTTGAAGGCTCCATAACCGGAGAACTGGCAAAGGAAGAGGCAAGCCAGGAAGCATTGATGAAGAGAATGACGATCACGTCAGTATCTTGATGATTATCGGAAAGGATGGATTAGATCATGAAACGTATAAAACAGGTATTGGGCGGCGACCTGCGCCAATATACGATGGTAGTGGCATTGGTGCTTCTGATCGCAGTATTTAACATTATATCGGACGGAAGGATGCTCACATCGTCAAACTTCCAGAATCTTCTTGCAGGAAATGCGTACGTACTCGTGCTTGCGCTCGGAATGCTGATGGTAATAGTTATAGGACAGATCGACCTGTCTGTCGGTTCGGTAGCCGGATTTGCTGGAATGGTAATGGCTATAGCGGCAAGGGATCTTAACCTTCCGTGGTGGGTTGCGGTTCTTATCGCACTTGCAATAGGACTGGCAGCAGGTGTATGGCACGGATTTTTCCTTTCAAAACTCGGAATTCCCGGATTTATCACAACGCTCGGCGGGATGATGATCTTCCGTGGCGGAGTTATATGGATATCAAAATCGATATCGGTACCCGCACCTGCAGAACTCAAATGGTTCGGATCGGGATATCTCCCCGAGTGGGGACCGGCATTTACCGGTATGAACAATTCCACGCTTTTGCTTGGTATCATTGGAATAGCAGCATTCATAATTGCACAGGTGAGAAAGCATAAAGCATCAAAAGAGAATAATCCCATATGGGCGGTTGTAGTCAGAATATGTATTGTAAGTGCGATAATCGGTTACTTTACATGGTTGTATGGCTCGGGAAGAGTTGGAACTTCATTCCCGGTACCCGGACTCATACTTCTCATACTCATAATCATCTATCATACGATCACAACACGTACTAAGTTCGGAAGAAACGTGTATGCGGTCGGCGGTAATAAAAATGCCGCAGCTTTATCAGGTGTCAACGTTGAAAGGACTTATTTCCTTACAATGATGAACATGTCATTACTCGCGGCGGTTGCCGGTATCCTGTTTGTCGGAAGGTCAACCGCTGCGGGACCCGCGGATGGTACATCGTGGGAAATGGACGCTATAGCATCGGTATTTATCGGCGGTGCAGCCGTATCGGGCGGCGTAGGAACGATACTTGCAACAATGGTCGGCGGACTTGTCATGGCAGTTCTTAACAACGGACTGATGCTCATGGGTGTCGGTGCGGACCGCACCCAGGTAATAAAGGGATTTGTACTTCTTGCAGCTGTTGCATTTGACGTATACAGCAAGAAGTCGGGATCAGGTTCTGTATTTTCAAAGCTTTTCCGATCCGAGAAGAAATAACATACAGATGGCAGGCTGTCTTAATCCGGAGAGACGGCATGACATAAATAAGCAGACAATCAATTATTGGCTATTTTTGAAACGGAGGAATTCAATATGAAAAAGAAGATCATCACAATGTTGATGGCAGCGACAATGGTTAGTGCATGCCTTACTGCATGCGGCGGAAGAGAAGGTGCTGCCGAGAGTGCACCCGCTCAGGCAGTAGAAGAGTCAGCACCCGCAGCACCCGCAGCAGACGCAGCAGATGCGGCAGAGCCTGCAGCAGAAGAGACTGCTGATGCGGAAGCTTCGGCAGGCGAAGGATTTGAAGACGGAGCAACAATCGGTGTTTCACTTCCATGGCTCGGAACCCAGAACTGGAAAGAGGCTGAGACAATGTTCAAGGAACAGCTTGAAGCAGCAGGATACAATCCTATCGTTCAGGCAGCTGACCAGAAGGTTCCCCAGCAGCAGCAACAGATAGAGTCAATGATCGAGAACGGGGCAAAAGTCATCGTAGTAGGTCCTGTTGACGGAACACAGCTCGGTGCAGTTCTTGAGCAGGCAAAAGATGCAGGTATTTACGTTATCGGTTACGACAGACTTCTTGAAAATACAACAGGTGTTGATGGCGTTGTACAGTTCGGCAGCGTTAAGACAGGTGAACTTCAGGCCCAGGCTCTTCTTGAAGGTCTGGCTAAGGTTAAAGGTGAAGGCCCTTACAACATTGAGCTCTTCGGTGGCGGCCCGGCTGACCCGAATGCGCCTAACTTCTTCAACGGTGCTATGTCAGTACTTCAGCCTAAGATCGATGATGGTACTCTTGTAGTAGTATCGGGACAGACTGACTTTACGCAGTGTGCTACCGTAGACTGGGATAATTCAAAGGCTCAGGCAAGAATGGATTCACTTCTTTCGGGATTTTATTCCGACAAGGATATCCACGGGGTACTCTCACCTAATGACGGAATTGCAAGAGCTATCATCACATCATGTGAAAATGCCGGTCAGCAGATCCCTGTAGTATCGGGACTTGACGCAGAGAATGAATCGGTTGAATGGGTATGGTCGGGAAGACAGTATTCAACAGTTGCCAAGCCCACCGACGCACTCGTTGCTGAGACCATTGATATAATCAATTCACTTAAGGAAGGCAAGGGTATGCCTTCAACAGACGTAACGGTCGATAACGGAGTCAAGGATGTAGCCATCTATGAGCTTCCTCCCGTTGTTGTTACAAAAGAAAACGCAAAGGAAGTATTTGCCAATGATCCCGGCCGTATGGAACTTCTGAAGTAATATGGCATAAACAGTTTTGAGCAAATTGAGGGCAGGGGTGAAATTCCTTCTGCCCTCAAATGCTAAAAGGGTATATAATAATTAACATGAAAAAAACATTTGATGTAGTCGGTCTTGGTGAACTTCTCATAGACATGACTATGAACGGAAAATCTGAGCAGGGTAATGCGCTGTATGAAGCAAATCCGGGGGGAGCCCCCTGTAATGTACTGGCGATGCTGAAAAAGCTTGGGCACAATGTAGCTTTTATCGGGAAAGTCGGGGACGATATATTCGGGCATGAACTTAAGGAGGTGCTCGACGAGGTCGGGATAGACTCTGAGGGACTTGTTACGGATACAGATGCGCGTACAACGCTTGCTTTTGTCAAAACATTTGAGGACGGAGACAGGGATTTCTCCTTTTACCGTAATCCCGGAGCGGATATGCTGCTTCGGAGTGAGGAGATAGAAACCTCTTTGCTGCAGTCGACGAAGATATTTCACTTTGGGACGTTGTCCATGACACACGAGCCTGCACGGTCAGCAACGATATATGCGGTTACAGAAGCCAAAAAGGCAGGTGCAATGATCTCGTTTGATCCGAATATCAGGGAGCCTTTGTGGGATGACATGGAAGAGGCCCGCAGGCAGGTAATGAAAGGCCTTGAATATTGTGATATCCTTAAGATTTCCGATAACGAGATACAGTGGCTGACAGATAAGGAAGATTATACCGAAGGAGTGGAATGGATACTCGAACGTTATAATATCACACTGATCACGGTATCTCTCGGAAAATGCGGAAGCATGGCATTCTACAGGGCTGATCCGGCATCGGGTTATATTAAGGCTGAAGCCGCGCCGTTTATTCAGGAGAACACGATCGAAACGACGGGTGCCGGTGATACCTTCGGAGGGTGCGTTCTTCATTTCGTTCTCGAAAGAGGTCTCAAAGACATCTGCGAGAAGGATCTAAAAGAAATGCTTACATTTGCAAATGCAGCTGCGTCCATTATTACAACCAGGAGAGGGGCGCTTCGGGTGATGCCTTCACCTGATGAGATCGGGAAAATGATGGAATGCAGAGCATGATAATAAATGTTTAGGTTTAAGGAGGTTTAGCATGAAAGTAGAAAACATCAAAGACATTGACAAGTTTTTTAAGGTGATTGACGAGTGCAAGGGAAAAGTTGAACTTGTAACCGGCGAAGGGGACAGACTTAATCTTAAAAGTAAGCTGTCTCAGTATGTATCACTTGCAAACATATTCTCTGACGGTGCGATCAAGGAGCTTGAGATTGTAGCTTATGAACCTGAAGATATAAACCGTCTTCTTAATTACATGATCAACAAATGATCGGTAATTACAGGAATCTGGAGCGGTAGAAAGAGGGACATCGTGAATAAGTACGTGATCGACACAATAGAGAACAGGGAGTTTGTTAAGTGCCTGCGTGAGGATCTGTTATCGTTCGGGCACGGATTTGCATCCCCCGAAGGTGGTGCATATTACCTGGGTGATGACGGTACGCCGTGGCGCGACAGGCCGCGCGAGACATGGATAACATGTCGTATGGCTCATGTTTACAGCATGGGTGAGATGCTGGGACATACAGGCAGCAGGCAGCTTGCCGCAGCAGCGATAAACGGACTTCTTGGAGAATTGCACGATGGTAAAAGCGGCGGATGGTATGCCGGGATATCTGCGGATGGTAAGATTCTGCCGACCAAGCAGTGCTATGCGCATGCATTTGTGATCCTTGCCGCGTCATCTGCAAGTCTCGTTCATATTGATGGAGCCGATGACCTGCTTCGTGAAGCCCTTGAAACATATGACAGATTCTTCTGGAATGAAGAAGAAGGACTGTCTGTTGATACATGGGATACTGATTTTACCGAACTTGCGGACTATCGCGGCATCAACTCAAATATGCACACGGTCGAAGCTTTTCTCGCTGCGGCCGATGTGATGGATGATGAAAAATACAGGAATAGAGCCGGACGTATAATCGATCATGTCATTAAATGGGCTGCTGAAAACAACTGGCGGATCCCCGAGCATTTTACAAAAGACTGGAAAGCCGATCTGATGCTTAACCGTGATAAGCCCGATGATCCGTTCAAACCTTTCGGTGCGACCCCTGGACATGGTATCGAGTGGGCAAGGCTTATAGTACAATATGCCCTGTCAGCATTCATTGATGATAAAAGCGGGCGTCAAAAATACACAGATGCGTCGATAGCTCTTTATGACCGCGCTGTAAAGGACGGATGGTTTGCTGACGGAGCGCCCGGAATATGCTATACAACCGATTGGGAAGGTACGCCTGTTGTACACGACAGGATGCACTGGACTCTTGCCGAGGCAATCAACACATCGGCTGTCCTGTACCGTATTACAGGATCTGACAGGTATGCAAAAGATTATGCAATGTTTATGGAATACCTTGATGAGAAAGTAGTTGACCACGAAAAGGGATCATGGTTTCATCAGCTGGATAGGAATAATGATCTGATAGGGACTGTATGGCCGGGAAAATCCGATCTGTACCATGCAGTACAGGCCACACTCATCCCTTACAATGAGAGGATCGGTTTGTCGATAGCTCCGTCTCTTGTATGACTCACTGGAAAGTATAATCTTTCATTTGGATCATAATATTTATCGGTGTGCCGCTTC
Source organism: Lachnospiraceae bacterium UBA3762 (assembly GCA_002371615.1). GTDB lineage: Bacteria > Bacillota > Clostridia > Lachnospirales > Lachnospiraceae > UBA2868. Next base: position 142,882 of record DFGA01000006.1, on the reverse strand, counting down.
GTCCGTAACCGGTGCTTTTAACGGATATCTCGTCATTACCTTTGCGTTGTTCTCCTTCGAGAATTCCCGCAAATTTTCCGTCGCTCTGTTTGCGGCGGTTGTCGCGGTACATTCCTCCTGATCCGCCTGCATCCGGACCGGTGCGGTTGATAAGACCGACGCCCGATATTCTTCTGTAATCGTCTCTTGAATATTCTGTCATGGCCTACCTCCTTGTAGAGCCTTCACAACTTGCTCAAAGTGTGCGGGAATCCTTTCCCAGATAACAGTAAATATGTTCTCCTTCTATATTATTTATCGGTAATTATTCGCTGATAGTTAACATAAATCCCTTATAAACCTGATCATATGTGCTATAATCAGATTTACAGATTTGTATGATAAATACAGAATTTATATTAGACCGTTTCAGGATATACAAGGAGATAAAATGAACAGCGCTCAATCCAACATGAAACTGACGTCAAAACTTATGTTCAGACTGCTTCCGGTGCAGGTCTTTTTGGCACTTATAGGGTCGATAAATGCTATAATATCCGGTCTGTTTGCCACAAACTTCGTAGGGGTCAACGCAATGACGGCTGTTGGACTATACAGTCCGATCAATATGCTCATATATGCCATTTCAACGATGCTAGTCGGCGGCGCGACGATAATGTGCGGAAAGTATATGGGGCGGAACGAAGATAAGAAGGTCCGGAATGTTTTTTCGGTCGCAATTATCCTGTCAACGGCCATAGCGCTGTTTTTTATCGTATTATTCCTTATATTCGGACTGTTTGATCTTACGGGATTTATTGCAAAGGATCCGGCAGTACGTCCTCTTTTTAATTCTTATCTTGCAGGTCAGGCTGTAGGACTCTTACCGCTCATTCTCGGAAACCAGCTTGCATCGTTTTTGTCTCTTGAGAACAGGGTCAGCAGGACCACTGCGGCTTCCGTAACGTATATATTCGTTAATATCGTTCTTAATTATATTTTTGTTGGCAAGCTGCAAATGGAAGCCTTTGGACTAGCACTTGCCTCATCCCTTGGGCTTTGGGTATATTTCCTTATTCAGGCACAGTATTTCTTTACTAAAGGATCAGAACTGAAGCTTTTCGAGAGGCACCTTGATTGGAGCGAAACAAAGGACATCGTCATTATCGGTATTCCGGGTGCGGCAAGTTACGGATACCAGACTCTTCGTGGATTCATAGTAAATGCACTCCTTATGACATACGTCGGGGCAGCGGGAGTATCTGCTCTTGCTTCATCCGATAATCTGCTGCGTATCGCATGGGGGCTTCCGGGCGGAATGATGGCTGTATCAAGAATGGTAATGAGTATAAGCATGGGTGAGGAGGACAGGCAGACTCTGACAGATGTTATGCGTAACATGTTCAAACGGTTCATCCCACTCATGTGTGTAATCTGCGGCATCATTATCGCATGTGCTGTTCCCCTTACAAAATTGTACTACAAGGATACATCGGATCCTGTATTTATGATGACGGTATGGGGATTCAGGATACTTCCGCTTTGCATGCCGCTCTCAATCATATGTATGCATTTTACGGTTTATGCGCAAAGCTCAGGTAAAGTGGTACTGGTACACCTGCTCTCGATATTGGACGGTGTTGTTAGCGTGTCTCTCTTTACTGCGCTCCTGATTCGCTCTGTAGGAATGAACAGTGTCTATATCGCAAACGTTTTAAACGGTGTTGTGACAACGATCGTAGTCGTAGTTTATTCGATAATCAGGCTCAAGGGGACTCCCCGCAATATGGATGAACTTATGGTGATCCCTAATGATTTCGGCTTCTCCGAAGACGAGAGATTGGATATAAGTGTTAGGAAAGAGGATGAGGTCGTAAAGGTATCAAGGGCGGTTAATGATTTTTGTATAAAGCGTGGAATAGATAACAGAAGAGCTTACATGGCCTCGCTCTTCCTTGAGGAAATGGCCGGTAATATCGTAGAGCATGGCTTTACCAAGGATGGGAAAAATCATTCGATAGACATCCGTGTTGTTCATAAAGACAACAATGTTATTCTGCGGATAAAGGATGACTGTGTTCCCTTTGATCCTGCTGCAAGAAAAGAGATCAAAGATCCCGATGATCCAGCCAAGAACATCGGAATACGTATGATATACAAGCTTAATCACAACATAGAATACAAGAATATGCTGGGACTTAACGTTCTTATGGTACGTTTGTAATAACAGAACATCACTCAACCCCCTTAAGGGCATCAACCATGTCAATCGTCTTGACTTTTCCCGAAAACATGAAGTTTACGGATACCGATACGAGGAATGTTCCGCCGATCGCATACAGGTAGGTCGGAAGCTTGATGATAGGAAACATATCAAGAGTCTCCGACACAGTAGTGCAGATCACATAGAGCATTCCCCACCCGGCATACAGTCCGATGACAATGCCGATAACTGTAAGCCATATGTTTTGCTTTTGAAGGATGTTTCTGATCGAAGATGATTTGAAGCCCAGTACTTTAAGGGTGGCAACTTCCCGCGTCTTTTCCACAAACGAGAGAACTCCGAGATTATACAGGACGACCACACCAAGCAGCACGGCAGCCACAACCAGTATATAGACCATGGCGTTCATCATCTCAAGTGTCTCCGCAAAGGAAGTCTTCATGTCGGCGACATTGAGGACTGATGATACTTCATCATCGTCTACAAGTGATTTATCAACGCTCATGTTTGTAAGGATAGATGTAGGCCTGAATGTATATTCCATATCCTCGAACACGGAACGTGACATTGTTATTCCCTGAATCGATGGATCTCTGTATATTTGCGCAATTCGTGTATTCTGCCATTTATCGTCACCGACAAGATGCCACCTGATATAGTCACCTTCTCCTACTCCGAGAAGATTTGCCATTTTATTTGTCATGGCAATACCGTTCTTTTTGAGTTTTACTGGTTTTAAGTTTTTATCCTGGATGTGAACGTAGTTTCCCCTGTCAATTATTGTGGCCGAGCCGCTCTTCTTGGCAGTAGAGGATACGAATTCCACACTTGTTTCCATAACCAGCTGGCCCTTATAAAGTGAGTTAAGATCGTAGGCGTATCCGCTCCCTGCATCGGAACTGAGCAGTATTTTGTTTGATGCGGTCATGAGTTCCCCATACATTTTGTCGAGCATTCCGTTAATGGAATCAAAGCAGCCAAAACCACATATGAGAAGCATTGAGCAGCCCATAACACCGAGTATACCCATAAGACTTCGCATTTTATTTCTCAGCACATCCCTTAGGTTCCACTGCGTGGAAAAATCAAGTCTGAGCCACAGTTTACTCTTTTCAAGGGCGGAGTGGCGTATTTTCTTTGCTGCGGGGGGTCTTAAGGTTACCGCCGGAGGATCTTTTAATTCTTTTCGGCACGATAAGAAACTTACAAGAGTGGATACGGCGATGGCCAGTATAGTTGCTGTAACGTCGAGTACGGTAAGTCTGCCCTTAAGATCCGGGACAAGGTAACTTCCCTCAAACATTCCGAGTATCCATGGAGGAAGAGTCAGAAGCCCAAGCCATGTTCCGGCAATACAGCCGAGTGTACTGATAACAAATCCATATGATACGTAGTGCACAGTAATTGTTGCTTTTGAAAATCCCAGTGCCTTAAGGGTACCTATCTGGGTTCTCTGGCTTGTTGTGACCCTTGCCATTGTCGTTACTATGCCAAGAAGCGCTATTGCCAGGAATACGACGGCAAACATAATCCCCATTGCCTTATGCTGCTTTACCTCGGAATCAAATGTAGCAAAGCTCAGATTCTGGTTTCTGTCGGTAACAGCTATATCTTCACGGTCGAAGGCATTCTCAAGCTTATCCTTTATTATGGAAATACTTTCATCATCGCTTATCTCATCACGTACATCAACAAGAAGCTGATTGTAGATCATATTTGCGGGATCGGGGTACATGGAGGCAGACATGAATGCGAGACCGCACTTTGTATAGTTAGGGTACATTACATCGGATTCCGATACATAATATACATAATCCGGAGCATCAACAATACCTTTGACGACTGCATCAATGCGAAGGCTATCGATTTTTACCGTAAAAGTATCGCCGATATGAATGTTATTTGTCCTTGCAAACCATTCTTCGAGCCAGACTCCTTCCGCCTCATCTTCGTAAGGTTCTCCGTCGTAGAGCATCAGGGAGTTGATCTCGTTTGTATCCATGAAGTTGATATACATATAAGCGTTATCATACTTTTCCGCTGTTCCTGTAAGAGAGAGTCTCTTCTCAACGTTCTGCACACCCGTGACTTTTTTGGCTGTGCGAATATCGTCATCGGTAAAACCTGCGCCGGCTATCCATATGTCACACAGGTTGTATTTTTCATAGTAATTGTTCACGGCCGTAGCAGCGCCGGAGCTTTCAGCATCAAGTCCGCAGAAAACCAGCATTCCGAGAAGTGACATCAGAAATATGGAAATGAACTGTGTTTTGTTCTTGGCGAGATCACGCCACATTTTCCTGAATAGCATTACCAGCTGACCTCGCTTGCATCTTTGGGATTATCATTGTGAACTACCGACTGAATGCCTCCGTTTTTGACACGTATTACCGTATCGGCTATGTCGGCGAAGAAACTGTTATGGGTTACCATGACAACTGTGCGCTTTTTTTCGCGGCTCATGTCCTGGAGAAGTTTTAACACTTCTTTACCTGTATCCGTGTCAAGAGCTCCGGTAGGTTCGTCACACAGAAGCAGCCGGGGGTTTTTGGCTAGAGCTCTTGCGATTGAAGTACGCTGCTGCTCACCGCCCGACATCTGTGACGGAAACTGGTGTGCATGATCCGCAAGCCCCACTGAAGCAAGTGCTTCTATCGGATCGGCTGTATCATCCTTGATATCTTTCATAAGAGCCACGTTTTCGTATGCGGTAAGTGTGGGGATGAGGTTATAGAACTGGAATACTACGCCTACATTTTGAGCTCTGTATTTTGTCAGCTGATTATCCGAGTATGTTGTCAGATCATCCCCGTCGAACATGATTTGTCCGCTCGATGCCGAATCCATTCCGCCGAGAAGATTCAGAAGCGTACTTTTTCCGGCACCGGATGGTCCGAGGATCACAACCATTTCCCCTTCATTGATGGTCAGATTTGCATCCTTAAGTGCGTAAAAATCGTGTTCGCCCTGTGAATATTTTTTGCATACATCCTTGAATTCAATGAGGACCTTCGGACCATTATCGTTACTTAAGGCATTGTCTTCGTTAAGATCTATTATTTCCAGACCGGTATCATCTGTTTTCTTCTTTCCGAACATATATGTTTACCTGCTTTCGGCCTTCTGTCCTATATTCTCGTCGGTTATGGCATCTGTTATGACGATATCCCCGTTATTAAGCCCCGCTGTTATCTCTATATATTCGGGAGTCCGGGAGCCCACGGTAACATACTGCTTTGCAATTTCTCCGGCTCTTATCAAATAGCAGTAGTCTCCGTTATCATCCGCGTAGTAGGCTTCTGTGGGAATAGTAAGAACCCCCTCTTTCTCGCTTGTGTGTATCGTAACATCTGCTTCAAGTCCTATATAGACTTTGTCATCAGGCTGATCAAATCTGACAGATACGGTTACCTTAGCTTTGTCCGAATCTGTTGATTCGGCAAGTCTTTTTATCGCATATACGGTTCCGGTATATTCATTTCCTGCGATATTTATGTCGGCCTTTTGTCCGACTTCGATCTTACCTATGTCATATTTCGATATGCCGACGTCAACTTTGATATCATTGACACTCTCAACTGTAAAGAGGGGAGTTCCCTTTGTAACAACGCTGCCGTTTTCTATAAAGCTTGAGGTGACGATGCCGTCGTAATCGATATATACTCCTTCGGTTGCACGTGTCAGGTTTTCTTCGGCAGAGTCAACGCCGAGCTCAGAGAGGTCATACGAGTTGCGGAGCTGTTCTTTCTGATATGAATTGAGTATTTGATTCTCATACGTGTTTTTAAGAGTAGATGCCTCCGTCCAGTTTCTCATTATATCCGACATCCAGTTTCCGTTGAGGACTGTCTGTGCATATTCTTCCGGAGACAGTGTTGTGGGAGGAAGTCCGGCAAGATCGGCATTTAGATCCGCAATATCCTTGTTTAGTTTTTCTATGCTTTCAAATGCCTCTTTGACTCCCGCCTCGTCAAGTAATGCCTGCTTTTCCTGCATTTCGGCGGTTTTCGTAGCCAGCTCTGCCTGCTTTTGTGCAAGATCTTTCCTGATCCCGTCCGCTATGCAGTTTACATCCCAGTTTTCCTGATACTGCCCCTGGTTGACGTAGTCGTTTGCCTGACGGAACAGAGCATAAGTAGTCCGGTACACCTCTATATCAGAGGCAGCTTTGTTGAATTTGGCCTGATTGTTGTTACTGGCCTGAACCTGGCCGTTCATAGTGTTCTCGGCGGATTTTGCTGTCAGAACAGCCTGATCACGTATGTTCAGGAGATCCTCAAGATCGTACCCCACCACTTTTTCACCGGCCGTTACGACATCGCCTGTCTTAAGCTCATAAAAGTCGACGGGGGCTGTTACAGAAGAGTAATAGGTCATACTTTCCACTCCGTGAACATCCCCCGTCGCTTCGATATCTTCGGATATACTTCTGTATCCTGCCGTATCGGTACTGAAACTTTCGGCTTTTCCCAAAAACGCAGTCATTATCAGGCCTGCCCCGGCAAGTACGGATACGCCGGTAATACCTACTATCAAACTTCTAATCTTCATCAGTAACTCCTTGAATATGAAAACTTAATCGTTTAAGTTAGTTTGCGCTAACAAGATTTTATCATTATGAAATAGATTGTCAATATTAAAAATATATATAAAAACATCTAATTATTAAATTGGAATAGGCAAAACCTATAACGTATGATAGTATAACAGTATTTGCAGAACATATTATTAAACGGGTATTATTGACTCAACCTGTTTCGGGAGCAAGAACATGATAGAAATCAAAACGCAACATCTGACCAAGATTTTTGAGCAGGGGAATGAAACGGTTAACGCACTTAACGATATCAATCTTGAGATTCAGGAGGGAGACATATACGGAGTCATCGGTATGTCGGGTGCGGGAAAGAGCACATTGGTAAGGTGCCTCAATCTGTTGGAGAAGCCGACGGAAGGTGAGGTTTATATCGAAGGGCAGAACCTGCTGACACTCAGTGAAGACGAACTTTTGAAAAAACGCAGAAACATCGGAATGATCTTCCAGCATTTCAATCTGCTGCAACAGAAGAACGCACTTGAGAATGTGTGTTTTCCTCTCTACCTTGAAGGGGTAAGCAAGCAGGAAGCACACAAGAAAGCAAGAGTGCTTCTTGAGAGAGTGGGCATAGCTGATAAGGAAAAATCATATCCTTCACAGCTTTCCGGAGGGCAGCAGCAAAGAGTTGCAATAGCAAGAGCACTTGCTACGGATCCGAAGATACTGCTGTGTGACGAAGCGACGAGTGCACTTGATCCGCAGACAACAGCATCGATATTAAGACTGCTGAAGGGTATCAACGCGGATCTGGGGATCACGATCGTAATCATCACACATGCCATGTCGGTCATCAAGGAGATATGCAATAAGGTTGCGATCGTAGAAGACGGTTACATTGTCGAGAACGGAGATGTTCAGGAAATATTCGCCAATCCGAAAACGAAGGCGGCCAAGAAGCTGATACTGAACGAACTTCCTGACGAAGATGTGGCAGAGATCAAGATAAGCGGGGTGAGTGCAAATGTGGGACAGTAGTGTTATTTCAATGCTCGTTGAAGGAATAAGGGATACGCTTTACATGACGATAGTATCAACGATACTCGGCTATGCGGTGGGACTTCCGATGGGAGTACTCCTGGCGGTTACCGATAAGGATGGTATCAAACCGAATGCGATCGTATACAAGATACTGGACGTTATCTCAAATATTATAAGGAGCATTCCTTTCCTGATACTTTTGATACTGCTTATTCCGTTTACAAGAGCACTTGTGGGAAAGAGTTACGGCTCGACCGCAACAATAGTACCGCTTGTTGTCTGTGCCGCTCCTTATATAGGAAGAATGGTTGAGTCTTCCTTAAAGGAAGTGGACGGAGGGGTTGTTGAAGCTGCCCGTGCCATGGGAGCCACAAACTGGCAGATCATATGGAAGGTTCTGCTTGTTGAGGCAAGGCCCTCACTTATCGTCGGAGCGACGATCTGTACCGGAACGATCCTGGGTTACTCGGCTATGTCGGGAACCGTAGGAGGCGGCGGACTCGGAGATATCGCCGTAAGGTACGGATACTACCGCTGGCAGACGGATATAATGATAGTTACCGTTGTACTGCTTATAATACTGTTTCAGATTTTTCAGAATGTCGGAATGAAATGCTCATCGAAACTGGACCACAGGAAACATATTTCATAACAAGAAGACAATATAGGAGGAGTTTATTATGAAGAAAAGATTACTTACGATACTTCTTACCGGAGTTGTTGCGGCAGCAACACTCGCCGGATGCGCACCTGCAGCCGGACCCGCAGCACCTTCGGCAGATCAGGCAGCGGCATCAGACGAAGGAAGTGCCGACGCACCTGCTGATGGCGACACAACGATAAAGGTTGCGGCAACGAGCGTACCTCATGCGGAGATTTTAGCCCAGGTCAAGGATATACTTGCAGGACAGGGATATACACTCGAAGTAACAGAGTTTTCCGATTATGTACAGCCCAACAATGTTGTAGAGTCGGGTGAGTTTGATGCAAACTATTTCCAGCATATACCGTATCTTGATTCCTTCAACGAGGAACAGGGTACGCATCTTGTAAATGCAGGCGGTATCCACTATGAGCCTTTCGGAATCTATCCGGGCACAAAATCATCCCTTAGCGATATTGCAGACGGCGATGTTATAGCGGTTCCCAATGATACGACAAATGAGGCAAGAGCTCTTCTTCTGCTTCAGGACAACGGCATTATCAAGTTAAAGGACGGAGTAGGTCTTACAGCTACAGTAAATGATATAACGGAGAATCCCAACAACATTGATTTTGAGGAACTTGAGGCAGCTCAGGTAGCACGTGTAAAAGATGAAGTTGCATTCGTGGTATTAAACGGAAACTATGCACTTGAGGCAGGATTTTCCGTAGGCAAGGATTCAATCGCATACGAGTCATCGGACTCTGAGGCAGCAAAGACGTATGTGAATGTCATCGCAGTTAAGGAAGGAAACGAGAATCTTCCCAAGATCAAGGCGCTTGTTGAAGCACTTAAGTCAGATGATATCAAGAAATACATCAACGACACATATGACGGAGCGGTAATACCCTTTTAACAGTCGTACCCCTATTATTTACAAAGGGGATGGCTACAGTGTCAGTAGGAGGTTGTTGAGTCCCAGAGTATTGAGATAGACAGCCTCCCGGGCATATGATACAACAGTACGGATGCCCAAATGAGCCACGGGGTCTTCATTTTGGTGAAGCTCGTAATAATGGACGGGATCAAATAATACACAGTTATCGCGTATACGGATTTTTTTGTCATCTCCGCAGAACACCAGGCGCACATCAACGGTATAGTGTCCTTTTCTCTTCGAAAATCCGTGAATAACCGTGTTGCAGGTTATTTCTTCGATACACAGACCTATCATATTGCTTTTTGTTTTGTCTTCTCCGTGAGAGATGCAAAAATCAACCGCCTTACCGGAAACGTCTACAGCATCGTTTATATCAGAGATGCTGTATTCGAAACAGTTTTCTTCCGATACGCCAAAAGATTGCGGCAGCAGTGCCCAGTCTTTTGCAGCCAGGCTTACTCTTCTGTTATGGATCCATACATATGCACAAATAAACAGCCAGGCAGCGCTTTCACCGCAAACAAAACACAGCCAGATGCCTGTAGTCTTAAGTACAAATCCCAGTAAAAGGGCGGCCAGAAATGTCAGAACAAAGTTCTGAAGAACGCAGATCACCTCCATCAGACGTATTCTCCCGATTCCCTGATAATAGAATTTGAAAGTTGTGTTGAGCGCACATGGAACAAGGGAGAGGGAAAACAACCTCAGACCAATGGTGGCAAGTGATATTGTTTCCGGTTCATTTGCAAGAAACAGAGTAACAAGCGGCCGCGCAAAGGCTATAACAAGTAAAGTGACAAAAAACAGAATGATAACCGCATTTTTTCGCATGACTCTTACAAGTTCATACAGGGATCTGCGATCTTCATCTGAATAAAAGATGGAGGCCATCATAAGTGCCACCTGGGCAATACCGTTACAGAAGGCATAACACATATTGCTGACCGTAGATATTACCGAGTAAGCCGCTACGGCATTGTTTCCCTCAACCGATTTGAGCAGATGGTTCAGAAGCAAAACAAGAAATACCAGACTGAGCTGGTTGATCACGGTGGGGATGCCGTTAAAGAAAATATCACGCAGGACACTATATCGTATATTCTTAAAGCGAAGGCGAAAAACACACTCTTTTTTGAAAAAATAGCCAAGCCCGATTGCGACAGCGGCATAGTAGCTGATACTTGAGGAAAGACCCATTCCGAAAATGCCTCCGTGTACGAGGATTACATTCAGAAGATCAAGAATGATGTCGAGTGCGGTCATGACAAGTACGGCGATCACGAGCCTGGTGCGGTTGCCGGACATCTGAAGGTAAGGGATCATGATCTGTGCAGCAAGAAATGCCGGTACTCCGATGATGAAACCGGTAAGATAATCTTTTGTAAGGTAGTACACCGCATTGCCGCTTCCGGGAGTTCCTGCTCCAAGAAGAGTGCTGATAGGACCGGATAATGTCAATACAAATACCAGCCCGAACAGTGATATCAAGGTCGTTATGCCGGCAGACAGTGTAAAGCATGAATTCGTGCCTTCCGTGTCACCGCTGCCAAGGGTTTTGCCACATACAACCTGCACTCCGGCTGAAATCATCGCTCCCGGTGCGGCAAATGCCAGCAGAACCGGTTGCGTATAGCCATAAGCCGCCATTGCATCAACTCCAAGAAAACGGCCTATAACAATACTGTCTATAAGCATACACAGTGTTACTGCCATGCATGAGATAACCTGTGTAAATACCATTTGTGAGAATAATTTGCGTATCATTTTAGTTTCCTTATAATAATAAAATAACAATACACATAAATTATTGTCTGGGCAAGGGGATATGAGTTATGGAACTTAAGAAAATTTCTTATAAACTGACTGTATGTAAAGTGGCGGATATTTCCGCTGTAGATACAAATGCGGATTTTTATTTTATCGGGAAGACGGATGAAGAGATCTCACTGGTCTGCAGGACAGAGGATACTCCGCCACTTGCGATAGAGCGCGACGATGGGTGGAGAGGATTTCGTATCCGGGGAATACTTGATTTTTCCCTGATCGGCATTTTGTCAAAGATTTCCGGAATACTTGCAGAACATAAAATCGGTATTTTTGCTGTGTCTACTTATAATACAGATTATATCCTGGTGAAAGAAGAGAACTTTGAACGCGCATTAAGTGTTTTGAATTCTGAGGGGTATTCAGTCGTATAAAAAAGCGGGTGACAATGAACAGGAGGAATGTTACATGATCTTTTCAATAAAACGAGCACATATACTGTCGTTGATAGCAGCCCTGATGCTGGCAACTCTTTCGGTGACGGGATGCAGCGGAAGTATGCAGGCAAATACAAATAAGACCGAGGAATCAAGTGTGGCACCGGAGAGAGGTTCAGACGACGAAACAGAAGATGTATCGGAAAATGAATCTGAAGAAGCACCGGATACCGCGACCGCTGCAGACACGGATGAACATACAGTGTATCTTGACAGCAAGGCAACAAGAGGAGCGGGATATATTTCGGTAAATGAAACTTTTACGGATCAAAAGGGAAATCAGTATAACCTCTTCATGAACGGGCTCAAGGAGGAGAACAAGGATGCCATGCTTGAAGCCCTGTCGATGTATTACGATGCGGATAATGAAGATGGACTTACGATCTATGATGATGCTTTTGCCGATGCGGAAAAGTATGATGATTATGCCGATTCGGGTACTCTTATTTCCCATGCTGAAATGGATCCGGAGCTGGATAATGATTCCGAGCAATGCTGGGCGGGTGCTCTTGCCGATGCGCTCTGGGTAAACGGATGGGCAGAAAAACTGCAGAATCCGATCACAGGGAATACCTTTTCTTCCGAGGACGATGTTTTCAGGTACTACAACCGGAAGATCACAAACGACGGAGCCGATACGGATGCTGCAGTTGATTTTCTCTTTATGGGTGAGTTTTATATGGCACCGTATAATAGCATACACAGTGCCATGCTTATTGACCAGTTAAGTTCGGAGGATGGACTGATGAAATCTTTCTTCAGTTCGAATCTGGTTACGGGATATGACCTGACCAAGGAACCGGATAATATCGAAGTCTTGAAGCACTGTGGTGATCAAGACAGTGACGCAGTGTGTTTTATAGGGAGCGTAGGTGAGATTGAATCGGAAGGGGAACTGCTTGAGGCCGATCACGCTGTTTCTGTAGTCGGAGTCATTACGGATCCGAATGCAGTGGGTACAGAAGAAAGCATGAAAGCGATCGTGATCGTGGATCCGGATAATGATGCCCATCCCTCAGAGGCTGACGGTGTAGGTGAGAACCCGACGATAGAACAGAAGGATGCTGCAAAGGAAGCACGGCCGAATTCGGTTACGGTTTATAACTTGCAACGCAGCAAAGATGTAAACGATGTTCCTTTTTGGCTGATGAAGGGCTATGCAGATGAAGGATATGACAGGGTAATGGTCCTTTATGAAGTGGAGGAACTTCCGCATTACAGCGAGGATGTCATTGCGGCAAATACGGAAACGGAAGGTACAAAAACCGCATATGACAGCGTGGATCTGTCGCTGGACCTTCTATTCACAACGAGTGAGCCGGAGCCGATCGCAGATCTTTACGGAGAAACGCTGAATACCGCACCGGTCACTGAATTTTCATCCGGCGATCCGGTCAATCTGAATTTCCTGATAGCCAACAAGGGCGGCGTAATATTGGATGAGGATTACCTAAAGGGCAAAGATCTTATCGTGGACTGGAAAGTTGTACGTGACGACGATGGTTCGGTCGTTGCAAAGGACCGGTTTGTCGCAAACGATCCCATTTATTATTGTACTGCGAGCGACACCTATATGATCAATCTCAATCAGGACGGAAATAAAGTAGTATCATGGGATGCGGGAGATTATACGGTCACTTTGGATCTTAATACCGACAGATCAGTACAGGAAGCCTATTACCTGAACAACGTGCCAAAAGAATATCATTTCAAGATAAAATAATTTTTATTTTTTTCGAAACCTCCGTCGGCGTTTTGCGTCTATTAAAGTGAAGGCGTCAAAAAGATGCTTACTAAAACGCAAAACACACAACATTTATTAAACGGAGGAATCGGTTATGAAAAAGCAGATCATTTCAACATTAATTGCAGCAGCAATTGTAACATCAAATCTTACAGGGTGCGGTATTGCAATCACACAGGCTCCACAGGCGTCATCCGCCAAAGAGGAGTATACGGAACCGGAGTATACGGAAGCGGAATATGTGGAGCCTGAACGCACGGAAGATGTATGTACAGCGGAAAGTCCGGCATATGTCGAACCGGAGTACAATGAGATTTCGGAAGCTTCATATGCTGAAGAATATACGGAAGAATCCTGTACCGCAGAATATCCCGTGCAGACCGAAGGATTCAGTTATGATGAGGCGGCAAGAGAGTCTACCCTGTGTCCGGGAAACTACAACGGAAATTATTACAGCAACGGTGAAACATACAGGGCTGTATCGGAGAATTCATTTAAGGATGCAGTATCCGCCCCGCTTTCAACCTTTGCGGCAGATGTCGACACGGCAAGCTATTCCAATCTTCGAAGAATGATTAACGACGGATGTACTCTTTATGACATTCCTGCCGGCTCGATCCGTACCGAGGAACTTATCAATTATTTCGATTACGGTTACAAAGGCCCCGGGAAGAGGGACGCATTTGCCGTAAATGCACAGATAATCGACTGTCCCTGGAACGATGAGAATAAGCTCGTTACTCTCGGAATTAAGGCAAGAGAGTTAAGCGATACCAGGGATATCCCTTCAAACATAGTATTTCTTGTAGATGTATCCGGTTCCATGAAAAACTATGACAAGCTTCCCCTTCTTCAGATGGGATTTGACATGCTCATAGATGACCTTGATAAGAATGACCGTGTATCGATAGTTACATATGCTTCATCATCGGACGTTGTTATTTCGGGAGTACGCGGCAACGAGCACTCAAAGCTTAAAAGAGCCATCAACTCTCTTGAAGCATCCGGTTCAACAAACGGCGGAGACGGGATCAAAACAGCATATAAGCTTGCCCAGAAGTACTTCATCAAGGGCGGAAACAACAGAGTTATCATGGCAACGGACGGAGACCTTAATGTAGGGATCACATCCGAAGAGGAACTTGAAGAGCTTATTTCAAAGAAAAAAGAGGACGGCGTGTTCTTGTCTGTCCTTGGTTTCGGAACAGGTAACTACAATGAAGCAACACTTGAGACTCTTGCAGACAAAGGAAACGGTAACTATTCATACATAGACTGTCTGTCAGAGGCAAAAAAGGTACTTGTTGATGAGTTCAACTCAACACTCTTTACGGTAGCCAAGGATGTTAAGTTCCAGATAGAATTCAATCCCAAATATGTTTCCGAGTACCGCCAGGTAGGTTATGAGAACCGTCAGATGTCTGCAAAGGATTTTAACGATGATACAAAGGACGGCGGAGAGATAGGAAGCGGACATGAAGTAACGGTTATGTACGAGATAAAGCTTAACGACTACAGAAACAGTGATGATGAGGAGCTTCGCTATCAGAAGACGAAGCTTAGCGATATCGGAGAGGACAGCAACGAGTGGATGCTTGTAAGCGTCCGCTACAAAGAACCCGAAGAGGATGAGTCAAAACTTATGACTTTCCCGATAAGCAAAGACTGCTATACGTCCAGCCCCGATTATGATACACTGTTTGCAGCATACGTTGCCGAGTGCGGTATGATACTTAACGGCAGTGACTACACAGGCAATATGACCATCGAGAAGGTTTCAGGGCAGCTTGCAAAGCTTGATCTGGACGATGAATACAAAGAGGAGTTTGCACAGCTTATTAATCAGTTGTGATATCAGATGCAGGATCGGGAGATTGTAGACCTTTACTGGGCCAGAAGCGAAAATGCGATATCAGAGACAAGAAGCAAATACGGCAGGTACTGTCTGAAGATCGCAATGAATATTGTAGCTAATACCGAGGATTCCGAAGAATGTGTAAATGACACATATATGTCGGCATGGAACAGTATGCCCGAAGAGCGCCCGAACCTTCTGGCTCCTTTTCTGGCAGCGATAACCCGCAATCATGCACTTGATCTTTACAGAAAAAGTCATTCATTAAAGCGCGGGGCGGGAGAAGTCGCTCTCGCGCTTGATGAACTTCTTGATATGGCAGGAGCCGAGAATACGGAAGCATCCGTTGATGAGGCACTTCTGTCACAGCATATTAACACCTTTTTGTCAGGACTCGAGAAACAGAGCCGTATGATCTTTGTCAGGCGGTATTTCTACGTAGACTCCCTCGCGCAGATAGCGGATGCGTATTCAATGTCGGAGTCGGCCGTAAAATCACAACTTTTCAGAATACGTCAGAAGCTTAAGGAACACCTCGAGAAGGAGGGTTACGAGACGTGAGCGGAAATGATATTTTTAATGCGATCTCAAATATCGATCCGGAATATATAGACGAAGCGGCATACGAACTGCATTCACGGGAAGGCGCTGAGAATTCGGTTTCAGGTAGCAGCATCACGGATATTAGCAGCAGACGCAGAACCTTGAGAACACGCAAATTCATATGGGTCGCACTTCCGTCCGTCGCAGCAGTGCTGCTGATACTCGGAGTAGCAGTTCCCGCAATCCTTAGGACAGGCAGTACTCAGCCTGCGGCAACTTCAGAGGCGCCCGCAGATAACGCAGAGGCAACTGCGGAGGCGGAGGCTATGGATGAAGCAGCACCGGCTGCCGAAGAGGAACCGTCAAATGAATCGGCAGCTGAAGCTGTTCCCGAACTTGCTCAGGAGAATTCAGAAGAGGAAATGCCCGCAATGTCCGATGAAACGCTTGCTGCCGGAACAGATTCAAACAAAGACCGGCAGACCTACACGGTAAATGCAGCGGGAGAAACTGCGGAGGCAGAAGCAGAGGCTGCGGAGGCAGAAGCAGAGGCGGAAGAGGCTGTACCTTCACCGGCTGCAGTATATGAAAACGGTATGTTGATAATAGATACCGCCGAGTTTATTCATGGATCGCTTGATGAAGTCAAATATGCGATATTTGACACAAATGCCCCACAATCTGCAGAACCCGTAGCCAAAGGAAGTCTGAAGGATATTACGGAGCAAATAGAATTAACAGACGAGCCCCTCGTGCTCGACCTTACTTCGCTTGCTCTTAAGCCGGGTGAATACAGGATTGAGATGGAAACAGGCACAGCCGAATTTACTGTTCCCCGATAGGTTGACAAAAAGAACCGTCCCTCTTGACACGATTGGGAATCGGTAATAAACTCATACGCGGAAGCAAAGGCGCTTCGGATTAATTCCGGGGCGCCTTTTTCGTTGTGTGCATGTGCATGTTTATGGGATATACAGATGAATAAAAACTTTGACAGAAAGATAATACTTGAAGACGGAAGCGTATTTGAAGGGTACGGATTCGGAAGCCGGGAAGAAAAGGTGGCGGAGATAGTTTTTAATACTTCAATGGTAGGATATCAGGAAATCCTGTCTGACCGGTCATATACGGATCAGGCTGTTGTTATGACGTATCCGCTTATCGGAAACTATGGGATATGTGCGGATGATTATGAATCCGACTCCCCCATGATGTCGGCTATGATAGTAAGGGAAATTTGCGGACAGCCTTCCAATTTCAGAAGCATGGGTACCCTCGAAGAAGTCATGAAGAAGAACAACATAGCAGGAGTATATGGTATCGATACAAGAATGCTTACAAGACATATAAGGAACGCGGGAAGCATGAAGGCGATCATAACGGATGCGGCATCAGATAATGAGGAGGCGGCTGGAACCCTAACGAACAGGGAGCTTTCAACAGATCAGGTAAACAGGGCTTCGTGTAAGGAACCATACACATTCTTTCGCTCTGGGTCACTTTCCTGCAGGCCGGTTGTTGTTATCGACTGTGGCATCAAGAAGAACATACTGAACATGCTTAAGAGGGCAGGCCGGACGATAGAAGTCGTTCCGTGGAATACGCCATCGGATAAGATAATGCAGTATGATCCTTCGGGGATATTCATATCCAACGGTCCGGGAGATCCCGAAAGCTGCAGGGAAACGACAGAGACTATAGGTAATCTGAAGGGACGTGTTCCCATATTCGGGATATGCTTGGGTCACCAGATCATTTCCCTTGCATATGGTGCAAAGACTTACAAGCTGAAGTTCGGACACCGCGGAGGCAATCACCCCGTCAAAGATCTTGCGACAGATAAGATAGAGATCACTTCGCAAAATCATTCGTACGCGGTTGTGCCGGAAAGTCTTAAGGACACAGGACTTAAAGTTACCCATATCAATCTGCTTGATGATACCGTTGAGGGTGTCGAATGTACGGAAGATAGGGTGTTCTCTGTGCAGTATCATCCGGAAAGCGCACCCGGACCGTGTGATTCTGCATATCTGTTTGACAGGTTCTTCGGGATGCTGTCCGACTAATGAAACTTCAAGGATAGGGAAAAAGATGCCAAAAAGAGATGATATCAACAAGATACTTGTGATCGGGTCCGGACCTATCGTGATAGGTCAGGCAGCGGAATTTGATTATGCGGGAACACAGGCATGCCTGGCTCTTAGAGAAGAGGGTTATGAAGTTATCCTGTGCAATTCAAACCCGGCAACGATCATGACCGACAAGACTATAGCGGACAAGATATATATGGAACCGCTCACATTGGAGTTTATTGCCAAGATCATCCGTATGGAGCGCCCCGATGCCATCCTCCCGGGTATCGGGGGTCAGACGGGACTGAACCTTGCGGTATCCCTTAAGAAGAAAGGGGTTCTGGATGAATGCAATGTAAAACTTCTCGGTACAAATACAGACAGCATCGAAATGGCTGAGGACCGTGAGCAGTTTAAGGAGTTGTGCCAGAGCATAGGGGAGCCTGTGCTGCCCTCGGAGATTGCGGAATCATTGGAGGAAGGACTAAGGGCAGCCGAAGATATAGGGTATCCGGTAGTTCTGCGTCCTGCATTTACACTTGGAGGTACAGGCGGGGGATTTGCCGATAATGAGGATGAGTGCAGACAGATTATGAAGAATGCCCTTGCCCTGTCTCCCGTCCATCAGGTTCTTGTGGAGAAAAGTGTAAGAGGATACAAGGAAATCGAGTATGAAGTAATAAGGGATGCGAATGACACAGCGATAGCTGTCTGCAACATGGAAAACATAGATCCGGTAGGAATCCATACCGGGGATTCCATCGTGGTATGTCCCTCCCAGACTCTTACCAACAAGGATTATCAGATGCTGCGAAGCAGTGCACTTAAGATCATACGCGCACTTAAGATCGAGGGAGGCTGCAATGTCCAGTTTGCTCTTGACCCGCGCTCCTTTGACTATTACCTGATCGAAGTAAATCCCCGTGTGTCAAGGTCATCTGCTCTTGCTTCAAAGGCCAGCGGGTATCCCATCGCCCGGGTATCCGCGAAGATCGCGGCAGGTATGCGCCTTGAAGAGATAAAGCTTTCCAATACCGTTGCGGCATTTGAGCCTTCAATGGATTATGTTGTGACCAAGATGCCCAGGTTCCCATTCGACAAATTCACCGATGCCAACAACAGCCTCGGAACACAGATGAAAGCCACCGGCGAAGTCATGAGTGTGGGACGGACCATAGAGGAGAGTCTGCTCAAAGCGATACGGAGTCTTGAAGCCGGAGCATTCCATCTGCATCTTGATAAGTTTGATACAGTTCCTGACGCTGAACTTGCCGATTACATACGGATAGGTACAGATGACAGGATATATGCCATCGCAGAACTGTTGCGCCGTGATTTTCCGGAAGGGGAGATAGCCGGAATAACCGGAATAGATATATTCTTCATCAACAAATTTGCCGGTATTGTCAGGATGGAAAAGAGACTTTCTGATGCTGTCGGAGACGCGGGTGTCTTATATGAGGCAAAGCGCATGGGATTTTCCGACAGGGAGATAGGAATACTGTGGAACATGACAGCACATGAGGTATTCGATCTCAGAAAGAGCGCGGGCATCCGTCCTGTCTACAAGATGATAGATACATGCGCTTCCGAGTTTGAATCGTATGTTCCGTATTTTTACTCGACATATGAAACTGAAAACGAGTCAGTGATAACAAACAGGAAGAAGATCATAGTACTAGGTTCCGGGCCGATACGTATAGGCCAGGGAGTGGAGTTTGATTATTCGACTGTTCATGCCGTTACTACGATTCGTGAGATGGGTTATGAAGCGATAATAATCAACAATAATCCGGAGACTGTTTCAACGGATTATACTACATCGGATAAGCTTTATTTTGAGCCTTTGTGTACGGAGGATGTCGTCAACATAATCGAAATGGAACAGCCGGAAGGTGTTATCGCCATACTCGGCGGTCAGACCGCTATCAATCTTGCACAGCCTTTAATGGAATACGGGGTCAAAATCATAGGAACCGGGTGCGGGGCCATAGAGCGGGCGGAGAACAGGGATGCATTTGAGAAGGTTTTGCTCGACCTGTCTATTCCACAGCCAAAAGGTGTTGCGGTAACGGATATTGAAGAAGGGGTAAATGCGGCAAAGGATATCGGATATCCGGTGCTTGTACGCCCCAGTTTTGTACTCGGCGGCAGGGCTATGCAGATAGTGTCAAAAGAAGAGGAGATGAGACACTATCTTAAAACTGCCGTCGAGATAGATGAAGACAAGCCGGTACTTGTTGATAAGTATATTAAGGGCAAGGAAGTTGAGGTTGATGCTGTCTGTGACGGAGTGGGTGTATTCATTCCCGGAATAATGGAACTTGTGGAGCGCACAGGCGTGCACTCAGGAGACTCCATAAGTGTGTATCCGCCCTTCTCTCTTTCCGACAGTGTCAAAGGCACGATACTGGAATATACGAAGAAGCTTGGGCTCGGAATCGGTATAGTCGGACTCTTTAATATTCAGTTTATAGTTGATGAGAATGAGAGAGTTTATATTATCGAGGTCAATCCCAGATCATCGAGAACAGTGCCGTTTTTGTCAAAAGCAACGGGATATTCCCTTGCCGATATCGCGACCAAATGCATATTGGGAGTCAGTCTCAAGGAACAGGGCCTGTTTTCTATTTATCCGGATGAGAGTAAACGCTGGTGTGTTAAAGTCCCCGCATTTTCCTTCTCGAAGCTAAAGGGAATGGACTCATATCTGTCACCCGAGATGAAGTCGACGGGAGAGGCGATAGGATATGACGATAAGCTCCATCGGGCAATGTATAAGGCTCTTATCGCATCGGGGCTTAAGATCAGAAATTACGGAACAGTCATAGTCTCGCTTGCGGATGAAGATAAGATCGAAGGCATGCCGCTTATCAAGCGGTTTTACGATATGGGATTTAATATCGAGGCGACCTCTCTTACGGGAAAATACCTCAAGGATTACGGTGTTAAGACCCGTATCCGCAGGAAGCTGTCAGAGGGAAGCGAAGAGATACTTGATGCGATACGTTCGGGAAACGTCGCGTATGTTATCAACAGCCGTGCGGTACTCTCCGGTGTCCACTATGAGGACGGTGCCGCAATAAGGCGCTGCGCCATCGAGAATAACGTTACGATTTTTACATCTCTTGATACGGTAAGGGTACTGCTTGATGTACTCGAGGAACTGACGGTCAAGGTATCCACGATCTGATCTTTGAGACAGTTTAAGGGTTCGCCCCTAGAAACCGGGGACGGTTCCCGATTCTCATATTCATGGAGGTTTGGATGGATAAGATCCACGAAGAATGCGGTGTGTTTGGTGTGTACAGCCGCGACAATATAGATGCCGCAAAATATATATATTACGGGCTCACCGCTTTGCAGCACAGGGGACAGGAGTCCTGCGGCATGGCAGTATGCGATACGTGCGGTCCGATAGGAAACATATGCGCACACAAGGACATGGGACTTGTAAGCGAGGTATTTGATAATGCGTCGCTTGGGAAGCTTAAGGGGAATATCGGAATAGGTCATGTAAGGTATTCCACATCCGGTGGGAGCACACGTGAAAACGCGCAGCCTGTGTTTATCAATTACGCAAAGGGGACGGTTGCTCTTGCACATAACGGAAACATCATAAACATAGGCGAAATAAGGGATGAGCTGCTTGGGGAGGGGGCGGCCTTTACCGGCAATTCCGACTCGGAGGTCATAGCTTACAAGATAGCCGAAGAGAGAATGCATACGGCATCTATCGAGGAGGCGGCCGAAAATGTCAGCAGGCTCCTAAAAGGAGGATTTGCGCTGCTGGTACTAAGCCCCAGAAAACTCATATGTATACGTGACCCGTGGGGATTAAAGCCGCTGTGTATAGGAAGTGTTAACGGTGTTTATGTATGTGCTTCCGAAAGTTCCGCACTTCACGCTGTCGGTGCCGATTACGTCAGGGATGTGCAGCCGGGTGAGATGATATCCGTAACCGAAGAGGGAATATCATCAAAAATCATAATGAACTCCGAAAGATTGGCACATTGTGTATTTGAATATATTTACTTTGCAAGACTGGATTCCGTGATCGACGGTATAAGTGTTTACAATGCACGCATCGAAGGGGGAAAATCACTTGCCGCACGATTCCCGGCAGATGCGGATGTTGTAACGGGAGTGCCTGATTCCGGACTTGCGGCCGCAGCCGGTTTTGCGGAGTATTCGGGCATCCCGTTTAAGCTTGCATTTGCCAAGAACAGCTATGTGGGTAGGACATTTATCAAACCGACGCAGGAGGAGCGCGCAAGTGCAGTAATGATCAAACTCCGCGTTATAGAAGATGTTGTAAAGGATAAACGTATCGTGCTTATTGACGATTCGATAGTAAGAGGTACGACCCTTGCCAATCTCATAAACGAGATGAGAAAATTCGGTGCCAGGGAAGTTCATGTGCGGATATCATCCCCGCCTTTTTTACATCCCTGCTATTACGGTACTGATGTTCCGGACAACTCGGAGCTTATAGCGAGCGGACATACGAAGGAAGAGATAAGAAAACGGATAGGAGCGGATTCACTAGAGTATTTGTGCATAGAAGACCTTGACCGTATGACAGGTGCTCTTCCGCTTTGCAAAGCATGTTTCGACGGGAAGTATCCGGTCACCTCTAAATAAAATTCAAAATGAAAATTTTAAAAATAAGGTGTTGACAAATCAAAAATGCAGGTTTATATTTTTTAGACATAAAGAGCAAAGGCGCTTTGGACGCAAGTCCGAGGCGCCTTTTTCTTTTGCCGAGGCACAAGGATCAAAAGGCTTTCGGAGATCGCGAATCCGACAGCCGCAAGAAAAGAAGGAGGAAAAAATATTATGGAACAATCAATCCCTGAACTTTTCGGAAGCCTTGTATTTTCAGATAAGATCATGAGAGAAAAGCTTCCGAAGGATATGTACAAAGCACTGAGGAAGACAATCGATAATAATACGCACCTGGAACTCGATGTTGCCAATGCTGTAGCCATTGCCATGAAGGAGTGGGCGGTGGAGATGGGAGCAACACATTTTACCCACTGGTTCCAGCCGATGACAGGCTACACGGCGGAAAAGCATGACAGCTTCATTTGCCCGGTAGATAAGGGTGAGGTCATAATGGACTTCTCGGGTAAGGAACTTGTAAAGGGTGAGCCCGATGCATCAAGTTTTCCGTCAGGCGGCATAAGAGCAACATTTGAAGCAAGAGGTTATACGGCATGGGATCCTACAAGCCCCGCATTCATCAAGGACGGAACACTCTATATACCGACAGCGTTCTGCTCATACAGCGGAGAGGCGCTTGACAAGAAAACACCGCTGCTTCGTTCAATGGATGCCATAAGCCGTGAAGCGGTGAAGGTACTTCATCTTCTTGGCAAAACGGAAGTTACGAATGTGCTAACAACCGTAGGCCCGGAGCAGGAATACTTCCTCATTGATCTTGAAGATTACAAGAAGAGAAAGGATCTGATCTTTACCGGAAGGACTCTTCTCGGGGCTCCCGCACCGAAGGGTCAGGAGATGGACGATCATTATTTCGGAAATCTTCGCACAAGAGTAGCGGCATATATGCATGAGCTGGACAGGGAACTGTGGAAACTGGGAATTCCGGCCAAGACAAAGCACAACGAAGTGGCCCCCTGCCAGCATGAACTGGCTCCGATCTTTGATACTACCAACGTGGCGGTTGATCATAACCAGCTTACGATGGAGATAATGAAGAGAGTTGCAAAGAGGCATGGATTTGCCTGCCTGCTTCATGAGAAGCCTTTTGCGGGGATAAACGGGTCCGGTAAGCACAACAACTGGTCGCTTACAACAAATACCGGAGAGAATCTGCTTAATCCCGGTAAGACTCCCGGAGAAAACACGGTATTTCTGATCTTTCTCTCGGCAGTTATACAGGCGGTTGATGATTATGCGGATCTTTTAAGACTCTCGGTAGCAAGTGCCGGAAATGATCACAGGCTCGGAGCAAACGAGGCACCTCCGGCGATCATATCAATGTTCCTGGGAGATGAGCTTACGGCAGTGATAGAAGCCATAGAAAAGGATGAGTATTTCGGCAAGGTTGAGAAAGTCCAGATGGAGACGGGTGCAAAGGTTCTGCCACATTTTGCCAAGGATTCGACGGACAGAAACAGAACATCACCCTTTGCTTTTACAGGGAATAAGTTCGAGTTCAGATCACTCGGATCATCCGTATCGATAGCGGGACCGAATATAATGCTTAATACGGCTGTTGCTGAATCGCTTAGCATCTTCTATGAACAGTTAAAGGATACCGAACCCGCTAAGATGGATGAAGCGGTACGAAAGCTCGTAAAGGATACGATAATCAAGCATAAGAGGATCATATTCAACGGAAACGGTTATACCGATGAATGGGTGGAGGAGGCTAAAAAGAGAGGCTTATACAATCTCAAATCAACACCCGATGCGATGCCGGCTCTTATCGCCGACAAGAACAGGAAGATGTTCATTAAACACGGTATCTATTCCGACTCAGAGCTTGAATCAAGGTATGAGATAAGAATTGAGAACTATACGAAGACAGTTCATATTGAGGCTCTTACCCTTAAGGATATGATACAAAAGCAGTTTGCTCCGGCTCTTATGGATTACATCGATGATGTTACACAATCAGCATTATCGAGACAGGAACTCGGAGTTACGGGAGCGGTTGATATCCAAAAGGATCTTATAGAGAAGCTGACCGGTTATTATGCATCGGTTGTAGAAGCAACAAAGAAACTGTCGGATGATGTTGATAAGGCTGAAGCGATGGATCCGGATATAGAGGCGGCGAAGTTCTATCATGACACCGTACTTTCCGATATGGATGAGATAAGAAAGTACGCAGATGAAGCAGAACCGCTGATTCCCGAAGGATACCTGCCGTATCCGACATATGAAGAAATGTTATTCTATGTATAAAGGCTTAAAGTGAGCAATGGCGCTCTTCCCGATTAGGGGAGGGCGCCTTTCTTTTAATTTGAGGAGCGTGATTATTATGACAAAAGAAATACTGGAAGCTATTAACAGTGAAGTATACGGAGTGTGGTTTCTGATCGGTGCCGCACTTGTGTTCTGGATGCAGGCCGGTTTTGCAATGTGTGAAGCCGGATTTACAAGAGCCAAGAACTCGGGAAACATCATAATGAAGAATCTGATGGATTTCTGCATCGGGACAGTGATGTGGTTTGTATGCGGCGCATCGCTTATGCTCGGGCAGAACATGCTTGGCGGATTTGCCGGAAAGTTCTCGTTTGATGTTCTGACAAATTACGGAAACTTTGATTATTCCGCATTCGTATTTAACCTTGTGTTCTGTGCGACTACAGCGACTATCGTTTCGGGGTCTATGGCAGAGAGAACCAAATTTTCATCCTACTGCATATACTCCGCAGTGATATCGGCCGTTATCTACCCGATAGAGGCACACTGGACATGGGGCGGCGGATTCCTTGCCCAGTGGGGATTCCACGATTATGCAGGCTCTAACTGCATTCATATGGTTGGCGGTATATGTGCCCTTATCGGTGCATGGATGTTAGGTCCCCGTATCGGTAAGTTTGAGAAGAACAAAGAGGGAAAGATCACTAAGATCAACGCGTTTCCCGGACATAACCTTGTTATAGCCGCGCTCGGTGTATTTATCCTGTGGCTTGGATGGTACGGATTCAACGGTGCAGCAGCAACGGATGTTCCGACACTTGGTTCGGTATTCTTAACAACAACAGTGGCACCGGCGGTCGCAACCGTGGTTTGTATGATTTTTACATGGATCAAATACGGCAAACCCGATGTTTCGATGTGCCTTAACGCGTCTCTTGCAGGGCTCGTTGCCATTACGGCACCATGTGACGTAACTGATTGTACCGGTTCGGCAATCATCGGTCTGGTTGCGGGACTTCTGGTTGTATTCGGAGTGTGGTTCTGCGACAACGTGATCCACGTGGATGACCCTGTAGGTGCTGTTGCGGTTCATATGTTTAACGGCATCTGGGGAACGATAGCGGTAGGACTGTTTGCTACGGATACTGCACCTGGATTTGCACTTGCCGGAATTCGCGAGGGATTGTTCTACGGCGGCGGATTTTACCAGCTTGGCAAGCAACTCGGGGGAATGTTTATAACCATTGCCTGGACGGTTGTTACGATAATCATCACATATTCACTTATCAGGAAGTTCAACGGTCTCCGTGTCAGTGAGGAAGAGGAGATCATGGGACTCGACAGATGCGAACACGGTCTTACAAGTGCTTACTCAGGATTTTCCATCATGGATGTATCAAACACCATGACAATGGATGTGAACGAAAATACGAGCCTCGGTTCGGATGAATACGAGGAGGCAAGTGAGGCTGCAAAGGACGCGGCTGTCCCGGTTGTAAAACCGTTTACGGATACGGGAATATCCAAAGTTGTCATTATCGCAAGAATGTCGCGGTACGATGCACTCAGGAAAGCCATGAACGATCTCGGTGTAACCGGAATGACGGTTACAAACGTAATGGGATGCGGCATACAGAAAGGTGGCGGTGAGAAATACCGCGGAGTAGAAGTCGATGCAACGCTTCTGCCGAAAGTTAAGGTTGAAGTCGTTGTCAGCAAGATACCGGTTCAGGCTGTTATAGATGCCGCAAAGAAAACTTTGTATACGGGTCACATCGGAGACGGCAAGATATTTGTATATCCTGTTGAGAAAGTAGTTAAGATCAGAACCGGAGAAGAGGATTTCGCGGCACTGCAGGATGTGGAATAATGACTCGATCTATGATCGAGTCAGCCTGAGCGGTGAATATCCCGCACTAAGTGCGGGATGCCACCCGGCGAGGGTTGAGCGAAAAAAAGCAAAACTGAGAGGAAGAGTAACATGTGCGTAGTTATGGGAATTGAAGGCGGTAGCCTAAGCGGGGACGACTTGAAACCGTACCTTCAAAGGACGGTTTCAAGGGGCCCCGATATGGAGAGGATAACGGAACTTGATGGTGCAACACTGGGATTTCAAAGGCTGTCGATAATGGGGCTTAGTGAAGAAGGAATGCAGCCTTTTGAACTCGGAGGAAATTTTGTTGT
Organism: Lachnospiraceae bacterium UBA3762; assembly: GCA_002371615.1. Classification (GTDB taxonomy): domain Bacteria; phylum Bacillota; class Clostridia; order Lachnospirales; family Lachnospiraceae; genus UBA2868. Next base: position 115,962 of record DFGA01000006.1, on the reverse strand, counting down.
ATGCAACGGAGAACTGTATGGATTCCGAAAGATCAGGCAGGAGCTTATGGACAAATACAACTATAAGTTCAAGAGCGACAGCGACTGCGAGATCCTGCTTCCGATGTATGAAATATACGGATGCGAAATGTTCAAAAAGCTTGATGCGGAGTTTGCGTGCATCATATACGACGGAAGGGAAAAATCACTAATTGCGGCAAGAGATCCCATCGGCATAAGACCTTTGTTCTACGGGTATACAAAAGCAGGAGATATCACATTTGCCTCGGAAGCCAAAAACCTTGAAGGACTGGTCGGGAAGATTACACCGTTTCCGCCGGGACATTATTACAGAAACGGACATTTTATCAGATACTGCGACATTACCGAAGTTAAGGAATACGTGAAGGATGATATCGAAACCGTATGCCGTAACATTCATGACAAGCTTGTGGAAGGGATCAGAAAGCGCCTTGATGCGGATGCGCCGGTAGGGTTCCTTCTGTCAGGAGGCCTTGATTCCTCGCTTGTATGTGCGGTGTCGTCGAAAATATTATGTAAACCTATTAAAACATTTGCGATCGGTATGAGTACCGATGCCATAGATCTTAAATATGCGAAACAGGTTGCTGATTACATTCACTCGGACCATACCGAAGTAATAATAACGAAAGAAGATGTCATTAATGCGCTTCCGGACGTAGTTAAGCTTTTGGCAACTTACGATATCACGACAATAAGGGCTTCGATAGGAATGTATCTGTGCTGCAAGGCGATACATGAGCAGACCGATGTAAGGGTAATACTTACGGGAGAGATATCCGACGAGCTGTTCGGATACAAATACACCGATTTTGCTCCGGACGCGGCGGCATTCCAGGCAGAAGCTGTTAAGAGAGTAAGTGAACTGTATATGTACGATGTGCTTCGTGCCGACAGGTGTATTTCCGTCAACTCCCTTGAAGCAAGAGTACCCTTCGGCGATCTTGATTTTGTCCGTTATGTCATGAGCATAGATCCCGAAATGAAGCTCAACAGATACAACAAAGGAAAATACCTGCTTCGACACGCGTTTACCGGAGATTACCTTCCGGAAGAGATACTGATGCGTGAGAAAGCCGCATTTTCGGATGCCGTAGGACACTCGATGGTAGATCATCTGAAAGAGTATGCCGAAGCAAAATATACAGATGAAGAATTTGAAGACTTATGTGCCAAATACGATCATGCAAAACCTTTTACCAAAGAGTCGCTTTTGTATCGTGAGCTGTTCGAGGAATACTATCCCGGGCAGGCTGAAATGATCAGGGATTTCTGGATGCCGAACAAAGAATGGGAAGGATGCGATGTTAACGACCCTTCAGCAAGAGTCCTGTCAAACTATGGCGATTCCGGAAAGTAGGTGAGGGTATGGTCAAGTATGTATTTGTTACGGGAGGAGTTGTATCGGGACTCGGAAAAGGTATCACGGCGGCATCACTCGGAAGGCTTCTTAAGGCCAGAGGTTTTCACGTTACGATGCAGAAGTTCGATCCTTATATAAACGTCGATCCGGGCACCATGAATCCGATACAGCACGGCGAAGTATTTGTTACCGATGACGGGACGGAAACGGATCTTGATCTCGGCCACTACGAGAGGTTCATAAACGAATCCCTGGATCGTAATTCAAACGTGACGACCGGCAAGATATACCAGAGCGTTCTCAACAAGGAACGTCACGGTGATTACGGCGGAGGAACCGTACAGGTGATCCCGCATATTACAAATGAAATAAAGGAACGGTTTTACAAGGCAAAATCACCCGATGAGGAAACAATCTCGATCATTGAGATCGGCGGAACCGTCGGGGATATAGAAAGCCAGCCGTTTCTTGAAGCCATAAGGCAGTTTAGGGTTGATATCGGAAGAGACAATTCCGTTATCATACATGTTACTCTCATTCCATATTTGAAGGCTTCGGGCGAGCTCAAGACCAAGCCGACACAGATGAGTGTAAGGTCGATGCAGAGCATGGGACTGTGGCCTGACATAATTGTGTGCAGGTCGGATTATCCTCTGGAGGATAATCTTCGTGAGAAGATCGCGTTATTCTGTAACGTCTCCAAAGACAACGTTCTACAGAACCTTGACGCGGCTTCGCTGTATGAAGTACCTCTACTGCTTGAAGATGAAAACCTTGCATCAGCTGTGTGCTCACGGCTGGCTCTGCCCTGCCCGGAGCCGGATCTTATGGCGTGGAGAAAGCTTGTTGACGATCAGAGGCATCCGCTTTGTAAAGTCACGGTTGCCATAGTCGGCAAATACGTTTCTCTTCACGACGCGTATCTTAGCGTTGCGGAAGCTCTCCGTCATGCGGGTATAGCAAACAGGGCGGAAGTTAACATCAGATGGACGGATTCGGAGAGCATTACGGATGAAAACGTGAAGCAGATACTCTCCGGTGCTGATGCCGTTCTTGTACCCGGAGGATTCGGCGGAAGGGGAATAAAGGGGAAGATAAGTGCAATAAAGCATGCGAGACAAAACAATATTCCATTCCTCGGTATATGTCTCGGAATGCAGCTTGCGATCATAGAGTTTGCAAGGAACGTATGCGGTATTAAAGATGCCGATTCTGCCGAGTTTTGCGCCGGTACTCCCAATCCTGTGATACACATTATGCCTGACAAGGAGAAACTTGAAGATATCGGAGGGACGCTGCGGCTTGGGGCATATCCCTGTACGCTTGCAAAGGGGTCCAAGGCATATGAACTGTACGGAACCGAACATATAAGTGAGCGTCATCGCCACAGATATGAAGTGAATAACGAATACAGGGATATTCTGACCGGGAATAAAATGATGATATCAGGTTTATCACCTGACGGAAGAATAGTAGAGATGGTTGAACTGACTGACCATCCGTTTTTTGTTGCAACGCAGGCACATCCGGAGTTTAAGTCCAGACCGGATATGCCGCATCCTCTGTTTACAGGGCTTGTTAAGGCCGCCTTGAAGAATCGGGCTTAAGTATGAGATGTTGCAGATCAAAAGATAGAATGAGGTGACATGATGAGAACATTGTATGAGAAGGAATTTGAACACGACAATTGCGGTGTCGGAGCGATAATCAATATTAACGGAATAAAGAGCCATTCGCTTATAAGCGATGCACTTTCGATAGTCGAAAAACTTGAGCACAGAGCCGGAAAGGATGCAAAGGGAGAAACAGGTGACGGCGTGGGGATCCTTACACAGATCCCTCACGACCTTTTAGTCAGAGAGTGCAAAAAGTGCGGTATAAGTCTTGGGGATGAGAGGTCATACGGGGTTGGTATGTTCTTCTTCTGCCAAAGCGAGCTTGCAAGGTGTCAGGCGATGAAGATGTTTGAGGTGATCACGAACAAGGAAGGCCTTGATTTTCTCGGATGGAGACAGGTGCCTGTTGATAACGGCGTGCTCGGAGAGCGTGCCAGATCAAGCGCTCCTTCCATCTGGCAGGGATTTGTGGCAAGAGATCCGGGAATGAAAAGCGACCTTGAGTTTGACAGAAAACTCTATGTTATAAGGCGTGTGTTTGAACATTCGAATGAAGGTACGTATGTGGCTTCATTGTCGTGCAGAACGATCGTTTATAAAGGAATGTTTCTTGTGGGACAGCTTCGGACGTATTTTGAGGATCTTCAGGATGACAAATTCAGTTCGGCTATTGCAATGGTACATTCAAGATTTTCAACGAACACTGCACCGAGCTGGCTTCGCGCCCATCCCAACAGGTTTATCGTACATAACGGTGAAATTAACACGATCCGAGGAAACGCTGACAAGATGCTCGCAAGAGAAGAGACAATACGCTCGGGGTGCTTTAGCGATGAGGATATGAGCAAGATCATGCCTGTTATAAATACCGAAGGCAGTGATTCAGCGATGCTTGATAACGCAATGGAATTTATGATCATGAGCGGGATGGATCCGGCACTTGCTTCTATGATCCTGGTTCCCGAGCCTTGGGAGAACAACGATACACTGTCAATGGAAGAGAGGGATTTCTACCAGTATTATGCAACAATGATGGAACCATGGGATGGACCTGCATCCATAATGTTCTCAGACGGCGACATCATGGCAGCGATTCTGGACAGAAACGGTCTCCGCCCGTCAAGATACCTGATCAGCGATGACGGAAGGCTGATATTGTCATCGGAAGCAGGGGTGTTGCCGGTTGATGAGTCACATATATTAAAAAAAGGCAGTCTTCATCCGGGTAAGATACTGCTTGCCGATACCAAGACGAAAAAAATATATACCGACAGAGAGATCAAGGACAGATATTCGAGACGTGCCCCGTATGGAGAGTGGCTTGACCAGAATCTTGTAATGCTTGCTGATCTGAAGGTTCCGAATGAATCTGTGCCTGATATTTCGGGAGTGGAGCTTGCCAGACTTCAAAAATCATTCGGATACACATATGAAGAGTGCCGGGAGAGGATCTACTCGATGGCGCTTTCAGGCAGTGAACAGATAGGAGCTATGGGGGTTGATACGCCGCTTGCCGTTTTATCCAAAAAGTACAGACCGCTTTTTGACTATTTCAAGCAGTTGTTCGCACAGGTAACCAATCCGCCTATAGATGCAGCAAGAGAGCGTATTGTTACCGCAACATGCGTATATGCGGGCAGACATGGTAATCTTTTATCTGAGGATGCTTCCAATTGCAATGTTCTGAAGATCAACAATCCGATATTATCAGACCTGGATCTGATGAAGATTACACACCTGAGCAGGAAAGGGTTCAGTGTGGGCAGGGTATCAACGCTCTACTATAAGGGGACTCCGCTTGAGAGAGCACTCGATAATCTGTTCATGGATGTTGACAGGGCATACAGGAGTGGAGCAAACATCCTGATACTCTCGGACCGCGGTGTGGATGAAAACCATGTGGCACTTCCTTCCCTCCTGTGTGTTTCGGCTGTTCATAATTATCTTGTAAACACGAAAAAATGTATGGCCATGTCACTCATTCTCGAAACCGGAGAGCCAAGAGATGTTCACCATTTTGCAACGCTGCTGGGCTTCGGTGCGTGTGCGGTCAATCCGTACGTTGCTCATGCAACTATCAGGGAACTCATAGATGACGGTATTCTTGATAAGGATTATTACGCGGCAGCTTCCGATTATGACAGAGCTGTACTTGACGGAATAGTTAAGATAGCTTCCAAAATGGGCATTTCAACGATCCAGTCATATCAGGGAAGCCGGATATTTGAAGCAATAGGTATTTCACAGCCCGTTATTGACAAATACTTTACAAAGACCGTTTCAAGGATAGGCGGAATAACCCTTGAAGATATAGCAAAAGCCACGGACAGACAGCACTCAAAAGCTTTTGATCCGTTAGGTCTTAGCGTTGATCTGTCGCCGGACTCCGTCGGAATGCATAAATCACGCTCGGGAGGGGAACATCACAGATACAATCCTGAGACGATACATATGCTTCAGGCGGCAACACGTGAGAATGATTACGGCAAATTCCTTAAGTATACGTCAATGGTCGATAAGGAAGAAAGCGGCAGTATCAGGAGCGTGCTTGATTTTAACTATGCCAAAGATCCGCTGGATATTTCCGAAGTGGAAAGCGCCGAGAGAATAGTAAAGCGTTTCAAGACCGGAGCAATGTCATACGGTTCGATATCAGAAGAAGCCCATGAGGCACTTGCAGTAGCCATGAACCGCCTGGGCGGAAAATCAAACAGCGGAGAAGGCGGTGAAAGCGATGAGAGGCTTGAGAGTGCAGGAAGCAAAAAAGACAGGAGCTCCGCAATTAAACAGGTTGCGTCCGGAAGATTCGGAGTTACATCACGCTATCTCATAAGTGCAAAAGAGATACAGATCAAAATGGCACAGGGAGCAAAACCCGGTGAGGGAGGACACCTTCCCGGCAAGAAGGTCTATCCGTGGATCGCCAAGACGAGACATTCGACACCGGGAGTGAGCCTTATATCCCCGCCGCCGCATCATGATATTTATTCAATTGAGGATCTGGCCCAGCTTATATATGATCTTAAATGTGCAAACGATAAAGCCCGTATATCGGTTAAGCTTGTGTCCGAAGCAGGGGTCGGAACTATAGCAGCAGGCGTTGCCAAAGCCGGAGCCCAGGTTGTTCTTATATCGGGATATGACGGGGGAACCGGTGCTGCCCCCATAAGCTCTATACACAATGCAGGACTTCCGTGGGAGCTCGGTGTGGCTGAAGCCCATCAGACTCTCACAATGAATGGCTTGCGGGACATGGTGGTGGTTGAATGTGACGGTAAACTCATGAGCGGCAGGGATGTTGCCATTGCGGCAATTCTCGGAGCGGAGGAGTTCGGATTTGCGACGGCACCTTTGGTAACTCTCGGCTGTGTTATGATGAGAGTCTGCAACCTTGACACATGCCCGATGGGAATAGCAACCCAGAACCCGGATCTTCGCAAAAACTTTGCCGGAAAACCCGAATATGTCGAGCGCTTTATGATGTTTATAGCTGAAGAGCTTCGGGGATATATGGCAAAGCTCGGTGTCAGGAGTGTTGATGAACTTGTAGGAAGATATGACCTGCTTCACGTAAAGGATACGGTACGGGAAGCCGCATCCAATATAGACACTTCAAGGATTTTGCCGGATGTACTTCCGCTTGCGGCCGGATACGATAAAAAGAAATCATATGATTTTGAACTGAATAAGAGGAGAGATTACGGAATTCTCTCGGGAAGGTGTGGGATCAGGAAAGCTATTGAGAACGGCGAAAAATCAGAGGTTACATGTGAAGTAAGAAATACCGACAGAACGTTTGGAACGATGATAGGAGCTTATATTACAAGGTTACATCACGAAGGACTGCCCGAGGATTCTGTCAGGATCATATGTCACGGAGCCGGCGGCCAGAGTTTCGGAGCTTTTATCCCGAGAGGTGAGACTATTGAACTTACGGGAGAAGCAAACGATTATTTCGGAAAAGGTCTGTCGGGTGGAAAACTTATCGTAAAGGCACCCGAAGATGCGGCATACGACGCGGAGAACAACATAATAATCGGGAATGTTGCCCTGTACGGCGCGACAAGCGGTGAAGCATATATTGCAGGGCTTGCGGGAGAGAGATTCTGTGTGCGTAATTCCGGAGCAAAGAGTGTTGTGGAGGGTGTCGGAGAACACGGATGCGAATATATGACAGGCGGTGTTGCGCTTATTCTCGGCAGTGTCGGCAAAAACTTCGCCGCAGGTATGAGCGGCGGTGTTGCCTATGTACTTGATGAGCATAATACTCTGTACAGGAATCTTAACAAAGAGCTTGTTCTTATGGAAAATGTCGAAAGTGAAGGTGACAGGTGTGTTATCAAAACGCTTCTTCAAAATCATCTAAAATACACGGGTTCGAAGAAGGCCAAAGCAATACTTGATGATTTTGAAGGATTGCTGCCGAAATTTAAAAAGATTATACCGGAAGAGTACAAAAAGATAATCTCTTCGGAAGATGTAAGGAGGCGATGATATGGGTAAAACAGGCGGCTTTGAACAATATGACAGGCGTGAAAACACTTGTATACCTCCCGAAGAGAGAATAAAGAATTTTGATGAGTTTCATGTGATGCTGACAAAAGAGGAAAGAATGCAGCAGGCGGCAAGGTGCATGGAATGCGGTGTGCCTTTTTGCCAGGCGGGTGTAATGATATCGGGCATGATGTCCGGCTGTCCGCTTCATAATCTTGTACCCGAAACGAACGAACTCGTGTACAGGGGTAATTATGAGCAGGCATACTTAAGACTTTCCAAGACACACAGTTTTCCGGAGTTTACCGCACGGGTATGTCCGGCTCTTTGTGAGGCAGCGTGTACATGCGGGCATGTCAAAGAGAGTGTTACCACTAAGGACAACGAGAGGGACATTATAGAATACGCATTCTCCCATGGCCTTGTTGACGATAGCGAACCGAAGGTAAGAAGCGGCAAAAGTGTGGCTGTTGTCGGAAGCGGACCTTCGGGGCTTGCGTGTGCTCAGCTTCTTAATATGCGCGGTCATAAAGTCACTGTGTATGAAAGGTTTGACAGGCCGGGAGGACTTCTTCGCTACGGTATACCTAATATGAAGCTTGACAAGAGGATAGTCGACCGAAGGATCGAAGTTATGAAAGCAAGTGGAATTACCTTCATATGCAATGCAAATGTCGGCGACAATTATTCTGCTGATGAATTGTGCGAGAAATACGACAGAGTGGTCCTTTGCTGCGGAGCTTCAAAACCACGTGATATCGCGGCTGCCGGAAGAGAAGGAGGCGGCATAATGTTTGCGGTGGAATTCTTACGGGAAGTAAGCAAGAGGATCATGGATAATGATTATGACTATGAGAAGGTAATTGCCGCAAATGATTTTTCCTTCGGAAGTCTTGCAGGTAAAAACGTTATAGTTATCGGTGGCGGAGATACGGGAAATGATTGTGTCGGAACAAGTATAAGGCTTCGGGCTTCAAGCGTTACACAACTTGAGATGATGCCACCGGCACCTGAAGAGCGGGCCGCTTCCAATCCATGGCCCGAATGGCCGAAGGTTTTAAAAACGGACTACGGCCAGGAGGAGGCTATCGCTCTGTTTGGAAAAGACCCGAGAATATACTCTACAACCGTATCCGAATTCATAAGAGACGATGGCGGTACTCTCACAGGAGTCAGAACGGTCAGGCTTACGAAGAAGACGGATGAAAACGGAAGGGTTTCGTTTGAGCCTATAGAAGGCAGCGAGAAGATCATTCCGGCCGACCTTGTGCTCATTGCTGCCGGCTTTTTAGGAAGTGAGGAGTACGTTACGGACGCCTTTAAGGTTGATGTGACAACAAGAGGTAATGTAGCTACAACTGTTGACAGTTTTATGACGGATACCGCAGGATATGAGACAAGCCGTGAAAAAGTGTTCACCGCAGGAGACATGCATATAGGACAGTCTCTTGTCGTGAGAGCCATAGCGGAAGGAAGAGCCGCAGCGGCCGCCGTGGACGAGTCGCTTATGGGATATACCAATCTCAGGGATTAAATACTCCCTCAAAACGGTAGCGAATATAATGCATTTATCAGCCCGATAGGATATAATCTTATCGGGCATTGATTTTTATACAACGGAGGTTACTATGAAACTTACACTTAAGGAGAAGATATCATATGGGCTCGGGGCTGTGGGAAAGGATATGGTATATATGCTGTCTGCCAGCTATATTCTGTATTACTATCAGGATGTGCTTGGAGTATCGGCTATTGCCATGGGCGTCATTTTGTTGGCTGCAAGGGTATTTGACGCTTTTAATGATCCGATCATGGGTATCGTTGTTGCCAAAACAAAAACAAAATGGGGCAAATTCAGACCATGGCTTATGATAGGGACCTTGACAAATGCTGTGGTCCTGTTTGCTATGTTTGCGGCACCTCCGGCGCTTGACGGCGGGGGATTGGTAGCATATGCGGCGATCACATATATTCTGTGGGGAGTTACTTACACGATGATGGATATCCCCTACTGGTCGATGATTCCCGCTTTTACAAGCTCGGGCAAGGAAAGGGAAAACTTAAGTGCACTCGGAAGAAGCTGTGCCGGTGTCGGTTCCGCGATAGTGACGGTTGTTACGATGATGGCGGTTCACTGGCTCGGGGGCTCCGATGAGAGAACGGGATTTATGTTGTTTACACTTATAGTAGCTGTCCTGTTTATTGTATTTATCACTATAACATGCGTTAATGTCAGAGAAAAATCGACGGTTGACATGAAGGCGGCAACGGTAGGCGAGATGTTTTCGGCTCTTGTTAAAAACGATCAGGCAATGGCAGCGGTAATAGCTATTGTCCTTATTAACTGTTCAATATACATAACCTCCAATCTGGTAATATATTTCTTTAAGTATGATTTTGGAGGAACGGCATGGTATCAGAGTTACACTTACTTCAACATATTCGGTGGAGGTATACAGATCGTGGCGATGATGCTCTTCTATCCGCTCCTTCGTAAAGTAACGGAAAATATCAGGATATTCTATGTTGCGCTGGGCAGCGCCATTGCCGGTTATGCGTCACTGCTTGCCATAACATTCACATCTATGAAGCAGGTTTTCGTGCTGTTTATACCGGCGTTCTTCATATTCTCCGCAAATGGTATTCTGTCGGTACTTGCCACTGTATTTCTTGCGAACAGCGTTGATTACGGTGAGCTGGTAAACAACAGGAGAGATGAGTCGGTTATCTTTTCAATGCAGACTTTTGTCGTTAAGCTTGCATCCGGAATTGCCGCGTTTGCCGCATCGGTTTGTCTGTCGGTCAATAACCTTAAGAGCGAAGAGATAACCGAGGCTGAAAAGAGCATAGATTTTTCCTTGCAGACAGACAGTGCTTCGCGTCTGGGACTTCGGATGACTATGACAGTGATCCCGGTTATCGGGCTGTTCATAGCACTTTTCTACTTTAAGAAGAAGTTTATACTTGATGAGAAGAAGATGGAAGAGATAACATCAGAACTTGGCAGGAAACATGCCGGAGAAAACTAGAAAGGATTAAGTATGGTAAGAATTGTTAATAATACATTTGTACTCGATACGGACAATACTACATACGCATTCAGAGTCCTTGATTGCGGGTATCTGGAGCATCTGTACTATGGGAAGAAGATAAGACTCATCGATGATGACGGCGAGGTAACGGAAGCTTTGAGGGAAAAGCACGATTTTGCCCCCGGAAACAATAATGTCTACAACGAGAGTAATACCACATTTTCACTTAATGATATGAGGCTGGAGTTTTCGGCAAACGGAAAAGGTGATAACAGAGAGCCTTTTATTGAAGTAATACACGCCGATGGCAGCAGAACAAGCGATTTCATATTTGACAGTGCAAAGATCACGGATGAGAAGATTCTGTTGAACGCCCTCCCGTCATCTTATGCCAAAAGCGGAGAATGCAGCGGTCTCACAATAACACTTGTCGACAGAAATTATGATCTTGCGGTTGAATTGTCATATTATGCCTTTGAAAATACGGATGTGATCACAAGATCAGCTAAGCTCATCAACAACAGTAAAGAGGATGTCAAAATACTGCGCTTCATGTCCGTGCAGATTGATACATGCAAGACGGATATGATTTTTACGACATTTAACGGAGCATGGGCAAGGGAGATGACCAGATACGATCATGTGCTGCAAAGAGGCAGGATAGTTAATGATTCGTGCGTCGGAGCGTCATCGTCAACAGCAAACCCATTTGTGATGTTTAGTCATAAAAGCACGGATGAGAATATTGGAACCGTATATGCATTTAATCTTGTATACAGCGGCAACCATACCGAGATCGCCGAAGTAAGTGAGTTCGGAAAATTGAGATTCCTTGCCGGCATCAATCCGAAGGGCTTTGAGTATGTGCTTGCCCCGGGTGAATCCTTTGAGTCTCCCGAAGCCGTTATGACTGTGTCCCAGGACGGTTTCAACGGAATGTCCTATAATATGCACCGCTTTGTTGAAGATCATATTTTGCGGGGCAAATGGGCGAAGACTGAAAGACCTGTTCTTCTAAACAGTTGGGAGGCGGCGTATTTTGATATAAATGAGACAAAACTGGTCCGTATGGCCAGGAAAGCGGCAGACGCCGGAATAGAGCTTTTTGTTATGGATGATGGCTGGTTCGGACACAGGGATGACGATACATCATCTCTCGGAGACTGGTATGCCAACAAGAAGAAGCTCCCTCACGGAGTAAAGGGTCTGTCTGATAAGATACATGCTCTCGGAATGAGATTCGGAATCTGGGTTGAGCCTGAGATGATAAACGAGGACAGTGACCTGTATCGTAAGCACCCCGACTGGGCTATGAGGATTCCCGGGAAGCCTCATTCCACGGGACGTAATCAGATGGTCATAGATCTTGTCAATCCTGAAGTAAGAGACTACCTTGTGGGAGTTTTGAGTGATCTGTTCGCGGAAGGCGGCATCGACTATGTGAAATGGGATATGAACAGAACGATGACAGATGTATTTTCTAATTATCTTCCGGCAGACAGGATGGGTGAGTGTGCGCACAGATATATCATGGGATTCTATGAGGTCATTGGAAAGCTTACAGAAAAGTTCCCCGACATTCTGTTCGAAGGGTGTGCGTCCGGAGGGAACCGGTTTGATCTCGGAATGCTATGTTTCTTCCCGCAAATATGGGGAAGTGATGATACGGATGCGTATGAGAGGCTAAGAATACAGACAGGCTACAGTTACGGTTATCCGATCAGAACGGTGAGCGGTCATGTGTCCGATGTCCCGAATCATCAGACACTCAGGATCACATCGCTTGACACAAGGTTTAATATAGCTGCATTTTCTGCTTTCGGATATGAATGCAATTTTTCTGATTTTGACCAGGGAACATTTACGGTTGTTAAGGAGCAGATCCGCCTGTATAAAGAGTGGAGAAGCGTTATACAGATGGGAAGGTTCTACAGAGGAGACAGCATATATGACGGAAAGATATCGACATGGAACGTTGTATCAAAGGACAGGTCCAAAGCAGTTGCCATGCTCTTCCAAAGTCTTGTCAGCCCTAATGATCAGGGGGATTGCATTAGGGTGCACGGGCTAGAAGAAGATGCGAAGTACCGCTTTTATAATAAACCGTTCAAGATAGACATCAGAATGTTTGGAGATCTTATAAATACGATCTCGCCAATCCACGTCAAAAACGGCTCTGCGATCCACGATATCATTTCGTTATTTGTAAGATTGGACGGAGAAAAGGAAGATGTGCAAACTTACGGCGATGTACTCGAAGAAGCCGGAGTGATGCTGTCCCCCAAGTATTCGTCAAGAGGATTCAATGACAGTACAAGGGTATTTCCGGATTTCGCATCCCGTATGTACTTTATTGAAAAAAAGTGAGCGTATTATATTACAGTGTGATATAATTCACAGAATATGGTATAAGGACGGTATATTAGGAAGGATTTAACATGAACAGTAAAAATATTGAGATAAGGTGGCACGGGCGCGGAGGCCAGGGAGCCAAGACAGCGGCTCTTCTTTTAGCGGACGTGTGCTTTAAAACGGGTGCATATGTTCAGGGTTTTCCCGAATACGGACCGGAAAGAATGGGTGCTCCCATCACGGCATTTAACAGAATTAGCGACAGGGAGATTCGTGTTCATTCCAATATCTATACTCCGGATCTTGTTGTAGTGGTAGATGAGACGCTTCTGCATTCGGTTGATGTGACATCGGGTCTGAAAGAGGATGGTGCGATAATAATTAATACGGACAAGACACCGGATGAGATCAGGCCGTTACTAAACGGTTTTTTAGGAAGAGTGTATACGGTAGACGCCCGTAAGATATCAGTGGATGCACTGGGCAAGTATTTTCCTAACTCTCCCATGCTTGCAGCCGCCGTTGCAGTTTCAAACGTTATGGAAAAGGACGATTTTATCAGGGAAATGCGCACGTCTTATGAGCACAAATTTGCCAAGAAGCCGGAAGTAATAGATGGTAATATGAAGGCGCTTACGGATACATTTGAGGCACTTGAATCCCAGCTGGGCATGTGACTGTCAATATATAAAGCGGAAAGGAAGCATATGAGAACCGATATAAGTAATATTAATGAACAATCCCCATGCGAAGATCTGACGGAAGGTCTCATGATCTTTGCCGGAGGAACTTCAAAGCAGTTTAAGACCGGTGAGTGGAGAGTGGCCACTCCGGTATTTGATAAAGATAAGTGCAAACAGTGTCTTCTGTGTGCTCCGGTATGCCCTGACGGATGTATTCCGGTACATGACGGAAGGAGAGAAGACTTTGACATGGATCACTGTAAGGGGTGCGGAATATGCGAAAAGGCATGTCCTTTCGGTGCCATAACAATGACCAGCTGATAGAGGAGATAGATTATGTCAAAAAAAGACCGTATGTCGGGAAATGAAGCCGTAGCTTATGCGATCCGTCAGGTAAATCCTGATGTAATGCCGGCATTTCCCATAACACCATCGACAGAAATACCGCAGCTTGTTTCAACATATATAGCTAACGGTGAGATGGATACAGAATTCATTCCGGTTGAATCCGAGCACTCATCAATGAGTGCGGCGGTGGGAGCCGAGGCAGCCGGAGCCAGAAGTATGACGGCTACATCCTCATGCGGACTGGCATTTATGTGGGAAGAGCTTCTGGTTGCAGCTTCAAACAGGCTGCCAATAGTTCTGACCCTTGTAAACAGAACGTTATCGGGTCCGATCAATATAAACTGCGACCATTCGGACGGAATGGGGGCAAGGGATACCGGATGGATACAGATATACGCCGAGAACAATCAGGAGGCCTATGATAACTATATTCAGGCATTTCCGATAGCGGAGGACAAGAGAGTTCATCTTCCGGTAATGGTATGCCAGGATGGCTTTATAACAAGTCACGCAGTACAGAACATTCTGCTTGAAGATGACAAAGACGTAAAGGAATTTGTGGGCGAGTATCATCCGGAAGAGTTTCTGCTTAATCCCGGAAAGCCTGTTGCGGTCGGACCTTATGCCGTATCGAACTATTCGATGGAGGCAAAATACAATCAGGAAGCCGCAATGATAAGATCAAGGGAAGTAATCAAAGAAGTTGCGGCAAGATTTCGGGAAAAGTTCGGAAGAGGATTTGACTTTTTTGAAGAATACAGATGCGAAGATGCCGACTATATTATGCTTATAATGGGAAGTGCGGCAGGAACCGCCAAACAGGCCGCGGATGATCTTCGGGATAAGGGAATGAAGGTCGGAGTGCTAAAACTTCGTGTATTCCGCCCGTTCCCGGCTGAGGAGATCGCAGCAGCGCTTTCCAAATGCAAAGCGGTAGCCGTAATGGACAGGTGTGAAAGCTATAACGGTCACGGAGGACCGCTTGCAAGCGAGGTTCCGGCAGCCCTTTTCATGAATAAGGTTTACACGGAAGTCGTAAACTATGTGTACGGTCTTGCGGGACGTGATTTTACCACTGAAACGGCAGCAGGCATATTTGAGGAGTTAGAGGACGTTGTCGAGAATAAGAAGCAGGTAAGACAATGCACATATGTCGGATTACGATCGAAAGAGGGACAATAAATGGCAGGATATAATCTGAAAGAAGTAATGAACAAGCCCGAGAGGCTTTCTGCCGGACACAGAATGTGTGCGGGATGTGGGGCGACTATAGGCATACGTGCGGTTCTGAGGGCGCTTCACGAAGGAGATCATGCGGTAATAGGTAATGCCACGGGATGTCTTGAAGTTTCATCGTTTATGTATCCGTATACGGCATGGGAGGACAGCTATATACACAACGCCTTCGAGAATGCCGGAGCAACTTTATCGGGTGTGGAGACAGCCTACCGGGCACTTAAGAAGAGAGGACGCCTGCCGGAAAATGAGAATTTTAAATTCATCACATTTGGCGGTGACGGCGGTACTTATGATATAGGGTTCCAGTCGCTTTCCGGAGCAATGGAGCGTGGACATGACATGGTTTATGTCTGCTATGATAACGGTGCCTACATGAATACGGGGATTCAGAGATCTTCCGCAACCCCGCAGTTTGCCGATACAACCACAACGCCGGTAGGAAAGATGAGTAACGGTAAGGTTCAGACAAGAAAGGATCTGGCTGCGATAATCGCGGAGCACCATGTTCCGTATGTTGCGCAGACAACATTCACAAAGGATTTTAAAGATATTCATATCAAATCGGAAAAAGCCATATATACGGAGGGTGCCGCATTCCTTAACGTGCTTGCACCCTGCCCCAGGGGATGGAGATATGAAACGTCGGAAATCATGAAAATATGCCAGCTTGCCATAGATACATGTTACTGGCCTATGTTTGAGGTTGATCACGGTAACTGGCGTCTTACATATGAGCCGAAGAAGAAACTGCCGATTGAGGATTTTCTGCGTGAACAGGGGCGGTTCAAGCATCTGTTCAAGCCGGGATGCGAGGATCTTATAGCACAGTTTCAGGAAGAAGTCGACAGAAGGTGGGAAGATCTTTTATTCAGATGCAGCAGGTAAGATGGTAGAAGAGACGGAGGTATATATGGAAAACGGTCTGTTTAATAACAAACATATCATTTCGTGGCTTGAGTATTTCTCAGAGAATACGGATATAGATCTTGAACATGTCAAAATACTGGATATTACAAGGAAAAACAAGAACCTGATCCCGACGTGCGAAGTGCACAGATGTGTTCTTGTGTTTACTGAGGCAGGGCATCCCGATATTTTCTACAGGATGTATAACGCAGGGCTCGGTGAGTGCAAGGTCATTTATAATGAGGGAAGTGACCCGACCGGACCTATCAAAGAAGATTATGTCAGTGATATGATCGATCGCGGGATCAACGCATCCGCCGGAATGATAATCCTTAATCCCAACGCCAGGGCGACCATGAGATTCGGTATAGATAACAGGACGCTTGCAAAAGGCAGCGTTAAGTATGTGGGCAGTGAGATAAGAGCTGTTATCCTCTCAAAGATGCAGATTGAGGAAGGCAAGAATATCTGTGCGATTTCAGCCGAGTCTATTGTGGTTGAGGCGGGGCTTCTGAACGGAGAAGGTGAGATCATAGCTGTTGAGTACAACGGAAACGACAGGAATGCACTCGAGGAAAATGTGGAGCAGTTCGGCCTTAACAATGTGACTATAATAGACCATATTGATGATGAGACGATGAAAGACCTTCCGGTACCGGATGTTACGATGCTTGTTGCAAGTGCATCGATGGAACAGGAGATAGACTGTCTGCTGAAGATCAACCCGGATATGGAGTTTGTGATCTATACCCTTGATTTTGTCGTTGCTGCATCAATGATAGAAAAGTGCAAGAAGTTCTGTATTTCCGATCCGGAGATAATACAGATAAGTGTTTCGAAGGTAACGAGCAGGCATAATGTGGATGTGCAGCCGGCACCATGGATCATAACTTTTAAAGCCGGAGCATGAAATGATAGATTACGGTGAAGTAAAACTTCTGAAGGTTGTGGCTGTAACTTCAATAGGTGCCTTTGTTGACGGGGGAAGGGAGAAGGACATATTTCTTCCTTTTGCGGAGCAGACAAAAAGGGTCTCGGAGGGTGAGGAAGTCCTTGTAAGCCTTTATACCGACAAAAGCGGACGTCCTGCACTTACAATGAACGTATATGATTATTTAAGCTGTGAATCTCCCTATAAGGTGGATGATGACGTTAAGGGCAGAGTCTATCAGATAAGCAAAAGATTCGGAGCGTTTGTGGCGGTTGATGATAAGTATTCCGCACTTATCCCGGCAAGAGAAGTATATCCGGACATTCACATAGGAGATATAGTGGATGCAAGGGTAACAAAGGTAAGAGAAGACGGGAAACTGACGCTTTCCGCACGCAAGAAGGCATATATCCAGATGGATGATGATGCCGCCCGTGTCATGGAAATGTTAGATGCTTACGAAGGGGTGCTTCCGTTTTCCGATTCGACATCACCCGAGGAAATAAGAGAGAAATTCGGAATGAGCAAGAATGCATTCAAGCGTGCCATAGGGAGACTGTACAAAGAACGTAAAGTAGTAATAGAGGAGAATTCGGTAAGGAGGATATGATGAATAAAAAGATCATTACAACAGACAAAGCACCGGCGGCTATAGGACCGTATTCACAGGCGATCGAGGCAGGCGGATTTGTGTTTGCTTCCGGGCAGATACCTGTAGATCCCGCAACCGGTAATATTCCGGAAGGTATTGAGGCTCAGGCAAAGCAGGCTCTGACCAACGTTAGGAATCTTATGGAAGCGTCGGGTCTGTCTATGGAAAATATTGTTAAGACATCTGTATTTATCAAAGATATGAATGACTTTGCCAAGGTAAACGAGGTATATGCAACATTCTTTGACAATGATTTTCCGGCAAGAAGCTGTGTTGAGGTAGCGCGTCTGCCCAAGGATGTACTGATAGAGGTGGAAGTCGTTGCCGCAAGATAATATTAAAAGTGAAGCCGGTTCGCTGGGGTGGCTCTTCTTTGTTTCCATGCTCATGCATGTTATCTGCTCGATCGCAGCTAATATTCTGGAACAAAAGGGAATAACCATCCCGATTGAATTAAGTCTTATAGTCTCGGAACTTACCCTGTTTGTTCCGGCATTAATATATGTACTTATTAGAAAACTGGGATTTTCCGAAGATCTCGGTTTTGGAAAGATCAAACCGGGAACGATACTCATGAGTGTATTTATGAGTTTTCCCGTCTGGAGTATCGGGTCATTTTTTAATGTGCTTTCCCAGATTTTTGTAAGTAATACGATGGTTCAAATGAGCGATACGCTCCTAGGCGGTTCAAATGTTGCAGTCTGGTTTTTGGGATCCATATTCGGCCCGTTTTGCGAAGAGTTTGTTTGCAGGTCGGTCTTTAACAGGAGATATGAACTGATCGCGGGACCAATGAGAGCGGGTCTTATATCAGCCCTTTATTTTGCCCTTGCGCATCTTAATCTTAACCAGGCGGCATACGCTTTTGTTCTCGGAGTGCTGTTTTCGATCATCAACAAGGCGGCAGGAAGTGTTTATCCGTCGATGATTATTCATATGTGTATCAACGGATGTAATCTGCTGATGATCATGGCAATGATCGGTATAACAGGGGAGTTCGGCTCTGCACAGGATCTGGCGGCAGCTGCCGAAGCGACGAGGGGAAGCGATATGATCTATATTCTGCTTGCAGTAACTCTTGTTGGTGCGCTCCTCAGTTTACTGATACTGATTCCGTGCGTGGCGTTTGTCTCCAAGCACGAGAACAGATTTGAAGAACTGATCTCCATGTTCAAAACAGGACAGTCTAAAGGACGCTGGTTCACATTTTCATCTGCACTTGCTATATGTTTTACACTGTTTATCATGTTCGGACTTAATCCGCTACTGTCCGCGCTGGGAATGTAAATAATTGGATATGACAGGAGATAATAACGATGGATACTCTTAAGCAGATCACTAACCCGTATCTTCCTTCGTGGGAATACATACCGGACGGAGAACCCTACGTTTTTGGCGATAGGGTATATGTCTACGGCTCACATGACAAGTTCAACGGGGATGTATACTGCATGGGAGACTATGTATGCTGGTCTGCGGATATAAACGATCTCGGCAACTGGCGATACGAAGGTGTTATCTACACAAAATCGGATGATCCGGCAAATACGGATCTTCAGGGCAATCTGTATGCTCCGGATGTGACGGTCGGACCTGACGGAAGATATTATCTGTATTATGTACTGTCAAACTGGGGGATCGTATCCGTTGCTGTATGTGATGAGCCTGCGGGTAAATATGAGTTCTACGGATATGTTCACTATGAAGACGGGGTCAGACTGGGGGAGAAGGAAGGTGATGAGCCTCAATTTGATCCCGGAGTATTAACGGAAGGCGAGGTCACTTACCTTTACACGGGATTTTGTGCGATACCGGATAAGGACAGACACGGCGCAATGTGTACCGTTCTCGGGCCGGATATGCTGACCGTAATTAAATCCCCGGTGTTTATCGTTCCCGCAACACACAACAGCATAGGGACAGAGTATGAAGGTCATGCATTCTTTGAGGCACCGTCTATCAGGAAAAAAGATGATCTGTATTATTTTATATATTCTTCTCAGGTGTGCAGAGAACTGTGCTATGCTACAAGCACCAGACCGGACGGTGATTTTACATACAGAGGAGTACTCGTTGATAACGGGGATATCGGAACGGATACTTACAAGAGAGCGGACATGCCGGGAATGTACTGTGCAAACAATCACGGAAGCATGATCCGTATACTTGACCAGTGGTATATTTTTTATCACAGACATACAAACGGTACAAACTACAGCCGTCAGGGCTGTTTTGAAAAGCTTATACCGGATGGGGAGACGGGATTTTTACAATCCGAGATCACATCCTGCGGAGGAACGCCTTTTACCGAGCCGGGATTTTATCCCGCATATCTTGCCTGCAATCTGTTTACCGATGAGGAAGAGTTGTATGTTCCATGGTCGGGCTGGATGGATGACAGATTTCCGAAGATCACACAGGAGGGAAGAGACGGTGACGAGGTGAACGGCTATGTTGCGAATATGAGAAACCACGCAAGAGCAGGATTCAAGTATTTTGAGTGTAAGAATACAAAGGTTACATCGGTCAGGACAAAAGGATATGCAAACGGGCGTCTGGAAGTTCGTACAAAATGGGACGGAGAGCTGTTAGGAAGTTTTGAGATAAGTTACGCCAATGTTTGGCACGACATCCCGGGAGATATACAGATTCCCGATGGTGTGAACAGTTTGTATTTTACATTCGAGGGTGAAGGTTATCTCCAGTTCGGAGGATTTGCCATTGAATAAAAAAGGTTTGATCACTTAAGTGATCAAACCGCTACATCAAAATTGGAGCCTACCGCAGGATTGACGGATAACTCCATCGCCCTCGTCAGGCTGTCGATCTCGGAAGCTGCCACATCGAAAGATGCTTCAAGCATGCTCGTGCCGACTGCCGACATAACGTTTTCATGCGCCATGGCCATTGAAATATAAGGTATTGTATCGATACTTAATTCCATATAACATGCTCCTTCCTTAAGATTTGGATTAATTATAACACATTATCAGCACTTTAAACAACAGTTATGAAAGAATTTTTGGAAAAGAACGAAAAAAAGATTATTTTTACTTCCTTTGTTCTTCTGTCGGCGGTTTATCTGTCGCTGGTATGGAACAATAATGTCTGGATGGATGAGGCGTTTACCGCATCTCTAATCCATACTGATTTTCACGGTGTTATTGAGAGGTCAATGGCTGATACTCTCCCTCCTCTTTACAATATCATACTGAAACTGGCAACCGATTTATTCGGATACAGTGTTCCGGTTATGAAGATAACGTCGGTTGTTCCTATGATGCTTACTCTTTTGATCGGTGCTACGGTTGTAAGAAGGCGGTTCGGGATACGTACCTCGCTCCTCTTTATGCTGTTCATAACATTCATGCCGCTGTTCATGTACTTTGGAGTCGAGATCAGAATGTACAGTCTGGGGTTCTTTTTTGCGACTGCATCGGGAATCTATGCTTATGAATGTGTATGTGATCCTTCATTTAAAAACTGGTCGGCATTTACCGCGTTTTCCGTACTTGCCGGATACTCGCATCATTTTGCGTTTGTTGCGGTCGGATTTGTCTATTTGTATCTGCTGATCTACTTTGTTTTTTTTAAACGGGAAAGGATCAAAAGCTGGTTCATCTGCCTTTTGGCTACATTCCTGTTATATTTGCCATGCCTGGTTGTTACACTGAAACAGTTTTCCCGTGTTTCAGGGTACTTTTCGATGCCTGATATTGATGTTGCAATGTTTCTTCAGTACTGCATGTATCCTTATGTAGTCGGAGTCCGTCCGGCTTCAGTGCTTTGCGCCCTGATCATGCTCGGCTGCCTTGCTATATTTGCTTATAAGGTGATCAAAAAAAGGATTGACGGCCCGGAGGAGATATTTGCAATTTGCTCATTTACGGTATATTACGGGGTCCTTTTGTTCGGAACCGTTGTATGCGCCCTGATGGATGCAAATATATTTGTTGACCGGTATCTGTTCTTTTCGACCGGATTGTTGTGGCTTTTTGCCGCAATCATTCTGGCAGGGGCAGAAGGAACTTTTCGAGGGGCATTGGTTTTGACACTGATAATCGGAATCTGTTCATACTCGGTTGAATACAGAACGGAATACGGCAGAAGTGCTGACGAGGAGATAGCGTTTTTAAGAGATAACATAAGCGAAGGTGATGTTTACTATTCTATAGGCGGTCATGAGGAGATGCAGAACTGCATTCCTTTCTACACATATCTTGATAAACAAACTGCGGAGCTTACGTTTGTCTATCCCCTCGAAGAAGCAATAAAAGAGTCAAACGAGAGAGGCACGGTTCTCTGGATCAGCGTACTTGACGGGTTTGAGCCGGATAATGAGGAAATAAGACTCCTTGAGGATAACGGTTTGACTATGAAAAAGATGGCCGATTTTGAATTTGACAGATATAAGTGTGAAATGTACAGAGTTGACAGATAAGTGTTTGTGAAAAAGTGCCAAAAAATCTTTTCTTTTTTGTAAATATGTATTAGAATATTCGATATAACGTCTGTGGGGGTTAAACAGACATTCGAACGAAGGAGAAAGGTATGATTTCAAATCAGATACTTCAGAGTACCATTGAGGGGCTTAAGGGTATTACGAGGGCGGAACTTGCCGTGATAGATGTTGACGGTAAGGTGCTTGCCTCAACATTTAAGGAAACAGTTAATTATCATGAGGCAGCTGCGGGGTTTACACAGTCACCGGCAGACAGCCAGGAGATTTCGGGGTATCAGTTCTTTAAGGTATATGACGAACTGCAGATAGAATATATCCTTGTTGTTCAGGGGACAAATGAGGATTCATACACGATCGGCAAAATTGCGGCTTTTCAGATACAGAATCTTCTGATCGCATACAAGGAGAGGTTTGACAAGGATAATTTCATCAAGAACCTTCTTCTTGATAACCTGCTGCTTGTTGATATTTATACGCGCTCCCAGAAACTTCATATAGATGCGGAAGCGCGCAGAATAGTGATTATCGCCGAGACGCCTTCGGCAAAAGAGGTTAACGTTCTCGAGAATCTGCGTACATTCTTTAAGGCAAGAACCAAAGACTTTATTACGGCCGTTGACGATAAAGGTATCATTATCGTAAGAGATCTTGCCGCAAACGAGACTTATGAGGATGTAGATAAGGCGGCACGCCAGGTATTTGATATAGTAAGCAAACAGACCGGCAGGACCTGTCATGTTTCATACGGTACAATAGTCGGGGAGATCCGGGAAGTGTCAAGATCATACAAAGAAGCCAAAATGGCTCTTGACGTCGGAAGGATATTCTTTGACGAGAGGGATATAATAGCGTACAGTTCGCTCGGCATCGGAAGACTTATCTACCAGCTCCCGATACCTTTGTGCAAGATGTTTATAGAAGAAATATTTGACGGAAAGAGTCCGGAAGACTTTGACGAAGAAACACTTATGACGATCAACAAGTTTTTTGAAAACAGTCTTAATGTTTCGGAAACCAGCCGTCAGCTGTATATCCACAGAAATACACTTGTATACCGCCTTGATAAATTGCAGAAGTCCACGGGCCTCGACCTTCGGGTATTCGAGGATGCGATCACTTTCAAGATCGCCCTGATGGTTGTGAAATATATGAGGTATATGGAGAATGCAGATATGATATGACTCGATCTATGATCGAGTCAGCCAGAGCGGCGCTTGAGCGGATTTTATCTTTATAAAACCAACATCGACTTTGTCGATGTCGCCGTGTCACGATTGCTTCGCAATCATGACATTGGGCGAGCGTCCTTTCGAGCGAGCATCCTTTCGGTGCTTGAGCGGATTTTATCAGTTGAGTATTAAAAAGGGGAAACAGTATGATTACAATGGAGTCAGTAAGCAAATCGTACTCCACGGGTGTGCCGGCACTTAACGATGTAAGCCTGCACATCAAAAAAGGGGAATTTGTTTTTATTGTCGGAGACAGCGGATCCGGTAAATCAACACTTATCAAGCTTCTGCTTCGTGAGTTAACTCCCACGAGCGGACGAATCGTGGTTAACAACTACGATCTTGCAAGGCTGCGCAGGCGAAAAGTAGCCAAATTCCGCAGAAACGTCGGTGTGGTTTTCCAGGATTTCAGGCTTCTCAAAGACAGAAACGTTTATGAGAACGTTGCTTTTGCACAGCGTGTGATTGAAGTGCCTACACGGCAGATCAGAAAAAATGTTCCCGCCATGCTTTCACTTGTGGGACTGGCCGGCAAGTACAAAGCCAAAACGTGGCAGCTTTCCGGCGGTGAACAGCAGAGGGTCGCATTGGCAAGAGCACTTGTTAACAATCCGCCGATACTTCTGGCAGATGAGCCTACGGGTAATCTGGATCCGAGAAACTCATGGGAGATCATGAAACTTCTCGAGGAGATCAACAGGCGCGGGACTACGGTGCTTGTCGTGACGCATAACAGAGAGATTGTAAATGCAATGCGTAAGCGCGTTATAACAATGAAAAAGGGAATCATCATCAGCGACGAAGAGAAGGGTGAGTACATAGATGAGGATTAGTACACTTTGGTATACATTCAGGCAGGGCTTTAAGAATATTTTCAGAAACAAAGTATTTTCCCTTGCCACAACAGCAACGATTGCGTCCTGTATTTTCCTGTTCGGACTGTTCTACTGCCTGGTGATCAATGTACAGTACAGCGTAAGAGCAGCACAATCCGGAGTAGCGGTAACCGTGTTCTTTGACGAAGGCCTGGGAGACGATAAGATACAGCAGATAGGGACCCAGATCCAGTCCAGGGAAGAGGTATCGGAAGTTAAATTTGTATCATCGGCAGAAGCCTGGGACAGCTTCAAGGATGATTACCTCGGCGAATATGCTGACGGATATGAGGGCGACAACCCGCTGGAAGGCTCGGAAAACTATGAGATATATCTGAAAGATGTATCAAAGCAGCCTGAACTTGTGGAATGGCTCAAATCTGTTCCGGGTATCAGAGAAGTCAACCGGTCGGATATTACCGCGGAGGTCCTGACGAATGTTAATATTCTTATAAGTTATGTATCACTGGCGATAATAGCAATACTGCTTCTTGTATCTGTCTTCCTGATCAGCAACACGGTTGCGATGGGTATTTCGGTCAGACGTGAAGAAATCAGCATTATGAGACTGATAGGAGCAAAGGATTTTGTTGTAAGATCGCCCTTTGTGATCGAGGGGATCCTGATAGGCCTGATAGGATCAGCCCTACCGCTTGTGGCAATTTATTACCTATACAACCTAATGATAGAATATGCAAATACTAATTTTGCCGTATTGTCTGACATGCTTAAGTTTATGAGTGCTGCTGAGCTGTTTAGGAATTTAATTCCGATATCATTGATCCTTGGGGTAGGGATCGGATTTCTGGGAAGCCTTATAACGGTCCGAAGGCATTTGAAGGTATAGCCTGAAATTAAGAAGGGGAATTGTATGAAACGCAAAAGGGGAGCGCGTTTTGTAGGTTTGTTGATAGTAACGTCATTATTAGCGGCACATGTGCCGCTATTTGTGCATGCGGAAACGCTTACAAATGACAAGATAAAAGAGAGTGAGGAGAGCAAGAAGCAGGCCGAAGAAGAAAGAAATGCGCTTAAAAGCAGTCTTACTAACGTAAAATCGCTGCTTGCAGAGCTTGAGACGACCAAAAACAATCTTGAAGACTATATACGGGAACTTGACTCGGATCTCTCGGACATTAACGATAAAATAGAAAAACTGAATCAGTTGATCGCGGACAAGGAGTTTGAGATACAGACGACTGAGGCGGAACTTGAAGAAGCAAGGGCGGTAGAGGATACACAGTACAATGCGATGAAAAGGCGCATCAAGTTCATATACGAACACGGAGAGGCTTCCACGGCGGAGATGCTGCTGTCATCAAAGAGTTTCGTGGATTTTCTCAATAAAGCCGAGTTTATAAACAAGATGTCCGCATATGACAAGAGAATGCTTGATTCTTATGTTGCAGCCAAGGAAGCCGTTGACGCGAAAGAGAAAGCGCTTGAAGAGCAGAAGGCGGAACTTGAAGAAGCCAAAGCGGCCGTGCTTAACGAGCAAAATGCCGTTGAAGCCCTTATGGAAGACAAGGAAAAGGAGATCACTGTCTATCAGGGGGATATTCACAACAAGGAGGCTGCTATAGCCGAATATCAGGCTATGATAGCAGAGCAGGACCAGATAATAAAGGATCTAGAGGCCGCTATCCTCGAAGAAAAGAAGCGCCTTCTTGCAGAGAACAAAAAAGCAATCGTATACGACGGTGGAGAGTTTAAATGGCCGGCACCTTCATATACGAGAATTTCGGATGATTACGGTAACAGAATACATCCGATATTAGGAACAAAGCAGTTTCACAACGGAATTGATATGGCGGCACCGAACGGGTCACCGATACTTGCCGCATATGACGGCGAAGTAATCGCAGCCTCCTATTCCGCTTCGATGGGGAACTACATAATGATAGATCACGGTGACGGACTTATAACGATTTATATGCATGCAAGTTCGGTATCGGTCTCAGCCGGAACGATGGTAGCGCGGGGAGAACAGATAGGGCGTGTAGGTTCAACGGGCAGAAGCACGGGACCGCACCTGCATTTTTCCGTAAGACTGAACGGATCCTATGTGAGCCCGTGGAATTATCTAGGCTGATAGGGGGAACCGCGAGAAGCCGGCAGGCTGGAGCGGTGGAACCTCAAGAAGCCGTCATACCAGGGAGGAATCATGGAAGAGAATTATGAGAGCAAAGCCGGAGAAGCCGACAGTAAGTCTCCGGTGTACAGCCAGATGTCAATGGAATACGTTTCGGACCAGATGAAGAGGGCTCAAAAGAAGGGAATGATCCAGGGATTGCTTATCGCACTGGGGATCGTCCTAATATCGGCGATACTGATCGCAGGGGTGTCCGTAGTCCGTATGATCATGAACGGGAGCCTATATTCCAAGCTTCTCGGAAGTTCGGTAAGCTCTGTGCTGGATCGCAGATCCATCAATAAGATCGATGAGCTGTACAATATTATTAACAGTACCTATATAGAAGATGTGGACAAGGAAGATCTGCAGGAAGGTCTGTACAAAGGTCTTCTGGAGTCGCTTGATGATCCGTATTCGGTATACTACACAAAAGAAGAGTTCAACCAGATGATGGAGGATACATCCGGTACATTCGAAGGTATAGGAGCTTATCTTACACAGGATCCCGATACTCAGGTAATAACTGTAGTCAAGCCTATCAAGAATTCTCCGGCCGAGGCTGCAGGAATACTGGCCGACGATGTTCTGGTGGAAGTTGACGGAGAAGACATAACCGGACAGGATCTGAACCTTGTTGTATCAAAACTTCGCGGCCCCAAAGGAACCGAGGTAAAGGTAGGGGTATACAGAGAAGGGGAAAAGGATGTAGTCACGTTCGATATAGTAAGAGATGAGATAACGACGCTGAGCGTTGACTATGAAATGTTTGATGATGATATCGGATATATAGCGATATCCGAATTTGCGGATGCCACTGCCGAGCAATTCAATGAGGCGTATGATGACCTTGAATCCCAGGGTATGAAGAGCCTTATCATAGATCTTAGATCCAACGGCGGAGGTTATGTTGATGTATCGGTCGAGATCGCTGACAAGCTTGTGAAGGAAGGTGTTATTGTATCCGTAAAAGATAAGCACGGACTGTCATATAAATATGAGGACAGCGGCGATGAGAATTATTTAAAGATACCGTGTGTACTGCTTGTTGACGGCAATACGGCAAGCGCATCGGAGATACTGACCGGCGCCCTCAGAGACTATGACCTTGCAACGATCATAGGGACCAAGACCTTTGGAAAGGGCATTACACAGAATATCATGCCGCTTGAAGACGGAAGCGGGGTTAAAATCACAGGAAGCACATATTACACTCCGGACGGAGAGAACATACACGGAGTCGGAATAGAACCCGATATCGAAGTTGAACTTGATTACGATAAATACAAAGAAGAGGGTATAGATAATCAGCTTGAAGCTGCGAAAGAATATCTAAAAAAACAATAAAAAGGAGAATGGACACATGAACACGATCAGAGTTTGCGACAGCACAATAAGAAAGCTTTCAAACGGAAGAGACAATGCCCTATCATTTAAAGAAAAGCTTGAAGTCGCTAAGCTACTGGATAAGCTGGGTGTTGATGTGATAGAGCTTGATGAGATAAGAAGCGGTAAAGTGGATACTCTTTTGATCAAATCCGTTGTAACTGCAGTCAGAAACAGCATCATAGCTGTTCCGGTCGCTTTGGGAGCAGATCCGGCTCCTACTGCTGCGGCACTTGCCGAAGCGAACCGGTTTCGTCTTCAGGTAGTTGCTCCGGGCAGCAGTGTCAGGATGGAGTATGTTTACCACAAAAAAAGCGCTGCCATCGTTGAAATGGTCAGGAGTACCGTTGAAGAGTGCAGAAAGTATACGGAAGATGTGGAACTTCTTATAGATGATGCCACAAGAGGGGATATGGCGGTCATATCCGAAATGATAAATGCCGCAATCGAAAAAGGAGCAACAACGGTAACATTCTGTGATGATGCCGGAACAATGCTTCCGGAGGAGTTTGCTTCTTTCCTTGAAGAGCGGCTTAAAGCAGATCCTAAGATATCGGAAATAACATGGGGCGTATCATGCTCAAACGAACTTGCAATGGCTGATGCGTGTGTGATCGCCGCATTATGCCATGGTGCGGGAGAAATCAAAGCATCGGCCTTTCCGGTAAATACAGCATCTCTTGAAAATGCATGCAGAGTAATAGCCGGAAAAGGAGAAAGCTTCGGAGTCAGGACAAATGTCGCAACAGCATCCATGAGAAGGTTGATCAGCCAGATACACAGGTTCTGTTCAATTCCCCAGAGCGGTAAACCTTCCGTTGAGTTCACGGATACGGTCGATAACGGTGAAGAGCGGCTTACGGAGCATGATTCAAAGGAGGCTGTTATTTCGGTGGCTGAAAAGCTCGGATACAGTCTGAACGAAGAAGATGCCCGGAACGTGTATGATTCATTCATAAAGCTTGCATCCAAAAAGGAAAGCGTTACCACCAAGGAGCTTGATGCGATCATCGCTACGGCTGCAATGCAGGTCCCGGAGAAATATAAACTGGAGAATTATATTACGAATACAGGAAACACCATTACTTCGATGGCTCATGTTAAACTTCGCACCAAAGATGAGGAGCTTGAAGGAGTCTCCCTGGGTGACGGTCCGATAGATGCTGCATTTCTTGCCATAGAGCAGATCACCGGAAGACATTATGAACTGGATGATTTTCAGATAAAGGCAATAACGGAAGGCAAGGAAGCCGCTGCGGAAACGATAGTTAAACTTCGCGCAAACGGAAAAGTATACTCCGGAAGAGGTTTGTCTACGGACATAATCGGTGCAGGTATAAGAGCATATCTTAATGCTGTAAACAAGGTGATATTCGAGGAGGATGAGTGATGAGACTGTCATTTTCTACACGCGGCTGGAAAGATATATCCTTCGACAAATTCCTTGATATTGCCGAAGAGATGGATTATTCCGGAGTGGAAGTATACAAACTTATTAATGATAAGGACCTCTTTGTAAAGGGAGAGGCGTTTAACCAGTATAATATTGCGGCAACGACAAGGATGCTCAAGGAGAGAAAACTTGAGATCCCTGTATTTGACGGCAGGTATGATCTTACCTTGCAGGATGCGATAGACGATATTAAAAAGATTATTGATATCGCAAGTTATATGAGGACTCCGTATATCGGCATCGGAACCGACACGGATAATGAAGAGGCAATAAAAAATGCGGTTACCGGGCTTTTGCCGATAGCAAAGGAGAAAAACGTAACACTTCTTATCAGCACAACCGGGATCTATTCGGATACAAAGAAACTCTGTGAGATACTGGATGAGTTTGCGGACGATAATCTTGCCGCATTATGGGATCTTCACCATACATACAGATACGCGAACGAGGAGCCGAAGGATACTATCAGAAATCTCGGTGCATATGTTAAACATGTTCATTTATGTGATTCCGACGATAAGGATACTTACAATCTTATCGGAGAGGGAAGTGCTCCCGTAAAGGAATTTATGGACGCCCTCTATTCCATCGATTACGCAGGATTCATATCCTTGGAGTGGAAGCCCGAGTACATGGAAGATCTGAGTGATTACGAAGTGATTTTCCCTTATTTCGCAAACTATATGAGCAGATTTGAGAATACCCGGGGCAAGAAGAAAAAGCTGTATCCGAACCATGACGGCACGGGACAGTATGTATGGAAAAAGGATGAGCTTATCGATCTGACATTTCCTCAGGTGCTCGACAGAATGGTTGAAGAATTTCCGGATCAGTATTGCTTTAAGTATACGACACTGGACTATACGAGGACATATGAGGAATTCAGAGATGATGTCAATGATTTTGCCAAGGCTCTGATGAGCCTGGGTGTTAAGAGCGGGTCAAAGGTAGCGGTCTGGGCAACAAACGTTCCGGAATGGTACATTTCATTCTGGGCCTGCTGTAAGATAGGAGCCGTTCTTGTTACGATGAATACGGCATACAAGATCCATGAGGCCGAATATCTTCTTAGGCAGTCGGATACACATACACTCGTGATGATAGAGTCTGCTGTAGATTCCAACTACAGGGAGATCATTAATGAACTCTGCCCGGAAATAAGTATTTCAAAGGCGGGAAAACCTCTGCACTGTAAAAAGCTTCCTTTCCTCAGGAATGTTATTACCGTAGGGTTTAAGATGGCAGGTGCCATGACCTTTAAGGAGGCTATGGACCGAAAGAACATGATCTCGGATTCGGAACTTGAGAAAATGGCGGCAAATGTCCGCCCGGACGATGTCTGCAACATGCAGTATACATCGGGGACTACAGGTTTTCCGAAAGGTGTAATGCTGACACATTACAATGTTGTTAATAACGGAAAATGTATCGGAGACCGTATGGGACTCTCAACCGCAGACCGCATGATGATACAGGTTCCGATGTTCCACTGCTTCGGAATGGTACTGTCGATGACTTCATCGATCACTCACGGTGCTACGATATGTCCGATGCCGTATTTTTCGGCAAAGTCTTCTCTTGCGTGCATTAATCAGGAGCGGATAACGTGCTTTAACGGTGTTCCGACGATGTTTATCGCTATGTTTAATCATCCGGATTACAGGAGTACCGACTTTTCCTATATGAGAACGGGGATCATGGCGGGGGCCGGATGCCCTCCCGAGCTTATGAAGAGAGCGGCTGACCCTGATGAGATGAATATGCGCGGGATAGTTTCCGTATACGGACAGACGGAGACTGCACCGGGAAATACAATGTCCTCATGGACGGATCCAATTGATGTCAGGACGGAAACTGTCGGCTATGCCTTCCCCCACGTGGAGTGTAAAGTCATAGATCCGGAGACCGGAAAAGAAGTCGGAATAGGCGAAAACGGGGAATTCTGCGCAAGAGGCTACAATACCATGAAAGGGTATTACAAGATGCCCGAGGCTACAAGGGATACGATAGATTCAGACGGATGGCTTCATTCGGGGGACCTTGCCGCAAAAGATGAAAACGGTAATTACAGAATAACCGGGCGTCTTAAGGATATGATCATCAGGGGCGGAGAGAATCTGTACCCGAAGGAAATAGAGGAATTCATTTACACATGCCCGAAGGTAAAGGATGTTCAGGTCATCGGAGTACCGGACAAAAGATACGGTGAGGAAGCGATGGCATGCATAATTCTTAAAGACGGTGAGCAGATGACCGTGGAGGAGATGGATGAGTACATCAAATCCCATCTTGCCCGTCATAAAGTACCTAAATACATTGAGTTTGTTAATGAGTTCCCGATGAATGCCGCAGGAAAAGTTCTGAAATACAAGATGAGAGAAGATGCGATAGCAAGACTTAACCTTGAATAGTTCATCCCCGAGAAGGAAAATGAGGAGTTAATTATGGAAAAAAACATTGTAACGGTTGACGGAAACGGAGCCTGTGCAGCTGTTGCCTATGAGTTTACCGAGGTTGCAGCGATATATCCGATAACCCCATCATCTCCGATGGCGGCCAAAACAGATGAATGGGCCGCAAAGGGGAGACTTAATATGTTCAAAATGCCGGTAAGGCTTGTGGAGATGCAGTCTGAGGCAGGTGCGATTGGGGCGGTTCACGGAGCGCTTCAGACAGGGTCCCTTGCAACAACATACACATCGAGTCAGGGACTGATGCTTATGATCCCGACTCTTTACAGGATTACCGGTGAGCATCTTCCGGCGGTCCTTCATATAGCCGCCAGAACGGTAGGAACACATGCGATGAGCATATTCGGAGACCACTCGGACGTTATGGCATGCAGACAGATAGGGCTTGCCATGATCTGTTCGGGAAGTGTTCAGGAAGCTGCCGATCTTGCTGCTGTGGCACACCTTGGCGCCGTAAAGGGAAAAGTTCCCTTTATGCATTTTTTTGATGGATTTCGTACTTCGCATGAGATGTCAAGAATCGAAATGCCGGATGTCACGAAGTTATCGGCTCTTATGGATGCGGATGCGCTGAACGCCTTTCGTGAGCATGCACTTAACCCGGAGCATCCGATGCTTCGTAATACGGTCCAGAACGATGATGTTTATTTCCAGTTCCGTGAGGCAAACAACAAGTGCTATACCGAGCTTTCGGACATTATAGAGGACTACATGGATCGTGTTTCGGAGGTAGTCGGACGCAAGTATAAGCCTTATCAGTATTACGGTCCCGACAATGCTACGGACATTATCGTAGCCATGGGATCTGTTTGCGGAACAATAGAGGAAACGGTTGATGCTCTTAACAAAAGAGGCCGTAAATGCGGTCTTCTTCAGATACATATGTATCGCCCGTTTGATATCAGCAAGTTTATCTCGGCAATACCTAAGAGCGTTAAGAGAATAGCTGTTCTTGACAGATGCAAGGAAATGGGGGCAGCAGGGGAACCTTTATATGTTGATGTATGTACCGCATTATTTAACTCCGGAATGGATGTCAAAGTCATAGGCGGACGTTACGGGCTCTCATCCAAGGATACCAATCCTGCACAGATAGTTGCGGTTTTTGACAACCTGTCATCGACAAAGCCGGTAAACAGCTTTACGATCGGAATCGAAGACGATGTTACACACTTATCTCTCAAAGTAAATGAACTTGATTTTGAGGTCGGTTCTCCCGATATGATCTGCTGCAAGTTCTGGGGACTCGGAGGAGACGGAACAGTCGGAGCCAATCATAATACGGCAAAGATCCTCGGGGATCTTGCAGATATGTATTCGCAGGCATATTTTGAGTATGATGCCAAGAAATCCTTCGGGGTTACCAAGTCGAATCTGAGATTTTCGAAGAAGCCCATCAGGGGAAGTTACTACGTAAAATCAGGAGATATAGTTGCCTGTCACAATCAGAGCTTTATCAAACAGTATGATGTTGCGGCGGAGGTCAAAAAAGGCGGGATTTTTCTTCTTAACTGCACATGGTCGGATGAAGAACTTGAAAAGGAACTGCCTAACAGGGTCAAGAGGCTTCTTGCCAAGAAAAAGGCGAGACTCTTTACTATAAATGCTACTGCCATTGCAGAGGAGCTTGGCCTTGGAAGTCATACCAATACAGTGCTTCAGGCTGCGTTCTTTAAAATATCAAATCTTCTTCCTATAGAAACGGCTGTATCGCAGATGAAAGCCGCAGCCGAGAAGGCTTATTTCACAAAGGGAAGCAAGATCGTCAAAATGAACACGGATGCGATAGATGCGGGTGCACAAAATGTCCACGAGGTTGATGTTCCCGCCGATTGGGCGCTCCTTACGGATGAAGAGATCGTACAAACTCCGGACGCACCGGCTGTTGTTAACGAGGTTTGCGATTATATTAACAGGCAAAAGGGAAATGACCTTCCGGTATCAACATTTGTTGACAGAATGGACGGATCGATAGAAATGGGTCTTACCGCGTACGAAAAGCGGGGGATTGCCGTTTCGACTCCCAAGTGGGACAAGGACAAATGCCTTCAGTGCAATATGTGTTCGTTTGTGTGTCCTCACGCTGCGATAAGGCCTCACCTTCTTGATGAGGATGAGGTAAAGAATGCACCCGGTTCAATGCAGGTTGCGGATACAAAACCTGCCGGACCTTACAAGTATACTCTTTCGGTCTCGGAGTTTGACTGTACGGGATGCGGAAGCTGTGTTGCAAGCTGTCCCGCAAAAGAGAAGGCCATTACGATGGGACCGGCGGCGCTTACGGACGAAGCCCGCAAAGAGTGGGATTATTCACTTACGATAACGAAAAAAGAAGGGGCATACAACAAATATACGCTTAAAGGAAGCCAGTTTGAGCCGCCGTTACTTGAGTTTTCGGCTGCATGTGCGGGATGCGGCGAAACACCGTATGCAAAGCTTATGACCCAGCTGTTCGGAGACAGGGTATACTGGGCAAACGGAACAGGATGTTCCCAGGCGTGGGGAGCGACCTACCCCGGAATTCCGTACACCGTAAACGAAAGAGGATTCGGACCGGCCTGGACCAACTCTCTGTTTGAAAACAATGCGGAGCTCATGCTTGGTATGTATCTGTCGGTTACACAGCAGCGGTCCCTTGCAAAGAAGAGGGTCGGAGAACTTCTTGAGAAGACAGGGAACAGTGATATTAAAGATGCGTGCCGAAACTATATCGAATCATTCGATGATTACGACGGATCACGCAAGGCCTCGGATGAGCTTATCAAACTGCTCGAAGAGGCGGATGACTCATCAAACCGCACTCTTACAGATTCGATACTTAAGCGTAAGGATTGCCTTGCCAGAAAATCATTCTGGATGTACGGCGGTGACGGATGGGCATACGATATCGGATTCGGGGGACTCGATCATGTAATAGCCTCAGGAGCAAATATCAATACGCTTGTTATAGATACGGAAGTATATTCCAACACCGGAGGACAGAGTTCCAAGGCAACACAGATAGGTGCGGTGGCGCAGTTTGCCTCATCGGGCAAGAAGACCAGAAAGAAGGATCTCGGAGCCATATTTATGACCTACGGAAACGTGTATGTTGCATCGGTCTCCATGGGAGCAAATCCGAACCAGCTTTTAAAAGTCCTTAAGGAAGCCGAGGAGTATGACGGACCTTCGATAATAATCGCGTATACGCCCTGCATTACCCATGGTATAAAAGCCGGAATGGGCGCATCGCAGGAAGAGATGAAACGAGCTGTTGATAGCGGGTACTGGACACTGTATCATTATGATCCCAGGCTTGACAATCCGCTTGTGGTAGACTCAAAGGAGCCCTCGCTTGACTATGAGGAATTCCTTTCCGGAGAGACCAGATACTCATCTCTTAAGAAGACGTTCCCGGAAAATGCAAAAGAACTGTTTGCAATCGGAGCCGAGGACGCCAGAAAGCGTTACGGCCATTATAAGGATATGGAGAATAACAAAAAATAATACGGACTTATACGGAGGATTAAAAGGTGAAGAATCATTTGCCCCAAACAGAATATGGGAGATTCCGTAACAGTAAGTATCATATGGTTTTATGCATAATCGGCATTCTTGCAAACGTGCTGCCGGCATTTGGCTCTGCGCGTCTGGGAATGCCTTTTTTTCTTGATACGGTAGGAACGATAGGAACTGCAATCCTAGGCGGAGTATTCCCGGGTATTGTTGTCGCCGTAACCTCTAATGCACTGTGCATGATGTTTAATCACAGTGCGCTCTATTTTGCATTTATAAATGCGCTCGTAGCGATCTTTACCGCATGGTTTATCAGAAAGTACAGTCTGGAAAATATAAAGAGCATACTCATATATGCAGTTACAACCGCAGCGGGATCCGGAATTCTGGCTGCCCTTGTTCAGCAGTGGATGTTCGGCGGAGCTCAGAATGTATCTGTCGGTGATATGTCGACTGCTCTTTCTTCCATGGTAAAACTGCCTTATTTGCCGGCTTTTTTACTTGTAAATATTCTTGTAAACCTTCTCGATAAGGGATTTACCATCGCTCTGGCATTACTTGCGGTAAGGTTTGTTCCTGCGAACATGAAACAAAGAATAAAAGAAGGCGATTGGAAACAAAAGCCACTGTCACAGGATGAACTCAGAGCCATGAGAAAGTGGAGCAGGGGGGTCAGCCGCTCGATCTGGAAAAGGATGTCGGTTACCCTTGTAATTGTTACAATGCTCGCGATAATCCTTATGGGTGGAATAGGAGTCAGGCTGTATTTTGAAAACGAGAAGGATGCCAAGACCGCCTCGGCAAAAAAGGCGGCAGAGTTTGCTGCCGCGGTTGTAGATGCCGACAGGATAGATGAATTCATAAAGGAAGGCAGAGCGGCCGAGGGATATGAAGAAACCGAGGATATGCTGTACAGGATAAGAGATAATGCACAGGGTGTCACCTATCTCTATGTAATCAAGATAGAAGATGACGGCTGCTATGTTGCTTTTGACCTTGAGACCGAAGATACTCCGCCGTATCTGCCGGGGGACGTGATCGAGTTTGAAGAGGCGTTTGAGCCATACCTTCCGGCGTTGTTTGCGGGTGAAGAGATTGATCCGATAGAGTCGGATGATATTTCGGGATGGGTTCAGACCGTATATTATCCGATCAGGAATGAACAGGGAGTTACAAAGGGCTATGTCGGGGCTGATGTTTCTCTGGAATACATGGCCGGGGAGATGAGTTCGTTTATTACTAAAGTACTGCTGATCCTGGCGGGATTTTTGATATTGATACTCTCGTACGGAATGTGGACCACAAGTACGTATTCCGTTTATCCGGTGGGAAGTATAGCCCTCTCAGTTGAAGAACTGGCAGGAGTAGGGGATGACCAGAAGAGACTGGATGAAAGTGTCAGGAACATTAGGGCACTTGACATACATACGGGTGATGAAGTCGAAAAGCTCTACGAGGCAATATGCTCTATGGCACTTAACCAGGCGGAACAGATGAGAGCTCTTAGGCATTTTTCAGAGGCTACCGCCCAAATGCAGGACGGCCTTATCATAACGATGGCAGACATGGTGGAAAACAGAGATTCCGACACCGGTGCACACATACAAAAAACGGCGGCATATGTCCGGATAATAGCTGAGGGATTGCAGAAAAAAGGATACTATTCCGAAAAGATCTCCTCCAAATTCATATCGGATATAGTAAGATCCGCTCCGCTTCATGATGTGGGAAAGATAAACATACCGGATGAGGTCTTAAACAAGCCCGGAAAGCTTACGGATGAAGAGTTTGAGATAATGAAGACCCATACGAGCGCAGGAAAGAAGATAATAGAAAAGGCCATAAACACGATACACGGAGAGAACTATCTCAAAGAGGCCAGAAATATGGCTGCATATCACCATGAAAGATGGGATGGCAAGGGTTATCCTGAGGGACTTCACGGAGAAGTTATTCCTCTGTCGGCAAGAATAATGGCTGTAGCGGATGTATTTGATGCACTGACATCTCCGCGTGTGTACAAACCGGCTTTCCCGCTGGAGAAGGCTCTTGCGATCATAGAAGAGGGATCGGGTACCCAGTTTGATCCTAAATGTGTTGAAGTCTTTATGGATAATCTGGCAGAAGCCAAGATCATTCTCAAGAAATACAATCAGTTTGAGTAAGGAACGTAGCAGGTATGAATATTAAAGCGTTAAAAACAATAATTTTCATAATAATGCTGGTGGCGTTTGTAAATGTGCCATGCAGCGTAAATGCGCAGGAGAATAATACAGGTGGTGGATACGCGGCTTCACGCCAGATCGAGGGAGTCGGATATACCAGTGAGATATATGATGCTACAAACGGACTGCCGACATCGGATGCCAATGCTATTTTGGGAGCCAGTAACGGATATGTATGGATCGGCGGATACAGCGGCATTATCAGATATGACGGCTCTGTATTTGAAAGACTCGATACCGCAGACGGGCTTACAAGCGGAAGAGGCTTTATGGAGGACTCAAACGGCAGGATATGGGTTGCTACCAATGATAACGGCATCGTTGTGATCGATAAAGATACGACCACACATATAACGTACAAAGACGGTCTTGCATCGTCCTCTATCAGAACATTTGCGGAAGACAGGGAAGGAAATGTTTACGTGGGGTCAACGGCAGGGGTATGCTACGTAGATGCTGCTATGAAGGTTCATCAGGTGGATGATGACCGTATCAACAACGAGATGATACTGAGGCTTGATACTGATATTAACGGAACTATATACGGACAGACAAAAGGCGGTGCGATCTTTGCGATAGAATCCGACAGTATTACCGAGTATTACACCAGCACGGATCTGGGTGTCGAAAGGATCACAACGATGATGGCGGATCCTCGGGTTTCCAAAAAGGTATATATCGGTACCGAAGGCTCGGATATCTACTATGGAAATTTCGGAGATGATTCTTCGAAATTAAAGCGTATCAACGTGTATCCGCTGGAAAATACCCACTGGATCAATTATGACTGCGGAAGAGTATGGATATCATCCACGACAGTAATGGGGTACCTTGATGAGAGGGATTCGTTCCATGTTTTGGATCATACCCCCATGGACAGTGCAATAGAGATGATCACATCCGATTATCAGGGTAATCTGTGGGTTGCGTCTTCGACCCAGGGAGTAATGAAGATCGTAACGAATAATTTCCTTGATATGGTAAGGGAAGCCGGGATAGAACCGGCTGTCGTAAATGCCACATGCTTTCATAACGGTGCATTATATATCGGGTGTGACAACGGTCTTCAGATTATTGATGCCGCAGGTCACGCAGTAGCTTCCGACGATCTGATAGAATACCTGAAAGACTCCAGAATCAGGTGTATCTCGGAGGACAGCAAAGGGAACCTTTGGATATCGACTTTTACGAAAGACTTAGGTCTTGTATGCTACGGCAAAGACGAAAAGATAACAAGTTTTACGGTTAATTCAGGACTGCCGAGTAACGAAGTAAGATGTGCAATCGAAGCATCTGACGGATCGATCATGGTCGGAACAAACGGAGGACTGGCTGTTATAAAGGGCGGAAGCGTCGCAAAAATGGTAGGGGCAGACTCCGGTATTAAGAATACGACTTTTCTGACTGTTGCCGAAGGAGATAAGGGGGAAATATATGCCGGTACCGACGGAGACGGAATATATGTTATTAACGGGTCGGATATTAAAGTGATAGGACGTGATGACGGTCTTACCAGCGATGTTGTCATGAGGATCAAGAAGGATGAGGATAAGGGATTATACTGGATCATTACGTCTAACTCGATAGAGTACATGAAGGACGGCGTGATTAAGAATGTGGAATCATTCCCGTACAACAATAATTATGACGTATATTATGACGATAACGACAATCTGTGGGTGCTGTCATCCTATGGCGTATACTGTGTTAATAAAGACGATCTGATAAATGATAAAGTAACCGAGTATAAACTGTACAAAGCCGCCAACGGATTAACCAATATTCCCACATCAAACTCATACAGTGCCATTGATGAAAACGGTAATCTGTACATATCCGGAAGGGATGGTATCAGCAAAGTCAATATAAATGATTTTTACGAGAGCACGTCGGATATCAAACTGTACGTAAGCTCCGTGACGTTCAACAATACTCCTGTCCTTCCCGATGAGATGGGTGTGTATACTATTCCTGCCGGGCTCGGACGAACACAGATAACACCGGCTGTTCTTGATTATACAACGTCGAATCCGATGGTAAGGGTATTTCTGGAGGGAAGTGATGATGAAGGAATAACCGTAGAAAGAAGCAAACTGTCTACGCTTGAGTACACGGGACTTGATTACGGTAATTACACACTTCATATCCAGATCGTTGACAGTAATAAGGGAGAGGTATTGCAGGATGAGACTTTCAATTT
Organism: Lachnospiraceae bacterium UBA3762; assembly: GCA_002371615.1. GTDB lineage: Bacteria > Bacillota > Clostridia > Lachnospirales > Lachnospiraceae > UBA2868. The sequence continues at coordinate 76,398 of DFGA01000006.1, read as the reverse complement.
CGTCAAAGAACCGCGCTTTACCGAACTTCTTATAGTCAGGATAATGGCAGTGGTTCTTATAGCACTTCTGGTGGGTCTGTTTGTATGGCGGCTTATGACCGGTACTGTTATAAGGCGTCAGTACGAGGAGATCAGAGCGGCAAAAGATGAAGCCGAGCGTGCAAACAGTGCCAAATCTAGATTCCTTGCCAATATGTCTCATGAGATCAGAACCCCCATCAATACGATCATGGGTATGGATGAGATGATTCTGCGTGAGGACTCCTCGAACGTTCCGCAGGGTTACTTTATGTCTGTAATTAATTACGCTCTTGATATAAGGAACGCAACAGAGTCGCTTCTGGGACTTATAAATGATCTTCTTGACATATCAAAGATCGAATCCGGGAAAATGCATCTTGTGGAGCAGGAGTACGATACAGCGGATCTTTTGCGCTCCGTTGTTACAATGATAAGAGTCCGGAGCAATGAGAAGGAATTAAAGTTTGATGTCATTATTGATGAGATGCTTCCTTCCCGTTTGTACGGAGATTCGGGAAAGATCAAGCAGATAATACTGAACCTTCTGACAAATGCCGTTAAGTACACGGACTACGGCGGCTTTACCCTTAAGGTCAGCATGGATGGAAGAGAGGATGATTCCTGTGATCTGCGGTTTTCGGTAAAGGATACCGGTATAGGAGTCAAGCCCGAAGATATGGATAAACTCTTTACGGCATATGAAAGGCTTGATGAGGAAAAGAACAGCACGATACAGGGAACGGGACTCGGACTTGATATTTCCAGAAGATTCGCGGAACTGATGGGCGGAAAACTCTGGTGTGAGAGTCAATACGGGGAGGGTTCCGAATTTGTCCTGACAGTAGCTCAGAAGATCGCTGATGTAACTCCTATCGGGGAATTTACCGAAAGGGATGATTCGGATGTCAAGGGACCATATGTGCCTCAGTTTGTTGCACCTGATGCCGACGTTCTGGTCGTGGATGATAATCCTATGAACCTGAATGTCATAAAGGGACTCCTAAAGGCCACAAAAGTGTTTGTTACCACGGCAGCAAGCGGAGAGGAGTGTCTCGAAAAGCTTAAATACGGAACATTTAATATAGTTCTGCTCGATCACATGATGCCCGGAATGGACGGCGTTGAAACTGTCGGGCACATAAGGGAGACCATGCCCGACCTGCCGGTGTATGCACTTACAGCAAATTCCACTGCAGGGGAGGAGTTCTATAAATCAAAGGGATTTAACGGATATCTTGCCAAGCCTATTGACAGCAGAACTCTTGAGCGAACCATCATGAAACACCTTCCGGAAGAGATAATGCAAAAGGCAACAGAGGAAGATGCGGTTGAAGACCTTGCAGAACTTCCGGATACAATTTCATGGGTAAATGAAGTAGAAGATCTGTCCGTGGAAGAAGGGGTCAAAAATTCAGGCGGGATCACTTCGTTCATTAATGCGCTTCATATGTTTGCCGACACGCTTGAAGCAAGCTCAAAGGTTATAGAAGATGCTTATAATGAGGATGATCTTAAACTGTTTACGGTCAAGGTTCATTCACTGAAAACTTCCGCAAGAATAATCGGTGCCGGGAAGCTTTCAAAACTGGCCGAGCAGCTTGAGGATGCCGGTAACAGGGGTGAAAATGATTTTATACGTGAGAATGTGGGAAAACTGCTGAAACAATACAGAGACTTTAAGGACAAACTTGCACGACTTAATCAGAATGAACAAAACGGCTCCGATGAAAGGGAAGAGATTGGCGAAGAGGAGCTCAAAGAAGCTTACGAAGCCCTTCGTGAAGTAATACCTCAGATGGATTATGATTCGGTTGAAATGATAACGCAGCAGCTTGAGACATACAGACTGCCGGAAGAAGACGAGGCAAGAATAAAGGAACTAAAGGGACTGCTTAAAACGTTTGAGTGGGATAAGATGGAGGCTTTGATCAATGATGTCTGATAACAAGGTTATGTTCATAGCGGAAAAGGAGACTTTTCTGGCCAGGGTTATGATCAAAAAGGTACGTGATGAGAATATAGACTGTACATTCGTACCGTGCTCAATAGACAGTATCAATTCATTATGGCAGCCGGGTGCGCTTATTACATTTTTCATTGAGGACAGCTTGAGCCCGAGCGAGAGTCTGCTTCACTTCCTTAGTGACAAGATGCAGGAGGAAGGAAACCGGATGATCCTTGTGTGCAGTGATATTGACTCGAAGTTCGTAGCGGGACATATATCCAAAGATCTTATTTACAAGACTTTTGTAAGACCGATAGACAACGAGGCGTATCAAAAGGCTGTTGTGGATTATTTTGCAAAGGAGAACGCCGGTGAGTTCAAGAAAAGCATTCTTATTGTCGATGATGATCCCAACTATCTGAGTCTTGTAAGAGAATGGCTCAAAGACACATATAAGGTTTCGATGGCAAATTCGGGACTTCAGGCAATTAAATGGCTGGGTAAGAACAAGGTGGATCTGATACTGCTCGATCATGAAATGCCTGTAACAAGCGGACCGCAGGTATTGGAAATGCTGCGATCCGATGATGAGACCAAATCCATTCCCGTAATATTCCTTACGGGGAAAAGTGACAAGGAAAGCGTCATGGCTGTGGTGGCACTGCGACCGGAAGGGTATTTCCTTAAAAACATTGATAAGTTTGAGTTGCTTGAGAAATTAAAAGAATTCTTTATATTGCATAATTAACACGGTTATGCGTAAGGAGTCAGAATATGATGCAGTTTTTGATCGATCACCAACTTAATATAATGATGCTGCTCAGCGGTATATGCGGAGCACTGACAATACTCATAATAGTATCGAGAGCATTGTCTAAAAGAAGGCGGGTGGCGCTTTCAGCCATGGAGATCACAGGGATGCTCCTTATATCGTTTGACCGTCTGGCTTACATATATTCCGGAGATACGAGCAGGACCGGATATATAATGGTCAGACTCAGTAATTTTATTGTCTTTTTCATGACAAGTATGATCGTATATGCCTTCAACCTATATCTGGCGGATCTTCTTACCGAGGAAGGGAAAATGAAGGAGCCTCCGAAACGTCTTAAGGTCGTAAGTATTATGGCCGTACTCGGAATGCTGCTGATAGTGATTTCGCAATTTACCGGAATTGTGTACACTTTTGATGAGTTAAACGTATACCACAGAGGTTCGGGATTTCTTCTGTGTTACGTTATGCCCGTACTCGGTCCGCTTATTCAGCTTTCTGTTGTGATCCAGTACCGCCGTAAATTCAGCAGGATCATATATTTATCTTTGCTGCTTTACCTGATAGTTCCGCTGGTTGCATCCATAATACAGATATTTGCATACGGAATCAGTCTTACCAACATGATGATCGTTATAGTATCACTGTCCACTTACATATTTGCATTTCTTGATATTAACGAGACGCTAAGACACACGCATGAGAAGGAATTGTCCAGTTTAAGAGACGAACAGGACAGTATTATGCGACTGTTTGATGAGACTGTATCGGCAATGATTTCTGCTGTGGAAAAAAAGGACGGATTCGGTGAGGGTCATTCGTCCAGGGTTGCCAAACGTGCAAAGATGATGGCAAAAGCTGCGGGAAAGAGTGACGAAGCGTGCAATGAGATCTATTACTCGGCGCTTCTGCATAACGTCGGACTTGTCGGTATATCCGATTCCGAAATAGAGAAGATCGGAAAACCCGGTGAGGAGGAGAATGAGGAGCTTCGTCGTAAACCTGAAGTGGGAAACATGATACTCTCACAGATTAACGGACATCCGTATTTAAAACAGGCAGCTATGTACAGCTGTGAAAAATATGACGGCAGCGGCTATCCGGAAGGCCTTAGCGGATCGGATATTCCTGAGGTTGCAAGGATCGTTGCGGTTGCCGATGCTTATGATAATCTTACAACCAAAAAGAAATACCGAGATGCCCTGCCTGACGCTATAGTAAGGGAAGAATTCATTAAAGAATCGGGTTCAAAGTATGATCCTCAGTATGCAAGGATCATAATAGAAATGATGGATGCCGAGGCTAATGAGAAGAGTCGTGAAGAAAATGCCAAGGATCTTCTGCCCGATACCGAGATGGAATGCGGTAAGTACAGAAGCAATATCGCTAAGGCAGTAAGTGTTACGGAAAATGAGATAAGGATAAGCTTTAACAGCATACCTGTTGACAATGCTCCGTACGGAAGCGGATTTCCGTCGGTGATTCTCTATGATTCGTACGATGCCAGGGTTCATGATAATTCCAATACGATTGAAGCTTACCACTATGTTGAATACGGAGAGCTTTGGTTTGACGGTCATGTTATTTCGACGAATGCGAGGGATATGGAGGTCGAAAATGAGACAAAACGCGAAGGAGAGTTTTCCGAAGACTCAAATGAGAGGACTTATTATGAGATTGTGGCCGGAAGGTATGAAGATCATTTAAAGCTTCATATTACAGGTCCTGCCAGGGAATTTGATGTTATAGTTGCGCTTACCGACAGTACCAAGGCATCATATATCGGGCTTACCGGAGAATACTGCCGAATGAAAAATATCACGGTCGAATATACCGGCAATGTGATCGCTGAGGGAGATATCAGGAGAATAGCAGACAGGATCAGCTATATAGACAGGATAGAGAGCGATGTTCCGAATGTTCAGATAGACAGACCGCGTTCAGCTGCCACGGGCGGTATACCCGTTAAGGGAGATATGAATATACGGTTCCATTCAATGAGTCTTCCCACCGCATCTCTTGTGTGGCATTGTCCGTACCTTGTGTTCTATACATCGAATGACGGCAGTGTCGAAGGGGAAGGATATAAGGAATATGAACTGATAAAACTGAATGGTGAAAATAACGGTTCCAATGAATATGCCACCAGCCGCTTTGCCATGAAAAAAGAAGGGTTTGAGGGATGGAATCAGTGGAAAGAGCGTAATAAAGAAGGAATCGAGTGTGAACTTTCGATCACAAAACGCGGCAACAAAATAACTATGACAACGGAAAATCTTGGTATATACATTCAGGAGACACTGATACCCAAAGACAGCACAGCTGATGTATACGTGGCAATAACCGGAGACCAGTGTGCACTTACGGATATAAGAATACGGGGATAAGTCACAGCTTGTGGAACAGGTTTTCCGAGTTAAGATTAAATATCCTTATCTGTTCAGATACGTGTTCATCTATAGCAGATACAGGGTCTTTTGCGGGGTACCCGGTATAGTATCCCTGAATGAGGTCTACACCAAGTGAGATGACACAGTCCAGTTCGGCTTCCGTTTCAACCCCCTCGGCAAGAGACAGGATGTTATTCTCTTTTGAATAGGAAATGATGCTCTTTACAAAGTGCTGTTTCTGCGCATTTGACTCGATCCCCGATATGAGCATGCGATCGATCTTGACATATCTTGGTTTGTAACGCAGCAGATTATTGACATTTGAGTAACCGCTTCCGTAATCATCAAGAGCAACCTCTATCCCGAGAAATGCGTTATCCTCCTGCTGATGCAGTAATTCTTCATCAGTGAATTCGGAACTTTCGGTATACTCCGCCACTATCTGGCCACGATGCTTTTCAAGCCTTTCAAATATCTGTGTACGGTCACTGCCCCGAAGCCTGTATGCGGGAAGGCTGTTGATAAAGATTTTCTTTTTGATAAAACACTCTTCCAACTCGTTGACCCGATCAAGAACACAGTTAAAAGTGATCTTCTGGACATCATACATACGGTTGAGCATTTGTGCACCCTCGATAATATCAAAAGGGGACAGGGGGACGGCACCCTCATGGCGCATCAGAGCTTCGTAACCGTATATAGTTCCGTCGGCGGCATTCACTATGGGCTGGAAATAATATGTTATATCCGCGTCATCAAGCACATTCGAAACTGCCTCACATTTTGCAAGCATTTCAAACGAGAGATCGTTACGTATTCCGGAAGGCTGCTGGGAAGCTTTTTTAGAGTGATTTTTGATATTGACGGCACGATTGATCAGAAAATCAAGATCCGGCATGCTGTTTAACTCATATGTGCAGATCTCGTGATATACAAAAGCCCGGTGCTGTCTTTTATCATGGTCGTAGAAAGGTATCCCTTCTTCGGGAATACGGGCTATTATTTCGTCATAACGTCTTCTGCAGTCCTCATTCACAAATCCGATAAGGAATTCATCATTTCCGAGCCTGCCGCAATACTCATCTTCAAAAGTTGCCTGAGAGATAAACATTGAGACGGCGGATATGGCAGAGTCTCCTGCGTTGTGGGACAGATCCTCGTTGATCTTGCGAAGGTCCTCTATGTCGAAGGCTATTATACCAAGGGATTTGCCTGTTCCAATATTGTGTGCAGCCAGATTGGAAAGCTTCTCGTGAAATCCGTCATAATTGTACAATCCGGTCAGTTTGTCACGAACCTGCTCACTTCTTGCCTCTTCAATCATTTGAAGAAGAGCTTTCTGGCGGTAGAAAGCTTCTATGCCCTGATTGACATTCCTCATCCATACCCGGAACGTTTCGTTATATATGTCGGATTTGGAATCACGGTTTAATACGGCATATCCGAAACACCGGTCTTCAAAAAACATCGGAACGAATATAAAGGTTGTGGGGTAAGAACGCTCTTCGAAAAGAGCCGGAATCATATACTTAGTCTCAAACGTTCTGTTAAGGTCGACGGTTTCGGGGTCATCTTCGGGAAGTGATGTTGTGCATTTGATGACCATATTCATTATTTTGTCGTATCCGTATCTCCGTGCGTTATCGCCTATAAATGAGATAGGGTCAAGGAAAGATCTGTTAAGACATATCCAGAAGTTATTAAAGGGCCTTATCTGGTAGGAATATTTGGCAAGTGTTTCATAAAACTTCCTGTAGTTTGTCTGACAGAGCATATCTTCGGTAATGTGGTTAAAATCAGAATAGTAACTCCTTTCGGAGTGATCGGTCTTCCAGCTGTCGCGGTTGATCTTGGTATAGACGGGAGCAAATTTTCTGCATCCGCAGCTTCCGCCGATGAGTATTTCCGCACGCATTTCGGGCTGCTGTATATGCTCTTTTGTGATCATTTCATGAAGCCTGCCAAAACAGATCTTGCCGCAGTTGGCTGCCGGGATATCAGCAGATGTAAGAGGAACGGGTGATGTTCTTCCTTCTTCGTTGGAGTCATATCCGACAACCGCGATGTGATCGGGTATGCGGTAGCCTTTTTCGGTAAGTTCTGTTGCAAGTCCGATAGCCATATAGTCATTTGCACACAGGACAGCCTCAGGCAGATCATCCGTATGCTCCAGAAGCTTTGCCGCAAACTTTTTCCCGCTGTCAAACCAGAAATTACCATGGTAAATACGATCATCACGGACAGGAAGATCATGTGCCTTCATGCTGTCAAGGAAACCGTTAAGGCGCTGGATTGAGTGGGGATGCCCCTCTTTGCCCCCAAGAAAGGCGATGTCCTTGTATCCGTGAACATCGATCAGATGGTTGGTCAGCTCCACTATCGGAGAATAGTGATCCATCAGGACGTAATCAAACACATCCGACTCTTTATCAACAACGATAACAGGGCCGTCAAAAGAGTTCCTGATGCGGTCAAGAAGCCTGTCTTCGAAACCGGGAGTAAGGATAGTATCAAGCATTATAACAAGCCCGTCGAAACAGTCATATTGTATTAGGGAATATATATTGGAATCGCCTATATTGCGCAGCGGTGTTTCCTGGTACTTCTGATACATAGAAAATATGCATATGTCGTAATCGTGGGCATATGCTTCTTTTGTAAACGCCTGCATAAAGCGTTTTTGGGTATTTTCCTCCAATTGTGCAAGTAGTACACCGATTCTTTTGCGCATATAATTATTATAATGCAAAAAATCAAAAAAAGGTATATGAAATAAAACACCGTATTCGAACAGATGTTTGAAAATCTGTGGACAAATCCTGTAAAAAATGTTACACTTCCAAGGTAGAAAATACAGTGTGTTCGAGGTTCGATTATATGGAATTTAAGCTTCACTCGGAATACAAGCCAACCGGTGACCAGCCGAGGGCAATAAAAGAACTTGTTGACGGATTCAGATCCGGTAACCAGTTTGAAACGCTGCTTGGTGTTACGGGATCCGGCAAGACCTTTACAATGGCAAATGTGATAGCAGCGCTTAACAAGCCGACACTTATCATCAGCCATAATAAAACACTGGCGGGGCAGCTGTATTCTGAAATGAAAGAGTTCTTCCCCGAGAATGCGGTGGAGTATTTTGTGTCCTATTATGACTATTACCAGCCGGAGGCCTATATCCCTTCGTCGGATACATATATAGAGAAGGATTCCGCGATAAATGACGAGATAGATAAGCTCAGGCTCTCGGCAACAGCATCTCTTTCGGAGAGAAGTGATGTTATAGTTGTAGCCTCCGTATCATGCATATACGGTATCGGATCCCCTTCGGATTATCAGAACATGATCGTATCGCTACGACCCGGCATGACCAAAGATAGGGATGATGTGGTAAGGGAGCTTATCGATATCAGCTATGAACGTAACCAGATTGATTTTACCCGGGGACGTTTCCGTGTCATGGGGGATGTGGTTGAGGTATTTCCTGCATGGGAGAGTGACGTTGCGGTCCGCATAGAGTTCTTCGGGGATGAGATAGACAGGATATCCGAATTCGACCCGCTTACGGGGAAGGTCAGCGCCGTACTTAACCATTTTGCCGTATTTCCGGCTTCCCATTATGTAATACCGCAGGACAAGCTTGTCCGTGCCGTATCAACGATAGAAGAGGAACTTAACGAGCAGGTGAAGTTCTTCAAAAGTGAGGATAAGCTTATTGAAGCCCAGCGTATCAGCGAGCGGACAAGGTTTGATATCGAGATGCTTCTTGAGACCGGATTCTGTTCGGGAATAGAGAACTATTCGAGACATCTGACAGGCGGTAAGCCCGGAGATCCGCCCTATACTCTTATGGATTATTTCCCGGATGAGTTCCTCATAATAGTGGATGAGTCGCATATGACCATACCGCAGCTCGGTGCCATGTATAACGGAGATCAGGCGAGGAAGAAATCCCTTGTGGATTACGGCTTCAGACTGCCATCCGCCAAGGATAACCGTCCCTTGAACTTTACGGAGTTTGAAGGTAAAATAGACCAGATGATGTTCGTGTCAGCCACACCCGGATCTTATGAGGAAGAGCATGAACTGCTTAGGACCGAGCAGATTATCAGGCCGACGGGGCTGCTTGATCCGCCTGTTACGGTCAAGCCCACCGATGGACAGATAGATGATCTGATTGCGGAATGCCGCAAGGAGGTAAAATCAGGGAATAAGGTTCTTGTGACTACGCTTACAAAGCGTATGGCCGAGGATCTGACGGCTTATATGAAAGAGGTCGGAGTAAGGGTCAGATATCTCCACTCCGATATCGACACGTTTGAGCGTGCCGAGATCATCAGGGATATGCGTCTTGATGTTTTTGACGTGCTGGTCGGGATCAATCTTTTAAGGGAAGGTCTTGATATTCCAGAGATTGGACTGGTAGCGGTACTTGATGCGGACAAGGAAGGGTTCCTGCGCTCCCGTACATCGCTTATACAGACAATAGGACGAGCAGCCAGAAACAGCGACGGACGTATCATCATGTATGCCGATATCATGACGGATTCCATGAAAATGGCCATTGATGAGACGAACAGGCGCCGGGCCATTCAGGATAAGTACAACAAAGAGAACGGGATCACTCCCACTACGATACGAAAAGCGGTCAGGGATCTTATCAGCATTCACAAAGAGATCGCCAAGGAAGAGGCGGGATTTGCCAAAGATCCCGAGTCCATGGATGAGAAGGAGCTTCGCAAGCTTATTGCCGATGTGGAAAAACGGATGCGCAGGGCTGCAGCGGAGCTTGATTTTGAGTCGGCTGCACAGCTTCGTGACAGTATGATAGAGTTAAAGAAGTATTTGGAGGATTAGCCAATTGAGTAAGATTTCGGTTGTAGTACCTACATATAATGAGTCGGAAAATGTAGGCAACCTTACAAACCAGATAGATTATGCGCTTCGGGGTATAGATTATGAAGTGATCTTCGTGGATGATTCCACCGATAATACTCCGGATGCAATAAAAAAGGTTATGGAAGAAAATCCCAATGTCAGGATGGAACACCGCGAGACGGAAAAAGGTCTTGCTACTGCTGTTCTTGAGGGATTCAAGCTTGCCAAGGGAGACTATATCGCTGTAATGGATGCGGATCTTCAGCATCCCCCGGCAATACTCAGGTCAATGTATGCTGTGATGGAGACCGGAGTGGACTTCTGTGTGCCTTCGAGATTTATTCCCGGCGGCAGTGACGGAGGTCTGGGACCGTATCGTAAGCTTGTATCCGGTGTGGCAAGGTACATCGGCAAGATAATGCTGCCTTCCCTTCGCAAGATCACTGACCCCACAAGCGGGTTGTTCATGTTCAGAAGAAGTGTTATTGAAGGCGCGGATCTTCGTCCCATAGGCTGGAAGATCATGGTAGAAGTACTTGCCATGGGCAGCTACAGAACAGTTGTTGAAATACCTTATAAGTTTCAGGCGCGTCCCGCAGGTGAGTCAAAACTGTCATCAAAAGTTACCGTGGAGTATTTAAAACAGGTAGCCGAGCTTACAAGAAGAGGCAAGAAGCAGTCGGATGTTACCGTAACAAGATGGTCTGCATCTAAGCTTAAGAGTGAATTGGAAAAGATCGGATAATGATTTTTAGTTCTGTTATATTCCTGTGTATTTTTTTGCCGGCTGTACTGCTCGGCTATTATATTCTGCCGCGTAAGGCCCGCAACATTTTTCTGCTTGTTGCAAGCCTCATTTTTTATGCGTGGGGCGGCCCGAAATATCTTGTCTATCTGCTCGCATCGATAATATTCAATTATTTTTGCGGGATAGTCATTGCAAAAACATCCGGAAACGTTAAGAAGACAGTTCTTGCGGCTGCGGTTTGTATTAATGTCGGATCGCTTTTGTATTTCAAATATACCGGAATGTTCATAGAGACCGCAAACAGTCTGTTTAATGGTACGATACAGGTGCCGGAGATCATACTTCCGCTCGGGATCTCATTCTACACGTTCCAGTGCATGTCGTATATCATCGATGTTTATCGTAACGGTCCGGTAGAGACCGATCCGGTTAAATATGCGCTGTATATATCAATGTTTCCCCAGCTGTTACAAGGTCCCATCATAAGGTATTCCGACGTAAAGGAAACACTTGATTCGCCGAAGATCACAGCGGATGATTTTTCGAAGGGGATCGAAAGATTCATAACCGGTCTTGCCAAGAAGGCTGTTATTGCGAACACACTCGGTGAAGTCTGCGACCGGATATTTGAGATATCGCCTCAGAATATTTCGCCGGTGATTGCATGGCTTGGCGCGATATTATATACGCTTCAGCTGTATTTTGATTTTTCCGGATATACCGATATGGCAATAGGTATCGGAAAGTTTTTCGGGTTCAGTTTCAGAGAGAACTTTAATTATCCCTATATTTCAAAGTCCATAACCGAATTCTGGAGAAGATGGCACATCACCTTGTCAAACTGGTTCAGGGATTATCTCTATATTCCCCTCGGAGGAAACAGGAGGGGCAATGTATATGTCAATCTTCTTATCGTTTTCCTCGCAACGGGAATATGGCATGGTGCAGCCTGGTCATATCTTGTGTGGGGATTGTGGCATGGCATCTTCATGCTGATAGAACGTGCACTGCGCGGAAAGAATCTTCCTTTCAGACTTCCGGAAGCGGTAGTGTCAATACTTAAGTGGGGATATACGATGATCGTGGTGACTCTTGGGTGGGTACTCTTTAAGATAGAGGATCTTCCCGAGGCTTTTTCGTATATCAAGGCCATGTTCGGGATGGGACGCCATGATTACAATGCATTTTCTCCCGGATTCTTCCTTGATGCAAGACTTGCTTTTTTCCTTATAATTGCGGTACTGTGCTGCGTTCCCTGGGCACAGATAACTCCCAGAGTGATCAGCTGCCGTATAGCATGGTTTTGCGACAGCAGCAAGCCCTTACCCAGGATCGCAAGACATGTATGCCTTGTGGCTCTTTTGGTTATAAGCTTTATATTTATTGTTAATTCCACGTATTCACCGTTTATTTATTTCAGGTTCTAGTGTGATATGTCCAAAAAGAGTTTTGATTACAATCATATAGCATCTTATGTGTTTATCGCCTCATTTGTTGCGGCGCTTATTCTGCCTGTTGTCTTTATGAACTTTAAACGCGACCAGATCTCCGAATATGAGAACAAGAAGCTTGCCGACTGGCCTGAGTTTGAATTATCCGAGAATTATATAAAGTCAGTTGAAGAATATGTGGATGACAGGATAGGATTCCGTGAAAGTTCCATTGCGGCTTATACCGAAGCAAACAATGCCCTCTTCCATACCATGGTCAATCCTCTGTTTATGTGGGGAGAGGAAGGGAACATATATTACAAGGACAAGGATTATATCGCGGCCTATCAGAGACTTAACACTGATAAGGAATACATAGATTCGATGGTCGGCTTTCTTGAGAAGACAAACGACTATCTGGAATCAAAAGATATACGTTTTCTGTATTTTGTATGTCCGGACAAGAAAACGATATATTCGGAATATTTTCCTCATACGGTGCATGTTAACGAGAATAATACAGCAGTTCTGGAATATCTGGATGAGAGGATGAAAGATAGCGGTGTGGAGTACATCAATCCGAAGGATTATCTGCTGGCGGCTAAGGAAAACGTTCTTCTGTATAACAGGCTTTATGATGTTACGCACTGGAACGACAGGGGTGCTTTTATAGGACACAGTCTCATAGATCAGAAGGTTCAGGAGTGGTTTGACGATGTTCCGCCGCTTAAAGAGGAAAACTTTGACCTTGAGACGGTTCATGTTGACAGTCTGGATAATGCAAAGTTTGAAATAGATGAGGACATACCTCTCTACAAACTCAGAGATGATGAGACCGCGGATTATACCGAACTTCTGAAGCCATATATGGATTGCGAGACCGATACGTTCTATACTCATCATATAAATGCTACTGCGCCGAATAATCGCAGACTTCTTGTGTTTACGGACAGTTACTTTCAATCGTATCAAAAGTTTTACGATAACCGTTTTCGGGAAGTTTATTTTGTTCACAGGCAGAATTACGATTACGTTCAGTATTTTGTCAATCTTACGTTTCCCGATATGGTCATATTTGAGACTGCCGAACGTTCTATCTCAAGCGAAATGCCGCTTACAAGTGATTTTAGCAATTACAGATATGAGCCTGCGTATATGGGAGACGGCACATATACGGATAACCCCGGCGTAACATATGATATTACAAACGTTTCGGGAGGAAAGGTTTCAGGCTCATACATATATCTTGATCCCGCAGATACAACGGCAATATTCAAAATGGACGGAGTCATCAATGCTGCCGATGGGTCAGAAGATGTGAATGTTTACGCAAGAACGGATGATGAGTGTATTGAGTGTGAGTATTCCGGACTTTACAGACAGTCCGAAGAAGAGGGAGTAAACAGGTTCTCGCTCTCGATACAAAGAAGGTTTATGGCACAGTCCGGGATCGATCTTTTTGCCACGGACGGATCGGGAAACACTTTCTTACTTGAATCATTTGAGGTGAAATACGATGACTGAAAAAATAAACCCCATGATAAGGATAAGGGGTGCCAAAGAGCATAATCTGCGCAATATTGATATAGATATACCTAGAAACGAACTTGTTGTGCTTACAGGGCTGTCCGGCTCGGGAAAATCATCCCTTGCATTTGATACGATATACGCCGAAGGACAGAGAAGATATATGGAGTCGCTTTCTTCATATGCCAGGCAGTTTCTCGGGCAGATGGAAAAGCCTGAAGTTGATTCGATAGAAGGACTTCCGCCTGCGATCTCAATAGACCAGAAATCGACCAACAAAAATCCGAGATCAACCGTAGGTACGGTCACGGAAATATATGATTATTTGAGACTGCTGTATGCGAGAATAGGAGTACCCCACTGCCCTAACTGCGGTAAAGAGATTAAACGGCAGAGTGTTGATCAGATGACCGATTCCATAATGGCACTTCCCGAGGGCACTAAAATACAGTTGCTTGCACCGGTTGTCAGGGGACGTAAAGGTGAACATGCCAAGATATTTGAGCGTGCTGTAAAAAGCGGTTACGTCAGAGTCAGGGTCGACGGTAATATGTACGAACTGACCGAAGATATCAAGCTTGATAAGAATATAAAACATAACATAGAAATAGTTGTGGACAGACTTGTAGTTCGCGAAGGGATAGGAAAGAGGCTTACAGATTCGATTGAGACCGTTATGGGGCTTACCGACGGACTTGTATATGTTGATGTTGCAGACGGTAAAATGCTTACTTTTTCGCAGAGTTTTTCATGTCCGGATTGTAACATCAGCATTGAAGAGATAGAGCCGAGGAGTTTTTCGTTTAATAATCCTTTCGGCGCCTGCCCGGAGTGTGCGGGACTCGGTTATAAAATGAAATTTGATGAAGACCTTATGATTCCCGACAAGTCAATGTCGATCATGGAAGGCGCCATAGTTGTTCCCGGATGGCAGTCCTGCAATGACAAGTCCAGCTTTACATACGCAACTCTTGATGCGATGCGTAAAAAGTATAAATTCAGCCTGGATACGCCTTTTGAGAAGTACACAAAGAAAGTGCACGACCTTATAATCAACGGAACCGACGGGGAGATCCTCAAGGTTCATTACAAGGGTATGCGTGGTGAAGGTGTATATGATGTGCCGTTTGAGGGACTAATCAGGAATGTTGAGAGAAGATACAGGGAGACCGCATCGGAAAGCTCAAAAGCCGAATATGAGACATATATGCGTTTTACGCCGTGTGAAGCCTGCGGCGGAATGAGACTCAAGCCCGGTGCACTCGCTGTGACGATAGGCAACATTAACATTCATGAGATGACAGATATGTCTATCGAAGATCTCATAAAGTTTATAGCCAAGCTTAAGCTCACAAAGCAGCAGGAGCTGATCGGAGCAAGGATTCTTAAAGAGATTAAGTCGAGACTTTCTTTTCTTGCCGAAGTAGGACTTGGTTATCTGACGCTTACGAGGGCTACCGGTTCCCTTTCGGGCGGAGAAGCCCAGAGAATAAGACTGGCGACCCAGATTGGATCGGGGCTTGTCGGGGTTGCATATATACTTGACGAACCCAGTATAGGACTGCATCAGAGAGATAATAACAAATTGCTTGGTGCTCTCAAAAATCTGCGTGATCTCGGAAACAGTCTGATCGTGGTAGAACACGATGAGGATACTATGAGAGCGGCTGATTATGTTGTCGATATAGGACCGGGAGCCGGAAGTGAGGGAGGAAACGTTGTTGTTTGCGGAACGGTAGAGGATATAATGAACAATCCCGACTCATTGACCGGTCAGTACCTGAGGCATGATCTGTTCATTCCGGTTCCGGCTGCGCGCCGCAAGCCGAAGAGTTTCCTTAGGATCAAAGGCGCAGCCGAGAATAACCTCAAGAATATCAATGTTGATATTCCTCTCGGGGTATTTACGTGTGTTACCGGAGTGTCGGGATCGGGAAAGAGTTCTCTCATAAATGAGATACTGTATAAGCGTCTGGCCCACGATCTCAACCGTGCAAGAACGATCCCGGGAAAGCATAAGTCAATAGAGGGCATTGATAAACTTGATAAGATCATAGCGATAGACCAGTCACCCATAGGACGGACTCCGCGATCCAATCCGGCGACTTATACCGGTGCATTCGATCTGATCAGGGACCTTTTTGCTACAACAAAAGATGCAAGGGAAAGAGGCTATGCAAAAGGACGATTTTCGTTTAATGTTAAAGGCGGAAGATGTGAAGCCTGCAGCGGAGACGGGATCATCAAGATAGAGATGCATTTCCTTCCGGATGTATATGTTCCCTGCGAGGTATGCAAGGGTAAGAGATATAACAGGGAAACGCTTGATGTTAAGTATAAGGGCAAGAGCATATACGACGTTCTTGACATGACTGTCGAAGAGGCGCTTCCGTTTTTTGAGAATGTTCCTACAATCAGAAGGAAGATCGAGACACTTAATGAAGTGGGACTCGGATATATCAAGCTCGGACAGCCTTCAACAACTCTTTCAGGCGGTGAGGCCCAGCGTATCAAGCTTGCTACGGAACTGTCGAGAAAGAGCACCGGCAAGACCATATATATACTTGATGAGCCGACAACCGGTCTTCATTTTGCCGATGTACACAAGCTTGTGGATATACTTCAGAGACTTACCGAGGGCGGAAATACTGTTGTTGTCATAGAGCATAACCTTGATGTGATCAAGACGGCGGATTATATTATTGACCTCGGTCCGGAAGGCGGGGAAGGCGGCGGAACCGTTATAGCGACCGGAACACCCGAGGAGGTCGCAAAGAATAAGCAATCATTTACGGGGGCTTTTGTGGCACCTTTGCTTGAGCGTGACAGGCTCGGCACCCAAAAGACTGCAAAAAGGATAAAACATGTACCAGAAAGTAATCAAAAGAATAATTGATATTGTCTTGTCGGGGATAGGTATTGTCGTTGCGGCAATTCCGATGCTTATAGTATCCGTCCTTATCAAGATAGATTCACCGGGACCGGTTTTTTTCAGGCAAAAGCGTGTCGGAATACACAAGACACATTTTATGATAGTTAAGTTCCGGTCGATGCCTGTCAGTGCGCCGAAGGATACGCCGACCCATGAACTTAAGAATGCAGCTTCACTCTTATCGCCATTCCAGGAAGCAATACGAAAGTATTCGATCGATGAGATACCGCAGCTGTTCAATATTTTTGCGGGAAACATGAGCTTTGTGGGTCCCCGTCCCGCACTTTGGAATCAATATGATCTTCTCGAGGAGAGAGATAAGTATGGTGCAAATGATGTTAAGCCCGGACTTACGGGGTGGGCTCAGATAAACGGGAGAGACGAGCTTCCGATTGAGGTCAAGGCAAAGTTTGACGGAGAATATGTCCAAAAACTCAGCTTTGCGTTTGACGTTAAGTGTTTTGTCGGAACATTTTTTAAAGTTGCAAAGGCCGAGGGCGTAAGTGAAGGGGGTCCTTCTAAAAATGGATGAGATTCTTGCTATTACAGGTATAACGGGTAAATCCGGACAGGCTTTTGCATACTGTCTGGAAAAACATCAGGATGTCATAAAGTCGATGTTTCCGGGGGGTATCCGTCTTCTGCTTCACAAAGAACGTGAAAGAGACAAGGATATACTCACCTGTTTTGACATTGAAAGAATGTACGGTGATCTTGAGGATGACCTTTTCTTAAGTGAGGCACTTCTCGGTGTTGATACAATTGTACATATAGCCGGAATACATTGGTCGAGGGAGCTGACAACCGCTGCTGCATCGCAGTTTGTCAGACGTATGATCATGGTACACACAACCGGTATTTATTCAAAATACAAGGAAGCCGGGGAGGAATACAGAAACATAGACGATTTTGTGTATATGATGTGTAAGGGTAAGAACATAGTTCTTACGATCCTTCGCCCTACAATGATCTACGGAACTTTAAGCGACAGAAATGTTGCATCTTTTATAAGGATGGTTGATAAACTTCCGTTCATGCCTGTTGTCAATAATGCGCAGTATGAGCTTCAGCCGGTCCACTACAAGGATCTCGGACAGGCATATTATGATGTTCTTGTAAGCGAGAAGATCACGGGAGGGCATGATTATATTCTGTCCGGCGGAGAAGAGATAACCCTTCGGGATATGCTGATCGAGATGGGAGCGTACCTGTCGAAGAAGATGAGATTTGTTAGTGTTCCGTTTCCGGTAGCATATGCTTTGGCATGGATATTGTATCTGATCACGGCAGGCAGAAAAGACTATCGCGAAAAGGTCCAGCGACTGTGCGAGCCCAGAGTTTACCCTCACGAGGAAGCAACGAGGGATTTCGGATATTCTCCCAGGACATTCAGGAGTGCAATAGGCGATGAAGTCCGTGAGTATTTAAAAGCAACCGGAAAGCTTGATCGGGAAATGCCATGAAGATATTAGTGGTCTGCCAGTACTATTATCCTGAGCCTTTTCGCATACATGAAGTATGCGAAGAGCTGGCAGTGCGCCAAAATGAAGTAACGGTTCTTACAGGTACTCCCAATTATCCCATGGGGATCATCCCCGATGAGTATAAGGGTAACAATCACCGGGATGAGTTTGTCGGCAATGTTCACGTCATTCGTACTAAAGAGCGCCCCAGAACCCCCGGAAAGGTTGGGCTTGCGCTAAACTACATTTCGTTTGTCTGGCATGCATCCGTTAAAGCACTGACAATGAAAAAAGATTTTGACGTGATATTTGTGTACCAGCTTTCCCCGGTCCTTATGGCTATACCGGCATTTGTTGCAAAATGGTTCTCAAAAACCAAAAAAATAGTGCTGTATTGTCTGGACCTGTGGCCTGCCAGTCTTGCAAGCCTGGGCATTGCCAAGGAAAGCTTCTTTTACAGGTTTATGAGAAAAGTAAGCATCAGGCTGTATTCCGGTGTAAACATTATCGGGTATACTTCCAGAAGCTTTGAGGATTATTTTACAAAAGAACTTGGTATCACAGATAAGAGTTATATGCATATTCCACAGTTTGCCGATGAGCTGTTTTCGGATATTTCGGGGAAAACGGATGAAGAGGATGACGGGGAGCATATAAACTATGTTTTTGCCGGAAATGTCGGAATGATGCAAAGCGTCCAGACTATTATCAAGGCCGCATCCCTTGTACAGGATGAACGTATCAGATGGCATATAGTCGGTGACGGGTTTGCTCTTGATGAGTGCAAAAAACTGTACCGCGAAATGAATCTTGGTGATAAAGTTGTATTTTACGGAAGGCTTCCGGTAGAGGAAATGCCGCGATTTTACGCAATGGCTGATGCCATGATAGTAACACTTGCGGATGATGAGCTGATAAGCTATACGCTTCCGGGAAAGATTCAGTCGTATATGGCGGCCGGAAAGGCTGTAATTGCATCCGCAAACGGTGAAACGGCAAATGTCATCAAAGAGAGCGGATGCGGAATGTGTGTTGCTGCCGAAGATGCCGCTGCACTTGCATCTGTTGCGGACAAAATGGCTTCGGAGGGTGATTTCGGACAGATGGGAAGCAATTCCAGAAAGTATTACGACCTTCATTTTACCAAAAAAAATCACATAGATCTTATCGAAAAGATTCTAAGAGGAGATAAAAATGGCTGATATTACCGCAATCATTTTAACCAAAAATGAAGAAGTAAATATCGGAAAATGTATACGCTCAATATCCCCGATAGTTAAGAGGATCGTTGTTGTGGATTCCGGAAGCAGTGACAATACAGTCAGAGTTGCCGAAGACCTTGGCGCGGAGGTTATGGTCAACGAACTGACTCCTTTTTTGTATGCCAAGCAGTTTCTCTATGCTATGGAACATGCGAACATACAAACGAAGTGGGTATTTCGTATTGATGCCGATGAGGAACTTACCGAAGCTTCGGCAAAGGAGATAGACAGCCTGTGTAATGAAAACGAAAATACGGACGTTAACGGGATCGTTGTAAGGTTTGAGGTTAACTTCATGGGCCGCCCGATCAGACACGGGGGAGTATATCCTTTTCGTAAACTGCTCTTGTTTAAATATGGCAAGGGAAATATTGAAGACAGATGCATGGATGAGCACTGTGTATTGTTTGAGGGCAGAAGCGTGGAGGTTAAAAATGACAGCCTCCATCATGATTACAAAGGACTGTCGGCATGGATCGACAAGCATAATAATTACTCCACAAGAGAGATGCAGGATTACTTTGAAAGTCTGAAGTCAGAAGCCGCAACAGGGTTGTCAAAAGACAACAGCCTCGATGCGAAAGCAAAGTTTAAGAGATTTCTCAGATGGAAGGTTTACTATAAGTTCCCGGCGGGATTTCGTGCATGGGCATATTATTTCTACCGGTATTACTTAAGACTCGGCTTTCTGGATGGCAGGGAAGGGAAGATCTTCTGCTTTATGCAGGCATACTGGTACCGCTTTCTTGTGGATGCCAAAATATATGAGGCCAGAAAATGATTAACCCTATGAGACGGATACTGATAGTAACAGGAAGATATCTGCCCGGGTATCGTGACGGAGGGCCTGTAAGGTCAATTGTTAATCTGACGGATACTTTCGGGGATGAATATGATTTTCGGATAATGTGTCTTGATAGGGACCATGGAGATACATCCGCTTATCCGGACATAATACCTGATGGATATAACAATGTCGGCAAAGCAAAGGTTTGGTATGTACCTCGTTATACCAAGGAGAAAGTGGAAGAACTTGCAAGGGATGCTGATGTTGTGTATGTTTGCGGACCGTATAACGATTACGCAAGGATAACGCTGGGATTAAAAAAAGCCGGGAAGATCGCGGCTCCGCTTTACGTTGCTTCAATGGGCTCGTTTTCGGCTGAAGCGTTTAAGATAAAGGGATTAAAAAAGAGACTCTTCATTAAGTACATGAAACTTGCGGGGATGTTTGATGAAGTGGAGTGGTCGGTAACTTCCGAAAGGGAGGAGAAGGAGCTTAAGGCCATCATCGGAAAAGACAGCAGATGCGTTATTGCAGCCGATCTTCCGAGACGAAAAGTTACAAAACATGACTGCGTAAAAATACCTTATGAACTCAGACTGGTTTTCCTGTCGCGTATCTCACGTAAGAAGAATCTGTCTGCAATACCCCAAATACTTGAAATGGCGACCGATGAACATGAGATAAGTCTCGATATATACGGAGCCGGGGAAGATATGGATTATCTTCATGAGTGTATGTACAAGCTTGATGCGCTAAAGAGCAGCCATCCAAGATTCAAGTGGAAGTATAAAGGGGAGGCAGACAGCGAAAAAGTTCCGGATATATTTGCGAAATATGATGCTTTCCTGTTCCCTACACTCGGGGAAAATTATGGGCACGTTATCGCAGAGAGCCTGTCTGCGGGATGTATTCCGATCGTAAGCAACACGACTCCATGGATGGATCTTGATGAAAAAGGATGCGGATATGTGTGCCCTTACGATGATCCGTCGGCATTTGCCGAAGCGGTTGATGAACTTGTAAGTATGGAAGAAGAAGATATAGAAACAATGCGCGCTAACTGCTATTCGTATATAAGCGCTGTCAATGAGGAATCGGTCAGGAATTCGGGATACCGTAAGATATTCGGGTAAGCAAGGTTGCGTAGATAAATGAGTGCATTTCTTAAATGCAGTTGTTATAATATAGGGGCAGCTAGTAATAAGCAACAGACAGGAGGAGGTTTATATGGCAGTTAATCGATTCGTTTTAAACGGAGTATCTTACCACGGACACGGAGCTATCAATGAGATTCCCGGGATCATTCAGTCGAAGGGACTTAAGAAAGCGTTTGTCGCATCGGATCCGGACCTTGTAAAGTTTGGGGTTACAGCCAAGGTTACCGATCTTTTGGACAAAAACAACATCCCTTATACGCTGTATTCGGATATCAAGCCCAACCCGACGATAGAAAATGTTCAGAACGGTGTGGCGGCATTTAAGGAATCCGGAGCCGACTTTATGATAACGATAGGCGGCGGATCTTCAATGGATACCGGTAAAGGAATCGGAATTATCATTAATAATCCCGAGTTTGCGGATGTCCGTTCTCTTGAGGGTGTTGCGCCTACCAAGAAAAGGACGGTATTTACGATAGCTGTTCCCACGACAGGCGGAACAGGTGCGGAATCAACCATCAACTATGTTATTACCGATGTTGAGAAGAAACGTAAATTCGTATGTGTTGACCCTAATGATATCCCCGACGTTGCGGTCGTAGATCCCGATATGATGAGTTCAATGCCCAAGGGACTTACTGCTTCTACCGGCATGGATGCTCTCACGCACGCGATCGAAGGTTATACAACGGCTGCTGCCTGGGAACTTTCGGATACGCTGAATCTGGAAGCTATCAAGCTTATCGGGGCAAATCTTAGAAAAGCTGTTGATAACGATCCGGACGGGCGCGAAGGAATGGCCCTTGCACAGTATGTTACAGCAATGGCATATTCGAATGTGGGGCTTGGTATTGCACATTCGATGGCTCATACACTCGGAGCGGTTTATGATACACCTCATGGAGTTGCATGTGCGATGATGCTTCCGATAGTAATGGAATTCAATGCCGAATATACAGGTGATAAGTTTAAGTATATTGCCGAGGCTCTCGGTGTTGATACAACCGGAATGGATCAGAGTACATACCGCAAGGCTGCAGTGGATGCCGTAAGACAGCTGTCGGTCGATGTCGGAATTCCTACAAAGCTTGAGAAGTTAAAAGAAGAAGATCTTGACTTCCTGTGCGAGTCGGCAGCTGCCGATGCATGTGCACCCGGAAATCCGAGACCCGCTTCGCTTGACGAGTTCCGTGAAATGTTTAAGAAACTGATGTGATCATAACGGAAATATCGAACAGTAAATCACAAAAACCGGTCATTTTGGCCGGTTTTTGCTACTGTGATATTGCTGTTTGGTATATATGAAGGAAGGACAATGATTTATAACAACCGGATATTTCATATAGAGGATCTTGAGGATGAGAGGGTATCGCTTTATACCACATATAACGAGCCCCAACTCCTGCACTATAATGAGCCTGACAGTGGTATATTCATTGCGGAGACTCCGAAAGTGATAGACAGAGCGATCGCATATGGGGCAAAACCTTTGTCTTTTTTTGCCGAGACGGGAGCACTGCAAAACGGGACAGTGCAGGCTGTGATTGAAAAAACGGATAAAAGTGTGCCGGTATTAGAAGCGGAGCTTTCTATAATCAATAAAATAACCGGATTTAATCTTACAAGAGGACTCCTTGCAGTATTCGAAAGACCGGATCTTCCGGATGCAAACAGCATACTGGAAGATTGCAGCAAAATAGTTGTACTTGAGGATATCGTTAATCCTACAAATGTGGGGGCGATATTTCGGTCGGCGGCGGCTCTCGGAATGGAGGCGGTACTGCTTACAAGCGGTAGCAGTGACCCGTTTTATCGAAGGGCTGCAAGGGTTTCGATGGGGACGGTATTTATGGTGCCATGGACATATTTGCCGAAAGAATCCTGTACTGCTGATATTCTGCACGAAAACGGTTTTACCGTTATCTCTATGGAGACCGGAGAGGATTCCGTATCGCTTAATGATCCCGCTCTTCGAACATATGAGAAAACGGCGGTGATCTTCGGTGCGGAAGGAGCCGGAATCAGCAAGGAGACTCTTGAAAAGAGCGATATGATCGTGAATATCCCAATGCAAAATGGTGTGGATTCACTTAATGTTGCAGCGGCATCAGCCGTAGCATTCTGGGAACTGTGCAGATGATTTTCTCCAAGGTGAAGGGATTAAGCAGATTTTAATGAAACATTAATTATTATTTTTCACAGTAATATGATATATTATACTCGGATTTAAAATTGAGATCACGGAGGTAAGATCATGGAATCACGTAAAGATAAAACAGCAGCAGGCTTATTGGGTATATTTCTCGGAAGCCTTGGAATCCACAAATTTTATCTTAACTACACAAAAGAGGGCGTCATAATGCTGCTCGTCTCACTGCTTACATGCGGTGTAGGTGCTACGGTCATGGGAATCATAGGATTTATCGAGGGGATACTCTACCTGACCAAGACCGATGAGGAGTTCCAGTACACCTATGTAGACGGATACAAAGGGTGGTTTTAAATATAATACTAAAGTTTTGCGTCAATTGTCCGATATATAGAATAGACGTGCAAGGATGCAGCTTAAAACGGATGGAACCGATCCTGTTTTATGCTGCTTTTTTGTTTACGGACATAGTACTTTGGGAATTGAAAATCATCCCGGTTTGAGTTATACTTATTCGGATAATAGGCATTATTATGCGTTGAAAGGGGATTAAAATGCTTTATTCGGATATAGGAATCGACCTTGGAACAGCAAGTGTTCTTGTGTACGTCAGAGGTCGGGGTGTTGTACTCAAAGAGCCTTCGGTAATAGCGCTTGATACGGATACCAATACGATAAGAGCTATAGGGGAAGAAGCAAGAATGATGCTTGGGCGTACGCCGGGCAATATAGTTGCCATAAGACCGCTTCGACAGGGAGTCATTTCAGACTATACGACGACGGAGAAGATGCTCAAATACTTCATACAGAAGGCGGTAGGCAGGAAGAACTTCCGTAAGCCCCGTATCAGTGTGTGCGTGCCTTCCGGAGTTACCGAAGTTGAGAAGAAGGCGGTTGAAGATGCCACATATCAGGCAGGTGCCAGATATGTTGAGATCATAGAAGAGCCTATAGCGGCGGCGATAGGTGCCGGAATAGATATAGGCAGACCCTGCGGTAACATGATAGTCGATATAGGCGGCGGAACTACCGATATAGCCGTAATTTCACTTGGCGGTGCGGTCGTTTCAACATCGATAAAGGTTGCAGGGGATGATTTTGACGAAGCTATTGTCAGATACATGAGGAAGAAACACAACCTTCTGATCGGAGACAATACTGCCGAAGAGATCAAGATCAAGATAGGAACGGCGTTTAAGCGTCCTGAAATAGAATACCTTGAAGTTACGGGACGTAACCTTGTAACCGGTCTTCCGAGAACGGTAAAGGTTTCATCGGAAGAGACCGAGGAAGCATTAAGAGATACAACAGGTCAGGTAGTAGAGGCGATCCATTCGGTACTCGAGAAGACTCCGCCGGAGCTTGCAGCCGATATTGCCGCAAGAGGCATAGTCCTGACAGGAGGAGGCAGTCTCCTTCGGGGCCTTGAGGATCTGATAGCATACAAGACCGGTATCAATACGATGACAGCTGAAGATCCGATGACGGCGGTTGCAATAGGAACAGGAAAATACGTTGAGTTTCTTGCAGGTTATACCGACAGTTTTAATTAACTTAAATCACAAGGGGAGTATTTATGGTAAAGGGACTGTACACATCAGCAACGGGAATGATCAATGAACAGCGAAGGGTCGATGTTCTTGCCAACAATCTGGCTAATTCATCGACAACGGGGTTCAAGGCCGAAGGATCTACGTCGGAAGCTTTTTACGATGTATTGGCTTACAAGATCAAAGATACGTCGGAGCCGTTTGCAGCGAGAAGACTGGGAGCCATGAACCTTGGTGTCAAGATCGGTGAGACGTATACGGACTATTCTGAAGGTTCCTTTGTCACAACGGGAAATGACTACGATATGGCTATCTCCGGAAAAGGGTTTTTTGCTATAGAGTTTACAAGCAAAGACGGAGAGGTGTCCACAAAATACACAAGAGCCGGTGATTTTATCGTTAACACCAAAGGGGAACTTGTTAACAAGAACGGTGACTATGTTCTAGACACAAACGGACAGCATATAATTCTCGACCCGATCGTAAAACCGACAATGGGTCTGGACGGAACGATATATCAAAACGGTAATGCGGTTGCAACGATCCAGATTCAGGATTTCGAAGATTACAATTATCTGAAGAAGTACGGAGAGAATTATTATGATCTGGTAGAGGGTGCAACACCTATTGAATCCACCGCTACGGTATACAACGGAATGCTTGAGGCATCCAATGTCCAGACGGTTAAGGAAATGGTCAATCTGATCAATTACCAGAGAGCATATGAGACCAACCAGAAAATGATACAGGCGCACAATGAAACGCTTGATGTCGCAGTCAACCAGCTTGGGAAAGTTTAATAAGGAGGGTAATTTATGGTAAGAGCACTTTGGAGCGGTGCATCGGGAATGATCGCCCAGCAGACTAATGTAGATACCATAGCCAACAATCTGGCTAATGTTAATACAGTCGGATATAAAACAGAACAAAACGAGTTCAAATCACTTCTGTATCAGGAGATTCAGACCCGGACAACTACGGCTAACGGAATACAAAAGCCTGTAGGTGCACAGGTCGGTCTCGGAGTCAGGAATGCAGCCATAACTTCGGAGTTTACCCAGGGAGCATTTCAGGCATCGGAGAGCTCGACGAGCTTTGCCATAAGCGGAGAGGGATTCTTTGCCCTTAATAACAACGGACAGACAGTCTATACGCGTAACGGTGATTTTCACTTCGCTCTCGGACCCAACAACCAGATGTGGCTGACATCATCAGACGGCTATCCCGTACTTAATACAACAGGACAGCCGATTACGATACCGGCTGACTATATTTCGAGCAAGGTTCAGGTTGATGCAAACGGCCAGCTTACATACCCTGATGCAAACAATAACCAGCAGCCTATCGCCGGAATGCAGATAGGGATGTTCCAGTTCCAGAATGCAAGCGGTCTTTTCAAGACAGGCGGGACGATGTATCTTCCGACTGAAGCATCGGGAGCTGCTCTTAATGAAGCAACAAACGCAGCGCTTACAAAGTCTGAGATCAGACAGGGCTATCTGGAATCATCAAACGTTCAGGTTGCGGATGAAATGGTAAATCTTATCATCGCACAACGTGCTTACGAGCTGAATTCCAAAGTTATCACCACTTCGGATTCCATGCTTCAGGTTGCAAACGATCTTAAGAGGTAACAGGTATGGATATTGGTAGTCTGTATAGCGATTATTTAACATCGACGGCTTCAAAATCAAGTAATCTTGAAAGAACGCTCAAGGGAACGGGCAAAGAGGCAAGTGACGACGAACTGCTTGATGCCTGTAAACAGTTTGAAGCGTATTTCTACGAACAGGTCTTTAAAAATATGGAGAAAGCGATGGTGCCCTCCGATGATTCAGATGCCAACCACACTCTGATCGACTATTACAAGGAGAATCTTATCTCCGAGTACAGTAAGGATATTGTTAATCAGAGCGGGGGCGGAAGCAATACTCTTGCCCAGCAGTTATATGAGCAGATGAAGAGGAACTATTCGCTGTAGGATTTAATGGAAATAATTTCCGGCTACATCGAACATATCATTTATTCCAACAAGGATAACGGATATACGGTATTCGAACTTACCACCGACACAGATGAAATAACCTGTGTCGGTGCTTTGCATGCCATAAGCGAAGGTGAAAATGTAAAGCTTTCGGGCGAATATGTTACCCACCCGGTATATGGGAGACAGTTTTCTTTTTCGCAATATGAAATATGTGCTGCGGAAGACGAGAGTGATGTTTTGCGATATCTCTCATCAGGGGCCGTAAAGGGTATAGGTCCGTCTCTTGCAAAGAAGATCGTGGATGCATTTGGGAGTGACACTTTCCGTGTAATGGAAGAGGAGCCCGAGATGCTCTCGAAAATAAAAGGCATATCTCTAAGAAAAGCTCAGGAGATCGGAGCTTATGTGATTGAGCGGCAGGATGTCCGGAAAGTCATGGTTTTCCTGCAGAAGTTCGGAATATCCAATAATCTGGCAAACAAAATATATAAAAAGTATGGTAATGAAGTCTACAAAATAATGGAAGAGAATCCATACAGACTTGCCGAGGACATAGAAGGAGTCGGATTCCGTACCGCCGATGAAATAGCCCGGGAGGCCGGGATAGATCGTGGAAGTGTTTACAGAGTAAGAAGCGGAATACTGTATACATTATCACTTGCCGTATCGGAAGGAAATATCTATGTTCCGAAGGAAGAGCTTGTGGACAAAGCGGCGGAATTTCTTGAGACCGAAAGGGAATACATTGATTCCGAGACCGATAATCTCGGGATGGAGAAAAAGATAGTTATTAAGAAAAAAAATGATGAAATTCGTGTGTATCATGCGGCACTTTACTATATGGAGGCATCCTGCGCCAGGATGCTTCTGGATCTTGATATAACTGTCGATCCGGCAACCGACAGGATCAGGGATACTGTCAGGCGTCTGGAGGATCCTGATATACCTCTTGAGGATAAACAGATCGATGCGATCACAGCTGCGGCATCATGCGGCGTATGTGTTATTACGGGAGGTCCCGGGACAGGGAAGACGACAATAATAAATGTTTTGATCGAGTATCTGAAACATGCGGGCAATGATTTTGTGCTTGCTGCACCTACAGGGAGAGCAGCAAAAAGAATGACAGAGGCGACGGGATATGAGAGTTCGACGATCCAGAGGCTTCTGGGACTGTCGCCGGACGGGATCGGATCGGGAATGTATTCGTATGAATATAACGAGGACAATCCCCTTGATGTAGATGCTATCATAATCGATGAGATGTCTATGGTGGATCTGCCGCTTTTTAAGGCATTACTCAGTGCCATAGTACCGGGAACGAGACTTATAATGGTAGGAGACACAAACCAGCTGCCTTCGGTCGGGCCGGGGAGCGTGCTGAAGGACATTATAGCATCGGAGTGCTTTAAGGTCGTGAGGCTTGACAGGATATTCCGACAGTCAGAGGCGAGTGACATAATCGTAAATGCCCATAAAATAAACGCCGGAACAGTTCCGGCACTTGATAATAAGAGCAGGGATTTTTTCATGTTAAGGCGTAACGAGGTTGACAGGATCCTTAACAACATAGTTGTTCTTGTAAATGAGAAACTGCCTAAATATGTTAATGCAAAGCCTTTTGACATACAGGTGCTGACTCCGATGAGAAAGGGTCCTCTCGGGGTGGAAAACCTTAATCCGGTGCTGCAAAAGTATATTAACCCCGGGTCAGCCGCAAAATGCGAAAAGCAGTTTGGAGGTGTGCTGTTCCGGGAAGGGGATAAGGTCATGCAGATCCGTAACAATTATCAATTGGAATGGGAAGTGACCGGCAAGTACGGAATAGTTGCCGACAAAGGAACCGGTATATTCAACGGAGATATGGGAATTGTGGAATCCATAGATAATCTTTCCGAAACAATGGAAGTCATATACGAGGAAAATCACAGGGTAAGATATCCTTTTGCCAATCTTGACGAACTTGAACTTGCTTATGCGGTCACAATACATAAATCACAGGGAAGTGAGTATCCGGCTGTGGTCCTGCCGCTTCTTAGCGGTCCGAAGCAGTTGTTCAACAGGAACCTTCTGTATACTGCCGTGACCCGGGCGAAATACTGTGTAACTATTGTGGGTAGCGAGGAGACCGTTATTTCGATGGTAAAAAATGCTGATGAGATGAAACGATATACAAGTCTGGATGAAGTTATTAAAGAGATAGCGCTGTATTGAAACTGATTGATTATTTATTCCCGCCAATATGTCCGGTCTGCAACGAAATAGTATCCGGAGGAAAAGACGGTATATGTCCCGCCTGCGAGATGAGACTGCCATATATCGGCAGTTCTTATTGCATGAAATGCGGAAAACCTGTTGAGGAAGATGAGGAATTCTGCCTCGATTGTTTAAAGTGCACGCATGAGTATGACGAAGGAAGGGCTGCACTTGTATATGACGAACTTACAAGTAAGAGCATATACAGATTCAAGTATAACAATAAGAGGGAATTCGCCAAAGTATACGGAAGGATAATAGAAGACAGACTTGGATCCAAAATTAAAAGCTGGAATGCGGACGTAATGATCCCTGTTCCGGTTCATAAAAGTAAGATGAAAAAGAGGGGGTACAATCAGGCGGAACTGATTGCAGATGAGCTTTCAAAGAGGCTGAAAATACCTGTTTGCAGCGACCTTGTTGTCAGAAATACCGCCACAGCGGTTCAGAAAGAATTAAGTGCCAAAGCGCGTCAAAATAATCTCAAAAAGGCTTTTAATGTAACAAGAAATGATGTAAAATATAAAACAGTCTTAATAGTAGATGATATATACACAACCGGCGCAACGGTTGATGCTATGGCAAGATGCTTAAAAGGGGTCGGCATCCAAAATGTTTATTTTGTTTCGCTATGCATCGGAAGGGGAACCTGAGGCGTGGTATTACAGGTTTAGGAGGAAACAATAATGGATGTCAAGAATTGCAGAAGATGCAGGAGATTATTCAACTACATAGGAGGCCAGCCGATCTGCCCGCAGTGTCGTGAAGAACTTGAAAAAAAGTTTCAGGAAGTTAAAAAGTACCTGTTTGATAATCGTAATTCAACTATCAGAGATGTTGTTGAGAATTGTGATGTGGAAGAAAGCCAGGTACGTCAGTGGGTTAGAGAAGAAAGACTTGAGTTTTCTTCGGGAATAGATGCGGGAGTTGTATGTGAGAATTGCGGAGCACCTATAACATCCGGAAGATTTTGCGATAAGTGTAAGGCTACAATGATCAATGATCTTCAGGCAGCAGGAAGAAAGCCTGAGGTTGCTGCTCCTAAGCCTGACAAGAGACAGACTCATGAGAACAAGATGAGATTCTTAAATCAACAGTAATACTATGTTAAATGAAGAGAGAATCAGACTGATGACCCGTATGGCCGCATACGAAGAGCGTGAGGGCAAGAAGGATATTGCCATATCCGGATATTTCAGAGGGGATTACATCAGTTTTCAATTACTAAAATCAGCTATCTATGCCACCGTTGGGTTTGCCCTGGCGGTGGCTATGTATGTTTTATATAACATTGAAACATTTCTTGAAGAATTCTACAAAATGGACATCGTGGAATTCTTTAAAGATATACTGTCAAAGTATTGCCTTGTACTGGCGATCTATCTGGTTATTTCATATTTTGTTTATAATTACAGATACAGTAAGGCTAAACGTCATGTGAAACAGTATAATCAGCTGCTCAGGGCACTGATGCAGATGCTTAATATCGGTCGTAAAGGAAGGTAAATACGATGGAGTCATTACTGGTAGTCAAACAGCAACTGACACGTTTTTATACACGGTTTGAAGCATATATTGTTCCGGTCCTTAAATTCCTTGCCATGTTGTTTGCTCTTATTCTCATAAACGGCAAGGTAGGATTCATGACAAAACTTAAAAATCCGGCAATAGTACTTATTCTTGCACTGCTGTGCTCATTTTTGCCGGCGAATGTCATAGTTCTGGCTGCCGGGCTTGTGATCGTGGCACATATGTACGCACTCTCGCTTGAATGTGCAATTGTGGTTCTGTTCGTTTTTATTATAATGTATGCCTTGTATTTCAGGTTCACACCCGACGATTCAATAACGGTCCTTCTGACGCCGATCTGCTTTGCGATGCATATTCCTTACGTTATGCCGCTTGCCATGGGCTTTGTGGGAAATCCGATCTCATGCATATCGGTAGGTTGCGGAACGGCTGTATATTATATTCTGCACTATATCAGTGAACATCAGGATGCTCTTGGCGGGAGCGGATCAGGCGAACTTGATGTTGAGGGTATGCTTGGAGGGTTTAAGACTGTAATTGACGGTATTTTGAAGAATGATGTAATGGTCGCTATGATAGTAACATTTGCGGTTACACTTATTGTTGTATACATGATCAGAAGATTGAAGATCAACTATTCATGGCAGATTGCACTCGGGGCAGGGATGATCGTATGCTTTGTCGTGCTTCTTGTATCATCAGCGGTACTTGATGCGGATATAAGCATCGGAGGAGCAATACTCAGCCTGTTTGTATCATCGCTCATAGTTCTGGTTCTTCAGTTCTTTATATTTAATGTAGACTATTCGAGGGCTGAATATGTTCAGTTTGAGGATGATGAATACTACTATTATGTCAAGGCGGTTCCGAAGGTAACCCTGGAGGCTCCGGCAACAAGGGCAAGACGTGCCGCTTCGCGAAGAGATCGCAGAGATTTTGATGATGAGGATGATTTTTAATGTCTGAGATTATTGAATCCATAACCTCATTTGCAGAACGCTATGTAACATGGCTTTCGATCCCGTCGATCAAATGGACCGATATAGTTGAAATACTGATCATATCGGTTTTGCTGTATAAGGTTCTGTCGTGGATCAAAGAGTCAAAAGCGTGGTCGCTTCTGAAGGGTATCATTTTTATCCTTCTTTTTGTTATGGTTGCCGCCATGTTTTCGATGACCACGATTCTCTGGATCGCAAAGAATGTATTCTCTGTCGCGGTAACAGCAATGGTGGTAGTTTTCCAGCCGGAACTGCGTAAAGCGCTTGAACAGCTGGGAAGACGTAAGGTACTGTCATCGCTGCTGCAGTTTGATAACAGAATTGCCGGAGAACGTTTCTCGGATGAGACGATCAATGAGATCACAAGAGGAGCCTTCGAAATGGGAAGAGCCAAGACCGGTGCTCTCATAGTAGTTGCACAAAACGATTCTCTGACAGATTATGAAAAAACCGGAATTATACTTGATTCAGCCATTTCAAGCCAGCTTCTTATAAACATATTTGAACACAATACTCCGCTCCATGACGGAGCTGTTATAGTACAGGGAAACAGGATAGTTGCCGCAACATGTTACCTTCCTCTTTCGGAGAATATGGCTCTTTCTAAAGAACTCGGAACAAGGCACAGAGCGGGTGTGGGAATATCCGAGGTGACCGATTCGATGACTGTTATAGTTTCCGAGGAAACGGGAAGGGTATCGGTTGCCTATGAGGGAGAGCTGACGAGAAACGTCGATATGGACGAGCTGAAGGAAATGTTGCGGAAAGTCCAGGGCAAAACATTCGAAGAGAAGAAGTCATTTCGCTTATTTAAGAGAAAGGCCGAAAAATGAAGACATTATTTACCAAAAATCTCGGCCTCAAGATCATATCCGTTCTGGCGGCATTTGTTCTATGGCTTGTTGTGGTTAATGTTGATGATCCGATCATCAGCAAAACATATACAGGTATTCCGGTGGAAATATTAAACGGAGATGTACTGACGGAACAGGGAAAGTGCTATGATGTTCTGGCCGATTCGGCATTGATCAATGTAGTTGTTACGGCACACAGATCCGTGATAGACGGAATGAGCAGAGACTATATCAGAGCCACGGCTGATCTGAAGCAGTTGACGACGCTTGATACGATTCCTATTGAAGTCAGAAGCACGCGGTTTTCGGACAGGATTGACTCGGTTACCACAAGGAGTTCAAGTGTAAAACTGAAGATAGAAAACCTTATCAAGAAAGACGTGGCTGTAACCATCGGGTACGAGGGTGAACCGGCAGAGGGATATGTACTTTCGGGAGTTGATAATCCGCTTGCTTCGGTAGTTGTCAGCGGACCTGAATCTGTTATTTCGCAAATATCCAAGGTGATGGCTTCTGCGGATATCACGGGGGTCAGCAGGGATCTTTCGGTTACCGAACCGCTTTATGCGTATACGTCCGACAACGAACTTATTGAAGATGATAGGATCACGCTTTCAAGAACGGTTACCGAGATCAAGTATACTATATATGCAACAAAGACTATTCCGGTATCGAGCGGCTTTTCGGGTACACCCGCCGCAGGCTTTGGAACTACCGGAGCTGTTATAACCGAACCTTCAAGCGTCATTATTGCGGGTAAGGGAGAGAACTACGAGGATATGGAAGTGGTCTATATATCTCCCGATCAGGTTTCGGTAGAGGGGGCATCTTCGGATGTTACGACTACGGTAGATATATCCGATTATCTGCCTTCGGGTGTTGTTTTTGCCGATAATGAATTCGACGGTAACGTGAATGTGACAATAGGTGTTAGCCAGAACCTTCGCAAAGTAATAGATGTACCGATTTCCAATATTACCGTGGAGAATGTACCGGATGGATATGCGGTTAACATAGTTGACATAGGAGCAACATTTCCTGTGGAGATACAGGGTATCGGTGATGCATATGACAGATACAGCGGTGATTTGGCGATAGGAAAGATAGATGCTTCGGCTCTTGTGCCGAGAAATGCTCCCCTGCCCGAACATGAAGGCGCTCCGATCATAGTAGGGGAGAGTGACGGACTGGTGGAGTTTGACTTTCCTTCTGGTGTTTCACTTACCAATCCGGTCTCTCTTATGGTTGTTGTTGATCATGTCGGCACACAAACAGGAGCGGAGACTCCGGTTGTGGTTTTGGATGAATAGTGGTATAATCATCCCGTTAGGGGTGCATATTTTTCAGAATGGAGGAAGTAGCTCTTATGGTTAGTCAGAGGGTCGTAATCAAGAACCCTACGGGTCTGCATTTGAGACCGGCCGGAATACTGTGCAAAGAAGCAATGAAATACAAGTCTTTGATCACATTTTCGTTTCGTGAGAGTACAGCAAATGCAAAAAGCGTTTTGAGCGTGTTGGGGGCATGCGTCAAATGCGGCGATGAGATTGAATTTGTCTGTGATGGCGATGATGAGTCAGAAGCTTTGCAGGCGCTTGTCAATGCAGTGGATAGCGGTTTAGGTGAATAATTATACGGCTCCGCGGGTGCGGAGCCTTTTTTTGCGAAAGGTGACAAATGGATATTATCAGACAGATAGTATCAAACAGAATACTGATGACGGCCTTTGCGGGGTATTTTACAGCCCAGATAGTAAAGTCCGTTATAGAAGGAATAATGGACCACGAGTTCAGCGTTAAAAGGTTGTTTACCGGAAACGGCGGTATGCCCAGCTCCCATGCGTCTACAGTTACCGCACTTGCGACTATGACGGCATTTACAGCGGGAGTAGCGTCATTTGAATTTGCATTTGCTGTTATATTTGCGATAGTAGTTATGGTAGATGCCAGCGGGGTAAGAAGAGAGACAGGCAATCAGGCGGTGATCCTTAATGAGCTGATGGAGTATTTTGCCAAATTAAAGGATAATCCGCCAAGATTTTCACATGATAAACTAAAGGAACTGATAGGCCATACACCGTTTCAGGTTCAGATCGGTGCCGCACTCGGGGTGCTTGTCGCCGTTGTGCTTCACTTCATATGGAAGTAATTGATCATTACATTAAGTCCGGCATGTACTCAGCCAGAGCCTTTTCCCAGTCCGCAAATCCATATCCGCCCGTTAACCTGAACATATAGTTTTCGAGAACCGAAAAATGCGGTCTGTCGGCAGAAGCGGGATTCATTTCTTTGTACTGTTCGCTCGTTACGGGTGTTACCACTGTGTTTTTTCCTGCAGCAGCAAATATTGCTTTTGCAAAATCAGCCCATGAACATTGCCCTTCACATGTACCGTGGAACAATCCGTAATTCTCGGTAGGAACAAGGGAGAGTACGGCTTTCGCAAGTTCGTTCGCACTCGTTGGAGAACCCACCTGATCATTAACAACGCTTATATTGTCATGACTATCCGCAAGACGCAGCATAGTCTTTACAAAGTTTTTTCCGTCACCGTACAGCCAGGCTGTACGTATTATGAAGAAGTGTTCGGAAAACTGACGGACAAAGTTTTCACCGGCAAGTTTTGTTATTCCGTACATAGCCTTCGGAGCGGGTGGATCAAATTCGGTATACGGTCTGGTGCCTTCTCCCGAGAATACGTAATCAGTTGATATATGTACAAGTTTTGCTCCGGTTTCTGCAGTTGCGATTGCCAGATTTCTGGGACCGATCGCATTTATTTTGTGAGCGGCATCGACCTGTACTTCACATGCATCTACATTCGTATGTGCCGCACAGTTAATAACGGCATAGGGTTTGACCTCCCTGCAAAAGCCGATAACACTGTCAAGATCGGTAATATCCAGATCGACCAGGCCCTGTACACCGAAATCCGTATTGATGAGTTCATAATCGGCACTGCTGCATAATGATCTGATGGCACGGCCTAACTGCCCGTTGCTTCCGGTAACTATTATTTTTTTCAAAAGAGTTTTCCTCCTGTTGTCAGTTTTGCTTACAACTACAAAATATAGTATACTTATCATTGTTTTTAATTGCAATTGATAAAGTGAAATCGGGACACAAAAAATGTTTATTTTTCCGGACCAGACAGATGAAAGATATTCTCTTGCAATGACCGACTTTTGCGTTTGTGCACTGCTGGCACTTATTGTGATAGTCTTATTTGTATACGGATTGTATCTGATAATTAAAAAAAGAGACAAAGAGGGAAGAGGCCTCTTCGAAGTTGTCAAATGCGGTCTGCCGTATCTTCCCGTACTAATCGCAGTACTTGTCATTAAACTTCCGGAGGGATTTTTGACCAATGACGAGTATTCGATACTGAATGATGCGACTCATCTGATACACGATACGTGGTTTAACTACATGACCGTCTATTATTATATTGTTTCTTTGATCCTGATTCCTTTTTCGTACGGTCCTATTATTACCAAGGTCATTATAGAATTTTTTGTTGTGGGTTATTGCGTATACCGCACGAAGGAGTATTACGGTCCCAAAAGCGGGATGGGTATGTACATACTGTTTCTTCTCTATCCTGTTATAGCCTATACGACCAGTGCACACCGCCTGCCGATCTATTTTCTCATCTATCTTGCCACCTTTGCCAAACTTCTGTTTGATTATTTGGAAAAAAAGGAGCCTGACCGCAGTATCATTATTCTTATGATCGGGGGAGCCGTGCTGACCCAGTGGAGAACCGAGGGAATCTATCTGGCGGTTCTTATACCGCTTCTGTTACTGATAGTATACCCGGTGCTTCGCAAGCCTAAGACGGCGGTATTGCTGTTCCTGGGATATTTTCTTATACAGTACATTATATGGATACCTCAAAACGGAGCCACATCTTCCAATCTTGACGGAGCAGCCAATGACAGAATGAAGCCTTTTTATGCATATACGATCACCAATATGTACAGAAACGGGCTGGATCTTACAAAAAATGCCGCCGATCTTGAGATTGTCGACAGATATCTGTCACTTGATACCGTTAAGGCGATCAATGAGTATTATGAAGACATCAATTATGAGGATGTTCTTATACTGTACAAAGAAGGGTTCACAGGTGTCAGGGAGAATGCCGGTGATGCGGAGTTTTATGAGTACAGTGAAGCTCTTAAAAGAATATTTATTAATAATCCGGACGTATTCATCAAAACCAGATGGGGAGCCTTCTGCTACGCTGCCATGCCGTTTCATATAGAATTGCCGGACGGGGGTGTGAAAGGATTGGTAAGGTTTGCGGTCAGTGTTGTAAAAACTCTTTCATACAATCTCTTCGTCCCTGTTTTGGTGATCTTTGCCATGGCCATTTACAGTCTGATAAAGAAAAAGTGGTACAGTCTGTTTGTATCAGGAGGTCTTGCGGCGCACTGGTTCATAGTGTTTATTCTGGCTCCGGCATCATACTTCAAATACTATTTTCCTGTTTATATCATGGCATATTTTTATGTGATCTTAATACTGATCCGTATGCTTCTGTGTAAAGATAAGGATAAGGCTTATCCGGTGGTATGATATGATAAGAGAACTGCTTGGCGAATTATATACATCATACAGACTTTTTCTGGGGAATGGGACTGTTCTGACATTGTTTGCGGTATCTGTGGCGGTTCTTGCCGTTTCGGATATAGCGCTCCATAAAAGACCGGTTATACTGTCCGTGCTTGGCACGATCGGATGCGCTGTTGCGGCTGTTATAGACAAAATTACCGGATCAAAAGAAAGTAGCGCTGTACAAAGGATACTTTGCGTGATTTTCTCATCCGCCGTATGTGTCCTGGCTATAGTATCATCGGGAGAAAACGTGTTGTCTTCCGACATGAACGCAGTAGCTGAAAATGAACTCCATATCCCGTCACAACTTGTTGAAGCCATGGATGCCGTATTGGATGATTCGGATGCCCCGTCTGTCCTTACGATGCCGGGATGGGGGCTCTATTTTGATGCGTATTCATCCGCATTCACCCTTATGTTTGATGAGTCTGAAGAAGATATATCCGGTACAAACGAGTATGTAAGAAATGCTTATAATGAACTAAAAAAGAATCACCCCGATATGAAGAAAGTTGCAGACTCTTCGCATGCGTGCGGTTGTGAATATGTAGTATTATCAAGCGATTTATGGCCGGAAGTGCCTATCACCAGGTATGGATATGAGTTGTTTTATGAGACCGGACCGTATGTGGTATACAAGGAGGTGAAGGCTCCTTGATACAAAAGAGTATTGCTGCGTTTGTTGTATTTTATTTGATCGCCTTTTTTATCGGCGGGTGGGGTGATATCATTCTTGTATCGCTTAAGGCCAGATGCTCGCTTTGCTTCAGGCTGGCTTTCGGGGGCTGTCTTCTGATGCTTCTGGGAATGGCAATATGTTTTGCAGGCTCTCTTTTCGGAATTTACGCGTCAACAGGCGTATTGATCATTGCGTTTGCTGTTTCGGTCGTTGGGATATTGAGTGTAATTGTCCGTCGGCGAATGGGGATTCGCGGGTCATATGGAGCTGATACCCGTATCGGGACTGCGGATATGCTGTGGCTGAGCGTGATCGCTCTTGTGATAGTATTTCAGATCGTCGCTGTTATACGCTGTCAAAACGATAATATTTCGGCGCTTCGCGGGATGGGAACAGCCGCTTTGGTATATGATACGGGAATCCTTTCGGTTAATGAACCGGTATTTCTGTTTATAGGGGCCGTATCATCCGTTATGCATGTACACCCCCTGGCTCTTGTGCATGTGATCATGCCGGCTCCCCTCATACTTTTGTATTATCTGTGCTATTTTGAAGTGATACGGACGGTGTGCATAACATGGAGAAAAACGCTGATTGCCCTTACTGCGGTCCTGATGTTGAATATATGGGGCTTTTTGTCAGAGAAAATGATACCGGTCACTTTGCTTTTGACGTGGTTTGGTTTCTGGGTGTTTATTGTTCACGGTATATTAAATATTGCTGCCGTGATCGTTATAAACTATCTTCAGGCATACAGGGCGGAAGATAATGAAGATGATCATGAAGACGGATATTCGGAGGAATGGGATATGAAAAAGCACAAAATAGTAAATGCGAGGAATCTTGCAATCGGGTTGGGAATTCTTGCCGTACTGCTTGTGGCGACCGTATTTGTTCTTAACAATAAGATCAACAGATTATATGCGGCAACGGTCAACCTTCAGGATGATATTAACAGCAGATGCAGCATTTATGAGTTCAAACCGGACGGGGGCGACACCGAAGGATATCTGATAAGAGAAGGTGACGGTACAGTTACTTTTATAGGCGGAGGCGGTCCGGATAATACCGATTCCCTAAGGGATTTTCTCTCAAAATACGGTAACAGTGTGGAAAACTGGTATACTTACGGAGATGATGACGATAATGCGGGGGCTATGCATGATCTTATCGAAGAGCAGTCGGTATTTGTCCAAAATGCATATATTATAGACAGAAAAGAGATAACGGATCTTAAATGACAGTGATAAAAGCAGCGGGAGTCCTGCTCGTTAATTTTATATTGTATCTGGCTTTCGGCAGTTTTTTTACCGTCAGAAAGAAAGAAGAATGGTCAGTGCCTTTTACTGTAACGGTAGGTTTCTTTGCCTACTATGCCATATTTGCACTCTTCTGTTTTCCGGTCATGTTTACATACAGACCGTTGTCAACTCTTGCCGGAATATGGATCATTCCGTGCGTCGTCATACTTGCTGTGTCGGCGGTTCTGCACGGAAAATCATGGGTGAAAAAAGCAGGAGATATTGCAGGGGATATATCTGCCAACCGCACGTTCTGGATATGTATAGGTATAATAACACTGCTGACAACGGTTGCGGTCGTTATCACATACAGCTTTACACTGGATGCAGCATACTATGTTGCGAACGTTACGACTAATGTGGATACAGACATGATAAACGTTTATGATCCCTTTACGGGAAACTGGCAGGATCATTTTGAACTCAGGTATGCGTTCGCCACATATTCGGTTAATGATTCCGTAATATGCCGGATTACGGGTCTTCCCGCACTCATTCAGACAAAGGGGGTCATGTCGGCAACTGTGATGCTGATCGTAAACGGATTATATGTTTTCATAAGCAGGTTTTTCTACGAAGATCACAAGCGTGCACTTTTGATGTTTTCGGTTATGACGCTTGTTAACTGTATGTTTATCAGCATTTACACCGCTTCCAATTTCCTGATGACAAGAACTTATGAGGGAAAATCGATCGTAGGTAATGTGTCGATCATTGCGGTGTTTGTGATCTATATGATGCTTGTATCGGGAAAAGAAACTAAAGGTCTGTTTATTATACTGTTTATAGTATGCTTAGGTACGGCTACGGTCAGTTCCACCGCAAACATGGTTATTCCTGCCCAGGTTTTTACACTTTTTGCACCGTATGCCGTAATCAAAAGAAAATTCACTATCATACCGAAAATAGCGGCGTGTGTTGTCCCCGAACTGGTGATGATGCTTATATATGTCATGTATGTAAAAGGCTATTTTGCGATATATACTTTTCCGAGGTAGGAAATGCAGGGTGTTAATGTCTTTGAAAACGGAATAGGATATCTTATGAAATGCCTGAGGCTTTATTGCTCCGGAACGGGTTATTTCATAATGTATTTATTTGCTCTCATATATATCCTTGTAAAAGGACGTCCCCGGGACAGGGAACTCTTTATACCCGGGGCCGTGGTACTTATGCTTACCGTATTTAATCCGGTGGTTCCGCTTGTCCTTGACAGGATATTTGACGTGAACAGTGAATACTACAGGCTGTTTTGGATAGCACCGGTAATTGTAATAGTTCCTTACGTGGCAACAATGATGATATTTGAAGCTCAGAAGGGGAAAAAGAGAGTTCAGGTTGCCGTTATCGTCTGCCTTGCGCTTGTGCTCGGAGGAAACTTTGTGTATGCACAGGGCTTTAATGTGGCTGAGAATATATACAAAGTACCCGGTGAACTTATAGAGATCTCCGAATTGATACATCGTGATTCGAAGACGGAGTATGCCAAAGCCTTCTTTGAATATGAGTATAATATGGAGATAAGGCAATATGACCCTAAAATGCTTTTATGCATCGATCGGGAAGATTATCTGTACGCCATGAATTATTCTTACACCGATGAAATGCTAAGTGATGATGAGAAGCCCGCAAACCGGATACTTGCTCTTCTTGTCAGAAACCAGAATGTAGCCGAAGATATTTTTACCGATGCTCTGGAACAGACAGATACACAGTATGTTGTTCTTACAGCGGGTCATCCGCAGATATCATTTCTTAAACGCGCAGGTCTGTACGAAATAGGACGGATCGGAACACATGTGATACTCAAATATGAACTATCGGATCCGACAGAATTTGAACTGATTGATTACTCAGGTGCAGAGCACAGATTCAGTTACAGGAGACTTAAATGAGACTGACCGTTTTTACTCCGACTTACAACAGAAGAGAACTACTCACACGTGTTTATCGCAGTTTGTTAAACCAGACTGTCAAGGATTTCGAATGGCTTATTGTAGATGACGGCTCAACCGACAATACGGATGATGCCGTAAAAGAATGGATAGATGAGGGTGCATTGAGGATCCGGTACATATACAGAGAAAACGGCGGAAAGATGCGTGCCCACAATACCGGAACTTCCATGACAGATACAGAACTGTTCGTATGTCTTGACTCCGACGATTATTTTGTGGATACAGCAGTGGAAGAACTCCTTGCAGCGTATGACAGAGCCCGGTCCCAAAAAACGGACAGGATGATAGGCGGTGTCGTGGCGCATAAAGGATGCACAAGTGAGAAGTTACTTGGAAAAACGGATTTTCCCCCGGTGGAATTTTCAACACTGTACGGGTTGTATCTGAAAGGATTCAGTGGCGAGACAACGCTTATGTACAGGACGGAACTGCTCAAAAGATTTATGTTTCCCGAAATCGAAGGTGAAAAATATGTACCCGAAGACTATATTTATGATAAAATAGACGAGGTATGTGTACTTGCAGTTCTTCCGCGGATAATAACCGTATGTGAAATAACTGACAGTGGGTATACCGAGTCGGTAAAAAAGCTGAAAAGGGAAAACGTGAATGCTTTTTACCTGTACTATGAGCAGAGAGCTTATATCACTCCGCCGGGGATCCTTAAATTAAAGTACCTGGCGCGTTATGTCATATATGCAAAACGGTCCGGCCGGCCCGTATTTGCCGGTAGCCGTATCGGGTTATTTGATCTGATCACAGGCTGTATTTATGCCGGCTTTCTGCTTCTTGCACACAAGGAGTAGTTTGTTTTGAACCGAAAGCAGTTTCAGAAAAGAACATATTTATTTGCCACATCGCTTTTGATACTGGCGCTCGAAACCGGAATAATGCTGTATGTATGGTACTGGCATTACAATACAGGCATCCCCAAGGCTTTTTATTTTTGGGGTCATGTTTTCATAGCGGCGGTATATTTTATAATCCTTCTGTTTGCTTCCGTAATGTACGGGGGGCTTAAGATCGGCTCGTTCAGGATGGTGGAGCTGACTTTGTCACAGGGATTTGCGACACTTGTAACTAACATTCTGTTTTACGGTATTATCTGTCTTTTGTCATATCGTTTTCCCACGGTAATTCCTCTTGTAACGGGAATGATCATTCAATGCCTGATAGTGGGCATCTGGATAATCGGCGCTACCCTCGCATTTAGGGCACTCTTTCCTCCGATGGACGTTCTTCTTGTTTACGGAGGAAACAGTCAGAATATTATAATCGAAAAATTCAAGACCAGAAGGCATCAGTTTACGGTCACTAAGTCAATGAGCGTTTCCGGGGATGATATGGAGTCCATATGTGCAGAGATACCGAAACACGAAGCCGTTATGCTGTGGGATATACCCAATGAGCAGAGAAATACGGTCTTCAAGTGCTGCTATGAGAGTGATGTGGATATTTACGTAAGCCCCAAGATCATGGATATTGTTCTAAAAGGTGCACAGAATCTGCATCTTTTTGATACACCGCTTCTGTTTTCGAAAAGTGATCCGATAGAAGCCGAACAGCGTATGATAAAGAGACTGTTTGACGTGATCCTTGCCGTTCTGATGCTTGTGATCACGTCTCCGATAATGCTTGTTACGGCTGCGGCAGTTAAGATCTGTGACGGAGGGAGTGTGTTCTACAGGCAGACCCGATGCACAAGGGGAGGCAGGCAGTTCAAGATCGTCAAATTCCGAAGCATGATAGAACATGCCGAGGAGGATGGCAAGGCAAGACTTGCATCAAAAAATGATTACAGGATCACTCCTGTCGGACGAATTATTAGAAAACTCAGGATTGATGAGCTCCCGCAGCTTTTTAACGTATTATGCGGAGACATGTCATTTGTCGGTCCCAGACCTGAACGTCCCGAGATAATAAAAGAGTATACCGAGATGATGCCGGAGTTCTCATACAGAACAAAGGTTACAGCGGGGATAACGGGATATGCCCAGGTTTACGGCAAGTACAATACAAGACCTTATGACAAGCTTAAGCTTGATCTTTACTATATAGAGAATTTCTCTGTCTGGCTTGATTTAAGACTTCTGATACTGACGGTAAAAACCCTGTTTATGATAGGAAGTTCGGAAGGAGTTGCCGACGGGCCCGACAGCCTCGCTGAGGGAGAGAACAATGAATAACAAAGTATCTATAGTCGTGCCGGTTTACAATGCACAAAGCTGCATTGCCGACACGATTATGTCTGTTTTGGAGCAGTCATATACGGATTATGAACTACTGCTTGTTGATGATTCGTCAACAGATGAGAGCCGTAAGGTGATGGAGCAATTCATATCCGACAAGGTCACAATACTTGACAATACGGAAGGTAAAGGCGCTGCCGGAGCGAGAAACACCGGCATCAGGCATGCCGAAGGCCGGTATATCGCATTTATTGATGCGGATGATCTGTGGGTTCCAGACAAGCTTTTTAAACAGATAAGGTTTATGACAGATAATAATGCCGCTTTCTCTTTTACGGGCTATGAATTTGCCGATGAAAAGGGGAGGGGACTCGGAAAAACCGTAAAAGTTCCCGGAACTATTTCATACAGAGAGGCTCTTAAAAACACTACCATCTTTACGAGCACTGTCATGTTCGATATGGAAAAGCTCTGCAAGGATGATATTTTTATGCCCGGTGTCAAGAGTGAGGATACTGCAACATGGTGGAAAGTTCTGAAAAAGACAGGCGT
Organism: Lachnospiraceae bacterium UBA3762; assembly: GCA_002371615.1. GTDB lineage: Bacteria > Bacillota > Clostridia > Lachnospirales > Lachnospiraceae > UBA2868. The sequence goes on along the minus strand of DFGA01000006.1, from coordinate 32,464 downwards.
TGCTTATGGGCTGGATGAGAGCCTGACGTTGTACAGGCGCATGGGAAGTTCCCTTTCGTCAAATAAGCTTGAAGCCATTAGAAGAATATGGAATCTTTACCGGAAAACAGAGCATCTGGGCGTGCTATACAGCCTTTACTGTTTTTGCAACTGGGCTGTACATGCCGTGGCAAGGAGAGTATAGATGATACCTGAAGTACTTTTGTCGGCCATGTATCTTGAAGATGAAAAGTATGTGGATACTCTCAACATACATACGGACTGTGTTGTTATCAATCAGTGTGACAGACAATGCAGCCGGCAGGTTACGCATACGACGGCTAAAGGACCGGTCAGGATAACGTATGTGGAAACAAAAGAGCGCGGATTGTCAAAAAGCCGTAACGAAGCCATAAGGAATGCGACGGAGAGTATTTGTATACTCTGTGATAATGATGTTGAATATGCGGACAATTACGATACTATCGTCAAGGATGCCTTTTTACGGCATGAGGATGCTGATGTCATAGTCTTCTTTATAAAAAGACCGGAAAGAGATCATCCCGTTTTTAACAAAGAAAAAAGGATGGGATATCTGTCGGTCCTTAAGATCTTTTCTCCCGAGATCGCATTTCGGAGGGAATCCGTGAAAGATATCACATTTAACGAGATGTTCGGAGCGGGAGCCAGGTTCTTTATGGGCGAAGAAAACCTGTTTTTATATGACTGCCTGAGGCAGCATAAGAAGGTTGTCTACGTACCGGAGATGATCGCGGAGGTCAGAATGGAAGAGTCAACCTGGTTTAAAGGATTTGATAAAGAATTCTTTGTAAGCCGGGGAGCCAATTATGAGGCTATGACCCGACATTTCTCCGGACTGCTTATCCTGCAGTATGCCATCAGAAAGAGAAAACTGTATTCCGGTAATATAAGTGTGGCAGGAGCAATATCGCAAATGCTGAGAGGACGGAAAGAATACCGTTTGCTTACAAAGGGGCGGAACGAAAAATGAGGATTTTTTTCGCGGGGGATTACTATTCCGGCACAGGTCCGGCTAATGTAACCAAATATTATATCGAGAATCTTCCGGCCGGAACACTTTTTCAAAAGAGCAGAGGAAAAATAAGCCGCATTCCGGAGATAGTGGTCAATACGATCAGATCGGATGTTTCGGTGTATTCCGGGTATTCGCGACAGAATGTTTTCGGCATGAAGCTCGCAAAATGGCTGAAAAAACCGACCGTATACATAATGCACGGGTGTGTAGAGTATGAAAATTCAATCAATCTTGAGCCCGATGAGAAGATGAACAGGGTCGAAAGAAAGACACTTGAATTATCCGATCTTGTCATAGCTGTCAGTAAATCATTTTGTGAATGGCTTAAGCTGTACTATCCCATGTTTTCCCACAAGTTTGATTATGTGACCAACGGGATAGATCCCGGGCTGTTCAGCCTGAAAACAGATCATGACGAAGCCGCAGACCATACGGTTTTTACAATAGGTGGCGGAATGCCCAGAAAAAAGATCAGGTATATATGTGCTGCGGTAAATAAACTCCGCAGGACATATGATCCTAAACTGGGTCTGTGCGTTATAGGCGCAAAAGGAGCCGATTCAGAAGAGATAGATTCATATGATTTTGTCGATAACAGAGGGATCGTGCCGTTTGATGAGGCGGTTGATCTGTTCAGACGGGCTTCTCTTTTTGTTCAGAACAGTTCGTTTGAGACATTTGGACTTGCGCCCGTTGAAGCTCTTTTATGCGGATGCCCGATACTGTGTTCAAAGAATGTTGGGGCGCTTGAGATAATTAACGGGCTGCGAAGAGAGGATATTATAGAAAACTGTGAAGATACGGATGAGATAGCCGAAAAGATCAGATATAATCTTGAACATTCCAATGTTGAGCGGCTTATTGCCGGACTTTACGGGGAGTCAAATACATGGAAGGAAAGAAGCAGGGCTTTGGAGTCGAAACTCTTAAAGCTTGTTCAAAAGAAATAAAAGAAAATATGAATGCAAAGGATATTGGCACTACTGCGCTGATGCTTTGCATGTTTATATTTTACACACTGACTTTTTTTGTGCCGCGTTTTTACGGATTAACGGAAAAATATGTCGGTCTTTTTGTGTTTGTTATGCTTATTGCAATCGTGGCAATAAACATTGATCCGTTTGATAAGATCAGACAAAAAGACAGGAAATTTCTGGCACTTATCCTTCTTCTCGGACTAACCGGGATAAATATTCTGCTTGTTAAAAGCGGGTTGGGCTGTTTCTTTGTTATGGCTGATTTTGCCCTGATCTGGTATGCCTCGTCCGAGATCAGATTCATGAAGTGGCAGTTTTATCTTATCGGAGCCTGTTATGTTGCAATGCTTATATACTGGTTTTTCGGGGTTTATACATGGATGTTTGCCGATTACACGTCATTTGCCATGAATACAAACACGGCTGCGACTTTTACTGTCTTTTCCATGCTTTGCGTGTTTGTCTTTCTTGATGCCCTGTATGAAAAACACAAAATCACAGGCCTTTTCATTACGGTTGCAATGGTTAAATGCCTTCAGATCAGTCTCTATCACAGATCCCGCGGAGCATTCATAATGCTCCTCGTATTTATCGTCTTAAGATTCATAGTACCCGCATCGTTCTGGGAAAAGAAGGGATTTTATTATACGGTGTGCGCATTGGCTACGCTCGGATCACTTGCATTTGTTGCTTTTTATATATGGCTCGGGACTACGGGAGTTAATTTCAGGATGCCCTTTTTTTATAAAAACATCTTTTCAGGGCGCGAGGCTATATGGCTTGAATTTTGGGAAATGTTTAGGCATAAACCGCTGACCGGGATAGGAACGGGTGTTACCATTACTTCCTTTTTTGAGTTTAACGTGCATAATGCAATGTACAATATTCTTGTTATTCACGGGGTTCCCGTATTTGGGCTGATGCTGTATTTAATGTTTACGACGTGGGCGCGAAACCGCGAAGGTATAAGCGGCCGGAAAGTCGCATGCTGCGCACTTGCGGCTGTTTTTTCGGTTTGCTTTGAATCGTTTTTCGATGTTGACCTTATTTGGACAAATTACTCGATCAATATGCTGTTTCTCGTACTGGCGTTAAACTCGGATTTTCAGTCCGGCAAAAGCGGATATTATGGGCATGAATGAAAAAAAACAAAAAGGCAGGTATCAGTACCTTGCATCAAATATAGCACTTTTTTCGGTCAGTAATTTCGTATCGAAAATACTGGTATTTCTTCTTGTACCGCTTTATACCGGCGTTCTTTCAACATATGAATACGGAATAGCGGATATTATGCAGGTCACACTTCTGCTTTTGGTTCCGATGCTCACGCTCAATATGGGTGAGGCTGCCCTGCGATTTGGAATAGAGAATGCCGAAAAAAGAGGCAGCATATTAAAGATAGGCTTGTCTTTTGTGTTTCGTGCGGATGCTATAGTGATTGGATTGTGCATTGCATCATTTGCGTTTGTAAGAGGCGAAACAAGGTGGTATATCCTCCTGTTTGCGCTGCTTTTTACCGCCAACTCGCTATTTGAGTATCTGATACTTTATTTTCAGGGTTGTGAGGCTGTTCCGGTGGTTGTGATCGGATCGGTAACATCAACCGTTATCACGATAGTTTCAAATATAGTTTTTCTTCTTGTCGTAAAGATCGGACTTAACGGCTATATATATTCACAGATATTGGCATATCTTTGTGCTTCGATCACTATGGCGGCTATCGGAAAGAGCGCGGGAATGATCAGGGACCTCAAAGATGATACCGAACTTAGGACGGCCATGCTGAGCTACGGAGTACCGCTTATAGCGTATTCCACCGGCAGCTGGATCAATAATGCCGCTGACAGATATATTGTTCTGGCAATGTGCGGAGCAGCCGTAAACGGAGTATACGGAGTGGCCTACAAGATTCCGGCGATCCTTATGGTGTTTCAGAGAATATTCGCACAGGCCTGGCAGATGTCGGCAACTAAGAGTTATAAGGACGAAAAAAGCGGGGAGTTCTTCACTCAAATGTATAGAACATATAACAGTTTTATGATGATCTTATGCGCCTTCCTGATACTGCTGGTCAAACCGGTAGCGGCTTTCCTGTTTAAAAAAGACTTTTATGAGGCGTGGATATTTGTTCCGCCGCTTCTGATCTCGGTGATATTCGGTGCTCTGACGGGGTTTTTGGGATCGATCTGTCTGGCGTATAAGGATTCGAAATCAATGGGGATCGCAACCGGAACAGGTGCGGTAGTAAACGTGGCAATGAATTTTGCGCTTGTTCCGTATTTTTCGGCTATGGGCGCTGCTGTTGCAACTGCGGTAAGCTACGCTCTTATGTGCGCCATGGCATATAGATTTGTCAGGAAATATGTTGTAATAGAAAACAATATACTTTCCGATGCTTTGGGTTATCTCATACTCGTTGCCATGTCTGTTGCCATGATAGGGAACATCAGGGGTAAATACGTAATCTGTATAGTGCTTACCGCTGTAATAATCCTTATCTGTGCCAAAGAAGCCGGAATGATAGTCCAAAAGCTTTTTGCAATATTGAAAGGCAGACTGAATGGAAAATAACGGCATCAAAGAAAGAAGAGAATTATGGGGGAATATCTCGCTTTTTGCAGCCTGCGTTATTCTGACACTGTCACTTTGGAATGAATACAGGTGGTACGAAGCGGTTGTTCCGTATGCGACTCTGATCTCGTTTGTATTTCTTACTGTTACCTTTTTTTGTTATGTACCGGTAAAGAAAGCGGTATATGACAGGTACTTTCTTATGGTTGCGGCAGTCTGTGCGGTTGCGGCAGTCAATCTTTTTATCGTTAATTCGGGAAAAGGAGCCTGGCTTACGGCAGCGGATGTTCTGCTGGTTGTATACCTTGCGGACAAAGTCCGGCTGTCACGGACTTTTACCGGACTGTTCATAGTCTATACCGGATTTTACTTTTTCTACTGGACCTATGATGTTAAGGGCTATTTTAAAGGGTATAACACCAATTATGGCGGACTGGTGCTTATAACGGGATTTGTGTTTGCGGTTACGGGCCTCATCGGATTGCACGAAATACTTAAGCGGTCGGAAGCAGCCGGGGCACGGTTCCTGTTCGGTTTCATACTGTTTATGTTTGCATGGGGGTATAATATCATAGCCTGGTACAGGGCAAGATGTGCACTTCTCGGCCTTGTTGTTTTTGCCGTATTTGTGCTGATACCGGCAAGAGTCTGGAAGAACCGGATCTTTTATACGGCATCGATATTATTTGTTACAGTCGGAGCAATAGCAATCTCCCTCGTGTATGTATGGCTCGGAAGAAGTGTCGCATCATTGGGCGTCAGGATATTTTACAAGGATATAATTTCCGGTCGTGATGAGATATGGTTGGATTTATGGTCGGCTTATCTCAAATCTCCGATAACCGGGATAGGAAGTTCATACAGAATTAATGTAGACTGGATGGACGGGATGTTTGAGGTCCACAACGGTCTTTTGGATATACTGATCGTTCATGGCGTGCTGGTTTTTGCCGTAGTTTTGATCCTGCTTATAAGATGCCTGTGGCGTCTTAGGGAAGCGGTGGCAATAAGTGTTGTATCCAGATCGGCTGTATCGGGTGTATTTGCAATTCTTGCCGCATCATTTATGGAGAACTTTTTCATTGTGCCCCCCTTCCTTTTGCTGACGCTTGCCTTAATTGCAATAGCAGGGTCGGTTTGCTATAATGAAACTTCGAATGAGAAAGAGATTCGGCAATCGGGAGAGGAATAATGACTGATAGTATTTTCGATGGAAAAACACTGCTGATCACAGGGGGAACGGGTTCGTTCGGAAACGCCGTTCTTAACAGATTCTTAAAAACCGGTATTAAGGAGATCAGGATCTTCTCCCGTGATGAGAAAAAACAGGATGATATGAGACATCACTATAATGATCCGAAGATCAAGTATTATATCGGTGATGTCAGGAATATACAGAGTGTCAGGGATGCGATGCATGGTGTCGATTACATTTTTCATGCGGCAGCCCTTAAACAGGTTCCGAGTTGTGAGTTCTTCCCGATGGAAGCGGTACAGACGAATGTTATAGGAACGGATAACGTTCTTACATGTGCCATAGAAGCCGGCGTATCAAAAGTCATATGTCTGTCGACTGATAAAGCGGCATATCCCGTGAATGCAATGGGAACAAGTAAGGCGATGATGGAAAAAGTCTTTGTTGCAAAGTCACGCACTGTGGACAGCGATAAGACCGTCATATGCGGAACAAGATATGGTAATGTGATGTGCTCCCGCGGATCGGTCATTCCGCTTTTCATAGAACAGATCAAGCAGGGCCGGCCCCTTACCGTTACGGAACCTTCAATGACAAGATTTATAATGAGTCTGGAAGAAGCAGTTGAACTTGTTGTATTTGCATTCCAAAATGCCGAGCCCGGGGATATCATGGTCCAGAAGGCTCCGGCCTGCACGATCAAGACACTGGCAACAGCAGTAAAAGAGCTGTTTCATGCCGATAATGAAATAAAGATAATTGGTATAAGGCACGGAGAAAAGATGTATGAGACCCTCCTGACCAACGAGGAATGCTCGCGTGCGCTTGATCTGGGTGATTTTTACCGTGTTCCGGCGGATCAGAGGGATTTGAATTATGACAAGTACTTTAAGGAAGGCAGTGTGGAACGGGCCCGGATCAAAGAGTTTAACTCAAACAATACCGTGATACTGGATGTGGATCAGGTTAAGGAAAAACTGTTGTCACTGAAAGAGATCCGCGATGAATTGGAAGAATGGGAGAGAGGATAGGAATGTCTGATAAGCTGAAAGTTTGTACGATCGTTGGAACACGTCCGGAGATAATCAGATTGTCTTCGGTTATCAAGTGCTGCGATAAGTATTTCGATCATATACTGGTCCATACAGGGCAGAATTATGATTACACTCTTAATGAGATCTTTTTTGAAGATCTGAAGCTTAGAAGCCCTGATTACTACCTTGATTCGGTAGGAGGGAATCTTGGTGAGACGATGGGAAACATAATTGCGAAGTCATATACGCTTCTTGAAAAGGAAAGACCGGACGCACTTCTTGTTCTCGGAGATACCAATTCGGCACTTTCCGCAATAAGTGCCAAGAGGCTTAAGATTCCGATTTTCCATATGGAGGCCGGAAACCGGTGCTGGGACTGGAATGTATCAGAGATGATCAACCGCAAGATAGTTGACCATATCTCGGATATCAATATGCCTTATACGGAGCATTCACGCAGATATCTGCTGTCGGAGGGTATTGACGGTAAGACTGTGTTTGTTACCGGGTCTCCGATGAAGGAGGTTTTAAATGAGCATATAGACCGGATCGAGAAAAGCGATGTACTCGACCGGCTGGGCCTCAAAAAGAAGGAATATATCCTCCTGTCCGCACACAGGGAAGAAAATATCGATCTTGAAGATAACTTTATGGAACTGATGAATTCGGTCAACACTATTGCCCGGAAATATAAGATGCCCGTGATCTATTCGACGCATCCGAGAAGTGCAAAGTTCATCGAAAAGAGGAATTTCAAGTTTGATCCGCTTGTTACCAGCATGAAACCTTTCGGATTCCTTGATTACAACAAACTCCAGAAGAATGCGTATTGCGTGCTGTCGGACTCCGGAACACTTTCCGAGGAGTCGGCCATGCTTGATTTTCCTGCCGTGCTTATCCGTACTTCAACGGAGCGCCCGGAGGTGCTTGATAAGGGGACGATCGTTGTCGGCGGAATAAAAAGCAATGATGTCTGCCAGGCAGTTGAACTTGCAACATCTATGTTTGAGAACGGGGAGAAAGTCATTCCTGCCGAAGACTACGCGGATGACAATGTGTCCGTAAAAGTAGTGAAACTGATCCAGAGCTACACGCATATAGTCAACAAGACTGTCTGGATGAAATAGCACCAGGAATAGGTACTTTTAATGAAAGTAATGTGTATGTACCTTCCCCAGTATCATTCTTTTCCGGAAAATGATGAGTGGTGGGGCAAGGATTATACGGAATGGGTTGCGGTAAAACGCGCCCGTCCGTTGTATAAAGGACATATTCAGCCCAAGGTTCCTTTGGGTAATAACTATTATGATCTTGATAAGGATGGGGTGAAGACCCTTACCCGACAGGCGCAGCTTGCAAAAAAGTACGGAGTCTATGGATTCAGTATTTACCAGTACTATTTTCTGGGCAGGACTCTGATGGAAAAGCCGCTTAAAACACTTCTTGAGCATCCCGAGATAGATATAAGATACAATATTTGCTGGGCAAATGAAACATGGACAAGAACATGGTATGACCTTTCGGATCAGGTTCTCATAGCACAGGAATATGGGGACAGGGATGACTGGAGGAAGTACTTTGAGCATATTCTGCCGTATTTTCATGACAAAAGGTATATCAAGATAAGGAACAGACCTGTATGGCAGGTATATAAGACATTTGACATACCGTGTTTCGGACAAATGGCCGAAGCACTTAACGAATGGGCAAAGGAAGAAGGATTTGACGGTTTATATATTATTTCGGGAAAGACTGCTGCGGGATCTGATACGAGAGATGACCTTATAGACGGATACTATTATTTTGAGCCGGGGTATACTCTTAAAAATGATCTCGGAACTGTCGGAAAATTGTGTTATAACGCAGGTACATTCCTCAGAAGCCTGAGAAACAGGGCGTTTTCGCGATTGGTCGGAAATACACTGGAGAGAAGGGTCGACGGAAAGCGCATAATGAGATCTATAATGGAGCGCTCATATTCCGACAGGGATTTCCCCGGAATAATACCGGACTGGGATAACACACCGAGGAGAGACTACAAAGGACTTGTATATACCGGAACAAGTCCGGAATTGTTTGAGAAGACATTAAAAGTCCTCAAAGAAAAGGTTAAAGATCACGAAGTTGATTTTGTGTATGTAAATGCATGGAACGAGTGGGGAGAAGGTGCGTACGTTGAGCCCGACGAAGAGAGGGGGTACGCATATCTTGAGGCGATCAAAAGGGCGGTACAATGATAAGTATCATAATGATAGTTTATGACGTGGAACGCTACGTCGAAGAGAGTATTAAAAGTGTTCTTGCACAGACATACAAAGATATAGAACTTGTGATCGTTGCGGATCACGGTCCGGACCGGTCCGAAGAGATCTGCCGCAGATACGCCGATTCTGACCCGCGTATCAGACTGATCACGGGCGAGGCAAAAGGCATAGCGGACGCAAGGAACAGGGGACTTGAAGCAGCAGGCGGAGAATATATCGGTTTTGTTGACTCGGATGATTATATTGAACCCGATATGTTTGAGACAATGCTCGGTAATATGGAAAAATACAATGCGGATATAGCTGTCTGCGGACGATTTTACGAGTATGAAAATACTACACTAAGTGATGAGGCAAGACCGCCAAAGGTCCTTACTGCCGAGGAGGCACTTGCGGTAACACTCGGACATAACGGTTTTTTCCTTCATTGCTGGGATAAGCTGTTTAGATCAAAACTCTTTGACGGTATAGATTTCAGGACGGATGTAACTGTCGAAGACCGTATTGTGGTTGACAGGCTTCTTGCAAGGGCAGAAAGGATAGTTTACGATCCTGCCCCGAAGTATCATTTCAGGGAGAGGAGCGGAAGCAATTCAAAGAGAAGCGGAATGGTCAGAAAAAATGTCCAGGCAAACAATCTGATGGAAGAGTTCATTACAGGAGCATTTCCGGCTCTTAAGGGCGAATGTCAAAGGTTCATGCTGTATGAGTATATTACTGCCATACAAAATGAGCTTGTGGCCGAATGTACAAACAGGGATGATATCAGCGAGTACGTATCCCACGTTCGAAAGATCGTAGGTCAGAAAGATGTTCCGGTGGGAAAGGGATTGCGCATGAAAGCGTTTATGGCAGTATACATGCAGCCTGTACTGAAGAATTATACGAAGTGGCGGCAGAAGAGGACCGCCGACGGATTTGTGAGGTTCCCGTAATGGTTAAGGATTCAATGTTCAAAAATAAAAGAATACTCATGATCTGCCGTGAGACATATTCAAAACCTCTCTGGTTTCTGGCTGAAAAGCTTAAAGAGAATAATGAGGTTGCAGCCTTTTTTATAATGTCAAGCGAGTGCAGTTACAACAAGACATACTACAACGAGCATACATATTATGAGTTCAAAAAACTTGAGCCGGACATAAAGGTTTATGATGTCAGGGATATATGCGAGCAGTTCATAAAGGGACTAAGCGAAAGCGACAAGCCTTACGACATGGACTATCTTGAAATGATCGACAGGGAATACAGCCATTACAAGAATCTTAACATGCAGCTTATGAGTTCCCAGATGAATACAAGGCATTACCACTGGCGCATGTACTGGAAGGTCACGAGTTACGCGGAGAATCTGTACTGGCTGGAGCTTAATTACAAAAAGATCATCGGACTCATAGAAGAGTTTAAACCCGATGTGATCTTTGATACGGATAATGCCGAACTTCAAAGGACAATACTTTGCGAAGTGTGTTATAAAAAGAAGATCCCATGTATGACGATAGAATACTCCAAACTGGGGTATTACAAGTATCCGAGTTTTCAGAACGCTTTCGGGATCGATCCGTACTTTGAAAAATTGTTCGATGAGATAAAAACTCTTCCCGACAATGAGATAGAGGACAGCATACATTACGTTGAGAACTACAGGAAAGAGAACTCTATCATGAATAAAGAGTTCGCCGGCTCCGTCACATCGAAATACGAGAGGGACTCCCTTATCTGGATCGCCCGTGTTATGCACGGAAAGCTGGAGTATTTCTATGATATGGATATAAGGAAGAAAAATCTTGCCCTCAAGAAGAAGAGTCCGATGCTGTATGCTCCTTCAATGCCGTATATTCGATATTATCTCGAAGAGGAACTCAAGAAGAGGTACCTCTACGGGAAAAACAAATACTTTGAGGATCCGGTTGAAGGAGAGGATTATGTATATATGCCGCTTCACCTGATCCCCGAATCTTCGGTGTTTGTCAAGGCTTCGTACTACGTTGACGAACTCAATCTTATCGAGCAGATATCCAAAGCCCTTCCGATAGGCTGGAAGCTGTATGTCAAGGAACATCAGGCGATGCTTGGGGAAAGGGGATTTGAGTTTTACAAAAAGGTCAAAGAAATACACAATGTCCGTCTGGTTCAGATCAATTATTACAAGGACCCGAAACCGTGGATAGTAAAATCAAAAGGTGTAGTGACAATAACGGGAACAGCGGCATATGAGGCAGCTCTTCTCGGAAAGCGTTCAATCATATTCGGAAATGTTCCTTTTGCACTTATTGACGGCATCACGAGGATAAAATCATTCGATGAACTTCATGACGCGATCTGCTCCTTCGGCCCCGTTGACTCTCTTCATTCGGCGGCGTGCTATATAGAGGCTGTAAAGCGTGCGGGATCCGAAGTAAAGATATTTGAACTTATGGATGATGCGGATGCGATTTTTGCAGGCAAAAAGGAGCGCACGCAGGAATTCGATGATATGCTTAACGAGCTCATGGTTTTCTATGAAAAGGGCTATGAGAGGTATCTTGCGGCCCTTAAAAAGGGATACTTTATTTCCGATCTGAAGTTATAGTTGTGTTTGCCTGGTTAATATATAAGGGAAAATGATATGGAAAGTACAATAATGAAAAACCTCTCAGAGGGCAGATTTGTCCTTATTGCTGAGATCGGTGTCAACTATTATGACATTGCCAAAATAAAGGGCATCTCAAATATGGATGCTGCAAAACTTATGGTTAAGGAAGCGGCGGATTCCGGAATTACCGCAGTGAAGTTTCAGACATACAAAGCCGGAACGCTTGCGGCAAAAGAATCACCATATTATTGGGATATTACCGAGGAGCCTACAAGATCACAGTACGAACTGTTTTGCAAATTTGACAGTTTCGGCTATGAGCAGTACAGGGAACTCAAGGAGTATTCGGATGAAGTCGGGATCGAATTTTTGTCTACGGCTTTTGATTTTGAATCGGCAGATTACCTTGATGAGCTGATGAATGTATATAAGATATCTTCGTCTGACCTGTCGAATATACCGTTTATAGAGTATCAGGCCAAAAAGAACAAACCCATACTTCTGTCGGTGGGCGCTTCAAACGAGGATGAGATAGTGCGTGCGCTTGATGCAATCAGGCGTAATACAGATGCTCCGGTAACACTGCTTCATTGTGTGCTTGAGTATCCGACACCTCTTAAAGATGCAAACCTTCTGAAGATAGCCGCTCTGAAACAGAGATTTCCCGATGTTTATATCGGATACAGCGACCATACAAAACCGACCGCAGAGTGCGATGTGATTAAGTGTGCATACAACCTGGGGGCGCAGCTTGTCGAAAAGCATTTTACTCTTGATAAAACACTTAAGGGCAATGACCACTATCATGCGATGGATCCCGAAGATGCGGTAAGTATTCTTAAAGCCATCGAAAGGATGGATATGATCCGAGGAAATGGTGATCTAAAGTGCCTTGATTCGGAAGGTGCGGCAAGGTTAAATGCCAGAAGATCCATAGTCTCATCGGGACATATATCAAAGGGAGAGACGATCACCCGAAAGATGCTTACATTTAAACGGCCCGGAACGGGGATATCACCGGATAATATTGAAAAGGTGATCGGAAAAAGGGCGGCGACAGATATAGATGACGATACAATAATACAGGAGAGCATGCTTATTAATGACTGATGATAATGAAAAAGGCAGTAAAGTCGTAAAATCAAGCATATGGTATACCGTCGCCAATGTTTCGATAAGAGCCGTTGCCATAATAACAACCCCGATATACACCGGAATGCTCACAACAGCGGATTACGGAAAGGCCAATACATACAATTCCTGGATAGATGTTTTCAATGTATTTGCCTGTCTGTGTGTTGTGTATTCTATCGGCCGGGCAAAACTTGATTTTCGTGACAGATTTGACGAGTATATGTCCTCTCTTCAGAGTCTGTCAAGCTCCTTCGGCTTTATACTGCTGATCCTGGCATTTATTTTTCGAGAATCCCTCTCGGGTTGGATCCACTACGAAGTTCCGCTTGCAGTGGGTCTTTTTGCGTATCTGTGTGTATCTCCGTCGGTTGAGTATATGATGCAGAAATGCAGGTATGAATACAGATATAAGGAAAATATCCTTATTTCGGTCATCACCTGTATCGGACAGGTGGCGCTGTCGATCATACTGATGCTTTTGTTTAATGACAGAAGGTACATCGGAAAGATCCTGGGCGTATTACTTCCTACCGCAATAATGGGCATTATATTCTATATCCGGTTTATCGTTAAGGGAAAAGTGTTCTATAACAGGGAATACTGGACATATGCCCTTAAGATCGGCCTTCCGATGATACCGCATGCTCTTGCACTCATACTCCTCGGACAGATGGACAGGATCATGATAAAAGGGATATGCGGAGACGGTGATGCCGGATTGTATATTTTCGGATATTCTTTCGCAACACTTCTTATGATATTCACCAATGCAATCGGACAGGCATATCTTCCGTGGTTCAACGAAACGCTTTTTGATGGTAAGCGCGAAAGGATCAGGCAGATACAAAAGAAACTCGTACTGCTCGGATGTTTTCTTTCGCTTGCATTTATCGCTGTGGCACCGGAGGCATTAATGATCCTGTCGGTATCGAATAATTCGTACTGGATAGCCAAATATGTTGTTCCTCCCATCGTTCTCGGAACACTCGCACAGTATTTTTACACAAACTACGTAAACGTCGAGATATTCTGCAAGAAAACATCGATCATTGCAGTGGGGTCGTGTATTGCGGCGCTTATCAATTATCTTCTGAATTACGCTTTTATCCCGGGTTTCGGTTACATTGCCGCCGCCTATACTACTCTGGCAAGTTATCTTGTGCTTATGGTCATGCATTTTGTTATGGTCAGGTTCGTTCTGAAGGAAAATGTATATGATGACCGGTATATGTTTGCGGCGATGCTTATTATGACAGTATTGGGAATAGCATATCTTTTCATGTATAAGGAAGGGATCGTTGCGATCATAACACGTTATGCCGTTACCGCGGCGATAGCAGCCGTTTTTGCAATTGCCAAAAGACGTGATATAATTACGCTGATAAATTACGTTAAAAAGCGGTTTTTAGGGAAAAATCAATGAAAACACTTATTGTTATACCCGCAAGGGGAGGATCAAAGAGAATACCGAGAAAAAATGTGAGGATCATGTGCGGGAAACCGCTCATAGTCTATTCTATAGAAAATGCCAAAGCACTTAAAGACAAGATGCATATGGATGTGGATGTTGCTGTATCCACCGATGATGAAGAACTTGGCGGAATTGTCAGAAGCCGGGGAGTAGAGGTTATAGCAAGACCTGCGGAACTGGCAACCGACCGCGTTACACTTGACCCTGTAATATACCATGCGGTCAATTATATGGAAGAGAAGCAGGGCATCAGATATGACGTTGTTATAACAATGCAGGCAACGAGCCCGACCCTGAAAATGGAGACGATTAAAGATGCTATAGAGTATTTTGAATCTCATGATTATGACACGGTTCTTTCGGCTACAAACAAGCCTCACCTGTCCTGGGGCATAGGAAGTAATGGGGAATATGTGAAGAATTATGAAAAAAGACTTAACTCCCAGGAACTTCCGCCTAATTATCTGGAAACAGGAGGTTTTCTGATAACAAAAAGGGATTGCGTAAGCGAGAACCAGAGGATAGGGGATAAAGTCAGTATATTTGAGATACCCGAAGACGAATCGGTTGATATAGACACATATTCGGACTGGGTATTGTGTGAGAACATACTGCGCAGGAAAAAGATAATGTTCAGGACGGTAGGAAAAAGATCCGTCGGCATGGGCCATGTATACAGGTGTCTTACGCTTGCATATAAGCTTACAGGACATGATGTTATCTTTGCGGCATCTGATGATTCCGATATCGGAATAGAGAAGATCGAGGATTCCAATTTCGGTGTCATCAGGATAAAAGACGATAAGCATTTTGAGCAGGTCCTTATTGAAGAGAAGCCCGATATACTGATAAATGACATTCTTGATACGACAAGAGAGTACATGCAGATGGTTACAAAGCATGTTAAACGTGTCATCAATTTTGAAGATGTCGGGAGTGGTGCCAAATATGCGGATGCGGTTATTAATGCGCTGTATGAAAAAGGTGACAAACTTCACAATGAGTATTACGGAAGCAGGTATTTCTGTATAAGAGATGAATTTCTGGAGGAGCATCCGAAGGAGTTTAGCGAAAAAGCAGAAAACATACTTATCCTTTTCGGAGGAGCGGATCCTTCGGATCTTACAGGAAGACTGTATGGAATATGCAAGCGGCTCCATGTGAACAATCCGGATGTGAAATTCCACTTTCTGCTTGGATTCGCATACCCGAATGCCGACAGGATAGTGACGAGTGAGTCCGACAACATATTTGTATATAAAGATGTAAAAAGGGTCAGCTCATACATGAGCAGGATGGATCTAGCCGTGACGAGCCAGGGCCGGACAGTATACGAGCTGGCAAGTATGGGCGTGCCGGCAATCGTCCTGGCACAGAACGATCGGGAGGCAAAACATGTCTTTGCCGGCATACAGAACGGATTCATTAATCTTGGTATTGGAACCGAGACGGATGATGCTACGGTCATATCGACAATAGAGTGGCTTCTGTCGACTCCCAATGTGAGACGTGAAATGCGTAAACTTCAACTTCAAAAAGATTTTTCAAAAGGTCATGAGCGTGTTATTAAGCTGATACTTGATGACACTGATGATGATGACAGTGAAGATAACTGATGAAAAAAAGAAATTCTTACGATCCTCTTGCCGAAGCAAGAGCGCTTGAGCAGGAGAGACTGGAGAGAGAGCGGCAGGAAATGATCATGGCACAAAATGACATTTCGGTCGTATCCCTCGACGGTAACATAGAAAATACATATATAGGACAGGGGATGAAAGAGCCGGAACCGGAGGTTCTGTATACCAAAGAGGCAAGAAAGGTTGTTAGATCATTAAACAACCTTGAGACAAGACGGGTCATGCTCGTTAATACCGTGGTGGGAACCGGGTCCGTAGGAAGGCTTGTTCAGGGCCTGTATGAAACTTTATCCGCAAACGGGTATGAGTGCATGGTGGCATACGGAAGGGATACCCATCCGGAGGGAATGAATGCATACAGGATCGGACAGGATCTGGACGTATACATCCATGGCGGCCTGTCAAGACTGACCGACAGGCACGGGTTCTATTCCAAAAGGGCAACGGTCCAGTTTATTAATGTTATAGAGGAGTTTAAGCCCGATATAATCCATCTCCATAATGTACATGGGTATTATTTGAATATCCGTGTTCTTTTCGAGTACCTGAAGACCACCGATATAAGGATAATCTGGACGCTTCATGATTGCTGGACATTTACGGGACACTGCTCGCATTTTGAGTATATAGGATGTACAAAGTGGATTAACGGATGCTATTCCTGCGAGCAGCTGGCTGAATACCCCAAATCCGTGGGAAAGGATAATTCGACCAGAAACTGGAATGACAAGAGGGAGCTGTTCACAGGGTTTGAAAATCTGACTCTTGTTACACCTTCGCAGTGGCTTAAGGCAAGAGTAGAGCAGTCATTTATGGGAGAGTATCATACGGTAGTCGTGCCCACCGGGATCAATACGGATATTTTCCATCCGGTCACGGAAGAAAGACGTGATGACAATCTGGTATTCAGACTCAGAAACAGCCTGAACCTTCGCAATAAAAATGTTCTTCTCGGCGTAGCAAACCCGTGGCGTACAAGAAAAGGACTGATGCAGTTCGTAAACCTGTCCAAGCTGATTAATGAAAGATGTGTGATAGTTCTTGTCGGACTCAATGACGATCAGCTTTCGTCACTTCCTGATTCGATAATAGGAATAGGACATACGGACAGCCCCGAGGAACTTGCTGCACTTTATTCGATGGCGGACATATACGTTAATCTTACTCTTGAGGATACTTTTCCGACAACAAATATTGAAGCAATCGCTTGCGGAACCCCGGTTATAACTTACCGTTCCGGTGGAAGTGCGGAAACAATAGACGATACGTGCGGTATCTCGGTCGAGAGGAATTCGGTTCAGGGTGTTGTTGCCGCAATAGATACAATACTGGCACAAAAAGGCATCGCATATACAAAGGAAGACTGTCTGAGACGTGCCGCCCTTTTTGACCGTGAAGTGAGATTTGAGGAATATATCAGGGAAGTATATGAGGGAATGTAAATGAAATTACATGAGTTTTGCACTAAATTTCAACATTCCATAGTTTTTATGATCGAAGTGATATTGTACGTTGCCTGCCTTGCGACGTTCTTTTTACTGTTTGCAATCGACAACCCGGAGATCATAGTTATGTCAAGAACAGCGGCCGTTACACTGTCTACATTTGTGATCATGCTTGTTCTTCTTACATTTATGTACGGAAAATATGATGCCGGAAGGCGCAGGTGGGGACAGGTCGCTCTGGCAGTATCAATAACCGTTATATTTACAGATCTTATTACATATCTTGAGTTGTCCATAATGAAGACCAATGAGGCAAACAATACAACGTTCAGGCTGGAGAATTTCGGGATACTGTTTCTGGTCTTCGTGATCCAGATCCTTGTCATCATGCTTCTGTCATATGCGGGGGAGTCTTTCTATTTCTGGATCAATCCGAAAGAAAAGTGCCTTATAGTTACGGACGAAGAAACAGGTGCAGGACGTATCGCTGCAGCGATGGCATCGTTTGAGAAAAAGTACGAAGTTACCGGCATTATCCGGTACACCGATCCGGGACTTGAGAGTGCGATGGTAGCTGCGGATACTATAGTCCTGTATGATCTTCCCGTTAAGGAGAGAAAGGATATTGTTGATTTCTGCTATCAGAACCTGAAAAATATTTATTTTAATCCGGGGATTGCCGACATTCTTGAGCAGAATTCACACTCCGTGATAATGGATGATATTTCCCTGTTTTCGACAAGATACCATATGATCACGTTCGAAGAAAGACTTGTAAAGCGCTTTATGGATGTTTTTATATCACTTGTTGCGCTTGTGATCACAAGTCCTGTTTTGCTTCTGTCGGCTGTCTGCATTAAAAAATGCGACGGAGGGAGTGTATTCTTTAAACAAAAAAGGGCAACCGTACACGGAAGAGTGTTTGAGATAATCAAGTTTCGGACTATGAAGGAAAATGTTGAGAATTTCTCTTCAACCGAGGGTGATGACCGTATCACAAAGGTAGGAAAGGTATTAAGGAAATACAGAATAGATGAGCTTCCGCAGTTCGTGAATATACTTAAAGGGGATATGAGTCTGGTCGGTCCCCGGCCGGAGATGCTTGAAAATGTAGAGGATTACGAAAAGGATCTTCCCGAATTCCGCTACAGGCTCAGAATGAAAGCCGGACTTACCGGTCTGGCCCAGATTTACGGTAAATATAATACATCATCACGTGATAAACTGATGCTTGATCTTATGTATATTGAAAATTACAGCCTGATCAGGGACATACAGATGCTGTTCCAGACAATACTTGTCCTGTTCAGGGCCGAAGACAGTACAAGTGCTTTTGAGACCGAATCCAAGAAGGAATAGTTGAAGATGGTTCACAGTAACGTAAAGATATCAATAGTAACGGCAACGTTTAACTCTGCCGCAACTGTTTCGGATACGGTTAGTTCCGTGCTTAACCAGACCTATCCGGCATTTGAATACGTGATCGTTGACGGGTTGTCTACAGATGATACGCTTGGAGTTATAGAGCGCTTTGCCCCCGAATTTGAATCCCGGGGTATTAAGTATACTGTTGTTTCCGAGAAAGATGACGGAATGTATGATGCCATGAACAAAGGCATAAAAATGTGTTCGGGAGATATTATCGGCATAATAAACAGTGATGACTGGTATGAACCGGATGCCCTTATGACGGTTGCCTCTGCTTATGAAGAAGAGCCCTTTGAGCTTTTCTATGCCGATCTTCGTCTTGTAAGACCTGACGGCAGGAGTTTTATCAAGCATTCAAGGAATCGCAAATATGCCACAAGCCGTGACTGGAACCACC
Source organism: Lachnospiraceae bacterium UBA3762 (assembly GCA_002371615.1). GTDB lineage: Bacteria > Bacillota > Clostridia > Lachnospirales > Lachnospiraceae > UBA2868. The sequence goes on along the minus strand of DFGA01000006.1, from coordinate 13,303 downwards.
CCACGACATTTATAGCCAGGAGCATTTATGAAAAAAACCTGTATTTAAACGACAGCATTCATGATGACTATGATCTTATACTGCGACTGAAAAAAGAGGGAATAAGAACAACGGTTGTACGTAAGGTCCTTGCCAATTTCAGAATGGCAGGGGTCAGTCATAAAAGGTCAATTACTGCTGCCGTATCAAGTATTAAGGAAAAATACAGGATATACAGACGTAACGGCTACAGCCGTCTGTATATTATAGAACCGCTTCTCGAAGAGGTCGGGAAACTTATTATCGGATGAATACACTGACTTTTTACTCAAATTATTATAATCATCATCAGAAAGCTCTTTGCGATGCATTCCATGACCTTTTGGGAGAGGGATTTACTTTTGTTGAAACAATGCCAATGGAAGAATTCCGCTCCGGAATGGGATGGGGTGAGGATTATCCCCGATACGTGATCAAAACATATGAGAGTGAAGAAAACGAGGAGAAGGCCAGAAAACTTGCTCTCTCATCGGATCTTGTCATAATGGGAACGGCACCGGAATACTATATCGAGCCGAGAATTGCTGAGAACAAAATAGTGTTCAGGTATTCGGAAAGACCGCTCAAGGAAGGCTTTATCAAGTTTTTTATTCCGAGACTTACCAAAAAGTATATTCACCTGCACGTCCGCAACAGAAAAAAGGATGTATATATTCTGGCTGCGAGTGCATTTACATCATATGATTTTAAAAAGATGTTCGGAAGCTATCCGGACAAATGTTACAAATTCGCATATTTTCCCAAACATTATGTTTATGAAACCGATGAGCTGTTTGAGCGCAAGGAGAAGGAAGAGCGTAAAGCCGGTGCCGTAACCGTCTTATGGGAAGGCCGGATGATCAGATTAAAGAGGGCCGACCTGCTGATCAGGGCGGCCGCAAAGCTTCATAACGAAGGATATGATCTGCGTCTTAAAATGGTAGGTGACGGTGATGAGAAGGAAAAGCTCATAGCCCTCGCGGAACGGCTGGGGATATCCGGCATCACGGAATTTGAAGGATTTCAAAAACCGGATGAAGCCAGACAGAAGATGGCAAATGCCGAAATATATGTTATGACGAGCAACAAGCTTGAAGGCTGGGGATCGGTAATATATGAGGCTTTAAATGCCGGCTGTGCGGTAATTGCAAGTTCTGCCTGCGGAGCGACCCCGTGGCTTGTTAGATCCGGCAGGACCGGGGAAGTATTCAGATCGGGGAGCGTAGACAGCCTCGCGGATAAGCTGAGAAATTTGCTGCGGGATGAAAATCTTCGCCGTAATCTTGGTCTTGCAGCATATAAGCAGATGCATGATCTGTGGAATCCGCAGGTTGCGGCTTCGCGGGTCATAGAACTGTATAATGCGCTATCGAAAGGTGAAGATACTCCATTTGAGGAGGGTCCTTTGTCAAAAGCGCAGATCATTAAGAATAACTGGTTTCGGGAGTAGCTCCATGAAGACAGACAAGAAAACAATCCTGTATTTAATGGAATATCCGATAGATCTGCCCGGAGGAGGACAGGAGTCCACCAAGACGCTTTGTGAGGGAGTCAAAAAGAGCGGAGAGTATGAGCCGATAGTTGCATGCCCGGCTCTTCTTTCGACTTCTCCGAAAGACTACGATTACAAAGTTATAACATATCCTTCGGACGAAAACAGGGAGCTGTCAAAGCTTCGAAGGATAGCAAACTTTATACGGAGAATCCGGTATTTTAAGCAGATAATAGGAGAAGTACAGCCCGATCTTATACATGTTTCAATGTCGGAATCACTTATTACATACGGGTTTTTGCGTATCCCCGGACTGTTTAAAAACATCCCGTTTGTGTATACCGACAGGGGCCTGCGTACGGGATACAGAAAGCATTCACTCATATGTATTAAATCAACTATGAAGCATGCAAGCAGAATGCTTACAACCACGAAATACAATGCCGGTTTGTGGGAAGGCGAGATTGCGGCTCCGGTTACCGTTATACCGAATACGATCAGCGGCGCGTTTTCCGAATATGATGAAAACGGGCGAAAGAAGGCAAGAGATGTGTATAAAATTCCTGAGGGGATGCCGGTTATCGGATTTGCGGGGCGTATATCCGAGGAAAAAGACTGGGGCAAGGCGGCAAAGGTAGTGGAAGAGATCGCAAATGCCGGGATCAGGTTTAAGGTAGCCCTTGTTATGTCGGTATACGAAGACAGGGATGCCGAAATCGTAAAAGAAGTAAAGGAAGGTATCATAAACATCATAGGAGAAGATAATCTGATCTATATGCAGGATCTGACTCAGAAGGAGATTTCGGATTATTACTATCTTGTGGATTTCTTCATAATGACAAGCTGTTTTGAATCATTCGGAAAGGCAGCTGTTGAGGCAATGAGCAGAAAATGCATAGTTCTTTCCACTGCGGTAGGAGGTCTTCCCGAGGTTATAGGGAACAGGGAGGATCTGTATGAAATGGGTGATCTGTCAAAACTTGCTTCAAGGATCAGGTTTCTTACAGACAATCCCGATGTCGCCGGGCGGGAGCGGGAGATGTTTTATAACCGCTATAGGGATAACTATACTCCAGATAAAAATATTGAAGGACATCTGAAAGTATACCGGGAGATTCTTGGAAAATAACAGCAATCGTAAAATGAACGATAACGAAAAAACAGATAAAAAACCGAATATCCTGACCGGCTTTCTTGAATTCTTCTACGGGAATTTTGTTGTCCTGCTGTTGGGGTTCATTTCCCTGCCGATGTTTACGAGGATACTGTCTACCGAAGAGTACGGCAGGTCGTCGCTGTTTCTGTCGGCTGTTTCCATAATATATATCTTTGCAATACTCGGACTTGATCAGTCGTATATAAGGTACTTTTACAGTGAAGGAGTTGATGAGAGAAAACTGTTCTCACAGTGCCTTAGGGGACCTCTTGTACTGATAGTGGTTCTGTCGGGAGTGTATGTTGCTTTTTCGGAATTCTTCAACAGGCTTTTATTCGGAAAAGGAGGAATTGACGTTACGCTTCTTGTAATAGCGTATACACTGACTTCCGTGTTCGAAAGATTCCTGTTTCTTAACATAAGGATGCAGCAGCGCGGAAAACTGTATTCCAACCTGAACATATTAAGTAAATTACTGAATATTCTGTTCATTATGCTGTTTGCTTATATTCTCGGTGACGACTTCAGGGTTGGCCTGTATGCGCAGACTTTGCCTCTTGTTGTTGTCACGGTTATGCTGCTTATAATGTATGCATTTGAGGGGAGAGGATATAAGGCCGGGCCACACAGCCTTACCGAAAAAGAGCTGTTAAGGTACGGCATTCCTTTTGTACCGATGCTTCTTATGGAGTGGCTCCTGTCCTCAATGGATAAGTGGTCAATACGCTTTATGAATGATTTTTCGGAGACCGGAGTGTATTCATCCGCAATGCAGATAATGACGATACTTATGACTCTTAAGATAACTTATGTTGCATTCTGGGCACCGATAGCGATGAAGAAGTATGAACAGGAGGATGAGAGTGAAGTTAAGCCATTCTTTGCGGATATGTTCCAAAAGGTTCAGTTTCTTTGCCTGTTTGCTGCATTCTCCATCACGGCTTTTCGCAGCATTATAGTCCTGATACTCGGCGAAAAATACAGGGGTGCCTCGAAGATCATCCCGTTTTTGTCCCTTATGCCGGTTTTGTCGATATTATTCGAAATGACCGGACAGGGTATTAAGTTCAAGAAGAAACCGGTTTATTTCAATTATGCTTCCGCTGCTGCGATATGTTGTAATCTTGCGGGAAATCTTCTGCTTGTACCGAGGTACAAAGGTGTCGGAGCGGCCGTGGCAACGGCAGTCACTTATATAGTATATTTTGCGATAGGGACTTATTTTGCCAATAAGTGTTATCCGGTAGGATATAACTACGGTAACTTTATCCTGATGCTTGCGGTATATATTGTATATGCGGTTTATGCGACATTATGCCAAACCGAATGGACGAACATTGTTGCGGGATGTATTCTTATACTGCTGCTGTTTGCCGTTAACCGGAAGGTAATAAAGGGCCTTATAAGTTACCTACACAGATAATATATGAATTCTTTGTGAAATGAATTTACATACCTATTATGCCATGCTATACTTTGTTCTCGCTTTTTGTACATATTAAGTGAATCCGGGAGTTATTATGAGAAAATCATTAATTATAAAATATCTGTTTCCTGTGGTACTTGTTGCTTCTGTACTTGCAGGCTGTCAGAATACCGGCTCCAAAGATGAAGACAGTGAGCAGGAGACCAAGAAGATACAAGTATCAGTCGCTAATCCGGTAAGGTCCGATATTGAGATCACGGGTGATTTTATCGGAACCGTGTCTGCCGATTCAACCGTAAATGTTGTCTCAAAGCTTTCAGGTGATGTTACAAATGCATATTTTGAAGTAGGGGACTATGTAAACGCCGGAGATCTGATGTTTACGATAGATGATACTTCGGTCAGGATATCAATGAAGCAGGCACAGGCCGCACTTGACTCAAGCAGGGCATCACTTGGTTCGGCGCAGGCAGGTCTTGATGCCGCAAGGATATCAAATCTGTACACGACTGCCCAGGTAACACAGCAGTGGGGAACAGCGGCAACAAACGAAATGCAGCTGGCAAATGCGGTTAATTCGGCCAAATACGGATTGATGAACGCATCAGAGAACAATGATGCCGCCGGTGTTCAGCTTGATTATATCAGGGAGCAGATATCCGATATTGATGATCAGATAGACCAACTTGAAGACAATAAGGAAAACATGGCAAACTATGCCAAGTCTCTTTCCCAGATCAAAAATGTATATACGGAAATATCCGAATGTGCCGGTACAGCGGACCCTGTCACGGCACTGGGGCTGGTATATAACAAATACGGAATTACGGGTCTTAGCCCGGATGATGCCGTGGCAGCCGCCAAAACGTACCTGCAGATGTCAACAAGCGGGGGAGCTTCCACGGTGGAAGAACTTGATGCAATGATATCCGGTGCAACATCTGTTACCGCTTCAATAGATTCGCTTGAAGATGCCAGAGAACAGCTCCTCGTTTCCAAAGCCCAGGCGGAGGTTGCCAAAACGGCTGCTTCCACAGGAGTATGCCAGGCACAGGAAGCCGAGGCTCTTGCACAAAGAATGCTTGATGACTATAAAAACTACACACTTGCGACGATAATAACAGGCGGAAATGCTCAACTGGCGGGAGCCAATTCACAGGTGGCATCTGCGGAAGCGGGAGTAAAGCAGGTTCAGGCCGGTGTTGCCCAGGCCGAGACGGGAGTGGAAGCGGCCAAGCTCCAGTTAGATTATGCAAATGTTAAAGCTCCGGTTTCCGGAATCGTTACAGCCAAAAATATAACGGTCAATAATATGGCGGCGGCAGGGTCGCCGGCTTACGTTATCACAGCCGACGATACACAGTATGTGGATTTTTATGTATCCGAAGCTGTTATGGACAGACTTCTCGTAGGTCAGGAGATATCAGTTTTGCGAAACGGGAACACTTACAAGGCAAAGATCACGGAAAATGCCGGTGTTGCCGATGCCACAAACGGTCTTTTCTTTGTAAAGGCACAAATTCTGCCGGGTTCCGAAAAACTTATAAACGGAACGAAGGTAAAGCTTACGATTGCAACAGACAGCCGGAGTTCTGTGATAACAGTTCCGGTGGATTCGTTGTACTATCTGAACGAACAGGCATATTTGTATGTTTATTCCGACGGAAAAGCAGTAAGACGTAACGTTACGACCGGAATAACCGATGGCAACAAAATAGAGATAACAGACGGTGTCAGTGAGCAGGACAGGATCATAACGACATGGGCAAGTCAGCTCCGGGACGGAATGGAGGTTACCGTTGACAACAGTGCTCCATCCGGTAATGAAATAGAGGTATTAAATGAAATCCCTGATTAAGACAAGCCTGAACCGTCCTGTTGCAGTTATAGTAATTATAGCAGGGCTTATTATATTCGGTATCGGTTCGGTAACCGGAATGTCGCTCCAGCTGATTCCGGATATGGAAATGCCGATGGTAATGATACAGACCGTGTATCCCATGGCCGGACCTGAGGACGTCGAGAGGCTTGTCAGTAAAAAGATAGAAGATGGATGCGGATCCCTTTCGGGGCTGAACACGACGTATTCCTATTCGATGGAGAACGTATCCACGGTTCTTCTGCAGTTTGAGTACGGAACAAATATTGATGATGCCTATATGGATGTAAGGGAAGCGCTTGATATTGTTAAACCCGATCTTCCGGAAAAGGCAACAGACCCGGTTGTTGCAACAATGGACTTTAATGCTGCGGCGGTAATGCAGCTTTCGGTTGACTCTGCAACCGAAGACGTAAATGAATTTGTTGAGGAGACTCTTACTCCGGAACTCGACAAGATAAGCAGCGTTACCAAAGTGGAAGTAAGCGGCGGACTGGAAGACTACATATCTATAGAACTTATTCCCGAGAATCTGAAACAGTATAATGTCAGTGCCAATACGGTTGCCACCACGGTCGGCAGCGCTAATTTTACATTCCCTGCGGGATCTGCAAAATACGGCGGGCAGCAGGTGGATATCAGTTCCAGGGTTGAATACAAAACACCGGAGGAACTGCGCCAGATACCTATCAGCACGGCGTCGGGCCAGACGATCCACCTGTCCGATGTTGCAAATGTCCGCTACGCGTCCAAAAAAGCGTCATCATACAGCCGCTTTAAAGGAGCCGACAACTTAAGTGTAAACATATCCAAGCAGCAGTCCGCATCGGCGGTAACAGTATCAAATCAGGTCAATAAGCTTATAAACAGTCTGAAAGAAAGATATCCGGATATTGAGATATATGTAGTATATGACAGTGCGGATATTATTAAATCATCACTTAAGACCATTGCGGAAACGCTTCTTCTCGGTATTGCGATCACGATGTTTGTCCTGTTTGTTTTCTTCGGGGACATAAAGGGAAGTCTTATTGTCGGATCTTCAATGCCGGTATCGCTCCTTATCACTTTTTTGCTGATGAGCTTTATGGGCTTTTCTCTTAACATGATAACTATGGGTGCCCTTGTAATAGCGATCGGTATGATGGTTGATAATTCCATAGTGGTCCTTGAAATGTGCTTCAGAAAGAAGGATGACGGGCTTGATTTTAAGGATGCGGCACTTGAAGGGACCGGTATAGTGCTCAATTCGATCATTGCCTCAACAATAACCACTATAGTCGTATACCTGCCGCTTGCGATGATGAAGGATCTGTCGGGGCAGCTGTTCGGACAGCTTGGTTATACGATAGTCTTTGCGCTTGCGGCATCTCTCATATCGGCAATAACTCTGGTTCCTTTGTGCTTTTCTTTCTACAAACCGGTTGAAAAGAAAGAATCCGCAGTTAATCGGTTTCTTGACCGCTTTTCTTCGGGATATTCAAAGATACTCGGGAAACTGCTGAATCACAAAGCCCTGACCGCAGTTACGGCACTGGTGATTTTTGTCGTATCGGTAGTGCTTATAAGATTTGTCAATGCCCAGCTCTTTCCGAATACGGACGAGGGACAGGTATCTATTACGGTAACATACAGACCCGGGACGAATATTGACACCGTAGATAAAAAAATCAGGGAAATTGAGGAGTTTGTCAAAAACAGCGAATATATTGACAACTATTCCGGAAGTGCAAGGGTTACCACCGGTACGGTAAATGCATATGTCGCGGAAGGAACGAAGAAATCCACGGCAAGCATAGTAGACGAGTTTACACGGGATCTTGCCGGTTACGCCGATAACTGTGAGATATCCGTGGCGGCCACATCGTCTATGGGCATTACGTCTTTGGGCGGTGGGAATACATATGAAGTTGCATTTGAAGGAACGGATCTTGATGACCTCGAAGACACACTGCTGGAGGTGGATTCCATAGTGATGAACGTGGATGGTGTTATCAGCTCATCATCATCCATGGGAAATACCGCTTCAAGAGTAAAGGTAGACATCGATCCTATAAACGCAGCGGCTAACGGACTGACACCGGTTATGGTAGGATCTGCCCTCAATACAGCCATTAACGGGTCGGATGCCATGAAGGTCACGATAGATGACAAGACATATCAGATCACTGTCGAATATCCGAAAGATGAATATGAGACGGTTAATGACGTGGAGAACATGTTTGTTACAAATGCTATGGGTAACGATGTTCCGCTGCGTGATGTTGCTTCAATCGTCTACACGGACTCTCCCCAGCAGATCACAAGACAGAACGGCAGATATTATGCCACCGTTACGGCAACCGTTATGTCCGATGAAAAAGCTGCGGTTACTGCCGCAATAGAGGAAGCGCTTTCGGACTATGTGCCTCCGAGGACGGTTGAGAAGACGGAAAATCAGACAACGGAGATGATGAATGACGAATTTGCTTCGATCCTGAAGGCGATTGCTACGGCTATCATACTCGTATATATGGTCATGGCCATAGAGTTTGAAAATCTAAGGTATTCAGGAATGGTAATGTTTTGTATTCCGTTTTCGCTTATAGGATCGATATTGCTTCTTCTTATAACGAGGGGACTTCTGTCAATGGTATCACTCATGGGCTTTCTGATGCTGATAGGTATTGTTGTTAACAACGGTATAATATTCGTTGATTATACAAATCAGCTTCGGGATGGAGGAATGCCGACTGCCGATGCCCTGATCGAGACCGGAAAATCAAGGCTTCGTCCTATACTGATGACTACGCTTACAACAATACTGTCAATGATCCCGATGGCACTCGGACTCGGAAAAAACGGGGATCTGATGCAGGGTATGGCGCTTGTGATCTGCGGAGGCCTTCTTGCTTCGACGGTGCTTACCTTACTGCTTCTTCCTACCTTCTATATGATAATTCACAAACATAATAAGGAACGAAGAGGCAGAAAAGAAAAGAGGATCCGTAAAAAAGCAAAACTAAAGACACAGACGGATCAGTGAAAATGGAAAAAACAATGATCCTGTGATAGTATATACGATGATATTAAGAGACGGAGTCATCCGGTTTTGAAAGGAGATCATAACGGATAATGAGCCTGTATGAAGATATCAAAAGCAAAAAGGAAAAGATAGCGCTTGTAGGGCTTGGATATGTCGGAATGCCAATAGCGGTGGCGTTTGCTAAGAAGGCAAAAGTTATCGGATTCGACCTGAATAAGGAAAAGATCGCTGCATACAAAGCGGGTAAAGATGCTACAAAAGAGGTGGGAGATGAGGTTATCTCCAGGACTACGGTTGAGTTTACTTCCGACCCTGAAGATCTGAAAGGTGCCAAATTCTACATAGTGGCTGTTCCGACACCGATCAATCAGGACAAAACCCCGGATCTGTATCCGGTAGAATCTGCAAGTAGGATACTCGGGCGTAATCTTTCGAAGGGTTCCATAGTTGTGTATGAATCGACTGTCTATCCGGGAGTTACAGAGGATATATGTGTTCCGATACTGGAAAAAGAATCGGGATTAAAGTGCGGAGTGGATTTTAAGATCGGATATTCGCCTGAAAGGATTAATCCCGGAGACAAGGTGCATCGTCTTGAGAATATCAAAAAAATAGTTTCGGGAATGGATCCGGAAACACTTGAAGAGGTGGCAAATGTTTACGAACTTGTCATCGAAGCCGGTGTCCACAGAGCCGGCAGTATAAAAGTTGCGGAAGCGGCAAAGGTAGTCGAGAATTCACAAAGAGACATAAATATTGCGTTTATCAATGAACTTGCTATGGCATTCGACAAGATGGGGATAGACACGAACGAAGTTATAGATGCGATGAACACGAAGTGGAATTCACTTGGATTCAGGCCGGGTCTTGTGGGAGGACACTGCATAGGAGTCGATCCGTACTATTTTGTTTATGAGGCCGAAAGACTGGGATACCACTCAAGGATAATATCCGCAGGCCGGCAGATCAATGATGACATGCCTAATTTTGTCGGAGAACAGATAGTTAAACAGCTTGTTCTTGCCGGCAAAAAAGTCAGGGATTCGAAGATCGTATTCTTTGGAGCAACGTTTAAAGAGAACTGTCCGGATGTACGTAATTCGAAGATCATGGAGATACTTAAATATCTTGAGCAGTATGAGATGAAACCGGTTCTTGTTGATGCATGGGCAGATCCTGCCGAGGTAATGCAGGGATACGGATATGATCTTGAAAGTGAGGATAATGCGTATGATGCCGACTGTATTGTTCTTGCGGTTGCTCATGAAGAATACAGGAGACGGTCTTTGCCGGAATGGGATGCATTCTTTGGAAAGTCAAATAACAGTGAAAAGGTCATAATTGATATTAAAGGAATACTTGATAATTCCGAAGTTACAAAAGCGGGGTACAGATATTGGCGATTATAGTCAATGCCGATGATTTTGGCATGAGCAAAAGTGTAAACGATGCGATTGCTGAGGCGTTTGGCAGCAAACTGATAGACCGGACCACACTGATGGTTAATATGCCTTATGCCGAAGATGCGATGGAGATCGCACGGCAGAATGGGTTTGCCGATAAAGTCGGAATACACATCAATCTGACATCAGGGAAGCCGGTCAGTCCGGAAATTGCCGGCGACCGGATAATGTGCGGCGAAAACGGGGAATTTACCGCCAATTTTGCCAGAAATATCAGGACCAGGTTTTTCCTTCCGAAGAGGACGGGTAATAATGTGGAAACAGAGATCAGGGCACAGTTTGACAGATATCGTAAGCTGGGAGGTACATTGTGGCATGTGGATTCCCACCATTATGTACACACCGACCCGTCGATATGGAGAGTTTTAAAAAAGGTTCTGAAAGATTATCCGGTTACTTCCGTCCGCCTTGGAAGAAACATGTACAGAGGAGGTAATCCGCTCATGCATCTGTACAAGCTGATCCTGAATTCTTCAATCAGACGGTTCTGTAAAGGTAACCCGAGATATTTCGGCTCTGCGCAGGACTACCGTGAATATATTACGGGATCGGCGGAGGATTTTAAAAAGACGGAAACAGAGATCATGGTTCATCCGGTCTATGATGATAACGGATGTTTATGTGATGAATATATGGATAATCATTATAAACTTGAGAGAATAACAGGAGATGAAAAATGAGTATTAAGATTGGAGTATTGGGATACGGAAACCTCGGACGGGGTGTTGAGGTTGCGGTAAAAGAAGCAAAAGACATGGAACTTGCGGCGGTATTCACACGTCGTGACCCCCAAAAGGTAAAGATCAGGACAGAAGGTGTTCCGGTGGTGAGCATCGATGAGATAGAAAAGTGGAAGGATAAGATCGATATACTTATTCTGTGCGGAGGATCCGCAACCGATCTTCCTGAGCAGACCCCGAAATATGCCGCATCTTTTAATGTCATCGACAGTTTTGATACCCATGCCCGTATTCCGGAACATTTTGCGGCTGTTGACAAAGCAGCAAAAAACGGTGGAAACATTGCGATCATTTCGGTCGGCTGGGATCCCGGAATGTTTTCCATTCAAAGGGCGTATGCAAACGCAATTCTGCCTGACGGAGGAGATTATACGTTCTGGGGAAAAGGAGTCAGCCAGGGACATTCCGATGCCATAAGAAGGATCAAGGGTGTAAAGGATGCCAAACAGTATACGATCCCGAAAGAGGATGCGCTTAAAAAGGTAAGAGAGGGAAGCCTTCCCGAATTGTCAACCCGCGACAAACATCTTCGGGAGTGCTATGTAGTCCTTGAAGACGGGGCCGATGCCGCAGCAGTTGAAAACGAGATCAAAACAATGCCCAACTATTTTGCGGATTATGATACGATCGTTCACTTTATCAGTGAAGATGAAATGAAGAGAGATCACAGCGAAATGGCACATGGGGGATTTGTGATCAGGACTGGAAAGACCGGATTCGAGAAAGAACATAATCATGTGATCGAATACAGTCTGAAACTTGATTCCAATCCGGAGTTTACCACAAGTGTGCTTATTGCATACGCGAGAGCTGCATACCGTATGAAAAATGAGGGTCGGACCGGGTGTAAGACGGTCCTTGATATTCCGCCGGCATATTTGCTTGCACAAAGCGGAGAGGAACTCAGGGCTCATTTATTATAAGATAACGGCTCCCTTCTGCCTGTATATTATGTTAACAAATTATCCCCCGAAAGGTTGTCTTTCGGGGGCTTTTATGTTATCATTCTAAAGGATTATGTTCAGAAACGAGAGGAATGATATGAAAACATATCTTGTTACCGGCGGAGCCGGGTTTATAGGTTCTAATTTTATTCATTATATATTCGATAAGCACGGAAATGATGCCAGGATTATAAATGTTGATCTTCTGACATATGCGGGAAATCTTGAGAATCTTTCGGATATAGAAAACAACCCGAATTATTCGTTTGTCAGGGCCGATATTTGCGATACGGAAGCGATATCAAAAGTATTTGCCGATAATGATATAGATTATGTTGTTCATTTTGCGGCGGAATCCCATGTTGACAGGAGTATACGTGATCCCGAGATCTTTGCCAGAACAAATGTGCTCGGAACGCTCAACATGCTAAACTGTGCAAAAGCAGCATGGCAGGAGGGGGACGGATTTAAGGAAGGCAAGAAGTTCCTTCACGTATCCACGGATGAAGTATACGGATCCCTTACCGACGACGGAACGTTTTTCTACGAGACGACTCCGTATGATCCCCACAGCCCGTATTCGGCAAGTAAGGCATCATCCGATTTTATGGTAAAGGCCTATGTAGATACGTATCATTTTCCTGCATTTATCACAAACTGCAGCAATAATTACGGACCCTATCAGTTTCCGGAGAAGCTGATCCCGCTTATTATCAATAATGTTTTGTCGGGTAAAAAGCTTCCGGTATACGGAGACGGCAGGAATGTCAGGGACTGGCTGTATGTCATGGATCATGCCAAAGCCATAGACATGGTTCTTGAAAAGGGAAGGTTCGGAGAAAAATACAATATTGGCGGACACAATGAGAAGCAGAATATAGAGATCGTTAAGATCATTATAGATACGATCAGGGAAATGCTCCCCGCGGATGACGAGAGGCAGAAGCATATCAATTATGACCTGATAACATACGTTGAGGACAGAAAAGGTCATGACAGAAGGTATGCTATAGCTCCGGACAAGATAAGATCGGAGATCGGATGGGAGCCTGAAACGATGTTTGCCGAAGGGATCAAACTGACCATACGCTGGTATTTTGATCATACCGAGTGGATGGAGAGAGTTACAAGCGGAGATTACCAGAAGTATTACGAGGAAA
>DFGA01000024.1 GCA_002371615.1 Lachnospiraceae bacterium UBA3762 | reverse complement strand
GAAAAGAGTCGCAAACTGAACAAACAAAACGGTATCTGATTGGGAAGTATACCCTTTTAGCTGCCGTTTTTTTATGTCATAGGATACTTCTTCGAATCACTTTTATTATCTGATCCCCTTTTTATATAGATTTTAAATCGATTTTCTAATTACAGACTGCAGGTATAATGTTATTATAAAGGAAGGTGCTTCGCACCATGCGCGGCGCGGCAAGAACGCCGAGGCGTTCTTGATACTGTTATTTCGCAGCAACCGTATATAACTCGTCTATATAGTCTACGCCCGCATGCAGCGAGTTATACTCCATATTATAATAATCGGACAAAAATTGGTTGTCAGTGTCACCCCCGAACACTCCGCTCTTGAAATCCCGGTCATAGTATTTACCGGTCTTTGTGCGGATTGGCAGCTCTTCATGCAGATCTAATATAGTTTTATAGTAAGCAGACAACGGGAGCCCGGCTGCTTTGAGAGTCATCGGTACAAGATCGGTCATGGTTGCATAGTCCGCATACGAGGTCATTTTTGCATCGAAATTAGACCAGATCACGTAAGGGACAGTGCACTTGTTGATACTCTCGTCATCAATCGGACTTTCAGCGTCATTTGGCAATTCTGCAATAAAGGCAGGTGCATGGTCACCGACCATACAGATGATAACGTCCCGCTTGCTGTCTTTAAAATAATCTGTCAGATCCCGAAAAGCTTCCGCTGACGATTTCATGCTGCTCAGGAATTCGTCTGCGTCATCTGTGAGACTACCGAAATCTGTTCCGACGTGGACGGTATCACTTGAAGGCTCATTTTGCTCATATCCACCGTGATTTTGGAATGTTAAGAGATACATAAAGCGGGGGCCTTCACCGCCTTCTTCATAGTGATCCGTAAGGTCATGGTAGTTGTCGGAATCAAGCCATTTTCTGTTCCCATAGCTGCTCAGATATTTGAAAGAGTCTTCTCCCAGGTAAATATTATCGAATCCGAGATACGGATAAGCGATATTTCTGGAGTAGTTGCCGGCGATACCGCAGTGCATTGCAGTGGTTTCATATCCGAACCCTTCCTTAAGAAAACGAACGATACTGTTTTTGAGATGTTTCTCCGGAAGGAAGGTAAACGGTGCAGAACTGCTCAGCAGATATCTGGAGTTGGAAGTCAATAATTCGAATTCGGAATCATTCGTTCCGCCTCCGACATTAGCGACGGTCGCATGACCGTATGTTGCACCGTCAATATCTTTGAACGCGGCCATGGGATCGACATCAGCTTTGAAATCCACGCTGTAACTCAGGTCGCAGAAAGTTTCGTTCAAAATCAGAATAATATCAGGATAACTCTCGGAGTTTATCTTGTCAGATTTCAGTTTCTTAATGGATTCGACACTATACCCTTCAGGCTCAACTATAGGATTTTGTCTTTTTTCAAGATCATACACTGATTCGTATAGGAACCCTCCGGTTTGGAGACCTTCTGTCCAGGGAGCCCAGCCGTGGGAGCTTGGGTCAACTTTCTTATATCCGAAGACGCTTGCTGCCGAACATAATATGAGCAGTACAAGAGTCGTGCAGATTTTGAGAATCTTTTTATCCTTATTGAAAATGCCGACATGTGAAACAAACAGGATTATTTCCGCAATTATTGCAAGAGCGATGATAGTGATAATTATAACAACACTACTGATTTCAAGCTGATAGCCTGACATTACGTTCGCTGCTGTTTTTGCATTTGCAAATTCGCTGAAATACAGTGGACTGCCGTGGAACTTGACGACATAATAATCTGCAATTGACCAAATCCAGAATACTACAGTGGTGAGCGTCAGCGTTACTTTCCAGTTCCTGATCAATATGGCGAAGAGGAGGTTCACACTCAGGATGACCATAGTGTTAAATACTGTAGCGACGATGCTCTGCATACCAAGAGTTTCAAATGTCTGAAGTCCACTGTAATTCAAGATCATGTTCTGCATAAAGACAATGACCAGAACTGCAAAGAGATTATACGGATCGTTAATGCTCTGAACTCTTTTGGTGATCAGTAGAAGCAGACTCTCACCCAGGCAGAACATAGTGTCAATCGCGTGCAATGCAATAATGCCGAGGACAGACGCAATAATACCTAACGCAATAGGTAAAGACACATTCATATTCGACATAAGAGTCATAATAAAGCTGTTCGTGCCCCACTTGCTGTAAAATCTGATCATTAACCAGGAGACGAGCAGTATATCCAGAATAATAAAACGTTTGTGAACGAAAGCATTTTCAGGATGTGTAACAAATTTTTCAATTAGATAGATGATACATGAACATATGATGCTTGCTACCAGGACCAATGCAACAAGTTTGAAGGAAGCCCGACTAAACAGGATGCCTGTAGCTGCGATACTTAACGATAAAAGTATAATTCTTTTCATATTTTCTACCCTATAATTAGATAAAAAGTAATAAATAAAAGATAGTTTGTGACCTGCACAGAAAGGTACAAATCAGTCAAAAAGCTCCGTTGAAAAATATCTCTCAGCTGTATCAGGAAGAATGGTGACTACTTTTTTACCCTTGCCGAGTTTTTTTGCCATGGCGATTGCAGCGGCAACATTCGTGCCGCTGGAGATACCGCACATAATACCTTCCCGGCTTGCCAGGTCTTTTGCTGTCTGCAGAGCCTGTTCGTCTGTCACGATATAGATATCGCTGTAAATGTTTTGATTCAGAATAGCAGGAACAAGACCATCGCCGATACCCATCTGAACATGTGTACCGATTGATCCTCCAGAGAGGATAGCAGCATTTTCGGGTTCAACGGCCCAAATCAACATATTCGGGTTAGCTGCTTTCAGAGTCTCACCGATTCCGGTAATCGTTCCGCCTGTCCCGATACCCGAGCAAAAGCCGTCTGCAGGGCATCCGAGATCTTCAAGAATTTCGTGCCCGGTCACATCGCGCTGTACAGCGGGATTAGCCAGATTCTCGAATTGCTGAGGAACAAAAACGTTGGGATTTTCTCTTTTCATCCTGTCAGCGGTGGCGATGCATTCCTGAATGCAGGCACCGATGTCGCCGGCATCATGGATAAGCATGACTTCGGCACCGTAGTGCTTGACCAGTTTTCTTCGTTCCTCGCTGACAGAGTCAGGCATAATGATAATAGTCTTATATCCTCGCACCGCACCGACGAGAGCCAGTCCTATTCCCTGATTGCCGCTTGTAGGTTCAACTATAATGGTGTCGGAATCGATCAGTCCGCGTTTCTCGGCATCGAGTATCATATTGTAGGCCGTTCTGGTCTTGATGGAGCCGCCGACATTCAGGCCTTCGAATTTCACATAGATGTCTGCAGCATTACGCGGAACTATATGATTGAGCTTGATAAGAGGTGTATGTCCCATTGCTTCCAGAATATTATTGTAAACCATATTTCTCACCTGTTAATCGATAGAATTGTGTGAATTTAACACCGGTTAATTATATCTTTCTTTCAGAGCTGTTTCAATATATAATAAAATATAATGATTAAGTCGTCAAAAGTTGATTACGGATTACTTCGTGCCTGCGCACTGCCACGATCCGGTATTTCGATATGATGGAGGTACACATGAATATTTTGTTTTTGACCGCTTACCGGCTCACTGATAAGGATACCAGAGAAAAAATCAATGAGGATTCGCGCAGATTCCTTAAGTGGGACGAGGATTGCAAGGGGATGAGCCCGCTAAAAAGGTTTACCCGATGCTGCAGAGAACAGGAGTTCAGAAATGTTCTCAGGTTCCGCTTTGTGAATGGATCTCCTGTTGCTAAACTGATAGGAAAAATCGGATTCCTGTTTTCACCGGCTGATAAAAGTGTAGAGATTATGGGTGATATTAAAGGGGGATTGCTGGTCTCCCACAGATTCAGTGCCATTTTTCCGAAAAAAGCAGGTAAGAATCTCAGAGTCGGTCCCGGCGTAGTAATCGGAAGAAACGGTAATGACTTCCCGATAATCGGAAACAATGTTTACATTGCGGCAAATTCAACGGTTATCGGCGGCATAAAGATCGGTGATAATGTTATCATTGGTGCCGGATCCGTTGTTACGAAGGATGTTCCGTCAAATTCCGTTGTTGTAGGAAATCCGGCCAGAGTGATTCGACCTATAGAGGAAAAAGATTTAGAGGAAATCACGTGAGCTTTGAAATCGATGAATATACAGAGGGCTGTCACAAGCAGAAAACCGCTATACACAGCAGATGCTTTTTTATGAATTCTGCCATGTATAGTGGTGAAACTGTATTGTGACAGCCCTTTTGAAATTGTGTTATCTGTTTATAATGCCTTTCAGGATTTTCTTCCCCGTTTTTGACATTTTCTTTGATAAATAGAAGAGTAAACTCGGATTTAACACTGAGTCATAAATACGGGACCTGTTAAAATACCTGAAGTCTCTTAAGCTGCGCGCATCTTCTATATATTTCTTATATTGTGAATACGTTATGTCAGGGAATAAACTATTGACATTGTTGGATATCACACTTGTTATATCTTCGATCTGAGCATTATGTAATTCGCTGAGAGAGTACTTGCTTATGTATTTGTCTGCAACACGGCATACAAAGAGCTGGGATTTCAGATAAGAAAGGGCTCTTTCAGGAGTGATACTGGCTCGTGTGATACTGTTCTGGTTATAAACGTAATAATAATAGACTTTATTTGTTATAAATACTTTTTCAGCATGCATTATGTAATGCATCATGAACAGGTAGTCTTCAGCCGTTTTGACATCTTCATTGAATGTATGTCGAATCTTTTGTCTTTTGAACAGAAAAATTGCAACACTCGGAAATTCTTTGTCAACCAAAATCAGCTGCATGGCTTTTAACTTGCTATCCAGCGGTATCGCCCCTAGGTTCTTACTGGAAGAGCTTTCTCTCAATTCGCTTCCGTAAACGTTTCTGAACTGATACCTGATTCCGTCAAGACCGGGATTACTGTTTAATATGTCGACCAAATCGGCATACAGGTCCGGTGAAACATAATCATCGCTGTCAAGAAAGCCCAGATACTCGCCGGTTGCATATTGAATTCCGAGATTCCTTGCGGAGGACACACCGCCGTTCTCTTTATGAACCGCTTTAATTCTGGAGTCTTTCTGCGCATATCTTTCACATTTATCCCATGATGAGTCTTTCGATCCGTCGTCAACTAAAATAATCTCAAGGTTCTGATATGCCTGGTTCAGAAGACTGTCAATGCATTGTTCTAATTGATTTTCCGAATTATATATCGGGATGACTATGCTTATCAGTGGGTTGTTCATCGGTTAACCTCCCTTGTATGTCGCTGTGTATTTTCAGATATCGTTATATACAGGCGTTGAGTACAGCTCCTATGCATTCTGCATGGCAGTTCTCAAGAAAGTGCAGTCCCCATTTCGCATCTTTCGGAAGAATAGTATCGCTTTTTATGACCAACAACGAAGCATCAGCATATTCTGCAGCTTCCATGACATCCAGGTCGGCAGTAGTTGAACCCGGGAAATCCAGCAAAAGAATTTCGTCTTCAGGCAGATGATCTGCCATGTTCCTGAAGTCCGAATAATTGTCAATCAGTCTTACTTTCCATCCTGCATCTGATAATTCCTTTTTTAGGTTGTTTGCGATAGTTGATTTGCCTTCTGCTTTTTTTGTACTCATTATCAGCAGACTTTTGTATTCGTGATCTTTAAGGTCATTGAGGAGCCTGGAAGAAATAAGTCGCAAGTTTTCCCGATAAGCGGACGTTTCGATGAGTTCCGGGTTTTCTTTTATGAACAGTCTGGGAAGGAAACCTCTGTTTCTCAACTTGTAAAGCATCGGAACGGATCCTTTCCTGTTTAAAAAAGGAAGGGAGCCAAATGCCTTGAGTTCTAAAGAATTATTGATTTCAGATTCAGAACTGATTTGCGATCCGGTAAAAGCAATGAGAGTAAGTACGCCCATTCCGAGGAATAATCCGGCGGCAAACCCGCCGGCAGCAAGCATAGGTAACGAAAGACCATCAACATATACATCCACATCAGCCGCAGGACCTTGTGTGCGTATTTCTATGGGACCGGTTACGGGGAGCGCCAGTTCCGGCAAGATTTCAAGAGTTGCGTCGAGTGCATCCAGTACTTCATCTTCATTATATGAGTCGGCGTACAGTATTCCGAGATTGGTACCTGACGTGAAGGATAAACTCATCGATGCGTCAAGGGATTTAGTTTCCATCTTTTCTTTAAGTGTGTCCTTGAACAGGTCAGTATCAAGAATACCTTGTAATGCTGTTGAAATTAAATCAATGTTCATTCCTGATGCGTGTCCGGTCATTGTATAATTGAATTCAATGGATTTACCGGGCTTTATCCCATATGTAAAAACTATATGGGAAGAATACGTGCGAGTTGGCGGCTTAAGGGCAACTGCACCGAGAGTGCACATCAGAACCAGAGACAAAAAAAGAATAGCCGGCCAAAACACCTTGAAAAACCTGAAAAATCTGTTACATATCGCGAGCAGATCAATATAATCGTTTGAATTTCTGTCTTCCATTCATTTTTCCTATAGAGTCGGATAATACAAAAGGTGTATGCGTTATCACAACACAATTCAGTAAAAAGCGTTCAGAATACATCCTCCCAAATTATTTGATGTATACTTGAGATTTTTGTAAAGTGCATCAATTTTGCGTATGTCAGTGGTATTCTCACGGATAATGAGATATGTCTTATCAGCCAGATTCGACCAAAGAGACAAAGTAGTCATATCGTTGCCGGACACTCCGCGGATTATTACAGCATCCTTCGAAGTACGCAGTTCTTTCAGCAGAGCTTCTACGGACTCGCAGCTGAACGTGGTTCCGTCTTCGGCAGGCTTAATTATATCGCAGCCAAGATCCTCATCGCGAACAACCATGTCGGCGGAGACAGTATTTCTACTCAGAACACTCATGAGCCTGCCATCCATATAAAAGACATTCAGGCCTGCATTGACAAGCGAAGATACAATTTCTCTGCAAATCGTTTGTTTTCCCTCTGAATCTCCGGCAGAGGTAAAGAAAAGAACTTTAGCATTTTTCTTTAGAATAATCTGTTTAATGATAAATGTCAGTTTATGCAGAGCATTGATGTAGGCAGTATTTTGAGCCTTTTTTTTTCTGAATAAGGATCTTTTTTCTGTCTTGCCATTATTATATGGTATGAGTTCGATAATGTCATCTCCGTACTGCTTAAAAACCTCGCCGAGCCCCTTATACTTGATCGGCAAAGCATATGCTATGCACAGAGCAATAAGTGTCATGAACACGCCCGCAAACGCCAGGAGCGGTGCAGGCAGAGACGATTTTTTTACGGTAGTGCCTTTTCTGGGTATCTCAGGCCTCTGAACCATCGATATTTTCAAATCACCGGATACATCTGAGGCAATTTCGGAGAAATTTTCAATAAGGTAACGCATGAACATATATGTTGAATTCGGGCTGTCTGATGTACACTCGATGGAGATAATATTGGTACCCGGAAGAACTTCAGAAGTGACAGATACATTGTAAATGCCCGATTCTTCTCTTGCCTGTGTCATAAATGCATCACTGCCAAGGACTGTAACTGCAGCATTGGTATACGCGATTCTGTTGCCGAGATTATCAGGCAGCATAGCCATTCTGCTTTGTGTTACGGAAACAAGAGCTTCTGTCGAATAAGTAGTACTCACAGAACGGTCCGATAGTATAGTTCCTATAAGAAAGAAAACTATACCCAATACGATTCCCATCCATATATTTTTCAGTAAATAGTGAAATAGGTATCTTAAATTGATACCACCCCATCTAAAGTCCTGTTCCATAAAATTCCTTTATTCCTCCAGAACGATGACGACAAGATATGTGATTGCCGGGTTAGATGTTGTTTCACCTGACAGCGTGTATTCTACTTCATAGACGCCGGGGTTACTTGTGTCAACATTGGACCGGATCGATAAATCATAAGGTGTCTGCACGGTTACCAGGTCGTTGGAAGTCTCTCTCACATATCGCATAGGGTCGAAATTGGAGTTTAGACTGCAATATACTACATACTGCGAAAGATAAATGAACAGCGGAGATGATTTATCCCTGACATGAACGGGAAATTCATAACTTACAGAATCACCAAAACTGTTTTCAACTTTTGCCGTCAGAAAATAATCTCCGTACTCTGTAAAATCTACAGTTTTACCGGAGAATTCGATTTTATCTGTAATATCACCATCTATTTTGTCCAGGGCAATAAACTGGCTTCTTGGCAAGCCGGATACTTTTTCGATTGTATAGTACAACAAAGGACTGGTCAGGTAAATTCTGGGATGTGCATAATCGTCGATGACCATTTTTCTGTTGAACTCTGAACATTGTCCGTCACTGTCGAAGACGACACAATTGTAAGAGGCAGTATTATTTTCGGCAAGAGATGAGATCTCGCCGATCATTATCTGATCTGTGATATCGCCATCCACATCATCCGTAGCCGTTAAACCTTCGTAAAGATCGTCATAAGTGAAGTCACTGTTGACATGGAGTATCTTTATAGAATCCTCGATCACCGGCGGATTCGATATTGTCACCTTTGATTGTTTTATTTTGAAGTAGGCAAACATCCCTGTAGTAAGAATAAGAAGGAGGAGCAGCCCTATTTTTATAAACTTCATTTTTCATCTCTCCATTACTGGCATATAACAGTACTGTGGTAGGGACTATCATTGACCAGAAACGATAAGTAAACATGATTGTTTCCCAGTATGCATAAAACAGCAATACCAGATATAATACAATATGTGTAGTTGTGTCCTCCTGACCCGCATTCAGGAAGAGACCGAGTCCTGTAAGTGCAATCATGGATATGAACAGCGCGGTCCCTAAGATTCCGGTTGAACAATAGATAAAAAGGTAGTTCATATCGAGCGATGAGGTGGCGACACCGAATCCCCCGACCCCGCCCGCGCTTTCATCTCTGTAGAAACACTGGTTGTCGACATAGCCCATTCCTGTCCATTTGGACCCGATGACGCCAACCCATTTCAGATTCTCGGAAACATTCAGGCTTCGGTTGGAATTGCTCCAGACGTAATCCCAGAATCCGCCTATAAAGGATGACGGCAATAGGATGAGTACCGAAATAATAATTATGGCAAGAAGAAGGAGCTTGGAGCCTTTGGTCATTCGATCACTCTGAACCAGATTACACATGCCTCTTCCGCCTGCATACATACCTAAAGCTATGAGAGCTGTTCGACAGGATGTACAGAGCAAAATGTACAGCAGGAAGCACGTAGATAACAATAGTATTATTTTTTTCCTGGAGTGAAACAGGTTGTTGGCAGAGATTTCTTTTTTAGTATAGTGCAGGCTGATTAGTGCACAAAAACATGCATTGCCGGCAAAATTTACGTGCATAAAACCAAAAGCATTCTTCATCCTCTCGCTTCCTGAGACGCCGCCTAATACTGCAGCAGGATTAAAGCTCAAAGAAGAAGAATGGGTGATCACCTGGACCAGAATTACGAGCGCTAAAGCAGCGCCTGATGTAATGAGATATTCGTCAAGGCATTTATATGCAATCAATTCATACACACCGCCAAAAAGCATGAAGATATACATGAGCATGACGGTACGGTGCTCAGCATTCCAGGTTCTCACATGACTGTTGTCCAGAATAAATCCCCACACGACCGTGTAAAAGATGAAGATGAACATTATTGCGAGCACGATGTTATTTGCCGGTTTTTCCCGCCTTAAAACGATATCAGCAAGGCAATATAAGATAAAGATGAATTTTACTTTCGTGACAGTGCCTGCCATCGGTGAATCGGTGATACTGAGAAGCATACAGAACACCATCAGGAAATTCACAGCAAGAAAGCAATATTTACGACTTATCAGTATCATTTATCTCAAAAACAGCGTTTCCTTTCCGTGTTTCAGGCACCACAGCACATAGCCGTACTTCAGAGAATTCTTTTTTCCCGGAACGATATCGGTATAGCCACACATTTCAAGAGCATTTGTCATATATCTGGGCTGCAGGGATTTACGGATATAATCGACAGCATCCTCGATTTTGTATGAACCGCTTTCCTTTATATAAAGAACTTCTTCGATGAATTTTCTGATCAGGAATGCAGCAAGCTCTTCACGGTATATACGATCGGTGTCTGTTTCTTTTAAAAGAGTATATATTTTTTTTCGCAGATGGCTGTTGTTCTCCAGATGCTTTGGCTGAAGATTCCTGGAGACGGAGGTCTCGTTAACTCTGTACCTGTAAATCTTTTTCGGATAGGATATGACCGTATCGGCTTTAAGGTAAGCATGTACCATAAAGAAAGTGTCTTCGCTCAGAATAAGTTCTTCCGGAAACAGGATTTCGTTCTCAAGCAGAAAATCCCTTCTGAAGAATTTGGCCCAGCATGTCCATATGGTGGTGTGATCGAATCCGAAAGATTCAGCCTCTTTTCCGAAACGCGCAAATCGCAGTGCACTTTTCACAAGAATCTGAGACGGGACTGTGATCGGTGTATTTGAAGAAGCGGCATTGCTGTTGTCTTCTTCAAGAATGTTGCCGTTGCCATCAATATTTAAATATCCGAAACTCGCAATATCCGCGTTTTCGGAAACAGACCACGTATGGGCTTCGGTTAATGCATCATCAGTAAGGAGGTCATCCGAATCCAGAAACATGATAAAGTTACGGGAGGCATGGCGGATTCCTTCATTTCTGGCATGAGAGACGCCGCAGGGACCGAGGTTATAAGCGTGTATTCTCGGGTCATTCTCTTCATATTTTTCACAGAGTTCCCAGGAAGCGTCTGTTGAGCCGTTTTCGAGAAGCAGAACTTCATCGTCAGCATTCAGTTGCGGGAGAACAGAAGAGAGACAGCTTTCCAAAAACGGAACGGAATTATGTACGGGAATCACAACAGATATATTCATACAGACCTCCACTTATATTATAGTAGTATGATATTGCAAAACCAGGCGAATTTCCACAACTTGTTTATTTTTTATTTTCACAGTTTTGAATTTTGTTTATACTTATTTTGTGCTATCCTTATTAATAGATGAAATTATACAGTGCGGTGATTGTCTGGTCTATAGAGCGCACATTTTTTTGCCGGATTTCAAGTTTCCATACCGAGATTCGGCGCTATTCGGATAAATGGTACATCTGTAAATAATCGAAGAAAGGATTCACACGTTAGTGTGATAGGGTCAGGGATGTATACAAAACAAAGACAGGGTTGGTTAAAACATATAGAATTCATTGTATTTGATTCGATTATTCTTATTTTATCGTACAGGCTGGCGTTTGCTCTTTATTTTCAATCATTTACATACAGTCCGGGGACAGTTCTGAGGAATGCAGCCGTTGCCATATTGGTGTCTGTGTTTATCATTTCAGTGGTGACGAAGATTCATGATAATGTTCTGGGACGCGACGGTTTGATGGAAATGGGTCAATGTATCCTGGAGGCCGGCGCTGTTTCGATTCTTATTATTTTATATTTTTTTATTGTAAGAAGAGATATAGAAGATGCTCGCGGCATAATTGCCTATTTCTTTGTATTTGGTCTGTTCGCTCTTTATTTTGCGCATCAAGCCTGGAAAAGCATGATGCGCAGCATTTTAGGTGGCGAAAGATTTAACCATCATCTTCTGATCGTGACGGACAGGGAAAATGCTTATGTGGCAGCGGATAAGATTCGAAGATATGCGACCGGAAAATATACGGTCGTCGGCCTGGTACTTGTTGACGATGATTCCTATGTAGGATCCACCTATCTGGATATTCCGGTCATTTCAGACAAGGATCATATTGAAATCAGCATACAGGATAAATGGGTGGATGACGTTTTTATCTTTACAAAACCCGAGAATGCGCTTTCGGAAGAGACCATGCTGAACTTTTCGGCTATGGGAATCACAACGCATACCAGGTTAGATATGCAATATGAAAGACATTCTGAGTTTACTATTGAACGATTTGCGGAATGCATTGTGGTTACGGAGAATATCCATGAGGCAAACCCCGGAGGTCTTATTCTGAAAAGGCTTATGGATATTGCCGGGGCTATTGTAGGATTGTTCTTTACTGCGATTATTACTATGATCGTAGGACCGATTATTTATTTTACGGATCCCGGACCAATCTTTTTCGCACAGGTCCGTATAGGCATGAACGGCCGAAAATTCAAAATGTATAAATTTCGTTCCATGTATAAGGATGCGGAAGAACGAAAAAAAGCCCTCATGGCGCAAAATCAGATCAAGGGAAATATGTTCAAGATGGACAATGATCCGAGAATCATCGGAAGCGGTCCTGATGGGACAAAACATGGTATCGGATGGTTCATACGAAAAACATCGATCGATGAATTCCCGCAGTTCCTGAATATTCTGAAGGGTGATATGTCACTCGTCGGGACGCGTCCGCCGACACTTGATGAGTGGGAGAACTATGAACTTCATCACAGAGCGCGTATGTCTTTCAGACCCGGTCTGACAGGTTTGTGGCAGGTAAGCGGCCGCAGCGATATACAGGATTTCGAAGAAGTTGTCCGTCTTGATCTGGACTATATCAATAACTGGTCAATAGGACGGGATATTTGGATCATTATGAAGACAGCCGCTATGATTTTTACAGGGTCGGGTGCAAAATGAGGCTTTCGGATAGGAAGTTAAAGCTAATAGTATAAATTGTTGTAAAAAATAGATTAGGCAGGAGGTCACAATGGAAAAACAACATGTATTTATAGTCGGCTCAAAGGGAATTCCCGCGGAGTATGGTGGATTTGAGACATTTGTTGACAAGTTGGTACAATATCAGTCAACAGATGAAATTCAATATCATGTTGCACGTCTTTCTGACAGAAACGATGAGTTCATGTACAAGGGTGCAAGGGTATTCAATGTGAAAGTACCGGATGTAGGACCCGGAAAAGCCGTTCTGTATGATCTTATTGCGCTGAACGCTTGCCTTGAGTATTGTAAGAAGATGGATTTTAAGCGTGCGCCAATATTCTACATTTTGGCTTGCAGAATCCGGCCGTTCATCGCATCGATCCATAAAGCCGTAGAAGAACTTGGAGGAGTGCTGTATCTTAATCCGGACGGCCATGAGTGGAGAAGGTCAAAATGGTCCTGGGCTGTTCAAAAGTACTGGAAGACATCTGAGCGCGCTATGATCAAAGACTGTGACCTTATCATCTGCGACAGCAAAAACATTGAGAAATATGTCCGCGAAGAGTACGCAAGATACGATCCCAATACTATCTACATCTCCTATGGCGCAGATCTGGAACCGTCCGTTCTGGCAGATGACGATGAGAAGTTCACCGGATGGCTGGATGAAAAGGGACTGCGTGCGGATGAGTATTATCTTGTGGTCGGAAGATTTGTCCCCGAGAACAATGTAGAGACGATTATCCGTGAGTTCATGAGTTCGTCGACCACGAAAGATCTCGCAATCATAACTACAGAGAATCAGTCGTTGTACAATACGCTGGAAAGAAAGCTGCATTTTTCGGAAGATCCCAGAATCAAATTTGTCGGGACTGTATATGATCAGGAACTCCTTAAGAAGATTCGCGAGCATGCCTACGCATACCTGCACGGTCACCAGGTCGGCGGTACAAATCCATCGCTTCTGGAAGCTCTTGCAAGTACAAAGATGAACCTGCTGCTCAATGTCGGATTCAACCGCGAGGTCGCCGGCCGGTCAGCTCTGTATTGGAATAAGATAAAGGGAAGCCTCTCGCAGCTGATAGCGGATTGTGATGCTATGAGCGAGCAGGAACGTGCGAAATTCGGCAGACGTGCCAAGAAGAGAATTCGGGATGAATACAGCTGGAGATATATTACAGATACATATGAGAAACTGTTCCTTCAGGGGCAGGAGTGATCGAATATGCTCCGCGAGGATGCGCAGGGATTCGGTTTGGAAGATGTCAGCTAACGCTGACCCGAATCCCGTGCCGAGTCTCGCGAGCGAGTCTTGAATCGGATTGAATTTTATATAGGACGACTTAAAGGAGGTAATGCATGGAAACGCTGTTTCAAAAGGCGAAAAGATTAGGTCTCTGGCTCGGTTTTAAAAAACTGATCGGTTATGAAGTCGCATTTTCATGGGGCTACAGAGAGAGAATAAAGGGCAGGGAATTATACACCGAGAAAGGTCTGGATCAGCCCTTTACATTGGTGCCCAATACTGCAAGATACTGGTATGCAGATCCGTTGGTCTGTGAATATCAGGGAAAACAGGTCGTATTTCTGGAATGCATGGACAGAAAGACGAATTTAGGCAGCATTGCGACGGTTGCGCTGACAGGCGATTCGATTTATAAGAAGAAGCCGCATCAGGTAATTATTGAGCCGTTTCATATGTCCTTCCCAATGACATTTGAATGGAACGGAGAACTTTACATGCTCCCTGAAACTGAAATGATTGAGGAAATCTGCCTCTACCGCTGTGTGGAATTCCCGTGGAAGTGGCGCCGTGCCGGCAGATTTCTGGAAGGGCACAAAATCGTTGACTCTGTAGTCACGGAAATTACAGAGGATGCTGTATACCTTCTCGGATCGGAATATGATCCGGTGGATCCTAAATTAACACGATTCGTACGTTATCGTTTGGTTCGTGAGAATGGAAATATCAGCGCGGAGTGGATCGACAGGGATACAGAGGAATATACATACGAATCAAGAATGGCGGGTCCGATCGTGAACGGTACGATATGTCCGGTGCAGAGAAGTACTCCCGCAGTGTACGGCTTCTCGACAAAATTCATGGAATGGAAGGATGGAAAAATCGGAGAACTGATTCGTGAGATTCTTCCGAAGCAGGTTCATTGTAAGGGAACGAGAAACAGGTTGATTGGCACACATACGTATAGTGCTACGGAAGATTTCGAGATTATCGATATCGAGTATCTTGTCAGGAAAAAGAAATTTAAGAAAAAGAGGTACTGGAAGTGAAAGTATTGCTTGTCAACAAATTTCATTATTTAAAGGGTGGCTCCGAGACTTACTATTTCGCACTGGGGAATATGTTAAAAGAGAGGGGAGTTGAAGTAATTTACTTTTCCATGAAACATCCGGAAAATCTTCCGTGCGAGCAGGAGCAGTACTTTGTTGACAACATTGATTATAACGGCAAAATGAGTATTCCCGAGATGGCAAAACAGTCTGCTAAACTATTATACTCATTTGAGGCAAAAACAAAGTTTGCTCAGCTCCTCGATGATGAGGAACCGGATATTATCCATCTCAACATTTTTCAGAGCCAGCTGACGGGATCTATAGTGGATGAAGCGGTAAAAAGGGATATCCCCATCGTGTACACATCTCACGATCTCAAAGCTGTCTGCCCGACCTATCTTATGATGAATCACGGTCAGATATGTGACGCATGCCTTCACGGCGATTATCTGCATTGCATAAAGACCGCGTGCATGAAGGATTCAAAAGCCAAGAGCACTCTTGCTGTCATGGAGTCACTGGTCTATAAGATGAAAGGCACATATCGTCATATGGATCTTATAATTACTCCTTCCATGCATCATAAACGAAGACTTGAAGAGGCAAAAGTGACAAAGGGACCGATCCGTTATATGGCAAATTTCCTTCCTGTCGGAACTGAATTCAAAAACGGTACCGATGACGGAAAGTATTTCCTGTATTTCGGACGGTTAAGCCGTGAAAAAGGCGTACTTACGCTTATTAAGGGCTATGCTGCTTCAGGAATAGATAAGCCGCTTTATATTGTCGGACGAGGCCCTGAGGAAGAGGAAATCCGTGCACTGATCAGTGAACTGCATCTTGAGGAGAAAGTACCGCTTCTCGGTTTCAAGACGGGTCAGGATCTTAAAGATGTTGTGGCAAATGCACACTGCGTATGTATGCCGAGTGAGTGCTGTGAGAATGCTCCGTATTCTATCATGGAGGCACAGGCTGCCGGTCGTCCGGCCATTGTCAGCAGAAATGGAGGTCTGCCGGAACTTGTTACGGACGGAATAACGGGATATGTCTTTACTCCTAACGACGTCGATGACCTTGCGGAAAAGATCCGTATGATGGATGCTGCGTCCTGGGACGGTGAGCAGATAGTTGAAATGGCAAGAGAAAAGTATTCCGCCGAGAACTATGTGAGAAAGCTTATGCATTATTATAAGAAGCTGATTGAATGGAAGAAACGTGGAAGGTGACGCGAATATGATTCCGAAAGTTATACATTATTGTTGGTTCGGCGGGAAACCCCTGCCGGAAGATATCAGACGATATATGATTACCTGGCGAAAGGTGCTGCCTGATTATAAAATCGTCAGGTGGAGCGAAAAGAACTTTGATTTAAATACGGCTCCGGACTATGTGAAAGAGGCTTATGAAGCAAAGAAATATGCGTTCGTAGCAGACTATGTCAGGGTAAAAGAGCTGGCTGATCACGGCGGAGTATATTTCGACACGGATATCGAAGCGGTCAAGGACTTCAGCAAGTACCTTGAGGGAAAAAGTGTTGTTCTCGGATTCGAGAGTGAAAGACTTTTGACAACGGCTTTTATTGCCTGCAAGAAGCATGATCCTTTTATTTCCGAATTCGAGCAGAGTTATCATACACGCCATTTTTTAATGGAGAACGGAGAACTTGACCTTACGAACATAAATGATGTTCTGAGTGAGTTCGCCGAAACAAAGGGTCTCGATCTTGACCGTGATGAGTATCAGGAACTTCCCGGTGGAATTGCGGTTTATCCGAAAGATTACTTTGCTGCCTGGGATGTACATAACTGGCATCCTAAGACGACTGAAAGGACATGTACGGTTCATCACATGGCTTCCAGCTGGATTGAAGTAAGCAGAAAAGATAAGCTGAAAGGGGCTATGATGGACTTGACCCGCAAAGTGTTCGGTGATGACTTTTATGATGCGCTCCGCGCAAAACTGAAAGGGAAAAAACAGTGAGTAATCTTGCAATCACACCTACAGGTTATTATGCAACCGGTTCTTCGGCGATATATCACCTTCTGACAGAGTATCGTACAACTACAGCAGGTGTACTGGAGAAAAATCCATGTGAACATCTACCGCTTTACATGCCGGATGGCCTTTTTGACATGGAAGACAAGCTGCTCAGGGGGAACAATATACATCGTTCCGATGAAGCACTCAATGCTTTCTATCAAGCCATGAGTAACCTTTATAAAAACAATTATGGCTGGTACGGTAATTATAAAGAACGATTTGGTCCGGCATTTATGGAAGCTGTCGATGCTCTGATAGATGATCTTACTGATTTCACACTTCAGGCAAAATGGTATTACGATGAAGAGATGAAGTTTTCAGTCAAGCATACTGCTTCCAGTGCGATACACCGCCTGAAAAAAGAACCGTACAGTGCGAATTTTTTTGAAAATATTTCTTACAAAAAGAAGTACGATGACGGTCTCACAAGGTATGCGTTTCCGACAGAGGAGAAGTTCTACGAGGCAGCCGGGAAATTCATCCGTACTTATCTCGGTTTATGTCGGGGTACATCGAAGGGTGTGCTTTTACTGGATCATTTTCTTCTTCCGCAGAATTTATTCAGGCTGAGTAAATACGTCTCTGCGAAGGAACTCCGTGTGATCGTGATGAGCCGTGATATCCGTGATGTCTATGTGGAAGCACGTCATCGCCTCGACCACTATGACGCCGAATCTCCGGTACCGATCAAGATAGAAGAGTTTGCAGCATTCATGAAGCGGGTGAGGAAGATTGAAAAACCGGAAGGCGATGAGAAACAGGTACTGCGTATATATTATGAAGATCTCTTCGAAGATTACGAAGGGACGGTTTCAAAGGTAGAAGAATTCTGCGAACTTTCATCAGAAGATCACGTTGAAATGGGAAAACATTTTGATCCTAAGACTAAGAATAAGTATATGAGACAGTACAAGCGTGCAACAAAATATGAAAGAGAGATCCGTTATCTTGAGGACGCAGTTCCGGAATTGCTATATAACGGTTGACTCAATATTCCTTAATTAAATGAAGGATGTTAGGTAATGAATAGAACAGATAAGAGCATAAAGAATTTATTGTTTGCATTTTTGTCACAGGGAGTAACAGTGCTGCTGTCCTTCATGTTGCGTACCGAAATGCTACGTTCACTGGGGATTTTGCCTGCTTCTTTAAATTCTCTGTTTTCGGATGTTATCTCTACCCTTTCGCTTGCAGAATTGGGAATCGGTTCTGCAATCGTCTATAATCTCTATAAGCCGCTCGCGGAAGGGGATGAAAAGAAGATCTGCCAGCTCATGTACCTCTATAAGAAAGCGTATATGGCTATCGCTGCAGTCACGATGACGGTCGGATTAGCTCTCGTTCCGATAATCCACCTGCTGATTGAAAAGGTAGATATTTCTCTCGGATATCTGCGAATAGTCTATGTACTGTTCGTCTTTCAGAATTCGGTTTCTTATCTGTTATCCTATAAGATTTCTCTTGTGCAGGCCGATCAGAAACAATATGTATACACCAATATCAACATGGTGTGCCGAACTGTCGGCTCGATTGCGCTTATTATCATAATGCGCCTGACGAAATCTTATTTACCGTATCTGATTGGCAATATCTCACTGACGATTATTACGAACGCTATTGCATCTAGAGCTGTAGACAAAAGATATCCTTATCTCAAGGACGATCCGACACTGCCTGCGGAGGAGAAAAGGCAGATTTTCACGAATGTAAAGAATATCTTTGTTAAACAGATAGCAGGAAAGGTAGTCAACAGTACCGATAATATACTGATATCAAAGCTGATAGGAACCTTAATGGTCGGTTACTGCGGTAACTATACAATGATTACCAATGTTTTCACAACGCTGGCTGACAAAGTCTGGGATTCAACGGAAGCAAGTTTCGGAAATCTGTTCGTGACTGCGGACAACGATAAGAAGATACAGGTTCTGAAAAGACTGACTTTTGTGTTCTTCCTTTTCGCATTAATTGGGGGAGTCGGTATTTTTGCATGCATACAGTCATTTATCATGCTCTGGCTTAAAGATAAGAGCTTTCTGATTTCTGAGGAGATGGTATTTCTTTATAGCCTGCTCCTCTTTACGACGATTACCTACAGACCTTTGAGTTCCGCAATGCACATGACCGGTTATTTTGAGATCGGCAGGAATATATCCGGTGTCAGTGCCGTTGTTAATCTTGTTGTGTCAATTGTGCTCGGAAAGATTATCGGATTACCGGGAATATTTATCGGAACTTGTTGTACATACCTGATTGAGATTACATCAAAAACATATTTTCTGTTTAACAGATATTTTAAGTCAAGCCCCATCTCATATGCTTTTTTATGGATCAGAATGCTGGCGATATTCTGTGCGAGCTGCGGAATCATCCATTTTATTGCACAGCGTTTGTCATTTGGGTATCTTCTTACGTTCCTGATACTGGGCGTTATCAGCGTCGCTCTGGCAGCGATATTCGTATTGGTCGTTTTTGCAAAATCTGAGGAACTGGACTTTGTAATGTATCTGGTAAATGAGTATTTGGGAAGACTGAAGAATAGGAATAGAAACTGATACTGATACATATAAGGGGACGTTCGGCAGCATCAGGGGGTAATATGAATCAGACGGAACGGGATGAAATAGAGATCATAAAGGAAGCCTTGAGTGGTGGTTCAGCTGATCTTTCAGCTGAACCGGATTGGTGGGGAATATATAAGGACATGAGCCAGCAGGCGGTGGCGCCTCTTGGATATGAGATCTACAAAAAAAGAAAAGGATCGTTTACTGATACCGATTTAGATCGGGAATGGTCACAGTCGGTCATTGAGCAATATAACAGCTGGTATATGTTGATGTACTGTCAACAGGAGCTGGTCAATCTGCTTTCTTCAGCGGGTTTTGACTTTGCAATCATGAAGGGCATGACCAATGCCGTGCTTTATCCTGTGCCGGAGCTCCGGAAAAGCGGGGATATTGATTTTCTGGTCAGAGAGGATGAATATGAAAGTGTTTATCAACTGCTTCTGGATAACGGTTACTTAAAAACAGAAGAACTTGATAAGGCTGAGTATCATGTTGTGTTAACTAAAGATGATGTTGTTTTTGAGTTACACAAAAGACCGGGCGGCACTAAAATGGATGGCAGTCCGGAATCACAGGCGCTGATTGATTTTTTCAGTCACGGACTTGACAACGTCGAGTATGTAGAAGTAGATAAATACTCTTTTCCTGTATTGCCGACCCTTCAAAACGGGATGACACTTCTGGTTCATTTTGCGGGGCATATGCGCGAAGGGGTAGGAATCAGGCATTTGCTCGACTGGATGGTGTATGCGGAACGTTATCTGTCAGATCAGTATTGGGAAGAGCACTTTTGTGCGGAAGCAGAAAAAGTGCATTTGAAGGACCTGGCAAAAGTCATGACAAAAGTTTGTCAGAGATGTTTTGGGCTCAATAATGATTTGACATGGTGCAGGGATGCTGATTCTTCATCGTGCAGACGACTTCTGGAATACCTGATTTGTGAGGGGGATTTCGGAAAAAAAGGTGCATTTGAGAACAGAGGCGTAAAGCTTATGTCAGAATCCAAAGGAATCAAAGGTTTTTTGGGCAGATTGAATTATAGCAGTAAATACAGTATGCCTGCTGCGAGGAATAATCTGCTGCTGAGACCTTTTGCATGGGGATACCAGTTAATCCGGTATCTGTATTTCAGCATAATGAGAGGAAATCCCCTGAAAATGATTTCCGAAGACAAGAAAAAGAGCGATGAAATAAAAGAATTGTTTGTCAATCTTAACATTTGATGTATAACATGTAAGGGCTGTCGCACTAAGGCACAAAACCTCTATATGAGCAGGAATTTTTGCAGACATCTGCTCATATAGAGGTTGATTTATCTGCGACAGCTTTTTTTCGTTTCACGAACTCAGTCTGTCTTTATTTTGTTATAAAGATCTCGCGTTGTAGCGATATCGAGCTTATTTCTCTTCTGCATCCTAACAAGATAAGCACAAAGCTTCCGGAACTTATCTGAATCCCAGGACCATTCGTCGACACTCGCTGAGTCAGGCTCTATACTGTGGAACATCAGAGTGACGGCTCCCTTATAACGGATTGCAGTGTCTATAATACCCTTTACGTAAGTAAAACTCAGAGCATTGAATACCGGAAAACTATAGATTACTCTATCCGGGCATTCCTGCATGAAAGCGTATCCGTACGTAGTATGATAGAAGATTGGGAGCGGCAATACTTTGCATGTCTTTCTGCAGATTTCCTGAAGCTGTGTAAGTGGTTCCTTTTTGAGACCGGTCCGCATATATAAAATATCATTTTTGAAGAAAGGCGGAGCATCAGGACTTACAAAATCTTCAACAGGGAGCTTTGAATATGGGCTTGCAAAGCCCCATTTTCCATCTTCGGGTGAACCGATCCACGATGCAAGCTTATCCCTTCCTGCTCTCACATCCGGTTCGGTGTTGTCATGAGCATCACCGTGAAGGGCAAGCTCTATAGAGGAACAGCCTGACAATTCGATTACCTGCTCCTTTGTCATAGGCCCCTTTTTAGTCGGCCATGACTCAGCCGGCATGCTGCCGTCTACATAAGCCGTTGCAACATTCAGCGTGACCGGAATGTTATGCGGAATCGTGAACTTTTTGAATAATCTGTAATTATCTTCCCGCCCATCGTCGAACGAGAGGCTGATGATCGCTTTATCCATTTTATTTACTCCTTGTTTTGCGATGTGATTAGTAACTTTTGTCGCTTTCACAGGCATGTAAAAATGTGCAGGGCTTCAGTCGGCATTGTATTCAGCAATGGCCTTTTCATACACTGAATTCATGTACTCACATTTAGATGCCCATGAGTATTCTGCCAATGCGCGAGTTCTTGCCCGCTGGCCCATCTGATATAATTTTTCATGATTTCCGATGCATTCTTTCAGAACACGCGAGAACTCTGCAATGCATTCCTCTTTGCTGTTAAAATCAATCAGGTATCCTTCATCACGTCGGATCATCTGCCTTGCACCGCCCTGATTCAGGCTGATGACCGGCAGTCCTACAGACATTGACTCGAGCAGAACACTGCCGGTAGTCTCACGCAGACTCGGGAAAACGAAAGCATCAGCTTCCGCAAACATGATTTGCAGGTCGGAATGATCCACAAAACCGAGGAATTCTATTCTGTCGTCAATTCCGTAAGCAGCGGAAAGCTCCTTGATGTGGTCTAAATCACTTCCTGTACCGCATATCTTCAATTTCCAGCCGAATGTGTCTTTCATAGTACGGAAAACATCCATAAGAAGTTCCAGTCCTTTCCTGTACTCGACACGACCTGCCCAGATAAATACGGTATCATCCTGATTATTTTTACAGATTCTTTCGGGAATGTCACCTGCGTCATCTATCGCTAATTCTGTGAGAAGCCGGCATTTGCCTTCATCTTTGACTATGGGCAAAATGTATTCCATAGTTTCATCATTGGACACAAAGACATCGAATGCCGCTCGTATGGTCCTTCTGTATCCGGGTGTGGATGTAAGCATCCTGTTAAGGAGAGAGCGGACTTTCTCTACTTTTTTGTGATCCCGTACATAATACTGTAAGGACGGCGGTGTCTCCTGTGCACCTCCGATCGGCCCCAATATGAACGGAATACCTAGTCTGTCAAGTCGGCCTATGATACGAAAATCGTTTGTGACTGCGTGGTGAACAATGTCAAAATGGTATTTCTTATGCAGCTTCTTTGCAACAGGCACGGCGACATATTGCCAGAGGTATTGATAAAGAAGGAAGTCAAATGTACCGTTCTTGTTTTTTGCCTTCCTCTTATAATAGATGTTGACAGAATCCGGCAGATCACAATATACAAAGTGAATTCCGCGAATATTATTTTCTTTACAATATCTGTCGATGCCTTCTTTTCTGTCTTTACGAATCAGGACCCATACTTCATGATACTTGCTCATCTTATACGGCCACATCCATCCGAGGCCTTCATCACTTCCGTAATATGGAGAACATGAAAAACAATCATATAATATGCGCATTTTTGAACCTCATTTTGCTTCACATGTAGTTTGCTATATTTTATCAGATATGAATTTAGAAATCAAATTTTAACAGGTAAGGTCAGCGTCCGCTGAGATATATTATTTTTAAGATAAAGAAATAAGAGATTTCCCTGATTCCGGATGCGTAGTATTATAAAAGAAGACAGGATTGAAAGTATTATTCTTGTATCATCAAGAACGCCTCGGCGTTCTTGCCGCGCCGTCCCGGTTTTTGCTTTTACGGAGCAATTCGAAAGGAGATATACTTTATGAGCAATATATTAGACTACGTGGAGTGGAGAGGAGATCTCAACTTTCGGGAGAGACCTTTCAATGATGTCGACAATCTCATTTTATCCGAGCTGGCTTACATAGACCTGCGATCGATTCTTCGATTCGGTGAACAGGATTGCATGTTGTTGTCCGAGGTATATCGCAGATATGCGGAAATGGGAAAAAATCAGAGTTATCTGTTAAATAATCCGACACCTCTTCTGGAGAAATGTGCCGGAACAGTACGCTTTGGCAATCTTATTGTCAAGGACTATGTTGATCTGCAAAGCCAGGGAAATCAGTTCCAGTTTGCCGCTATGACGTTCGAGCTGGGAGACGGTACGATTTACGTGGCCTACAGAGGAACTGATAATTCATTGGTCGGATGGAGAGAAGACATGAATTTCTCATTTATGGAGTCTACACCGGCTCAGCTCTGCGCTGCAGATTATCTGGATATGGAAGCGGAGAAGACAGACTCGATGATTCGAGTCGGAGGTCATTCCAAAGGCGGTAATCTGGCTATGTTCGCCGCTGCGTTTTGTGCAGATGAGAACAAGTGCCGAATTCTTAAAGTGTACTCCAATGATGGCCCGGGGTTTAACGAGATGGTTGTTGAGAATGAAAGCTATAAGAATATTCTGAACAAGGTCGATCTTATTATCCCGGAAGGCTCCCTGATTGGCGTTCTTCTGTTCAACAAGCAGGATAAGCAGATTATTCAGAGTGACGGAAAAGGAGGAGCAGGACAGCATAATCCATATAGCTGGCTTGTAGATAAAGTCGGTTTCCTTCAGGCAGAGAAACAGTCTTCAACGAGCATTCTTCTTGATCAAATGCTTGACGAGTGGTTAAGAAGACTTGACATAGATAAAAAGAGGAAGTTTGTCAATATTGTTTTTGATACCCTTGAAGCTACCGGCGCGGAGACCTTTGCGCAGATTAATTCGAATAAATGGACATATTACAATGCCATTGCCAAAGCAGCAACGAAACTGGCGCCGGATCAGGTCGGCACCATTCTGGAGGTGCTGGGGCAGCTTCTGTCTGCGGGCAAGCATGTGCTGATAAATGACAGGAAAAAGACGAATCGCGGAGTGAAGTCAGTCGGGCTTGATGAAGAATCAGAGAAAAAGCTTCCAGAAGCAGGCGAGCCGACGGAAGGCTGATATATTTGTATCAGAAGCAGGCAAGCTGCGGGAGACGCTTACGCACCGCGCATGTCGGAGCAAGAACGGCGAGGCGTTCTTGAAATATCTGAAGGGCTGTCGCATTAAGCATACCACCACTGTAAATGGCAGACGTTATTATTAAACACGTGACATTTACAGTGGTGGTCCTGTCTAATGCGACAGCCCTTTTAATCTCTGACGCAGAATTCTCGTGACTATAGTCGTGAGATGAATGCGCAAAATGAAACTTGTCTCTGACGCAGAATTCTCGTGACTATAGAGACGTGAGATGAATGCGCAATGAAACTACATGGAGTATTTCTTAAAAAGAATCAGAACGAGATCGAGGATTGCGCCTTTCGCTTTATGCAGGAAATATTGCCTTCCTGTAATCAGAACATCCAAAGCTAAAAACGGATCTCTGTGCTTAAGAGCTCGGTCTCTCTTGGCCAGCACTTTATAGTATTGTGCCAGAAATGCAGCCTTATCCGGATCGTTGATGTCGAAGTCTCTAAGCATCCTCTTCATGCGCTTCGGTCTCTTCAGGGATTTTTCAACTTGCACAGTCCTTTTTTCCAGAGTCTTGACTTCATGCATGGAGACATTATCACTATGAATCCTCCGCCAGATTACAGGACGGTTATATCTGTATCCGCTGTCTGTCAGGATTGCGCAGGCCCAGAAGAACATATCATGTTCCCAACCGGCAGTCCAATATCGAATGACCTTTCTCATGAATGCTCTTGTGATGCAAGTGGCACAGCCGAGTCCCTTAAAGAAATAGTTTTCAGGAGAAAACTCAATACGATCAACACTACCGTCGTACAGATTCGAGTCGAAGGAAGGGCGGCTTTCAGGATCGCCCGTGTCTATGACGTCTGCATATAAAAGATTTACAGCAGGATCATTATTTATGATACCGCACATTTTTTCAATTTTGTCCGGCATCCATATATCATCCTGGTCACAGAAGAAGATATAGTCACCCGTTGTTTCTTTGCACATGTTGATAAAATTGGCAGCCGGACCCAGATTGGTCTCGGTCTTTTTTAATGTCCATGTATCTGATAATTCATGGTCGATAATGAATTTTTCTATTATTTCCATACTCTGATCAGTAGACCCGTCATCCGTAATGATGACCTGACTGAGTTTTATGCTCTGGTCAAGTAATGATGATAACTGGTTTTCCAGATACTTTTCACCGTTATAGACAGCAACGATGACTGAAACATTATATTTTTCCTGCATAGTGAACCTGCTTTCTTAAGGATGAACTTTTACTGTATGAAGCACTTTTCCTCTTATATATAAGCTGATTTTCTTTGTGAAGAGAAAATCAGGACTTCAAGATAGTTTTTTTCGAAAAATCAACAATTGCATTCCAGTTTTTCTCTGCAATCGGTGAATAAACTTTTTCTCTGACAATATCTGTCAGACAAGCGACTGTGAAAATCCCCAGAACACTTAGAATTGAATACAATACAAAAAAGTCAGATGAATATTGAACTGTATCTACTTTCAGAAGTCCTCGCCACAGTATTTCTCTGACAACACTATTATCGTGCATCAGATATATACCGAAAGTTGTGGCGGCGATGACGTTAACAGTCTTACTTTGAAGGCTTATAGTAGAGAACAACAGGAATATGGAGCATGCGCATAAAGGAACGAATACACCATAATCCAGAAGGCTTAAGAGCTTCGTGATCAAGGCTGATTTTGATGATACATCATCTATAGCAGTAAAATAGTTCAGGAAGTAATAAGCTAATCCATCTCCGACCCAACCCACGATGGCACCTGCGAGCAATATAATCTTTTTGGGGACAGAAATTTTATCTGTAACACAATGTTTGATACATCCGCCTAACAGGAAAAAGAACAGTGCTTTTATGAGATTGGCATATTCATTTTCCTTGTAAAGATTTGCCGTGTATATAAGCGGCCATGCAATTGTCAGGATAATGATCTGACCCCGCTTGCTCAACATATTGAAATAGGACGTTACTGCAGGGAAGATAAACATTAAGAAGACGTAAGTATTAAAAAACCACCAACTCGAATACGTAATAACAAACGTACTGATAAGTGAATAAAAGATTGAAGTTTTGGAAGAATACTGGTACGTAAATCCCAAAAAATGAGCAATGACTAATATCAGCAATCCGACAAAAGCGTAGAATATTCCCTGATAAATCAGTTTGTGTATCTTACCGGGCTTGGTCCTGTCTATAAGAAAGTATCCGGTAACCATAAAGAAAAGCGCTACGCCGACAACACCGCCCGGCAACAGGAAGGCAGAGTACACGCGATGAAATATTGTGCCGTTTGCCCATACAGCAACCTTTTCTGCAGAATCCATATTGTTTGCATAAGAATGCAGTAATCCGTGGCTCGTCAAATGACTGGCAATTATCATTATCATTGCAATGATTCGAAGTAACTCAAAATTGCTCTGTCTGACCAATGCCTTTTTCTTGTTAGGTTCCATATTTATCCTCTGAATACTTGTATA
This sequence comes from Lachnospiraceae bacterium UBA3762, assembly GCA_002371615.1. Taxonomy (GTDB): domain Bacteria; phylum Bacillota; class Clostridia; order Lachnospirales; family Lachnospiraceae; genus UBA2868. The sequence goes on along the minus strand of DFGA01000024.1, from coordinate 4,497 downwards.
ATCTGTTTTTCGAAGGAACAGGCATCATCTGATGAGACAGAAGAAAGATTATATAAACATTCTTCCGCTGCATTGCCTTGAATCTCAAGGCAATGCATAGAACCCGATCCCTTCATACTTCCAGCCGGCTTTCACAAGAGTGTTTTTCTCCGAAACAGCTTTCGTAAAGAAGTGCTGACCGTTGTTTGGATTGTATAATCTGTAAACCGGGACCTTGCTGCTGTCCGTGCAGGAATAGAAAGCAATTCCTTCCTGCTTCCAGCCGGCTCCTGTCATGGCTGTACGTTCTGCAGCAGTCTTGGTGTACATATGAGTTACGTTGTTTGAATTATAGAATCGATAGACTGCGGTGGATGAAGTCTTCGGCGCATACCACGCAATTCCCTCATATTTCCAGCCACGGAGTGTCAAAGTGTTCTTTTCATAGGCACTTGTCGTGAACAGATGATCTCCGTTTCCTTTAACGTTATAAAGTCGGTAGACAGGTATACCTGCGATGACCTTAACCGTGCATGTGGCTTTCTTCGAACCGTCTTTCGTTGTTACCGTGACCTTGACCGTGCCTGCCTTTACGCCTGTAACCTTGCCACTCTGATCGACCTTCGCAATTGTCGTATCTGCGCTCTTCCATGTTACGGCCTTATTGTTTGCTGAGGCAGGGATGACCGTTGCTTTGAGCTGCCCGGTGGTGCCTGCGTAAACGGTGAGATTTGTTTTATCAAGTTTCACGCCTGTGACTGAGATTGGGGCGATTGACCATGTTATGGTCTTCGCGGCTGATGTTCCGTCCTCCCAGACAAGATAATCCTGATCAATGAGTTCTGCCCGGGCTTTGTATGTTCCGGGGTCAGTCTTCCTGTTATTCTTGATATTATAGTAACCTTCAGCACTTGCCGGAACGCCTGTCTGGGCATTTCCGTTGTATATAAGTCCCTTTTTTGCCTTCGGGATTTTTACCTTAATTGTATCCTGAATCGGGGTATCGGGGGTTTCATCAACTACGGTGGCGCGAGCTACATATGTCGTGGGATTACCGTCCTGCGTGTTAAGACCGAAACCGTAGAGTATGCCTTTGTAAACGACAGCCTTCGGATGTGTCACGATCGTGTGGGACAGGCGTTTGCCCAGATTTTTCATCTGATCCGAATACACCCATGTATCTCCGTCTGCAACCTGATAGCCGGAAGGATCGATTACAGAACCTGATGCATCCTGACTCAGCTGCAGACCGACAAGATATATGTCCTTGTCAGAAGCGCATATTGTACTCAGGAGAGCTTCAGAACCCTTCATAAGCAGGGGCTTGATCTCTATTTCTTTCCCCGCATCTCTGCTGATACCCTTGTCGCTTATTGTGTAGCAGGCCATCCCATACTGATCTTGTTCCCACTTATTGGTCTCTTCATTATATACATAACCTTCGTACAGGCAAAGCGTATCACCGCAAACTGCGGTTTGGGCACGTGCGATCTTATATCCGAGATCTGCAAGTACGTTAGCTTTTCCTGTGGATACATCTATCAGACGTATTTCGCTGGCAGTTTTTAAGGAGGAACCGCCTATGGAAAGGAGACTATTCTTAAAAGTGACAATCGTTGCATCGGCAACGCCGGATTCTTTGAGCAAGTACCAGTCTTTCTTCGAAGGTGAGTAGTAATACAGGTATGCTATACCGTCAACATCTGTACCGTTCAGGAAGATAGTTCCCTGATATGCAGCCATGGAACAGTCCGTGAGACCTTCTTCGGGAATAGTAGCAACGACTTTCCATTTCTTATCCTTGATCGAATAACTGACTAATTTTTCTGCATAGAGTCTGCTTCCATATGTTTTGCCTGCTGTGATGTATATCGTATCATTGAGACCGCATACATTGCAAATTGATTCATCCACACCGATTACATCGGCAGGAATATCCGGCAGTGTTGTTTCATAAAGCTCTGTAGCCGTGTCTTCGATTTCAGAATCTTCCGGAACTGTGAGGCTGAATGCGCTGCGAGTAGTCAGACCGCCCGCATCGGTCAATACTATTTTCTGAAGACCGGAAGCCATCCGGTCGGGGCATTTTACCACTACCTCGTTGTTGCTCCAGCTGACGATTTCAAGATCTGTTCCTGCCAGATTTACGGAGGATAGTGTTCCTCTGTTCCCGAAGAAATATCCGGCCAATGTGATAGTGCGGTCGGTGCTGTTCAGAGTCGCCGAATTTATGACAGGCAGCATCGCATTGGAGTCTACCGAGTAGTCGAGAACGCCGCCGGAAGTGCAGTTACCTGCCAGAGAATCTTTTGTACGCACCAGTCCCTGCAGATCTGCTGCGAGAAGGCTGGCATTTTGGCGGTTTACCTCTTTGCCTTTATAGAGAACCATAGCCATACCGGCTGCAAACGGCGTCGCCATGGATGTTCCGCTCATGATTCCGAAGGCTGTCTGATCGTTCCTATAGGACGAGGAACCGACACAAATATTATCAATGTAAACATATTCTCCGGCCTTCAGTGAGGAATTATCGTTTTTGCTCAGATCGATATAAACAGGAAGATAGACATCATCGACCATATCTATAGTTCTGCCGTTTTTATCCAGGTCTATTACCGACCGGTGCACCCAATCATAATGGTCTTCTCTTACGCTGCTTGATACGTCACTGATTGTATCGCCGTCAGTTCGTGTGCGGACTCGAAGCGTGGTTGTTGTGTTGCTGTCAGGCGTGAGAATATCCGCAGAGACATAGGCAACAGGTGCATCTTTTCCCACGGGGATAAGAAAACAGTAAGTCATTTCCTTGCCGGCAGGTACATCTTTCAGCAGCTTGAATCGGAGCGCAGGCGTCTGACCGCAGGAAGATATATCTGTAATCTGCGTGACCTGAAAGTAGTCAAAGTAGGGATATTCCAGCCAGTCTAACGATACACTGGCTATCATGTCTGAGCCAAGATTCTTCCAGGAGGGATCCGTATATAGCGGGGCATCATCCAGCTCAGCAAAATAATCTATCGGCGCTTCGTCTGAACCTGCTGTCGGTACTGTGGAGAGGATATTTACGCCGGGAGCAAATATATGCGTCTGATTCTGGCTGAAGTTCGAAAATGATGCCTTATCTCCGTTTTCGGCAGATGCATTGACAATAACCACGTTCGGGAGATCCCATATATGATTTGTGCTTTGTTCAAGCAGATTTATATAAGATGCCTCATTTCCGCTTGCAAATACGCAGATAATACCGAGTTTTCCGAGTTCTTCGATCATGACGCGCAAAGCATAGTTGGGTGCATAGACACTGTAAGAATTGCTCGTAGCCCTTATATCAATTCCGTTTTCTTTTGCATTTTGAACAAATGCCTGTGCAAAAAGTATAGCGGAGTATGTTGTGGAACCTTTATCATCGAGTGCCCGGACAGCTATGAGCTTGGCGCCTGAGGTGACACCGCTTACACCTTTATTATTCCAGGAAGCGGCTATTATGCCGGCACAGTGTGTCCCGTGTCCGTCCACATCCATTGTGTCTGTCTTGTCACGAACGCCTATCAGGGTGCTGACGCCATATTCTCCGCAATCGAGCTTCTCCTGCACGGAATCCGGGATGACATACATATTGTCTTTTAAGTCAGGATGAGTATGGTCGATACCGGTGTCTATGACGGCGATGACGCCCTCGGCGTTGGTGGCACCGACGGTATTCCAGTTAGGAGAATTCACACTGTAGACTTCTGTGTTCTCAAGCATTGCTCCCGCATAACGATTTTTTCCGTCGGACATTCCCCACTGATATGGCGTCAGGTCTCCGGATGCGCCGACAATGACTTCTTCTTCTGCATCGTCTGAGACGAGGGCATCGGCACTTTGATCAGCACTGCCCGATCCATCGATATTTGCAACATCTCTGCCGGAAACAGACAGATCTGCAGTGTCTGATGTGACAGTTTCATCATCCATATCATAATCTGTGTCACTGTCCTGAAGTGCGTATTCATCTTCCGGGATGCTCACAGATGGATTTTGAACGAACGGTTCCGCCTCGGAGCCTGTGCTGCTTTCTGTATCAGGTATAACAGCGGTATTCTCGAGAAGCTCGTCAGAGGGACCATCTTGATCGACGGAATTGATACTGAATATATAGTCAGGTTCCGCACTCAGAACTCGCGGGTCAGATAAGAGTTCACGCAGAAGTTCTTCCGTTGAACGGCTCTGATCTTCAACCACAAGGATTGCAATACGGTCATCGTCTGCGGAATCGGAAGATGCGCCGACAAGCTCTCCGTCGGGGATCGGCAGGGTTTCTCCTGTCGCGTTCACATAGCTTTCCGCACTGACTTCCGCGATCTGCTCGGCACCGGCGATGAGATCTCCGGCACCGACAAGCTCCTCATCGGAGACAGGACTCTCCGTGTCATAGAGGACAATGGCGCGCCCTTCTTCGTAGTCACCTTGTGCGAGAAGGTCAGCCACCTTTTCGTCGATGTCAAAATCCGGTGAATCGGTTGATATGATATCAGT